>CALDGQ010000019.1 GCA_937941765.1 uncultured Saprospiraceae bacterium
TATGTTCGACATGAACGAAATCAAAAGTCCCAGAGGACATTTGATTCAAGTGAACCGTGAAACGGCTTATTCCTTTTAGCCAACCAAAATTCAAAAAAAGAAAAAGAACTAGATTCCTCGAAAAATCAAATTAGAAAAAGCAGGGATATTGATGATTATTCAGATTAAATGTAAATCGTATTTAGTGCATCCAAAATGATTCAGAAAGACGGAATTTGTTACTCCTGAATATCCCCATTTAGAAGCCTGTTATAAAAAACATCATCAATTGGATTGTCAATAAAATCTATTGGTAATTGATCTCTACTTATTTCTACAAATCCATTCTTTTCATAAAATTTATGTGCTGCTTTGAATTGAGTCATGGTCCCTAAATAAATAGATTTTATCTTATTGACCAAGCACCAATCAATTGCTTTTTCTAACAATATGTTTGAAATACCGAATTCTGATCCTCGAAACTTCTTTTTGACAAACATATTTTTTAGGACGACGAACTCGTTATTTACTTTAATTAATCCAATAGTGCCAATTAATTGTGTTTTATGAAAAGCAACCCAACATTGATCCAAATTTGGCAAGCGTGGTTTGGATCCATTAAATATCGGATTTTCAAATTCAGATGCAATTTCAAAGATTAATTCATTGATAAGGTTTTGATAGCTTGATTGATATTGATGAATAGTAAGCATTAAGTATCTTCTTAAGTAAAATTTGGATTCAATTCTCCAAATATACTTTTATTGTTTATTAAGAAAAAGAAAATCAAATATCTCCAACTCAATTTAGCAAAACAAAACCAAAAACCCCAACAAACTCATTCCTAAACAAAGAGGTGAATAATACTTCGAATCTTTTTCCGCAAACAAACTGTTTTTCTTTCGTTTAAAAAGCCCTATATAATTAAATTCACCAATGGCACGTACCAAAAAAATGATGGTGATAGCCCATAATCCGCGCCGGATCCAAACATGCCATTCACCAGCATCTAACCAATTCAAATTGGCAGCAACAATAGCAGCCATCATCAATAAACCAAAGCCTACAATCGCAGTTGGAATCGGACCGGGTTGAAACAATTCTATTTTTTCTAATTCAGGAATTACACCTTCTGAAAAACGTTTTCCACCTGCTGCCCAATAGAAATGAAGTATTGCAACAAGTGTGAGCAGTATCATCAAAAGGATTCCTGCAATGATTTTTAGGGAAATCATATGATAAATTATTTTAATTTTTTTAAAATTACATCAAATTAAGAATTCTATCGCTCACATTTTACAAAACATACTATGGACGAGATAAACATTACCGATAAATTATCCTCATTTTTTGATATGGCAATGGCTTATGCACCCAAATTGGTGTTAGGGTTATTGGTATTTATTATTGGATTTTGGATAGCTAATAATGTAGCCATTATGGTTGGCAAAGCAATGGATAGTACCACCTTGAGTCAAGACATCAAACCATTCTTAAAATCAATGGTAAGTGTAATGTTAAAAGTGTTGGTTGTTTTTACTGCTGCTGGAATTATTGGAATAGAAACGACTTCATTTGTTGCAGCTTTGGCAGCAGTCGGATTTGCAGTAGGGATGGCGTTGCAAGGGAGTTTAGGACACTTTGCAGCAGGTATTATGATACTGATTTTTCGACCTTATAAAATTGGTGACTATATCGAAATTGGAGACTACCAAGGGTTTGTTGAAGAAATTCAAATCATTCAAACAAACATTAGAAGTTTGGAAAATAAAAAAATTATCATTCCAAATGGGACCGCATTAAGTGATGTTATTGTCAACTCTGAAAAAGATACGCCGATGCGAATGGAGTTCAACGTTTCTATGCCTTACAACGAAAATTTTCCTCGTGTTCAAAAAATAATCTTCGACGCGCTTCGTCAAACAGAAGGTGTTTTGATGAATCCAACACCTTTAATTGGAATTGAAGAATTTGATAGTCACAGCATTACTATTTCAGTGAAAGCACATTGTATGATTGAAGTTTATGAGAAGGTGTTTTTTATGTCAACTCAAAATGTCAAAAACGCAATGGGTGCGAATGGAGTTAAAGTAGCTTATTCTGAAGATATGACGCTTGGGGATATTGCTTCGTAAAGGAATGTAAAATGTAAAATTAAAAATAGAACGATGTTACGTGTGCAGACGTATTGCTCGCGTAACAAGGGCTATTTTTAATTTTACATTAGTTTAACTCCGCAGATCGCTCCTTATAAACCAATTCATTCAAAATAAATTCTCGACCATCTAAAATACTTACGGAGTTTACTTTCTTTAATTCAAAATCTTTGAAGATTCTTTTTTCGTTTTTCTTGACATCGACCGTCCAACCTTTCCTGGCTCCAGTATCAAATCGATAATTGGCTAAGTAGTAAAAATCAGCATCATACTTTTCCTTAAACTCCATTAATTTGCCAGGTTTTTTTAATAAATTTTCAGCTTGGATTACTTTAAATTTTCCATGAAGTGGATTAATTATTTTGGCAGCATCTCCGAATCTATTATAAATAAAGACGGCATTTTTGTCATTAATTGCTTCAAGTTGATGTACTACTTCTTGATGATCTTTTTCGTAATACTTCATTCCCATATTGATTCCAACAATTGACACAACAGACATAATGGGCATCGCATATTCCAGCAAACTCATTCTAAATATTCGATCAGAATTTTGAATGGCCGAACCATAAATGACAGCCATAATTGGAAGTAGCGGAACGAAAAATCGAGGTGACAACATCATGGTTTTCAAATCTCCCAATGGAGTCGGGTTGTATCCATAGATTAAATGAAAAACAAAATAAAGGATAGCAGTTAGTTGAAAAAGTCGATATTTTTTATTTCGAATATTAAAAATGAAATACAATCCTAACGGAAAAAAGAAAATGAAAACGATACTGTAAATTGGTAAATTTCCCCATAAATGGTTAAGCGAAAATCTACCAGGATTATTCATCAAATGAAATGGATCTCCATAAAACAGATGTGCAGACTGAAATCTTGGGATCAACCCAAGTAAAAATCCTGGGATCAATGAAAATATAAAACTTGGATTTTTAATCAAAGGACCAATTAGTAGAATTGCGAAGAGCAAGATGTTAGTTTCTCGAAACCACAAAGAAAGTCCAGCTAAAAAACTGACCAACAACATTTTTATATTGCGGTTTCTAAAATCGGTGAGATATAAATAAGTAAACAAACTACTTATAAGTAAACTCGGCATCTCCGGCATTAAAGTTCTACTCATTAAAATAGCAGGAAAAAAGAAAAAACAAATTAACGATGCAAAGACAGGGAGTCGATTTTTTTTAAGTGTTTTCCAGATCAGAAGGTAACTAGCTAACAAACAAGTTGCACCAATAGCGAAAATACTTTTTTTGCCGAAAAAGACAATAAACACAGCTCCCATAAAGGAAGTGCCTAATGGATAATTAAATTGAATATTATTAAATCGAGTTCCTTTTAAAAAACTATAATCACTTAAATTTTTAAATTGTTCAGTCAGATCAAATGCACGATTTAAGTAACTTATCTCAGCATGCATAAATATATGCTTAGGATAAAATATTATGAATAACACAAGATAAAATATCCCTAAGAGCAAATATTTATTTTCAAAAAAATTCGGAACTCTTTTTTTCCGTTTTACCGGATGGATAAGAGGACCCATAGTATGTATAGTGTTATAATTTTGTTTTAAAGCTATTGACCAGCTCTTTTTAGTTTTTCTTTCTTTATTAATTCAGGACTACTTTTCATCTTTTTCAAATTCTTTGATTTAGTTGATGAAGCGTCCACTTTTTTCTCATTTGAACTATAAGCATTTGCAGGAATTCCTTTTCTATTGACTACAATTGAAATCGTATTCATATTAAAGTAGGCTTTGCTTACATAAATATATCCTTCAAATGGGCCTATTTTTCCCCATGAATTTTTCACTACATAAAAATCATTCCCTGATTGATCTTTAGAGATACCAACAATTTGCATTAAGTGATCGTCAGTCAATTCATAAGTATTGAATTCTTCTTGACGCATTGCTTCAGTCACTACCATTTGCTCATGAGGTTTGCTGAAAAAATTATTCATATCACTTTTGGTAGTCTCAGCGGTTTCAGCTGCCGGTAAAATGGCTAGTCCTTGTTGAGCAGAAAACCCTCTTTCGCTAACATCACAATCCCATGCTATTGTATATCCTTGACTCAACGCATGATCAACTATTTCAGACAACTTTGCCATCGGTATGTTGTAAAATTGTCCGTCAGAGAAATTATCTGGAACTTCTAATACAAATTTGCTCCCAAATGGATGATGTGTAAATGAAGCAAAGGAAGCATAAGTACTTGCATTCAAGCCTAAATACTGATCTGCAAAAGTTCTCGGCGTATAGGACTTTCCTTCATAATCGAAATTTTCCATTGGGCGTCCCATATGCGTTTCCATGATTTTTTCAAATTGTGATTTCCAATCCTTAGGAACACTTTTTTCTTTGATGCATTTATCAAGAAATGATTTTAATTCCTTTTCAAGTTCATTATGATTGTAGCTACCTTTCTTATCTTTTTTTCCAGCAAAAGCAACTTCAGGAACAGCACCATGTTTTTCTAACACATTAATTACATCATGGCTTAAGCTTCCTTGACTAAAGTTGACTTTTCCTTGATATCTCAAATACTTCTGCGCTTTATCTAAATAGGTATGCCAAACTGGAAACATGTCCGATAAATCAACTTTTTTTCCTCTTTTTTTATTCGCTTCTGATTCTAAAAAAGAAATGGTTGAGAAGCTCCAACAGGTTCCTGTTTGTCCTTGACTTTTGACGTCCGTACAAGCTATGTTGTGAACTGATTTGAATTGATAATCATCTTTCGAAACATTCTGAGCAGTTAATGAAGTACAGAAAATAAAGGCGCATAGCGTGAAAATAAATCTATTCATGAGTAGTTACTTTTTTTAGATTAACGATTTTATTTGGGGCAAAATTTTCTGAATGGAGCGGGAATTTACTTACCATACGTTCAATAAAAATGTAGATTATTGGTAGTGCGATGGCACCAATTCTAAGCAAATTCAAGTTGGGAATGTTGATTGCGTTTATATGTGAAAATACGAAAAATACTATTAATCCAAGTGCAATTAGGTACCCAAAGGTTTTAATTATAAGGTTATTCATTTTTGAATGTGCCAGTTTTTTAATAAAACCATACACACTTGGATTGGCAGATTTCATGATTTCATATCGATCGGCATTGCCATTATGGAACAATGAAATGACATTCCATTTGATATTCATGTAGTTAGATATGAGGAATAATCCTGTGAACACAACGGCAGTTAAATAAACCAACATATGTAGTGATTTAGGTAACGTAAATCCTTGTACTGCAAACCAATCCACGAAAAATCCTCTTAAGATTAATAACAACGCAAAAGTTAGGATCAGAATAGCGATAAATATGACAACTAAATTGGTGAATAAAAACCAACTCAATTTTTTGTTTTTATAGCCCAGTTGCAGAAGCAGTTTAATATCTTCACTTGATCTGGAAATAATTAATTGGAAATTTAAAATAAAAACCAAAACAGAAAGTAGTGTAATCAATAAACCAATTCCACCAATAATTGAAATAACAATTCTCAACAATGTGCTTACTTGCTCGCCAATTAATCTTCCACTGCTAACTTCATAGCCATTGTCGTCAATAAACGCCGCCATGTCTTTTGTGTGCGTATTGTCAATTTTCATAATGACTCGGGACGGTTTGTCAATAGCTCTATTTCCAAACTTATTGTTAGCATAAGTCATGAAATTTTCTGGAACCAAAATAGAATTAATTCGATCTGAAAAACCAGCAATTCTACCTTGAAAAACTTGTTTATTAGGTTCTCTACCAACATTAATGTCGAGGGTGACTCGCTTGATCGTACTCTGTGTAAATTGGGGAAGTCCTTGAGAAGGGGCAAATCCGAAATTATATAAAGCCAAATAGTCCTTCGATATAATCATCGGAAGATCATTTTGTCCAGGCTGCCAATTAAAATCATCCGTTGGTATATCCAAAAATTCATTTGGAACCGCTTCAAAAAATAATTCGGTATAAAATCCTAAAAGGGAACTTGAAGCACTGACTTTAAATTTATTTGAAACAAACGGCGCAACTGCATCCACATATTCTAACGTTTTTATTTCTTCAAAATCTTCTTCTGCAAAAAATGATTTCGCTCCCAATGTATTAAACAAACTAACTTGTTTGTTGATCTGAATGTATTGTCCAGCACCTTCGCTATTTCCATCAATCAACTGGTTCATATCCAGGTATAACTGAAGGGAAATCAAAAGGAGAAATAGGCCAATAAAACTGCCGATTGAAGCACCAGTAATTTGCCATTTACTTTTTCCTTTCCAAATCAACTTTCGTAAGATTGGAATGCCAAAAGAACCAGTATTTTTTTTATCTAATGTTGTGCTCAAAAATTTTTCAAATATTAAAGATGATGTATGATATCGGGATTTATGATTTATGATATGATCGTCAATATGCAATGACACGTCGACGTATTTACGGTCATATTATACAACATAAATCATACATCATAAAATCAAAGCAAAACCTCAATTCTGTGCAAAAATACTATCTTTGGCGCATGAATGAAAAAATTATCATTTTAGATTTTGGTTCTCAATATACTCAACTGATTGCTAGGCGTGTACGAGAGCTAAACATCTTCTGTGAGATCCGTCCATTCAATAAAATTCCTCGTATAAGAACGGATGTTAAGGCTGTTATTCTTTCTGGGAGTCCTTGTTCTGTTACGGATGAAAAGAAATTATCGACAAATCTCGATAAATTAGTAAATAAAGTTCCAATATTAGGTATTTGCTACGGCGCTCAATATTTAGCGGACCATTATGGAGGAACTGTGGCTAGTTCACAAAAGCGAGAATATGGAAAAGCAATGCTTTCAAAAGTAGATTCAGAGGAAGACTTTTTATTTAACATCCACCAAGAATCTCAGGTTTGGATGTCTCATGGTGATACGATTTTGGAATTACCCAACGAATTTGAAGTAATTGCTTCTACGGAACAAGTAGAGGTCGCTGCTTTTAGGGCTAAAAAAGGTAGTTTTGAAAAGCCTATTTTTGGGATTCAATTTCACCCTGAAGTAACACACTCTGAAGACGGAAAAGAATTGTTGAAAAATTTCCTTGTAGGAATCGCAGGATGTAGTTGTCAATGGACACCAGCAGCATTTGTCGGTGATAGTGTTGCTGAATTGAGAGAAAAAATTGGTGGAGACAAAGTATTGATGGGACTTTCTGGCGGCGTAGATTCAACAGTAGGCGCCATGTTATTGCATCGTGCTATAGGAAAAAACTTGCACTGCTTTTTTATAGACAACGGCCTACTGCGGAAAGATGAGTACGAAAGTGTATTAAAATCTTATGAAGGAATGGGGTTGAATATAACAGGCGTAGATGCGAAGACAGCATTTTTGGATGAATTGACAGGAAAATCAGATCCTGAAGAAAAAAGGAAAATCATCGGTCGTGTATTTGTAGAAGTGTTTCAAAAAGAGGCGCAAAACTATCCAGATATTAAATGGTTAGGACAAGGAACCATTTATCCAGATGTTATTGAATCGGTTTCGGTTCATGGTCCTTCTGTCACGATCAAGTCGCACCATAATGTAGGTGGATTACCTGACACACTCAATTTGAAAATTGTCGAACCACTCAGAATGCTTTTTAAAGATGAAGTAAGAAAAATTGGCGCTGAATTGGAGATTCCCCAAGCAATCTTAGGGCGTCATCCATTTCCTGGTCCTGGCTTAGCGATACGTATTTTAGGAGAAATTACTCGAGAGAAAGTAGCTTTACTTCAAAAAGCAGATAGTATATTTATAGATTCCCTAAAAAAACATGACCTTTATGATGCCGTTTGGCAAGCGGCGGCAATTCTTTTGCCTGTTCAATCCGTTGGAGTAATGGGTGATGAACGAACTTATGAGAAAACGCTAGTTTTAAGGGCCGTCAATTCAGTTGATGGAATGACAGCAGAATGGAGTCGATTACCTCACGACTTTTTAGCATCTGTCTCAAGTGAAATCATTAATAACGTCAAAGGAATAAATAGAGTAGTCTATGATATCAGCACCAAACCACCAGCAACTATTGAATGGGAGTAAATTGTTATTATTCTTATTAGTTGCTCTTTTTTTTACATCATGTGATCCCACCAAAAAGATAAAAAAATCTTCCGATCCTACTTCAAAAAGTGAGATTATTAAGAGTAGAACAAAGAAGAATAAAACAACTGGGAAAGTTGAAATTGTTACCGAAGTAACCGGTAGAATGGATACCGTGAACTGGAAAAGGGATAATTCTATTCCTCCAATTACTTCTAATCCCGATGACTACATTGTCAAAGATGATGTCCCTGAACCAACTACTCAAATCAATGACGGAACAATAGGGGAGTCTGTTCAACTTGGTAGTTACAGGGTTGCTGTAATGCTTCCTTTTAATGCTCAGAAGTACAACATGGGAACTTCAATTCCTAAAAGTGCACAGTCTGTTTTAGATTTTTACGGCGGAATGAAAATGGCAGTTGATCAACTTCAACATGAAAATGTCAACATTTCAATATCCGTTTTGGATACTCAAAAATCTGAAGATGTAACAAAGTCCTTACTAAATAGATCGGAATTGATTAATGCGGATGTTATCATTGGTCCTACCAAAAAGAAAACGGTTTCTATTGTTCGTAAATTTGCATTAAGAAATAAACGTACCATGATTTCTCCCGTATATCCATCTGGTACTTTGGCCACGAATAATCCATTTTTTGTTCAAGTTAGTCCTTCGTTAGTATCTCACTGTCAGGCAATTACGCAGCATGTTAGAAAAGCATATAATGCTGATCAAGTTGTGTTAATAGCAAAAGGTGGAGGCACGGAAGAGAAGCGTTTCAAGTATTTTCAGAATGAAAACAAAAATATTCAAGGTGCTACATCTGGAGGTCGATTCAAAGAGTATCCAATCCAAAGCGACTTAGCAGATTTTGATGAAATTAATTTTGATGAATTGATTTTACCTGCCGAAACTACTGTTTTCATTATCCCGTCGTGGTCTGATGAAAAATTTATCAATAACTTTTTAAGAATGGTTAGTATTGCAAAAGGGCAAAATGAAGTAGTTGTTTACGGAATGCCGCAATGGATGGAATTCAATAACGTTGATTTTGATTACTTCCGTAGATTAAATGTACATATCAGTAGTAGTAGTTTTATTGATAAAAATTCTATTGGTGCAAAAGATTTTCGTAGAGATTTTTTCAATAAGTATGGCAAGGTGCCTTTGGATGATGCATTCAAAGGATATGACATTTTGTTATATACGGGCAGAATGTTGAAAAAGCATGGTGACAAATTTCAACAACATTTAGACGTAGAAGAAGAGCAGTACAATCATACCAAATTTTCTTTTCAAACTGTAACAAAAACAAAACGAAAGCCTGAAGATTACGACATCAATAAATTTGAAAATAAATATGTCAATATTCTGAAGTTTGAAGACTATCAATTTAAACTAGCTAATTAGCTGAAGGTTTGCGAAGCCTTTGAGGATTCGTAAACCTAAAATTAGGATTAAAGAAATAAAATTATGTTTCTCAGTCCTCAAAGGCTAAGGAAACGACAGAAACGAAACAACATAACAAGTCATTTTGACACCAAAAAGGGAAGAAAAATTCAAAAGAGTCATTCAACAAAGTCAAGGCAACATCACCGTTGTGTTGGAAAATGTACATGATACTCACAATGTCGGTGCAGTGCTTCGTTCTGCTGATTCAATTGGTATTAGAGAAATTTACGTCGTCTACACCGAAGAACGACATAGCCGAGACTATTTGAAATTGGGAAAACGAACTTCCGGCGGCACCAGAAAATGGGTAACGGTTAATTATTACAATGATGTTGATCTTTGCTACAAAGCGGTCAAAAGTAAGTATGATCTAGTACTTGGAACCTATTTAAAGGAAAATGAAATTTCTACACCCATGTTTGATCTAGATCTCACTCAATCTGTAGCCCTGGTTTTTGGAAATGAAGCCAAAGGCTTGACGCAGAAATCAATCGATTATTGCGATGGTAATTTCATTATTCCACAAGTTGGAATGGTTACAAGTTTAAATATTTCAGTCGCTTGTGCAGTCACTTTATATGAAGCCTATCGACAACGTTTGAACAAAAAATTCTACGACAACAATCCAACACTCACTAAGGAGGATGTTGCTCAGCTTGAGGAAAAATTTGAAGTAAATAATAAGATTCATATGAGTACTTGGCGGGCTCCAAGGCTAGACAAATAATTGTTCAGGCGACTTCAGTCGCCTTTAGATAGGTGTAACCGCCAATTATTCACTAACTTTTTTGTATCTTCAATAAGCAAAAAGCTGATAAATTACGCTAATTATGATGCAATTTAAGGCGAGGAAGCAAGCCAAATGTATCCATTCTTAGGAGCGTCATCTTTGTCATTAAAATTGTGGAAAACCTTTTCAACTTAAAGAATTAATTTAACCACTTTTTCCCTATTTTCGCATCCGTTATCAAAACAGCCTACAGGATATTTTTGCATACTTGCTCATGAGAAAGCCAACCTGCTAACATCCTGATTATTAGTATACTATATACACTACTACAGAAACCACATGAGATTAAAAAGTCTTGAAATAAAGGGATTTAAGAGTTTTGCCAACCAGACAGTCATCAACTTCAACGAGGATGTAATAGGAGTCGTAGGTCCAAATGGATCTGGGAAATCCAATATCGTTGATGCGATTCGATGGGTTTTGGGAGAACAGAAGAGTAAAGAATTGCGTCTAGACAAGATGACGAGTGTCATTTTTAATGGTACCAGTAAGCGAAAGAAAAGCTCCCAAGCTTCTGTTTATTTGACTTTTACAAATGATAAAGGCCTCTTGCCTTCTGAATACGGCGAAGTAAGTATTGGTAGAGTTTTGTATGCAACTGGTGAAAGTGAATACCGGTTGAATGGAGTAGCGTGTCGTTTGAAAGATGTTCGTTCTTTATTTTTGGACACAGGTATTGGTTCCAATTCTTATGCAATTATTGCACTGGGAATGGTCGATGATATTTTGTCTGATAAAAATAATGCCCGTCGCAAAATGTTTGAACAAGCGGCAGGAATTTCAAAATACAAACAAAGAAAACACGAAACGCTTAACAAACTAAATGCGACAACAGAGGATCTTGATAGGATAGAAGATTTACTTTTCGAAATCGATAATAATCTGAAGGAACTAGAAAAACAAGCGAGGAGAGCAAAGCGTTTTTATGAACTTAAAGAAAAGTATAAAGTTTCTTCCATTGAGTTAGCAAAAATTCAATTAGGTTCCTTCAAAGGGGAACACCAAAATATCACTCAGGATTTAACAAAACATGAAGACGAATATCGTCAATGCGAAACGGATGTTTTGGAACTCGAACAAAAGTTGGAACAAGTGCGTAAAGATCATCTCGATCAAGAAAAAGCACTTTCGCAAAAACAAAAAGTATTGAATGAATTGGTTGGCGAATTGCGAACCTTGGAAGGCAATAAAAACATGTTTCATCAGCGAATCGAATTTATTGATGAAAATAAAGTTAGACTTACCGATCAAATCGCTAACACAAAAGTCAGAATAGCAGAGTTAAGTGAAGAATTAGCTACTTACAACACTAACCTTACAAATTCCATTGAAACGGAAACACACTTAAGTGGGCAAATGGATTTTGCACAGGCAGAGTTGGATGAAATTTCAGTGAATCATAATTCCCTTAAAGAAAAGTTGGATGAGATCATGAAAGATCAACAACAACTTGAAAAGGAAGTGTATGAGTTGGAAAAACAAAAAGCGGTCAATCAAAGCCAAATTCAAAACTATAATCTAGTTCTTGAAAAGAGTAATGCAGATATTTCGACTAGAGAATCTGCAATTGCTGAAGTAGTTTCAAGATTGGCGACTGTAAATATCGATCATGATAACAAACAAGCTCGTGTAGATGAATTGTTAAGAAGCGAAACGGATCGTAAAATAAAGTTAGAAGAAAAAGAAGGTCACCAAGAAAGATTGCGTGCTGAAATTGCAGAAACCAATCGTAAATTGGATGCCAAGCAAAATGAGTATAAGTTGACCAAAAGTATGATTGATAATTTGGAAGGTTTTCCAGAATCAATCAAATACTTAAATAACAATAGAGATTGGAACGCTAATGCGAATTTATTGTCTGATGTCATTTATTGTAAAGAAGAAAATAGAGTAGCGGTTGAAAGTTTTTTAGAACCTTATTTGAATTACTATGTAGTCGACAATCATCAAGACGCTATTCGTGCGATTGAATTGTTGGGAAGCAACCAAAAAGGAAAAGCTAATTTCTTTATTTTGGATGCAATAAAGGAACAAAATTATTATGCTTCTCAGGTACCAGGTACCAAGCGTGCATTAGATGTTGTGGAATCTGACCCAAAATATAGAAAACTAGTCAATCACCTTCTTAGAGGTGTTTTAGTAACCAATACGGATGATATCAATTCCATTAATCTAAAAGACCACATGGTTTTGTTGTCTCCAAATGGAAAATTCATCAAAGGAAAATACACCCTTTCTGGTGGTTCAATCGGATTGTTTGAAGGAAAGAAAATTGGTCGTAAAAAGAATTTAGAGATTCTAACGGTTGAGATCAAAGAATTAGAAGTCACCAATGAAAGATTGGCCAATGAAATGCACCAAGTCACCAAGGAATTGGATGAACTGAAATCTCAAATTTCAGAACAAGAGTTGGAAGCAGAAAGAATGCAATTGGCAGAATTGGTATCTCTCAAAGTATCTATGTCTACTAAAATTGACAACTTCAAAACGTTCCTTTACGAATCAACTGAAAAGAAAACAGATGCGGAAGGTCAAACTATGATGTTGAAAGAAACGAATAGTGAGATTGATGCGAAATTAATTGAAAAGAATAATCTGGCCGAAACAGCAAGAACAAGTATTAGTGATACGGATGAGTCTTTCAAAATGATTGCGTCGAAACTAAGTGATGCATTGGCCAATCACAATCAAGCAAAGATTAACTTCATCCAACAACAAAGTCAAGTTCAAACTTATAAGCAAGAACTTCAGTTTAAAGAAAATAGACTGAAAGAATTCACAGATCAAATGACATCCAATGAACAAGAGTTGAAAGATTCTGATTTGGAATTGGAAAAAATCAAAGTCGATGTCAGTGAGCTAGAACAAAAATTAGTTGAACAATATCGTATCAAAGAAGAAGAGCAAAAAGCGTTGACAGAAGATGAGCAACGTTATTTCTCTGAGCGTCAAACGATCGGTGATACAGAAGAAGCATTGAAGCAAGCCAACAAAAAAATGATGGCGAAACAGCAATTCATCACAGAATTGAAAGACAACTTCAATGAGCTGAAATTGAATCTTACATCTATTGGTGAACGTCTGAAAATTGAATTCAACTTGACTCTGGAAGAAGTGATGGAAGGCGAACCTGCCAACGCAGATATAGATATCATGGCTTTGAATACGCAAGTTGAAAAGTGGAAAAAGCGATTAGATAATTACGGTGAAGTCAATCCAATGGCAATGGAAGCGTATGACGAAATGAAAGAACGTCATGATACCATCACCGGTCAGCGTGATGATATTTTACAAGCGAAAGCAGACTTGTTAGAAACGATCAAAGAAATCGAATCGACTGCAACGGAGCACTTCTTAAAAGCATTCAATCAAGTGCGTGCTGATTTCAAGGAAGTATTTAAAACATTATTTACCCAAAATGATGATTGTGATATCTTCTTGGTTGATGAAACCAATCCCTTAGAATCACAAATCGATATCACGGCGAAACCAAAAGGAAAACGTCCACAATCGATCAACCAATTGTCAGGTGGAGAAAAGACATTAACTGCGACTGCATTGTTGTTCTCCTTATATCTTTTGAAGCCTGCACCTTTCTGTATTTTTGATGAGGTGGATGCACCATTGGATGATGCGAATATTGATAAGTTCTGTAACATTATTCGTAAGTTCTCAACTCGCTCTCAATTCATCATCGTGACACATAATAAGCAGACAATGTCAGCAGTAGATATTATATATGGTGTCTACATGGCGGAGCAAGGTGTATCCAATGTAAGTGCGGTTGATTTTAGACAATTGAGTCATAATGCTACTTTGGAGACTTTGGCGGATGGTGGTCAGTAGGTTTGAAATTTAAGTTGCTTTAAACGTCTCGCTTAAGAACCTAAAATAAAAAATCTTCTTCTTGAGTTGTCAAGGAGAAGATTTTTTTATTCTTTTTCGGCTATTTTTTTGGTTAGCCAGTTTTTAGAAACGATTCCTCCTTCTTGTCCATTCATTTCATCTTTTATTTTTGAAACTGCTGCTTTGTCACCTTTTCTAATTTTAGTTAACTTTTTAGTGTACTTAATTAAGTTTAAATAAAGTTGGCGTCTTTCTTTAGTTATACTTTTGTGTCTATTAAGGAATGCTCTAAAACTATCAAACAAACTATATAATGGATCGATTTCTTCCATTTCATAATAAGTTGCTAGTAGAAGCGATTTTGAATCCAAGTTCTGGAAAACATCTTCATATTCAACTTCTTGTAACAATTTAATCACGTCGCCATATTTTTTCTGATAAAAGTAAACTGTCGCAAGATTGTAAGTTACTGCGTTTTCACGTGAAGCTTCAGGCAATTTGGATTGTAAGTTATGAATAAATTTTTCTGTCCATTCATACTTTCCTAATCTCAATCCCATAACGCACGCATTCTTGAATTTCGAATAGGTGATTCCTGATGTATATAATACATTTTTTTCTAAGAAGAAACTATGAAGATCAAAATATTCCTGTAGGAATTTCTGCTGTCCTGTATTAATAAATCGAATGCAAACATTCAAACTATAAGAGCAAATATCCTCCGCATCTTTGATTGGAAAGTCACCTATAAATCTAACAACCTGTTCTTTTAAGTTATAAAAATGATCCTCATTATCTGATTCAACAAGTGTAAGAAACATCTGAAAATATATCGCGATTTGTGCAATGTCTTCGTACTTATATTTCTTGATGTGTTCAATAATTTCATCAATAAATAACATTTTGTACTCGTGCGAAACCAAATATTGCTGGTTTAAAATGGCACAATAATATTTAAGTTTTTCAGCTAGATAAAATGCATCCAAATTATTGGCAATCTCCTCAACATTAAATCGAGATTCTCGCGTATTCATTTGTTGAGATAAATCGTAATAATTCTTCTCAATTTGATATTGATAATAAAAATAATTAGCAGGCTTATATACTTGTTGTGCTGATAGCCTTCTTGCTGTCTTCATTGTGCCATTGAACATTTTTTCAATTTTACGAAGTTTAACAGCTTCAATCAAATATGTTGCCTGATGGAGTGGATTCGAATCATAAGTTTGCTGAGCCAAAAAACCTTCTATTAACTTTAATAAATCACTTTGAAGTTTTCTAAATCTAACATCATCAAACTCCTTCTTTAACTTTAATTTCTCCCAAATAGCCACTTTATCAATTTCTTGGGTTGCTTCTGTAGCCGACTTGGTTTCGTTTAGAAAAATCTCCAATAAGTCAGATAAGGCATTACTCTTATTGAAATAAGGCGAGTTTACATATTTACGTAAGCGATTTTGCTCATATTTATCAAAGTCTTTAAGAATCGAGTATAACTTACTATTGTACATTTAATTAATATTTACTATCTTGCTGCCTGAAGTTGTATTTAGATAACCTTATATTTTTTACACGTTGTTTTTGAACTTAAGAACATATTCTTGCGTTCATTAATATGTGCAATTGTTTGTATTGAAATAAAGCTTGACAATATGTAAGTTGAATTTTGTTTTTCCCAACAGAATTATAATCAACCAACTATACATTATTTAATTTCATATTGTATTGAACTATTTTTCACAAATCTAAGAAAATGAACTAAAATTTACGTATTAATCCCTTAGTTTTCAAACAGTTTAGTAAATTTTTATTTTCACTTTTAGGTTTAATTTAGTTCACAACTAAGTTTTATTGTCGTTGTAAAACGTCATAGATATATGCAATTTGTGTATATAATTTGAGTATCTTTAATACCGATAAATCCTGGACGATGAACTTATCAAATTTTAAAATCAAATCCTCCCTCTTCGTGCTCCTGCTCGGGCTATTGCCCTTGTTCAGTGCAGCTCAAGATGACTTCTACGAGCGTATAGAAGTTTTAGTGGGAGAAACGTATGAATATGAGTTCAACTCGTATCCACATTTCCCTCAAATTGTTGACTACCCATTTTTAAGCCTTAATGGAGCGGCCTCTTTAGGTGGTGCACCATCTTACATAGGTTTTCCTGGTGATAATACGCTTAGTTACCAGAGTGAACAAATTGGTGTAGATTATTTTACCCTCAAATATTATGTAGGAAACTCACCATTTACTTATGAAGTAATTGAAAAGGGTTTTCAAATGGTGGTTAAACCATCAATAATTACGACAACTCCTGACTATTACACTGCTTTTGTCAATTCGCCAATCACTTTAGATGTTTTGGATAATGATGAATTAGCAAACACTACAGGATCTTCTATGTCCGAATTGTTTATCAGGAGTGTCCCTATTGCTAATAATGGAACTGCCATTGTAACTGGAGAAACTAATTCGGAAATACTTTTTACACCTGCTGAAGATTTTACAGGAACAACGCATCTTAACTATTTAGTTTGTGATGGTATTGGAACTTGTGAGTTGGGTGAAGTAACCGTATTTGTAAAAGGTGTAAATCCTCCAGGCGTTCAAGAAGTTCAATTGACAACTGTAAAAAATCAAGATCTTGATGTTTATATATCATTAGACTTTGGTCATCAATTAAATGATCCTGGTCATGGTGATTTGGAAGTTGTTGCTAATGGACACATTATATATACACCTCAAACTGGTTATACAGGTACTGATAATTTCAGTGTAGTTTCAAACACAGATGGAAGTGCTCATATAACTGAATATGAAATAACAATTGTTGATATAGCAGATGGAAATGAATTTGCATTTGATGACTATGCTTACACAGAAATAGGTCATCCTGTTACTGTTTATGTAACAGACAATGATTATGACTTTAGTTTGACCAACCCAGTTGTTACCGATAATCCTTCCAATGGAAATATCGTTGCAAATGGACCTGGTTCTTTAACTTATAAGCCGCACGAAAATTTCGAAGGTAAAGATCAATTTACATACAGAGTTTGTTCGCAACCTTCCTTTGATTGTGAATTCGCAGTTGTTACTGTTGAAGTTAGCAATCAACATCCTGTTCAAACAACTTTTGAACTAACGACTCCAGTTAACACACCATTGGTTTTAGAATATGACGCAATCATTAATGATTATGATTTTCAATTGACTGATAATGCGAATAATGGGTATGTGAATATTTATTCTGGAGAGACCTTATTAAATGTAAATGGACAAGAAGTATTTGCTGTAAGTCCACTGTTATATACACCTAATGAATCTTTTGTTGGTCTAGATGAGTTTGAATTACTTTATTGCGTTGATAATGACTGCCGTACTGTAAAAATCAAAGTTCTTGTTACGGATGAATATGAAGGTGAAAATTTCTGTGTTGGTGATTGTGTTTGGGCTGGTGATACCAATAATGATGGTAAAGTAGACATGAAAGATATTCTTCCATTAGGATTGTGTATGGGAGAATTGGGTGTTGAAAGACCTGATGGTTCTGTAAACTGGTATCCACAATATTCTGGAGAATGGGAGAATGCATTTGGTTTCGCACCACCTGTAGATCTAATGTATGTCGACGCAGATGGAGATGGAATTGTACATGCAGATGATGTTGCAGCAGTAGATGAGCACTATGGCCTTTGTCATGATATTACTTCTGCTCGTGCAGTTGCTGTTGAGGAATTATTCGCCTTAAACCAAAAAACACCTAATCCTGGACCTGGTGATTTAGTGGAGATTGATATTTTACTAGGATATAATACAGCAACGACTGCTATCGACAAATACGGTTTGACTTTTTCAGTTGACTATGTAGCTAGTGCCATTAAGGAAGGATCTTTTAAAGTAGAAATGCTTGATGATAGTTGGTTGGCTTATGGCTCTCCAATGTTAAGTTTAGTGAAGGAACCACATCTTGGATCTATTGATGTAGGTTTTACTAGAACCAATGGACATGCTGTTTCTGGTCATGGTAAAATTGGAAAGATTAGCTTTATAGTTATTGATGATAATATTAATGGATTCCGTACACAAGAATCTCCACATATTGATATCAACTTAAAAGCTGGTACTACAATGGAAGGTTCTGGTCACTATGTTAGAGGCAATGATGTTGAATTAACGGTTCCAATTAGCTTGGAATTCGCTACTGATTTAGCTGATGCTTCTCACCTTGATATCAGTCCAAATCCTGCTTCTGATATGGTAAACATTCACTTAAATGGATTCAATACCATCAAAGAATTTGGTTTGTACTCAATCACTGGTCAGCAAGTATATCAGTCACAAGGTATCTATGCGAAGCAAACTCAATTAGATGTATCTGAATACCAAAGTGGGTTCTATATTATCAGAGCAATCACTGAAAAAGGAACGATTTCTAAGAAATTAGAGATTACCAGAAACTAAGAAAAATACAATGCGACTTTAATTAGTCAGTTTACCATAAAAAATAAAGGCTTTTCGAGAAATCGGGAAGCCTTTATTTTTTTGCCCATTTCACAAATGAGAATGATCAATAATATTGGAATAGCTCAAAGGTAGTAACAAAGAGTAGTTTAGATATGGCGATTATTATAAATGAGTGAAATTTATATATCACAATGCTTTTAAACTGTATTATGTGAGAAGGGATAATCGTGCGATATTTGAGTAAGACAAAACAAAAAACTTATCGGGATTTTGTAAGTAGAATCTCACTTTAAGTTACACAGATATCGCACGGGATATACTGTGAGAAAACTAAAAAAGCAAGTTGACTACCTCTATTAGGCAACTTGCTTTCATTCGAAATAAGTTCATGGGATTATAATATGTTGAAGTCGCTTCGCTTGAAGCGACTTTTTTGTTTTTTATCAACGAGTTTGAGAAGCCTTTGAGGATTCTTAAATTTAATCTCGAACTTCAAGCACCCAACTTGTCATGGTAAATTCAAAAACATAATGAAAAACGCTTCTCAATCCTAGAAGGCTAAAGATACGCCCGAGTTTGAGAAGCCTTTGAGGATTCTTAAACTTAATCTCTAAATATTAGCATAAGAAACAACTCTTTTTACTTAGGTCGATTATCAGTAGGTCGCTTTTTATCAGATCCACCTTGACCACTTCCACCTTGATTAGAATTTCGATTTGATGAGCTACCTCGATTATTATTGTTCTTTCTTGGACCTCTTGATTTATGATTGCGATTACCGCCACCGCCTCGGTTATTACGATTGCGATTGCCACCGCCGCCGCCTCTTCTATAACCACCGCCACCTCTTCTACGAGTACCAGGTTTGTATTCTGGACCTTCACCAATTTCTTTTGGCAATGGTAATTTATCAATGGTTGCTTCGATTAATTTTTCAATACTAAAGAATTTATCTTGATCATCTTCAGTAATAAAAGTATAAGCAGTTCCTTTAGTATCCGCTCTTGCTGTACGACCAATTCTGTGGACATAATCTTCTGCATCCCCAGGAACATCATAGTTAATTACTAAACTAATTTCTTTGATGTCAATTCCTCTCGCCAATATATCCGTTGCGACCAGTACTTGAATATCTCTATTCTTAAATTTTATTAATGCAGCTTCTCTTTCTTTCTGATCCAAATCAGAAGAAATCATTTCCGATTTAATCTTTTTTCTTGAAAGGGATTGATGAATTTCACTTACTTTCTTTTTAGTGCCTGTGAAAATAATCACACTTGGATACTTTTCAAGTCCATCTTTTCCTGCTAAAATAGAAACAGCTAAAGCCACTTTTTGAGATTTATAACACATGAATGCTCCTTGTGTAACTCCTGCAGCAGGTTTTGATAGTGCGATATTAATTTGCTCAGGATTATCTTTTAAAAGTTTCTGAGACAGCTTTCTGATATTAGGAGGCATCGTTGCAGAGAAGAAGAGAGTTTGACGACTCTTAGGTAGTTTATTGACAACCGTCATGATGTCATCAAAAAATCCCATGTCCATCATTCGATCTGCTTCATCTAAAATGAAATGCTTGACATTTTCTAACTTGACATATCCTAAATTCAAATGAGAAAGTAAACGACCTGGTGTAGCAATAATGATGTCTGCTCCTTTTACTAAAGCTTTCTTTTGTTGCTGGTAAGAATTATTGTCACCACCTCCATAAATTGGAATAGAAGAAACTCCAGAAAAGTAACCAAACGCTTCTACTTGCTGATCAATTTGTAATGCTAATTCACGGGTAGGAACAATGATTAAAACGTCTACATTGCCATCTGTTCCCGCTTTACGTTCGGATAGCTTGTTGATTAATGGTAGCAAAAAAGCACCTGTTTTACCAGTACCTGTTTGTGCACACGCAATTAAATCTTTTCCTTCTTGAATAATGGGAATCGCTTGAGCTTGAATAGGAGTAGCTTCAACAAAGTTCATATATTCCAGCCCTTCGATGAGCTGCTCGTTAAATCCTAAATCTCTGAAAGTCATTGGCTACTAATAGTTTATGATCGTGTTTATTCCCCAAAATTGACTAAAATTAAGCTGGTAAGCAACATATGAAGGAGAAACCTTTAGCATAAACACACTTAAATCACTGAATACCAGCTTATTTGTTAATTATTTCTTAACAAAACAGCGTAAACAGAACTGTTGCGTTTCTATAATGTTCTTTTGAAAGACTTGTGCAATGCAGGTCGACTCGAAAGCTCACTTTAAACAAGTTAATTTTATTTGGTTTTTAGTTGGTTTTGTTTGTTAGATAATAAGGGTGCGAATCAATTCTGAGATTCGTACCCTTTTTATATTTAAATAGCAAAGACATCTTGTCTGTGTAAACATAAATTAAACGTCGTTATAAAATTTATAATTAGAAGAAAAAATAGGCAGAATGCCTGTTCAACAACTGCGCAGTATTTCTTTAACTGAATTCAAATAAGTCCCTCCAAATATATTTACATGAACCATGAGATAGTATAATTGATAAATCGGAATCCGATCTTTCAATCCATTTTCAGTCGGAAAAGCATTTTCATAACTATCATAAAATGTCTGGTCAAAACCACCAAACAACTTTGCCATCGCTAAGTCCATTTCTCTTAACCCAAATGCTGCTGCTGGATCAACTAAAATGACATCACCACTTTTTCCAACCATAAAATTGCCATTCCAAAGATCACCATGAATCAGTGCTGGTTTTTCATCTGGTAAAATTTCTGGTAGTTTTTTAAACAATTTTTCGAAAGCTGAAATAGTATTGTTGTCAATTCTATTTTTGGATTGGGCTAACTTGATTTGTGGTAATAAACGTTGAGTAATAAAAAAGGAAATAGCATCAGATTCGTGTTCATTGTGTTGAACAAGACTGCCGATATAATTAGAATGATCAAGTCCAAATGTAGGAGCTGTTTGCTGATGCATCGAGCCTAATTTAATTCCAAAGTCTTCCCAGAAATTAGGATTTGGAATTCCAGATTCAACCCATTCAAGTAATAAAAAAGAGGATTGATTTTTTGTAGAAACTGCTACAACATTTGGAACTGGAATCGTTTCACTTTCTTGAATTAATTGAAGTCCTTTTGCTTCTTTTTCAAACATGTCATTTGCAAATGACGCATTATTCAATTTAACAAAAAAAGAAGTATCGCTTGTCTCAATTTTAAACGTGTCATTGATATCACCACCGCTGACTGGGATAGTGTTAATGATTTTTTGACCGAGTATTGATTCAACTCCTTGGATATTTGAGCTCATTGGATTTACTTGAAACATATGCCAAGAGGTTAGAAACCTTTGGCTCGCGTATAAATACGTATCGCTCACGTATGAGCACGTCCGAGATGCCGGTTTTCAACCGCTCATCTCGTAGGTACGAAACCGGTTTCCAACTGCTCATATCGTACATGATATTACAACCTATTCTTATTTACAATCTCCAACAACTCATCTCTATAAATTTTTCCAATAGGAATATGTTTTGCTTCTCCTTTTTCGAGTACTTCAACCATATTGCCCATCACTGCATTTATCTTCTTTAATCCAACAATGTAACTACGGTGAATTCGTTTAAAGAGTTGACTTGGTAATTTTGCCTCCAAACTTTTCATAGTTTGCAAAGTAACGATTCTACCAGCATTGGTTCTAATAATAACATAATCCTTTAATCCTTCAATATAAATGATGTCTTCATATAAGATCTTGACCAATTTCTTGTTGGATTTGACAAAGAAAAAACTTGCATTTTCTGTGCTATTGGCAGCGGTGTCGATCTGTGCCGTTACTTTATTTGTAGCAGTCATGAACCGCTCAAAAGAAATGGGTTTTAATAAATAATCTACCGCATTTAATTCAAAACCTTCCAATGCAAATTCCGGGTAGGCAGTAGTAAAAATAACTTTAGGTTGCTTGGTCAATGTTTTTAAAAATTCAGTACCAGTCAATTGCGGCATTTGAATATCTAAAAACATTAAGTCCACTTCCATTGTTTTTAAAACTTCATTGGCTTCCAATGCATTTTCACATCTAGCTACCAATTCAATTTCAGGAATTTTTTCAATGTAAGTTTCCAAAACATCTAGCGCTAAAGGTTCGTCATCAACAATAATTGCTTTTATCATTTCTTATAAGTTTGTTTAAATTAAATCAATAGTTAGATCAACTGTAAATGAAGAAGGTTCATTTGCAATTTCTAAAGTATGTTGAGATGGATAAATCAAATCAAGTCTTCTTTTGACATTGACCAAACCAATTCCACCTGATTTTTTTGTGTGATTTTGAGTTGGTACACTATCCGGTTTTGTATTCTGAATATAAAAATGAACTTTCTCTCGTTCAACATTTAACACAATGTTTACATATCCATCTTTAATTTGATGATTTAATCCATGTTTGAAGCTGTTTTCCAAAAATGGGGTAAACATCAAAGGGGCAATTTTTTGATCTTGCACATCTCCATTGATTACAAACCTAATTTCTAAATCTTTACCTTGTCGCAATCTTTCCAAGTCCAAATAGTTTTTGATATAGGAAACTTCTTTGTACAAAAACACGCGCTTTTCATTGCACTCATACAACATATATCTCATAATTTCTGACAACTTCAAAACAATCTCTGGTGCCCGGTCTGACTTCTTTAAGGTCAATGCATATAAATTGTTCAATGTATTAAACAAAAAATGTGGATTTATCTGAGAACGAAGGAACTTCAATTCCGAAGCCATTGTTTGAGTTTGTAATTCTCGTGCTTCTCGATTGTGTTTCATCCAATCCGAAACGATTTGATAAATAGTACTGTTTCCAGCGATAATTAAAGTTGGAATAAAATACCAAAGTTGATTGTTGACAAATCGTAGTTGCAATGTTGGATGTGTAGAGAAAATAAAATATAAGGCGAACGCTTTTATTGGTGCAATGATAATTACAGATAATAATAGAAGTCCACAATAAATAAAGAAATTTTTATCACTTAAATATTTAGGGATTAAATACAGCAAATTGAAATAAACTACTGCCGCATAAAATAAGGTATTAATAGATTCAATAATTATCGTAAATCCAAGCGATTGATTGTTGCGATCAATCAAAACCAGCATCGCCAAAAATCCACACCAAAAGAGTAGGTGTAAAAAGATTTTGTTGGACAGCAAGCTGACAATGCTTGTTTTTATATTTCGATTAATTGCGAGATTCATTTAGTTAATACACCGATTATCTTTTTAGGATTTAAAACTTCATAATACTAGCTATTTTATCAATAGTGAAACAAAATAGATAAAAGATGACTTAAGTTAGATTAATGCGGTTAATTACAGCGTATTTTACCTCCTAATTCCATATAAAATGTATTAAATTTCAATAAATCCAATCTACTAAAAGTGAATGATAATAGGTGTTTTATTTGTACTTTTGGGCGATTTTAATCCACGTATTTTTATAATGGTTTACTTAACAAGAATAGAGCGGTTTAATGCAGCACACAAGTTATTTGTGCCAGCATGGTCTGACGAGAAAAATATTGAAGTTTTTGGCAAATGCGCCAATAAGAATTGGCATGGTCACAACTATAAACTGCATGTAACAGTTAAAGGGACACCTGATCCTGTAACTGGATTTGTAATTGATGTTAAAGTTTTAAGTCAATTGATTAAAGAGGTGATTATTGAAAAAGTAGATCATTGCAACTTGAATTTAGACGTTGATTTTATTCCAGATGGAATTTTACCCACAACAGAAAATTTAATTATCGCTTTCTGGAAAGAATTGAGTCCTAGATTGAACAATTGTACGTTACATTGCATTAAGTTATATGAGACTGAAAATATTTACGCTGAATATTTTGGCGAATAAGCATAAAGGAAGAAATGAGTTATAAAAAAGTAGAAACATACGACAAAAAAACAACCGACGATCTGATTAAAAGATATGAAACGATCCTAAAAAAAATAGGTGAAGATCCTGAAAGAGAAGGTTTGATCAAAACACCGGAACGTGCTGCAAAAGCAATTCAGTATTTGACACACGGGTATGATTTAGATGGAGAAGAAATTTTGAAAAGCGCTATGTTTGCCGAAGATTATAGCGAAATGGTCGTCGTCAAAGACATAGAAGTTTTTTCTCTCTGCGAACATCATATGCTTCCGTTTTTTGGAAAAGCGCATGTTGCTTATATACCAAATGGTCATATTGTAGGGTTAAGTAAAATTCCTAGAGTGATTGATGTATTTGCCCGCCGCCTCCAAGTGCAAGAGCGATTGACAGATGATGTTTTAAAATGTATCCAAAAAACGTTGCGACCTTTGGGTGCAGCTGTCGTCATCGAAGCAAGACACATGTGTATGATGATGCGTGGTGTTCAAAAACAAAATTCTGTTACAACCACTTCTGCATTTTTTGGTGAATTTGAAAAGGAAAAAACTCGTTCAGAATTCTTACATTTGATTGGCACTAAATTACACTAGATAAACCGGTGGATGGTTGACAGTGAACGGTGAACGGGCATAACGCGGGGAATTCGTAAGAGTACGTATACCCCGCGTTTCGCTAGTCAACCGTCTACCGTTCACCGTCCACCGTGAATAAAAAACCGACTACTTATGAAAGCGTTCGTCTTCCCTGGACAAGCCTCCCAATTTGAAGGGATGGGCAAAGACCTATATGAAAATTCTCCTTTAGCAAAAGATCTTTTTGAACAAGCAAATGAATTGTTAGGTTTTAGAATTTCTGATACCATGTTCAACGGTACTAAAGAAGATTTGAAACAAACCAAAGTAACTCAACCTGCTGTTTTCCTACATTCATTTATAAAAGCACGTATGGCTGGAGAAGATTTCAACCCAGAAGCGGTTGCAGGACACTCTTTAGGAGAATTCTCTGCCTTGGCAACGGCCGGTGCATTGAATTTTGAAGATGCATTGTTATTAGTACACAAACGAGCGTTGGCAATGCAAAAAGCTTGTGAAGCTCAACCTGGTACGATGGCGGCAGTATTAGGCTTGGAAGATCAACAAGTAGAAGATATTTGTAATGGAATTGATGATATTGTGGTTGCTGCAAACTACAATTGTCCAGGTCAATTAGTAATTTCTGGGTCCATCTCAGGCATCGATCAAGCAGTTCATTTATGCAAGGAAGCAGGTGCAAGACGTGCATTAGTGCTTGAAGTAGGTGGTGCCTTTCATTCTCCATTGATGGAACCTGCCAAAGAAGAATTAGAGAAAGCGATACAAGAAACAGCGATTGGAAGACCTATTTGTCCGATCTACCAAAACTACACAGCAAAGGCCGAAACCGAACCCGAAAATATCAAGTCAAATCTCATAGCACAACTGACCTCCCCTGTTTTATGGACACAAACTATGCATAATATGATTGCAGATGGTTGCAATGAATTTATAGAAGTTGGTGGAAATGGGAAGACCATTCGTGGCTTCATAAAACGAGTAAATCGAGAGATTCCTACAGAAGCACTTTAAAAAAAATTATTCCATTTATTTTTTGTTCAGTATTGACAAGTACATTTATTTTGACAATATTTGTTAGTACACGACAAGGTTGTTTGAAACACTACACCGCATTGCCATCGACCTTTTCGTTACCATAATGAACATATCACCTATTCAATTGAACATACATGGCAAATGAAAAATTGAAACATGGGAAACTATTGATCGCCGAACCGTTCATGGTTGACCCTAATTTTAAAAGATCCGTTATCCTCCTTTGCGAACATGAAAGGGAAGGAAGTGTCGGATTTATTCTCAACAAATCATTAGATATGAAAATCAATGATTTGATTGAAGACTTTCCTGATTTTAAAGCTCCAGTTTATTTCGGTGGACCCGTTCAAACAGATACAATTCACTACATTCATAATGTAGGGGATATCTTGGATGATACACAAAAAGTAAACACTGGTGTTTTTTGGGGAGGTGACTTCGAAAAATTAAAATTCCTTATTAAGTCTGGAATGGTCCAAGAAGATAATATCCGGTTTTTTATCGGTTATTCTGGTTGGTCCGCAGGTCAGTTGGAACAAGAATTAGAACATGGTTCTTGGCTAACAACTGGTATGCATTCCAATTATTTGTTTAAAAATAATGTGGATTCACTCTGGAAAAATGTAATGAATAATAAGGGAGAAGCCTACACGGTTATTGCGCAAATGCCGGATAGTGCGCATCAAAATTAATTGCCGATTTTGGATATTTAATTTTGGTACTAAAATGAATATCGAACCTGCCGGCCGGACAGGCGGGTATCGAACAAGGAATGTCGAATTTCGAAGTGGAGCACGTGTACATAGGTATTAAGAAATCGTACTCCACTTCGACATTCGAAATTCTCGTTTTGTAGGTAAGCGAGATGAGCGGTTGAAAACCGGCATCTCGGATGTGCTCCAACGCGAGCCAAAGGTTTCTAACCTCTCGGTGCTCCTATCTTATCTTCTGTCGCTCAACTTTACCTTCTTTCGCAGAATCAAAGCTCGGCGTACTTAAATTGTTATTACGATTCGTCATTGTCGCCTTCGCTGCAGGATGAAGCGTTCCAAAAATAGCCCAATAAGAAGCTTTCGACATACTATCATAATGGATAATCCCATGTTTGTACTGATGCATGGTAATAAAATTATAACAAATAAATAACGGAAGTAGTGCGGTAAAAAAATAGGCCACGACTTTTCTTGATAATATAGCTTCTAAAAATAAAGCTATTGGTATCGCCATCACTGCCATGCTTTCGATTAAGGCTCTCATACCATATCCGCCTCCGTACCACCAGTTCCACCAACAGGATACCACATATAAGTTGATAACAAAGAATGCTATGACTGGGATTGTAAACTGACTTTTTTTCTTAACCATCCAGAATATGCCAATTAAGGAAAGAAACATCAAAGGCGTATAAACAAACCATCCCTTTCTATAACTAAACAATACTCGCCCCATCATAGGTTGATCCCAAAAAAAACCTTCTCCTTGATAAGGACTAGTAAACCAAGTGCCTACTTGTATTTTATATGCATAGAATTGTAGGAGCGTCATCGAAGCGAAAATAATAAATCCTAACAATATGATTGCTTTGTTTTTATTGATAACAAGTAGTCGATTTTTCAAATCAGCTAAGTTGGTAACATTCCATAACAATGGAACAATCATGAAAACTAAATTAGGAATTCGAATCAAAGCCATAAATCCAATAACGGTAGAAAGCATTAGAAAGGTGCTTTTTCGCTCTGTTTTCCAATAAGTGTCTGATAAATACAATGCTAATGAAAAAAGAAAAAAGGAGTAAACATGAGACATGCAACCTTCATAAGTACTATAATATAACAAATTGCTTCCAAAAGCTACAATGACTAATGTAATTGCAGTTATCCCATCACTAAAATATCGGTTCAATAATTTTCTCAAGAAAAATAAACCCAACACTGCATAAAATAGGGCACCTAGTAAAACACCATGTTGATAGGGTTGAGAAAAACCATCTGCTGGAAAATTCCCATTTAATAAATTGAGCCAATGTGCAACTAAATAAAATGGAGATAACAACATAGCGACTCCGATTGCGTATTTGTTGTAATCACCAGCTTCATTTTTGGTTAAGAAATTAGAAGGGAATTGATGCTTCTCAACATAATCGAATGAATAATCGCAATTATAAATAAAAGTTGCAGGCAAATAATTGAAATAACCTCCGCTGTCTAATTCAAATAATCTTGAATCTTTGTCCCTTTTGTAAAGGCGTTCACTGTTGATAATCGTGTTGATGCTCAATGCAAATATTACCACTACAAGCAACGAAATCTTATCCTTCGCCACACTCCATAAAGATTTAAGCCACATCAACACTGATTTTTTGATTCATTGGATATTATGAGGTTTATTTGGCACTAATTTAGAGCATTTTATATTAATAACCACTAGAATATAGAAGTAACTGAATATCAATAATTTAAATCCCAAATTATAAATCAAACGCATTGCCAAATTTACAAGATATAGAAATAAAAAAACTTCATTTGCTCAATGCATTTTGTCAGTCTTTAGATCTTCAGACCAATTGTATTGAATTTCTAACAACACTTTTGGACCAGTTTTATTTTCAATCAGGTTCGATCTGGATTTTCGATCAAGTGTTGCGATCGAATGGTGGAAAAAATTTATCGCTTATTTCTGTTCTTCCTAAAGTCCCAAACCAAATTACTACTATTGCTGAAGATCATTTCATTTTAAAAGCACTTGCCACTTCAGATTACTTTATTTGTGATTCCGCTCATCCAAATTTTCAAGATATAGTACCTAATAGTGATACGGAAAATGGAAGTTATATTTTTTTTAAGTTAAGCAAAATCGGTTTTGTTCGATTATTCAGTCCTGAACATTTAATAGAAGATGTACTTGCTTCTAGTCTTGTTGAAATATTTCAACGATTCACAATAGCTGCTCATGGTGCCATTGCATTTCAAAAACTCCATAAAGAAAAAGCTGAAAAACTAAAAGCACAACAAGCACTTGAAGCGACTGAACAAAAGTATCGTTTCGTTGTAGAGGGATTGTCCGAGGGAATTATTATTACGGATTTAGAAGATCGAATAGTTTTTGTAAATGATAAAATGGTGTCACTTTCTGGATATAATCAAGAAGAATTAATTGGCAAAAATGCAAGTGTGATTTTAATGTCAAAAGAAAATGCACCTATCATTGCTAAGCGTTTTAGTAATCGACAAAAAGGAGAAACGGAAGAATATTTAATTGAGCATCAACATAAATCTGGTAAATCATGGATCGCAAGAGTTAAAGAATCTCCGTATCGTTCTGCTGCCAATAAAGTGATCGGAACGCTAGGCCTTGTGATGGATGTGACCGATGCTAAAAGAGCAGAAGCAGAATTGATGGTGGCAAAACACTTGGCTGAAAAAGCTCAAAAAGCAGAGCAACAATTTCTGGCAAATATGAGTCACGAAATTCGGACACCAATGAATGCAGTAATTGGTATGACAGATTTATTATCTGATACTTCATTGACACAAGAGCAAAAGGATTTTGTGGATACTTTAAAGTTTTCGGCCGATAGCTTAATGGGGGTAATCAATAGTATTTTAGATCTTTCCAAAATAGAAGCAGGGAAGTTGGAATTTGAAAAAACGGCCATTAATTTGAAGCAATTGTTACATGGACTTCAACAAACTTTTCATTTTAAGCTAAAAGAAAAAGGCGTTGATGTGCAAATGATTTTGGATCCAAAAATTAAACATCAAATAATCGGTGATCCAACTAGACTTAATCAAGTGCTGACCAATCTTATGGGGAATGCTGCAAAATTCACTTCTAAAGGATTTATAAAACTACGTGCAAAGTTAGTTAAGGCAACTACCGAAACCTATGTTATTTTATTTGAAGTGATTGATTCTGGAATTGGAATTGAAGAAGAAAAAATAAAGTTGATTTTTGAAAATTTCAAACAAGCTGATAAAGAAGTTACCCGCAAGTATGGCGGAACAGGATTGGGATTGGCAATTGTGAAACAAATCGTTGAATTGCAAAATGGACAAATTGAAGTCTTGAGCGAAAAAGGAAAAGGGTCCATTTTTAAGGTGACTTTAGAATTTCCTTTTACCACTGCAATTCCAATGGAAGAAGTGCTGTCTAACACGGAAGACTTAGATATACGCTTCAAAGAAAGTCGTTTCCTTATTGTTGAAGATAATTTAATGAATCAAAAATTAATTACAAAACTTATGCAAAATTGGTCCGCCAACTTCGATCTAGCAGTTGATGGAATAGATGCGCTTGAAAAATGCAGAGAAAAGAAATACGATTTGATATTCATGGACATCAATATGCCTAAGATGGATGGTTATCAAGCAACAAAAGCAATTCGAACAGACCCTCAAAATTTAAATCAAAAGACAAATATTATTGCTTTAACAGCTGCGGCCTTAGCAAATGAAAAAGACAAAGCTTTAAATGCTGGTATGAATGATTTCGTCGCAAAACCTTTTAATAGCAAAGCGTTGAAAGTTAAGATCGTAGATTGGTTAACAAAAAATGACCATGTAGAAAATAGGGAGGAATTATCAAGTCCTTGTCCTAAAATAAAAGGAATACCAATTGATAAAATTCCTCAAATTGATCTTTCTTATTTGATTGAAATGGGGAATGGAGATACTGATTTTGTGCGCGAAATGTTGGAAATTTTCTTGATTCAAATTCCAGATACCGTTGTTGAGTTGCGTGTTGGATTTAATAATAAACACTGGAAAGAAGTAAGTGACTTGGCTCATAAGATTAAAACCAATTTTATGATGATAGGTCTAGACAAACAACAACAAGATGCATTGGAAATAGAAAGTATGATAAAATCAAATGAAATTAATGAAGAAAAAATTTCATTTCTTTTAAATCGTATCGAAGAAAAAACAGCATTGGCTATTCCACTTCTTGAAGAAAAAATCAAGCAATATTTATAATAAAAAAAACGCTACCCCAGAATAAACTAGGATAGCGTTTGAAATATGTTAAGGTGTGATTTCTTTTTACGCGTTAATTCGATTGATCGAACTAGAAGTAGTAGAATTTGTTACTTTACCATTTTGATGAACGATAACGTCTCTCTTAGGATAAGCAACTTTAATGTTAGCTTGACCTAATGCTTTTTTTACATTCTTGTAAGTGTTGAAATAAACACCCCAGTAATCTGCCGTATTTGCATAAGGACGAACTGCCAATGTAACGTTGTGCTCATTGAATTTTTCGATTTCAACAACAGGTGCAGGAGTTGTTAGAACATTTGGAGTAGCACGGATCGCGTCCATGATGATTTTTTGTACTTTATCGAAATCTTCTTCATAAGGCATCGCAACGTTTAAGTCTACACGTAAATGCTTATTTGCAGATAAATTTGTCATTACACCACTTGTTGCAATTCCGTTTGGAATGATAACACGTTTGTTGTCAGGAGTCGTAATTACAGTGTTAAATACTTGAATTTCTTCAACATGTCCTACTTGACCTTGAACATCAATTAAATCACCAACACTATAAGGCTTGAAAATTAATACCATAACACCTGCTGCAAAATGAGCTAGTGTACCTTGTAATGCCATACCGATTGCTAAACCAGCCATACCGATCAATGCAACAAATGCAGTTGTCTCGATACCAACCATACCAGCAACACTCATGATTAAAAGAACTTTCAAAATGACACTCGCCATTGATTTCAAGAATGGTTGAATATCTTTATCCAATCCTGCCTTGGTCATTCCTTTTCCTAGTACAGCGACTATTTTATTAATAATCCAAGATCCAATTAAATAAACTAGAATTGCACCGACTACTTTTGGTGCCCAGGCGATTGCCATATCCATAAGTTGACTTGCTTTTCCAGCTAACCCAGTTGCAGCTCCAGCTACTTCACTTACTACTTGTCCGCCCGTCTCAACTACTTGGTCGGCTACTTTTTCTGCTTGTTTTGACATAATGCTTTTACTTTTTGTTTTTAAAATAATGTTTGTTCGATATGCCTAGAAACTATTCTTAAAAAAGGTGAAATCATGTAATTCAACCAATTTCGATGTTAAGACGACGTTAAAAAGGGGAGGTCACGGAATTATTTAAGAAAACATGAAAAATTATTGTAATGTGACAGTGTGAGCGTGTGATTTGGAAGGCAAATCACTTTTAGACCGCTGGCGCATTTAGATACCATGCGGATATTTCTTCTAGTTCTATTTGAACTTGTATAAAGGCAAGTTCAAATAGAACTAGAAATATAAATCACAAACCAATCAGTCTAAAAGCAAAGCGGTCTATCAGCGATAGTGATTTAGTTATTATAAATATCATCCTTAAATTCATCAAGGGCACGACGATCTCTTTTGGTAGGTCGACCAGCACCACGTTCTCTCCGTTCTGGAGCAGCTTTTCCTACAAACCAATCTTTATATTTATTAAGTTCTTCTTGCGAAGTGAGATTCTCATAACAAGGAGCAGCCAAAGACGCACTAACACGCCGTTCAATTAAATCAACTGCTTTGAAAACCAAATCAAATCCATTTTTTCTAACTTGTATGATAGCACCTGCTTCAATCAAAAACGAAGGTTTGATATTGAGGTCATTGATTTTGATTTTACCTGTTTTACAACTATCTGTTGCTTTAGTTCTAGATTTGAAAATACGGACATTCCATAACCATTTGTCTACTCTTATTTTCTTAGCAATTTTAGGTTCCATTCACTATTTCATTTCAGTTTCAAGAGGAGGGAACTTCATATTCATTCCTTCAAGTGTTTCCAAAACAGTCTTTGCTACAAAATAGTTCCGATACCAGCGCTCATCTACAGGAACCACGACCCAAGGAATAGCACTGTTATTAATGGCATACTCATAACAATCCATATACTTATCCCAATGTTTTCTTTCTTTCCAGTCGCCGTCATTGTGTTTCCAATATTTTCTTTCCACATTCATTCGTTCTGTCAACTTTTCTAATTGTCTTTCAGGAGAAATATGAAGGAAAAATTTCAAAACAGTTGTATTGTTATCAAATTGGAGTAACTCTTCAAAAGCATTGATCGCTGCCATCCTTTTTTCAACTCGTTCTTCGTCAATCCATCCGTGTACTCTTTGAATCAAAATGTCTTCATAATGAGAGCGATTAAAAACTTTGATCATTCCTTTGGCCGGAACTTCTTTGTGGATTCTCCATAAAAAGTCATGTGCAAATTCCAAGTCAGTTGGTTTTTTCCATCCAACAGCATGTACACCACCTGGGCTACAGTATTTAAATGTTTCACGAGTTGCACCATCTTTACCACTGGAATCCATTCCTTGAAAAACAACCAATAGACTATGCTTTGTTTCGGCATACAATAGTTGTTGCAATTCACCGATTCGCTCAGCAATTTTCTCAGTCTCTTTTTTAATGGATTTTTTGGTTACTCCTTTGGGTGGAGTAGTAGGTAGTTGGTTTAATTTGATCATCTTCGAACTTTGAAAGGGCTATATTAAATATTCATTTTACTTCGTTTCACAAGATATGCTTGCAGTATTTGTTTGTATCCTTGATGAATATCTGCTTCGACAAAATCAATTTTATATTGAAGGCATTTCATTTTCAATTCTTCTGTAAAAGCTTTCATCTGCTCCACGTATTTTTTCTTCACTTGATTGGATTGTAATCTGACTTGTTCACCAGTTTCAATATCGATAAATAGATAAGGGCGATTTTGAAATTCAAAATCTACTTCTTTGGATTTATCGACTACATGAAATAATACTACCTCATGTTTATTATGTTTCAAATGTTGAAGCGCTGAAAAAAGTGCATCCGCATCACTTGCTTGATCGAACATATCACTGAAGATCATGATCATCGATCTACGATGAACACTTTCTGCAACTTGATGTAAAGTCTCTGCAGTAGATGTTGTTTTATCTCTTTCTGGATTAGCAATCAGTTTGTCAAGATAGGTTAATAACAAACGATAGTGGGTCGTACTTGATTTGCATTTGGTGTGTTCATTTACTTGTTGGTCAAATAAAGTCAATCCAAAAGCGTCTCTTTGTTTTTTCAACAAATTCATTAAACTTGCTGCTGCTAATGCGGAAAACTGCAATTTGTTGATGTAACCTTTTTCATTTTTTCCTTGTTCTGGAAAATACATAGACGAGGAAGTATCAATTACAATTTGGCAACGAAGATTGGTTTCTTCTTCAAATCTTTTGACAAACAATTTATCACTTCGAGCATAAACTTTCCAGTCTATATTTTTGGTGCTCTCTCCAGGATTGTACAATCTATGTTCAGCAAATTCTACTGAGAATCCATGAAAAGGACTTTTATGCATACCGATAATAAACCCTTCTACCACTTGTCTGGCTAGCAATTCAAGATTGCCTAGGTCTCTTACATCAAAATTGTCGAGTAATTTGTCCATGTTCAATTAATACTTGAATGTAAACGTATAAAATTTAAACGAAAATAAGGTGCCTCTGTTGCACAAAAAAATGGCAGTAGGTTTTTTGAGCGTGTTCCCCAACGGAGATAAAGCAAAAGATAAGGGCATCGCCCTTATAGTTTTACGAATATTCGTCCAGCTCCACAGGAGCGTAAGCCTCCAAATTTGATTTCGCTCCGTTGGAGCTAAAATGAGTTGCTGATTAACATTGGGCGATGCCCAATGTTAATGCTGTTACTCCTTTGGAGTTTTTATTATAACAATAGCTAAAAAAAACCCTTGCTTCAATTGAAACAAGGGCTTTTGTATTTTTTTAAGTTGTGCTATTGCAATGGACTACAAGTGTGCGTCAATTTTAGCAGCCAAAGCTTGCTTAGTAACAACACCAACCACTTTATCTACAACTTCTCCATTTTTCATTACAAGGATTGTAGGAATACTACGAACACCGTATTTTGCAGATACAGTAGGATTGTTATCAACATTTACTTTTCCAATCGTAGCCTTACCTTCATAATCTGTTGCCAATTCATCAATGATTGGTCCGATCATTTTACAAGGTCCACACCATTCAGCCCAAAAATCTACGACTGCAACGCCGTCATTGTCAATTGCAGTGTCTTGGAAGTTACTATCTGTGAATTCGAAAGCCATAATAATTTTATTGTCTTAGTTAAAAATTTAGATTCTATAATTGTAATACGTCTAGGGGTTATTAAGTTCACGAAAATAAATTAATTATTTCAAATTAACAGAATTATAACGCTAAAGGTTGTAGGATAGCGTATAATTCATCAGGTTTAAATTCATTTGAGAAAAAAGATTTAGTGGCATTTGTCTTGTTTACGACGAGTAAACCCGGTACTTTCCCATTCCAGTTATTGTAAATCAATCGAAGCATATCTGTTTTTTGAGTCGAAGGAATTTTATAATAAGCCTCAAAATGTGGATATAATCGAACAGACTTGTTGAGTTCTTGATCAGAGATTTGATCATCGAAATTGACTAAATGAACTTTGATTTTACCCGCTTCAAATTCTGCTTGTACTTCATCTAAACTCGATATCATATTTTTACTAACCAAATCGTTGACGCTCCAAAAATAGAATAAATGAAGTGCTCCACTTGAACTATTTATTTTTTCAAACAATGTTTTGGAAGTAATTATTTCAACGGTTTTGCCTTTTGCATTCGCAATTTTATTTAAATCCGCATTACTTAATTTTAGTGGGTTTTCAGGACTACCTCCATGTGGAAGTGCAGACTCGAATGGATCCATTTTCACTTTCTTTGGTTCCTTTGTATCTTTACAACCCATCGACGAAATGGAAACTAGCAAAAAGAATAAAAAATATTTGGTAGCATTCATAAGTTGTAAGTTAATAAAATAAAATTCAGATCAAATGATGCAATTTCTAAATAATGTAAAAAGGAAATCGGTTTACATGGGAATTTACTTAGGGATTGCAACACTTCTTTTGCGTTTCATCTTTTCTTTATTTCCTGGTGTAACGGAAACGATCTATAGCCGTTTTTTATTTCCAATTATTCGTTATATCCTAGATTATACAATTGGTTGGTGTCCATTTCCTTTTACCTATTTATTGATTTTTGGGTTGGTTGTTTATCTAATTTACAGAATAAACGGATTTTTCAAAATGCAACCTGAAGAACGATCCATTATTCAAGTACTAATGTCTATTCTTTCAGGTATCGGATACGTTATTTTCTTATTTATGTTCTTGTGGGGATTCAATTATGCCAGAGTTTCAATGGAAAAGCAGATAGGAATTTCATCATCCCAAATGACCAAAGCTAGTTTAAAAGAAGAATTGGAAATATCAACTTCGGAATTAATCGAAGCTAGGAATAAATTAAATATTGACGGAGGAAAAATTCGATGGGAAGATCATCCATCAAACTTAGAAGTGCGATTGCGAGAATTAGTAAGTAATAAAATGAAAGCATTGGGATATCCAATACCTGGAAGAGTTAGAGGGCGAATTTTGAAACCCAAAGGTATATTGTTGAGAATTAGTACTGCTGGTGTTTACAATCCATTTTCAGGTGAATGTAATATTGATCAAGGATTGCATCCATTGCAAGTACCGTTTACTTGGGCGCATGAATTTACACATGGGTATGGCATCACCTCAGAAGCTGCTTGTAATTTCATTGCTTATATCGCTTGTAAAGAATCTGAAGATCCATTAATCAATTATGCTGGACACCTGGGATATTGGCGTTATGTGGCAAGTAATTATAAAAGTGGCGAAAGAGAAAAATATGCTTTGTTTAGACAAAATTTGCCAACGGAAATAACAAAAGACTTACAATCGATTTATGAGAATGGCGATCAATATCCAGATATCCTTCCGGAGATTAGAGATTTTATTTATGGTTCGTTTCTGAAATCACAAGGCATTTCGGATGGGCTTCAGAATTATAGTAAAGTAGTTCGAATGAACGTTGCATGGCGAAAAAAAATGGATAGTAAAAAATAAGACCCGAAAGAAAGGATTCCTTCGAGTCTATTATAAAAGCACATTAGAGAATAGTCGTTGTGTATGTACAAAAATATCATTTATATGAGAAATTTATACTGATTCTAAAGGAATCTTTTTATGTTTTCAAGTAAAAACTGCAATTAGTTCAATTAAAACAGTATTTAGCCTTGTTATGGAGCCGTTCAAGTCCCAATTTTCCTTATTTCTTTCTTCTACAAAATTGGAAACAGACCTTATTTGCAAGAATTTTTGTTCTTGTTGAATGCACACGAAGAAGAAAGCTGCTCCTTCCATGCTTTCAACATCATACTCATACTTATTGTTAAATTGCGTAATACTTTCTGAGTTACCGTGCACTTTATTCACCGTAATTCCTTTTACCTTCGGCAAAAAGCTGAAATCTCCAGCACTGCTGTTACGCATAATTCCATTTGAAAATGGAGGTTGATTGGGGTTGGTTAGCGCCAATTCAAAAATATCGGTAAAACTTCCATCTGCTTCTTCAACTCCGACGTCTCCAAATTGTTCGCTTATTACATTTACGACATCTCCTTTATTAAGTTTCGTTTTTCTTGCTCCAGCTATACCAGCATTTATAATTAATTCATAATCAGTACTAATTAATTTTTTAGTTAGCGCATATGTTGTTGCATGAATTCCAACACCTGTGACAAGTATATCTACAACAGTGTCATTCCGTTTATATTGATCAGGACCAATTATTGCAAAGTTTTGTTGCAAATGTTGTGACAGCGGCAGTATTTCAAATGGGGTTGCTGCTACAATTAATATTTTCATTTTAATTTTCGATTAGGTTTTCCATTATAAATAACAGAGATACCTGGAGTGAAACCTAATACTTGATGATATTGAGAGGCTACATCAATTTTGAGATAATCAATGTCAAAACCAATTCCAAAAGAAGCTTGAACGGGTTCATTTTGAACACCAAATCTTAAATAAACTTGCTCAATCATTTGATATTCCATTCCAGCTTTTATACGCATGTCATAATCCAAAACTTGTTCCGCTTCAAAATTAAGAGTTGTTTTCTTTGATGGAAAATAGGTAAGTCCAATCCGTAAATTAGTTGGCAAAGGTTCATTGATAGTGATGTCCATTCTAATCGGATTAAAAATATGGCCAGCGACATGCAATTTGTCTAGTAGCCTGGAATAAAAACCTAGCGCAAATGTAAATGTAGAAGTATTTCCATATTCAGGAATTGCGGTTGTATTGACCAATGCTTTTCCTCCGATTGCTAATTTATCAAACAATTTACGCCCGTAATTTAAACCAATACTTTGTTGATTAAATCCTTCAAATCCATAGTAGTTGACATCAACGCCAAATGTTCCTGAGGAAGTTGGATACGCAAAAGCTGCACCTAACGAGTTGATATCTGCAACCATAAATCGTCTTGAACCAAAAACACCTGCTTGTATAGAAGTTAAATATGCTAAGCCAGCTTGATTGGAGTAGATACTAGTTATGTCTCGGTTGACTACGCCAGTATTTCCCATTGCAAGAGTCCTTCCTCCATTATTTATTGGGCTTCCATTTTGAGCATTTAGAGGATAAGCTAAAACAGAAATAAAAAATATTAATAGTAGTTTGTACACTAAGCTCTTTTATTTGTTTGAGAAATAAATATAAGGAAATAATTGTAATATCTAATTGTATGAATAATGCTAAAAGGAATATCGAACCTGCTGGCCGGACAGACAGTTATCAAACAAGGAATTATAAATTTCGAAGTTGAGTGTACAATCAAACGTAATGGGACAATGGTTTCCGCTTCGAATTGCAATACCTTTTTACTTTGGTAAGATTAGTCTATTGGTTTTTTCTACAATACAACCAAGCAGCACAAGGAATCAAAAAATGTGGTAATCGATATAAAGCTTCAAATCCCCATTGATGTAACAGTGTCGCAAACTGATCTATTTCTAAATAAGAAACTAGCCTCGCACTTGTAGTTAATGTCCCCCACAAGATCGCATACCCAAGTGCAAATCTTGAAATTTTCCAAGGTAGAAATAGGCCAATAGCAATAATGAAATCAAGGAAACCTACAACATTCAAATACTGGATTGCATTGCTTTCTGATATTCCTAAACTATTCATGCTCATGTCAACAAAATTGAATGGACGAGGGTAGTAGCCAACTGCATATAAACCATGGCAGGTAAATGTCAATGCAATTGTGATTTTCATTATTAAAACCAGTTTTGGTGATATCCCGTTTTTTAAATACCAGATCAAAAAAATAGGAGACATGAATTGAAGCGAATATTCGAAGAATTGTCCGAGATGAAAAAACTTCTCTTTCATGTATAAGCTAGCCAAAATAACTAGAAAAAACACGCCTAAATATATTGGTAGTTTTAAAAAATTGAATTTTCTAACAAATAGCACACAAATTGCGCAAATTAAATAATAGAGGCCTGTTATTCGAATACTTCCTTGTACTTGATCATCGACTTCTAAGCTTGTTACGAAATTTTCCCATGAATAAGAGGTAAAACTTTCAATGATGTTTCTCATCCAATTTTCATCCCACAACAACGTACGATAAGGTGCATCCCAGAATAAATGTTGATATCCACGCCCTAGAAAAACAGCAAGTGCTGATAGCAATAGGAGATAGTATATAAGATTTGAATTATCTTTTTTCACAATCCAAAGTTGTGAAAATTTTGTGAACTATAAGCTAAAATTATTTATAGAGTTCGCACTATGATGCTGGCAAAAATTCTAATAATTTTTCAAATACATTTTTTACCGCAAACACATCGGGAAAGGCCACTTCTTCAACACCTTCATTAGATGTCAATTGTTCATTTTGTAATGAACTTATGAAAATGAAGCATGAAAAGCTGCAAATTAGTAGACAAGTGAACAGAAAAGTTTTTAAGTACGGTCTAGTTGGTTTCATCTCAAAAAAAGTTAGTTAGGGTAGAATCATCATACAATATATATAACACCTAAAAAGGTCCATTTGGTTTGGTAAAGATGTTAAAAAAGCGCCCAAATATCGTTTTGAGCGCTTTATTAACATCTTTTTTACAATTGAGGTTATTAATTCAATACCATTAGTTTTTGCATCGTGATCACATTATCTGTTCTTACCTGAATGAAATAAGTACCATTCTGGAAATCACTTGTGTTCAATTTTTTTTGATGAACACCGAAAGGTAGATTTGCATAATTTACATTGCGAATCACTTTTCCTGATATATCAATAACACTCACATTTACATTCGTGTTTTCTAATAATTCAATTTGCAAAGTAGCTTCTTGTGAAGCAGGATTTGGGAATACTTTGAATCCAATTTCGTTTGCTTCAACCATGTCCTCCGTATTTGAAATTAAATCATCATTGATTTCCGCGTAAATAAATTCATTGAAAGTCAAATCATCCATATCACCTCTAACTGCTAGACCAGGTTTGAAATCTCTCATATACATAAGATTTACCGCTCCATCCATATTTCTAGTTGGCAATGCTGGGAATACAGCTTCATTGAATTCATATAAATCTTCAACAAACTCTGCACTTATCATATCTAATGGTTCTGACCAAGTGGCTCCATTGTCAGTTGACTTTATAACGTATACGTGTCTATAGTACTGACCATCTGTTTCATCATAATAATTCTCAGTTACACCAGAATACGCGCAATACAAGTCTCCATCGGCATCAATTCCAGTATTAGGCATCGACGTCAAAGATAAAAAGTAGGATGCAATTTCCTCAGTATCAGCGATATCTAGAGAATCATTTCCGTTAATATCTACTACGTCTGCAATTACCATTTGATTATCTGGACCCATTGATTCATTCCAATATGCTAATCCACTAGTACCAGGAAAAAAGGAGGAGTTGTTAGCAGGATCAAACGAAAGAACATCATCGCTCACCCACATTTCACCATACCACAAGTGTACCATATCATTATTATCTATTAGTATAGAGCCAGATCCATCTGAAGTTCTGATAGCTGTTGAATCAGCAGGAGATTCTGGATCGATCACCCCATCCGGATAAATATCATCAATCGTATAAGTTCCATCAGCAGCTTCGTCTCCATGTCCGTTCCAAGCAGCAGCTTTAGCTCTTAAGTCAAATGGAAACTCATTTACTACGGTTTTTGTCCAAGTTGCTCCATTGTCAGTTGATTTAACAACAGCAACATCTCCCCAGTCACCAATAATACCAATCGCAACAGTGCTTCCACGTGCATCAATAACATAAGAGTCAGCAAACATGTTAATGTAATCTAGACTATCTAAACCTGGAATCACCATGTTGGCAATATCCCAAGTTTGTCCACCGTCAAGTGACCGGTAATATAATACATGTCCATCTACCTCTAAATAATAGTTATCTGCACCTGCGCCAACATTTGCAGATGGAGTGGTAACACCAATTGCGTGCACTGTGTTGCCATCAGGTCCACCTGCAGCAACTCGAGGCCATAGCATACCTTCTGCATTACTTGATGGGATTTCATTTTCTTCCCAAGTTGTAGACCCAGCTGGAAGAATTAAAGAACGAATCCTAAATGAATCAGAAGTTGCATGATGAATGATAACTTCATTTCCATTTGCTGTTCTACAGATTGCAGGCCAACCTGTACGAGCAGATGCTTCTAGTTTTACTTGAGGTGGCGTCGCCCATTCAGTACCATCACTTGTGGTATATCCAGTTCCTCTGTCCGGAAAAGTACCACCTTGATCTTGGCTCATCGTCCAAGTTGCAGACATAGATCCATCTGCATGGCGGATTAATCGCTCTTGTGAAGATCCGTTTGATTGTAAATCATACCATGAAGCACCAATAACTTCTTCAAAACGAAATTGAACCGACTCATTTAAAGGTACTCCAGGAAGCAGCTCGTTACCGATTCTGGCCGTTCTATCCATTACGCGAGCTTCTTTCAACGCTGCGGACTTTTTCAAAGGAGTGTTTTGTGCAAACACTTGGTTATTGAGACCAAAAAGGCCAATAAATAACAATAACATGTAATTTTTTTTCATAATTGGGTGGTTTGATTTTTTTTAAATGTGTTATAAATAAGCTCATTCTCAAGATTTGAAAGGTAATATAGAGAATTGTCTGAATACTTAATGCTATTGAATCTTATACTTTTGTCTATAATTCTACAATTCTAGGGTTAAGGATTAAGCATAATTTTAGTGTAATTTTATATCTTAGCCATTGATTACCCTACGCTTATCAGCCAAACGGTATTCTTCACACAACTAGCTATACAAATTTTGAAATTCTTTCAATTAAGAGAATTATATTTGCCAAATCCTATTTTTATAATTTAAATTTTTAACAATGATTAAGACTTTTACTAAACTATCACTGATAGGTCTCTTAGTTTTCTGTGCGACAACTGTTTTTGCACAGATTCCTAATGATTCACCTTACCCAGTGACTTTTGTTACCATTGATGCTAATGGTAATGAATCTTCTTTCGAATATTCATCAATGGCTGACTTTGGGCTTAACTTGACTGCTACTGTAGGTGGCGTGGTAGAGTGGGCACGTGATGATGGTATGTATGATGGAGACGGTGACGGAGTGCCTGATGCAGGTTATGCTGATTCACTTGATTGTAGCTGGGGTACAACAATGCCTAACGTTGCAGGAAAAGTTGCTTTGATTCGTCGTGGAGCTTGTTTCTTTAGCCAAAAAATTTGGAATGCACAGAATGCTGGTGCTATCGGTGCAATTGTTTGTAATAATAATGCAGATGATCCGGATGAATTAGTTAACATGGCTGGAGCAGATTCTATGGATGCAGTAGTTATTCCTGCTGTATTTCTTTCTTTGAATAGCTGCCAAATTTTAGCTTCTCAAGTTGATAACGGTGATGTTATTAATGCTGAATTTAGAGTATCTGCTTTCAACTCAAATTTTGGACCATACTCATATGGTACTCCTGTTGACCACATTATACCAATCGATGAAATTCAAGTTTCATTATTGAATGTTGATCCTGTAGTTCCTCAATTAAACACTACTGTAACTGTGGAAGTTCTTGATCCTAATGGAATGACAACTACTTTGACAGAAATGTTGGATTCAATTCAACCATTGGAAAATGCAGTTGTTCAATTTGAAGACTACGTACCTTCTGCTGTTGGTACTTACACAATGACTTTCAACAACTCAATTAACACGGATGTATTGACCAATACTTTCAAGATTACAGATGATACTTGGCACATGGATAATGAAAATATCAATGAAACAATTGAGCCTTCTGACCAAGTATTTATTGATAATGGATTGAGATATGACTTCGGTAATGTTTATTTAGCAGGTCCTGACGAAGATGTAGCAATTGCTGCAACTTTCATGTTAGGAAATGCTGCTGAAATTTACACTGGAGATGAAGATTCTGATTTGTTCCAAATTCGTTTATACGACTTAGATCCTGATGGTGACGGTATGGTTGACGAAAATGCAACGGATTACTCAAGCTTCCAAGTAGTTGGATTTGCTGATTACAGCTTGACTGGTAATGAAGGTGCATTTGAACCAATCGAAGTTGTATTTGATGACCCAGCTATATTGAAAGCAAACGGTCAATATGCATTGATGGTTCAATATGACGGTGTAAACGCTGGTCTTGGTATTCCTCCAAAGTATGCTTTCGGTGGAACTGAAGCTTACCCTTACTACTCTTCATTCGTATATACTGACCAATTGTATTTAGGTGGTTGGAATGGTGATTGGCATGGAGTTATCCGTCTACACACTGATAACTATGTGTTGGATACTGACAACTTAGAACCATTAGCTTCTAACAAAGTAAATGTATTCCCTAACCCAACAAACGATTTCGTTAATCTTGAATTGGATTTGGATGCAAATGCTGAAGAAGTTAGAGTTGGTATCATTGATATGATGGGTAAAGTAGTTGCTTCTAAGACTTTGAACAATGTTCAAAATGAATTGACTAAATTTAACGTAAGCGGCCTTGCTACTGGTACTTACTTTATGTCTATCGTAACTCCTGAAGGATTCAGATCTGTGAAATTTACAGTCGCTAAGTAATTCTTTTAAGATATATTCTTACGAAGACCCGCTTCATTTATTTGGAGCGGGTCTTTTTTGTTAATCATATTTTTGAGTGCAATCTATAATTAATCTTTAATGGCTTTTTCAAATTTTGATATTCTATTATCCATTGCATATCATATTATATAATTTATTTTCACTATATTCAATTGATTAAAAGTTATACATTCTTAAAACTTAAATGAAAAATTATGAATCAAAATTTTACAAAAATTCTCTTATCCGGAATTGTAATGTTATTTTTCACAACTATTGCATTTTCACAAATTCCCAACGACTCTCCATATCCGGTAGATTTTGTGATTACGGACGCCGCAGGTAACGAGTCTACTTTCGAATATGCTTCCTATGTCGATTTTGGAATAACCCTTTCTCAGACAGTTTCTGGAGAATTAGAGTGGGCTAGAGATAATGGATTGTATGATTCAGACGGTGATGGTGTCGATGATCCAGATTATACGGATTCTCTAAATTGCAGTTGGGGAACTACTATGCCAATGGCTGGTAAGATGGCTTTGATCAGAAGAGGAGCTTGCTTTTTTAGCCAGAAAATTCTCAATGCTCAAAATGCTGGAGCCGTCGGTGCGATTATTTGTAATCACACGCCAGGAGACGGTTTGGTTAATATGTTGGGTATTGATTCTGCTGAACTAGTTACGATTCCAGGAATCTTCATTACTTACGAAGACTGTGAATTGATAAGAGCTGGTATAGATAGTGGAGAAAGTACAACTGCTACTTTTAGGGTGAATACATTCTATGGTCAATTAGGTCCTTATGCATATGGAACACCTGTAGAGCATATTTTACCTTTGGATGAAATTCAAGTGAACGTTTTAAATACAGATACTTTAAATGCTATTACTGATACAGATGTAACCGTAACAATTACAGATCCGACTGGTACAGTCACCACATTAACCGAAACAGTAGAAACAATAGCACCTATAGAAGATAGAATTGTTCAATTCGGGGATTATCTCCCAGAAGCAATTGGTACTTATTCAATGGCTTTTTCCAATTCTCTTTCAACTGATGTCTTAGAAACCACGTTTAAAATTACGGAAGATACTTGGCATATGGATAATGAAAATATTACCGAAACCATTGAGCCATCTGATCAAGGTTTTATTGATGATGGGTTAAGATATGACTTCGGAAGTACTTATTTAGCAGGTCCTGTCGAAGGTATTGCAACAGCTGCAACCTTTATGTTAGGAAATGCGTCCGAAATTTATACAGGAGATGAAGATTCTGATTTATTTCAAATTCGTTTGTATGATATGGATCCAGACGGTGACGGAATGATCGATGAAAATGCAACTGATTATTCAAGTTTCCAAGTTGTTGGATTTGCAGACTATTCTTTAACTGGAAATGAAGTTGCTTTCGAACCAATTTTAGTAGAATTTGATGATCCAGCTGTATTAAAAGCAAACGGTCAATATGCATTGATGGTTCAATATGATGGAGTCAATGCTGGTCTTGGAATTCCTCCTAAATATGCTTTTGGTGGGACAGAAGATTACCCGTATTATGGAACCTTTGTCTATACGGATCAGCTTTATCTTGGTGGTTGGGCTGGAGGTTGGCGTGGTGTCATCCGTTTACATACTTCAGTAATTAGTAGTATCGAATCGGTAAATGCACTGGCTGCTAACAAGATAAATGTATTTCCAAATCCAACTTCCAATGTGATTAACTTAGCTTTTGATTTAGATGCTAATGCAGATGAAGTGAGTGTTAGGATTACAGATGTAATGGGTAGACTAGTTTCTACTAAAATTCTAAATAATGTATTAAATGAAACAATAGAATTTAATAATAGCCACCTTGCAAATGGTACCTATATTATGTCTGTTGTAACACCAGAAGGATTTAGAGCTGTGAAATTCATGGTTGCCAAATAGTCCTTTCTGAAAATATTTTTTGAAAAGACCTGCTTCATTTAATTGAAGTGGGTCTTTTTATTTGCAATGCCTTTTAAGTAAATGCATTGTTGATAACATTACATACAATAGATTGCATTGTCGATGTTGAGGAGGTGGAATCATTAACCTATAACAATATAAATGTATTTCCAAATCCAACCAATGATTTTGTAAATCTCGATTTGAAATTAGACAAAAAGGCAGATGAAGTTAATGTACAGATAATGGATACAATGGGCAAGATAATTTCAAGTGGCACTTTTAATAATATTCAAAATGAAGTGATTCCATTTGATATATGTGATTTTGTGAATGGTACTTATTTTATGACTGTTCATTCGCCAGAAGGAACCAGTAGTCAAAAATTCACCATTATTAATTGAAATTGAAAAAATTCAAACATAATAAACGACCTGTCATATTTTGTGATGGGTCGTTTTTTATTGCAAATGACTTTGGATTGATTAGAATTGCTTAACTTTCGTAACTAATTAACTTAATTGATTCATCATGGCCATCTTTAATTTAAAAATCAATAACGTCGATCAACAAGTAGAGGTTGATCCAGCTACACCTGTACTTTGGGTATTGCGAGACCACCTCAAAATGGTTGGTACAAAATATGGTTGTGGCATTGCACAATGTGGTGCTTGTACAATTCATTTAGATGATGTTGCGATGCGCTCATGTGTGTTGCCAATATCTGCAGTTGGTGATAAAGCAATTACGACCATCGAAGGTTTGTCTGAAAAAGGAGATCATCCACTGCAAAAAGCTTGGATCCAACATGATGTACCCCAATGTGGTTATTGTCAAGCTGGACAATTAATGAGCGCTGCTGCATTGCTAAAAGATACACCCAGTCCAACGGATGCAGATATTGATGATGCGATGAATGGAAATCTATGCCGATGTGGCACTTATATTCGTGTCAAAGCCGCTATTCACACTGCTTCAAAAATGTGATGTAAATTAATTGTTTGAATAAATTTATACAAAGGTAAAATCAGTAAAATGACTACTATAAAAACTCAATTCAACAGACGTTCTTTTTTAAAATCTTCTGCATTAACAGGCGGAGGATTGATGTTAGGATTTAGCTGGTTTGCTGGCTGCAAGGCTTCTGTAAAAGAAGAAGTTGGAATGGTCTTGCCAGATGAATGGTTTGACATCAATTCTTATTTAAAAATTGGTGACAATGGTATCGTAACTATTTTTTCTCCTAATCCAGAATTTGGGCAAAATATAAAAACGGCGATGCCAATGATTGTTGCAGAAGAGTTGGATATAGATTGGAAAGATGTAATTGTAGAGCAAGCACCTTACAGTCAAAAACTATTTCCAGGTGGCCCTTTTGGTCAATTTTCTGGAGGAAGCCGTGGTATCATGATGAAGTGGGATGCATTACGAATGGCAGGTGCATCTGCCAAGCATCTTTTGAAAGCTGCAGCAGCGCAGAAATGGGAAGTGCCAATTGAAGAAATCACAACAAAATCAGGCAAGGTATTTCATGAAAAAAGTGGACAATCAGCTGGGTATGGCGCATTGGCTCGTGCAGCAGTTGGTATGGAAGTGCCTGAAGAAGTACCATTGAAAGAACCAAAAAATTATCAACTAATAGGCAATTCCCAAAAAAATGTAGACGGTAAAAAAATCGTCACTGGGGCACCCATGTTTGGAATAGATTATCAAAAAGAAGGAATGTTGGTCGCAATGGTTGTGAGTCCACCTGCGTTTGGAATGACTTTTAAATCGCTAGACAATGCAGCTGAGATAAAAGCAATGCCTGGAATTAAAGACGTGTTCTCTTTTAAAACCTATAATGATGGATATAAAAAATCATTTTTTGATGTAAATGCTTTTCCAGAATTAATCGCAGTGGTCGGAAATTCAACTTGGGAAGTGATGAATGCGAAAAAAGCAATTAAAGCTAGTTGGACTGCAACAAAAGCTTCTTCTGCAACTATTGACAGATTCGGTAAAGATATAACAGTAAATACACCTGCTGGGCTAGAAAGTACTGTTGAACACAATCGACAGATGGAAACTTTGTTTTCAAAGCCACTGAAGGTTGTACGAAAAGATGGGGATCCAGCTCGTGTTTTTAAAGAGGCTGCAAAAATTATTGAACGAAGTTATTCTGCTCCTTATCTCGCTCATAATTGTATGGAACCTATGAATTTTTTCGCGGATGTCAATGAGAATCAAGTGCATCTAGCAGGACCATTGCAAGCACCTGGATTGATTGAACCCGTGGTAGCAGCTCGCCTAGGTGTAGCAGAAAAGGATATCAAAATTGAAATGACTAGGATGGGTGGCGGTTTTGGAAGAAGAGCTTATGCGCATTATGTTGTGGAAGCTGCAATTATTTCTCAGCAAGTGAAAGCGCCAGTGAAATTGATGTATACACGTGAAGATGATATGACCAATGGAATTTATCGACCAACTTATCAAGCGATTTATCGTGCTGCATTAGATGATAAAAATAACTTGGTAGGACTGCATATTAAAGCAGGTGGTATTCCTGAAAGTCCTTTGTTTGCTAATCGTTTTCCTGCGGGTTCGATAGACAATTACTTGGCTGAAGAATTTGCGATTGATTCCAATATTACAACAGGTGCTTTCCGTGCGCCTCGATCCAATTTTATGGCAGGTGCCGAACAGTCTTTTTTGGATGAAATCGCAGAAGCTATAGGAAAAGACCCAATAGATTTTAGATTAGAATTATTAAAACGAGCGACTGACCAACCAGTTGGAGAAAAAAATGATTATGATGCGGAAAGGTATGCGGGTGTTTTAAAATTAGTTAAAGAAAAATCTAATTGGTCTTCTGCTTCAGCGAAAGTACATAGAGGTGTCTCGGCCTATTTTTGTCACCATACGTACGCGGCTCATGTTTTAGATATGACGATTGATGATGAGGGACAACCAACAATAGAAAATGTAACCTGTGCGATCGATTGTGGAATTGTAGTCAATCCAGATGCTGCAAAAAATATGGCAGAAGGTGGTATTATAGATGGTATCGGTAATGCATTTTATGGTGAAATGACTTTTAAAGACGGGAAGCCTGCCAAAAGTAATTTCCATGAATATCGGATGATTCGAATGAGTGAAGCACCGAAAAATATAGAGGTCCATTTTGTGAATAATGAAATCAGCCCAACTGGACTTGGTGAACCTCCTTTTCCACCGATTTTTGGAGCTATCGCAAATGCTATGTATAAGGCAACGGGGAATCGACGATATCATCAACCATTTTTAGATGGGAAAGCAGTTTTGGGTTAATAGAAAACATAAAAAAGGCCGCCCCAAGAATTTGGAGCAGCCTTCCACTATTGAAAAGTGCAATTATAAAGTCTTTCTGATAAATGGTTTGGTAACAACTCCAATAGCATCCAATTCCATTTTGACAAAGTAATATCCCGACTCTAAATCAGTAGTAGGAATCACTAATTCTTTAGCACCAGCAGGAATGATATTTTGGTAAATTAAAGTTCCAGCAGCATTAAAAACTAAAACTGGAATATCACCTGCTACTTCTTCCACAATTCTAATATTTACAAAATCGTCTACTGCAGTTGGAAACACATTCACTTCATTGGCTGCTTCAATTCTAAAAGCAAATACTTCCGAATACACATTGCTGCCATCAAAATCAACTTGCTTCAAACGATAATAATTCGTTCCTGCTAATGGGTTTTCGTGTGTATATTGGTATACATTCTCAGCTTGTGAATTGCCTGCTGCTGCAACTTTTGCCAATGGTGCAAATTCAATCCCATCTTTACTCATTTGAATCTCAAAATAATCGCTATCCGTTTCGCTCATCGTTATCCATTCTAACACAACATCTCCACGACTTTGATATCCATTGAAATGTGCAAACTCAACAGCCAACGGAGCTCCCAATACTTGTTTGTTTCCTAACTTTGTGCAAATTGATGTGAAGCTTGCTGTTTCATATCCAAAAGCGCTATACGTTACTTCTTCACTACAATCAATGTTATTTAATAAGAAAGTATAACAAGCTTTATTGTTACTATATCCTGAAGCTTGTACTTGTTGAGAATAAGTGCCAGCGCTTGATTTGATTTCAATATTGATGTGGTGTGGAGTAGGGGTTGTCATTACACTTACACATACCTCAGCAGAATAACTACACAACGGTGCATTATTAGAAACTTCAGTACTAGAAATGGTAATGTTGTCAATACATTGTGCATTTAAACTGTTGAATGAAAATGTCATCAAACATATAAAGGCTATCTGTAAAAGCATTGTTGTAAATTGTAGTTGTAGTCTCATTTATAGGTAGTTAATGGATTGGCTTATTTCTATTTAATAAATTTGATAAATAGAATCTAAAGCGTAAATAAATTGTAAAAAATAATAGGAGGGAATTAATAACCTTTTAATCTGGAGGAGATTACACAAGGCAAGGTACTTTAAAGAACGATCGGAATCTACTTTTGTGAATTGTAAACTATTTGTTGTGAAAACGAAAACAGGTTGCTAAAAACTAATAAATGTAGGAATAAGCGTTTGCTTAAAGTGCTGATTACTAGTTCAGTGTGTCAAAAATAATAGGTAGTTTTTGAATGATTGTTTTTCATAAATAGCAATTTTACTAGAAATGAAATTTACCATAATTCAATTAGTAATTCATGAAGTCTGAAGGGATAGAAATGGAGTGATTACCTCATTTTAGGTATTATGTTTTGGGTATAAAAAATGTCTGCTTGATCATTAAATCAAGCAGACATTTTATATTGAAAAGCTATTAGTAGAAAGATTAGTTGGCAGTTTCCATAAGCTCTTTTGCTTTTGCAGGAGCTCCAGTTTTCGCTGCTTTTTTGCTACAAACTTTACAAAGCTCTGAAATTCCTTTTTGTTCCCAGGATTGTTTGATACTTCCATTTGAAAGTGACTTTCCTTTAATGTACTGACAATCTTTGTAAGCGTGATATTTGTTACCTGCCTTTGACCAATAAACATTGTTAGCATTAATATTTAGACTTTTTGCCGCCTCATTTTGCTGATTGATTTCTTTTGTATATTTCTCTATTGATGCAGCATCAAACTCTGCACCAGAAACCCCCGCTGCAGTCATCGCGGCAGCAGCTGCTGTTCCTGCTATCGCTTTCGTCTTTCCACTGATAGTATTACTTGTAAAGATTGAAATAACCATTGGCAGAAAACAAAGTACTCCCATAATAGCACCAAGCTGGTTTTGAAGAAAAAATCTTAAGGCATTCTTCTCAGAAGTTGGATCGAGCTTGTTGCTCTTTTTCCAAAACCGAGCAGAGAAAAATGCAATCGCTAAAATAACAACCATAGCACCCAATAAGGCAATCAAGGTTTTGTCGCTTATCAATTTCATAATTGACAAGGCTTGTAATCCCATTGCGACAACCCATCCGATTATTGCATATAATCTTAGTTTTTTTGCTTCTCCCTTTGCTTCTGGAGATGCTACAAATACATTTTGCTCTTTCATGTTTTTTTGTTTTTTCTATTAGACGAAATATTCCTCTTTTGAGTCACCTAATTTACAAACTAGGATTTGATTTAAAGAACCATTTATTAGAATTCGAAAATGTCTCAGTTTAAAAATTATTGTACCGCAGAAATACTCGCCCCATTTCCAGCTACCCAAAATGGTTGCCAAACCAAAAATGCAGTATCCACTTGGATGTCTGATTTTCGAGGTTTGATTTCTTTAGGAACAATGTTGGTTGCAATTACATCCCATTCTTTGGTGATGTCGTTTATTTTATCTTCCAATTCATTTAATAAATCTTCATAATCTTGTTCTAGTTCTTTCAAATCATCGCGACTTTCTTCCACTTTTTCCGCAGCTTTTCTTCGCATTCTACTTTTACTTTGCGCGCTACTTAATGACCTAGATCTTCTTTTTACAAAGACACTAAATATTGTTTCTGCAACTCCTACAATTTCTGCTCTGCGACGAGAACTTTTGTCAGAAAGTGCTTGATCTAAATCCTCTTCTTCCTTACGTATTTTATCTTCAATTCGTTCTTTCTTATCGTCATATTTATCTTTCAATTCATCGATTTCATCATCTCGAACTTCTTTTGCAGCATGCTGTACCCGTTGAACAAAAGCTTCAAGCGACTCACCATATTCTTGGACCATTTTCAATTTTGTATGTTCATGAATCATGATAGCATTACTTCGGTAGAGCCATTCAGCAAATTCTTTTTTTACTTTGGCTAATTCTTTCCCAGTATTAAATGAATCAGGTAAATCTAAATAGCTGACAGGAATATTATCGGGATGATCCGGAAGTTTGTTTAAAATGCGTTCCCAATCTTTAATGACTTGAACTTCATCTTCATTAAGTCGACCAAATTTATCAGGAGCTGGAAAAATATACGACACTTCATTTACCTCATCTACGTTTCTTTTAGCATTGAAAAAACGTACACTTCCAGCGGCCAATGCCATTGGTTTGTAAACTAATTTCAATTCATCTGAAGTAATTAATTCTGATTGCGCTTCTCTTTCCGATTTCCAAACTGCAAAAAACTTTTGATTTAAATCAGGATCTACAGAAGGTGGGGTGGCAATAGACGGGGCTGTTTCTTGATAAGTTGAAACTGGTGCAGACATGGCACTCATAGATCTGGTAGTATTCCCACCTCTTCTTTTTTCTGCCATCAATTCCTTAATCTGTGGTCGAGTCATTGGACCTCTCAAATACGACATAGCCCAACGCGTATTGAAAACAACTGGAGCACCATCGTGCACATTGTGTAATAAGAATTTACGACTACTTAATGAAGTGATTATTTTGTCAAAATCCGTATTAGAAGTTGTACCTGCTTCAGCAATTGCTCCTTCTAGCCCAGACAAAACTCTCAGTTTATCTCTTTCCGCTTGCATTTTCCCAATAAACCAAGTCCCTGCATTTGACAATCCTTTGTAGTCAATATCTACAGGATTTTGAGTAACTAAAACGGCACCTAGCCCATATGCTCTACCTTGCTTCATGATCGTTAGCAAAGGCTTTTTGGAAGGAGGTTGAGCAGTAGGAGGGAAGTAGCCAAAAATTTCATCAAAATAAACAAGACTTCTTAGACTGGTCGTTCCTGACTGCTTTCTCATCCAAGTGATCAAAGAATTTAACAATAAAGTTACAAAAAACATTCTTTCATGGTCTGACAAATGGGCGATGTAGAAAATACTATGTCTTGGTTGTCCATCGGCAGTAAAATAGATTTTGTCAATATCGAGCGGATCACCTTTTAACCAATATTGAAATGAAGGAGAAGCTACCAACCCATTGAATTCCATGGCTAATTTTAATCGGTCTTTAGCGGGAAAGAAAGTTTCTAAATCAAAAACACCTAATTTTGAGAATGGAGGATTTTGAATTCCTAATATCAATTTCCCTAAGTCCAAATCTTCTTTTAAACGCCAATAGTGTTCAAATAATTTGGAAATCAAAATGCCTTCTCTACTTCTTGATGGATCCGCTTTACTTTCAATCATACCTAACAATGCAGCCACTGTTCCTTCAATTCTTTCAAATAACATTTCTGAGTCTTCTTCGAAACTGATTTTTGGTGCTGCGAAGGAACCCATAATATTGACGGGCATTCCCATATCCGAGCCAGGCGTATAGATAGTATAGTCTACTGATTGTTTTAGCAATCTAATTCGGTCTTTTCCTTGTCCCCATTCTCCCAATCCTTTTTCCCACATTTCAGCAACACTTCTTGCATATTCAGTAGTTGTCACCCCTTTTCTAGAAGCATCATCTGGATTGATCCATTTTTCAAAATCAGCTGAGTTTAAATCCGGAAATTGTAACAACAAATTCGTCATATCACCTTTTGGGTCAATGATAATTGCCGGTACTTTATCAATTGCTGCCTCTTCCAATAACCCGATGCACAGACCGGTTTTTCCCGAACCAGTCATCCCAACACAGACCGCATGCGTACACAAATCACGTGCATCATAGTTGATCATGTTGTTGGTCAAGGCGCCAGTATTTAAACTGTATTCGGCACCAAGAAAAAAGGAACCCATTTTCTCAACAGGAGGATTTATCATAGTTTAGTTTCTTTTTTATTTAATTTGTAATTGTGTTGTTAATTGTTTTCCTTGAAAGGGCTGCTCGTGTTTAAATAAAAACTAAAATATCGAATAAGAATATATTTTAGTTCATAATTGTTAGCCCTTTCAAGGTTTATTAATCAAGTTTCAATCCTTAAAAAGGCAGTTTAGTCTTCAAATAAATTTTTTTTGTATCGAATTAAGTTTCGTCTCATTTTCGTTTCCGCGAGCCCTTTCAAGTTTTTAATCAAGTTGCAATCCTTGAAAGGGCTTCTCGTGTTTAAATAAAAATTAAAATATCGAATAAGAATATATTTTAGTTCATAATTGTTAGCCCTTTCAAGGTTTATTAATCAAGTTGCAATCCTTAAAAGGGCAGTTTAGTCTTCAAATAATTTATTTTGTATCGAATTAAGTTTCGTCTCATTTCCGTTTCCGCGAGCCCTTTCAAGGCATATTTATTGTTTATTCCAACTCTTTACACGAGCAGCGTAACGTTTTTTATCAATAAACCAAGCATCCGTATTTACTTTCTTTTCCAACTTGTATTCCATCTCATCTTCCAAAGAGGAGAAAAAATCCAGACCAGTAATAGATTCAACTTCATCGATTGTTTTGGCAAATTGATGTATGGGTGCATCCGTCACTTCATTTGGCATTACGTAACCGATTCCTTTTATTTCTGGTTCAGAGAGATCTAGGATCACTTTGAAAAAAGCTCCTGGTATGGTTACTTCATTTCGATCACCGATGGTACCCAAATTTTCTATATTCAAAACGGGGCCTGTAACAATATATAGGTGTTTAAATTTTTTAGCCCAATCTCTGGTTTGTTCCTCTAATTCTCTCCAAATTCCTTTATTGAAATTTCCAACTTGTGGACTGATGTTACTCATGTAAAAAGTCTCATTAATCGCACCTTTTGAAAATGACATATCCGCAGCAGGCACTAAGTGACCACGATCATGTCCTGATCTTTTGTAATCATAATGGGTTGCAGTTTTTGTTTTCACTTTTGGATCCGGTCGGAAATTATTTGGACGTTTTGCCCATTTCGCATTCAATCTTTCTCTCGTCAATTCATAAGCTACCCAATTTGCTTGTTCGTGCTCCTCATTATAAGACAATGAAAAAAATTGATGGTGAACCAATTGTCCATCGACTCCTCCTTTTGGAAAATACTCTTTTAGATAGCCGCCAGTTTCCTCAAATTCTTCGGTGGTATGACCAGGAGCGGTATCAGGTATTGGCTCGTGTTGTTTTGGTGGATTATCTGATGGATGATGGGTATCGGTCGTTTCTCCTCCAGAAAAAGTTTTGAAAAGAAGAAATATTCCTGCGATGAGCGCCGCGAAAATACTCACTTGCTTACCCATTCCAGTTCCTGAATTCTGTTGGTGATTCTGCCTAAATTTTGCCATAAGTTATGTTTAAAAGTTCAGTTGGAAACTTCCCTAAAAATAAGAAATGATTTTAAAACGAAAAAGCACTGATTTTTAGTGGTTTATGATTGAAAAACAGCGATTTATATTCAAAACATATCTATTATTTCAACGTATGTAATACGGTGGACGGTGGATGGTAGACGGTTAACGGGTGGTACGCGTGTATTCGCGTCCTTCGGTTAACCGTTCACCGTCATCCGTTCACCGATTATACAAAACTGATAATTAAAAATTAGAGAACGATGATTGAGACTAAAAAAATTCAACTAATCGCTGATGATGGCTGGTTAGCCCCTTATCAATATGAAATCGAAGATCGTCAAAATCGATTTTTGCAAACAGAAGAGCACATCAATCTAGCTCATAATAATTTAATAGCTTTTGCAAGTTCACATCAATATTTAGGATTGCATTATGATGAAGTGGCGAAGGGTTGGCAATATCGCGAATGGGCACCCAATGCGGAGATGCTTCATTTAATTGGTGATTTTAATGATTGGAATCGCACTAGTCATCCAATGGTAAGAGATGAAAATGACGTTTGGTCAATTTTTGTGGCAGATAAAGATGGAGCAGTCATGCAGCATGGACAAAATATCAAAGTTCAAGTGACTTGTAATGGAAAACAATTGGACAGAATTCCAGCTTATATCAATTATGCAACACAAGATGAAAAGACCAAGGATTTTTGTGGAACGATTTGGTCTCCAAAAAAACAATACAAATGGAAAAGCGGATTTAAAGGAATAAATGCTGCGCCCATAATTTACGAGTGTCATGTTGGAATGTCACAAGAAAAAGAAGGACTGGGCACTTATCGCGAATTTGCGGACAATACGTTGCCAAGAATTAAAAAATTGGGCTACAACTGTTTGCAAATGATGGCCATCAAAGAACATCCTTATTATGGATCGTTTGGTTATCATGTTTCTAATTATTTTGCAGCTTCTTCTCGTTTTGGAACACCAGAAGATTTGAAATATCTAGTCGACAAGGCGCATGAATTAGGAATTGCAGTGATTATGGATTTAGTTCATTCTCATGCAGTAAAAAATGAAGCAGAAGGTTTAAATAATTTTGATGGATCCGAAGGACAATATTTTCACGAAGGTGGAAGAGGATATCATAATCAATGGGATTCAAAGTTATTTAATTATGGGAAAAAAGAAGTGCAGCAATTTTTGTTGTCGAATTTGAGATATTGGATGGAAGAATATCGAATGGATGGATTCCGATTTGATGGAGTGACATCGATGATGTATCACCATCATGGAAGTTTTGTGGCTTTCGATCATTATGATAAATATTTTAAAGAAGGAGTGGATTGGGATGCAGTTGTTTATTTGCAATTGGCAAACCGACTAATTCATAAATTGAATCCCAATGCGATTACAATCGCTGAAGATAACAGTGGAATGCCGGGATTGGCGCGTACGATAGAAGATGGTGGTATCGGTTTCGATTATCGATTGGGAATGGGAGTTCCTGACTATTGGATTAAGTTGTTGAAACATATTGCAGATGAAGATTGGGATATGAACGAAATTTGGAGTGAGTTGTCCAATCGTCGTTACAAAGAAAAGACGATTGGTTATGCAGAGTCGCATGATCAAGCATTGGTTGGTGATAAGTCAATTGCATTTTGGTTGATGGACAAAGAGATGTATTGGCACATGAAAGTGGAAGATGAAAATATGGTGGTCGAAAGAGGAATTGCGCTACATAAAATGATTCGTTGTATCACTGCAAGTTTGTCTGGAGAAGGATATTTGAATTTTATTGGGAATGAATTCGGTCACCCAGAGTGGGTTGATTTTCCACGTGAAGGAAACAATTGGAGTTACAAATATGCCAGAAGACAATGGTCATTGGTGGATAATGAAAGTTTGAAATATAAGTGGTTAAATGATTTTGATGCGAAAATGATTGAAGTCCTTAAAAGTGGTGATGTTCTTAATAGTAATTTCGCGAATCAACTAAATGTTGATAATCATAACAATGTGCTGGTATTTGAAAGAGCTAATAAAATATTCGTATTTAATTTCTCTCCAAATGCTTCTATTCCAGATTATAAATTTCGAGTTCCAAATGCAGGGGATTATCAAGTTGTTTTGAATAGTGATGCAATAGAATTTGGTGGACATAATCGAATTGATGAACAAATGACGTATACAACTCAAGATGAAAATGGTAATGCGATGCTGAGTATTTATTGTACGAGCCGAAGTTGTTTAGTTTTTGAGTTGGTATAGTTTCTTAAGCCTTCAAAGATTGAGAAACTTTTAAAACCCTTTTATCAAAATATTGGTTTCTCATTATTAAAAATTTTACTTTTGCATTCTTTTTTTACAGTGTCAAATTATGCCAGAAGTATCGAATAGAGTCAAAAGCGCATACCAATCTCCGATAAGAAAATTAGTGCCATTTGCCAATCAAGCAAAAGCTAATGGTAAGAAGGTGTATCATCTAAACATAGGACAGCCAGATTTACCAACACCTGCTGCTGCCTTTGAAAAAATCCGTAATACTGATTTTAAAGTACTGGAATACGGTCCTTCCGCTGGAAATAGTTCTTATCGAGAAAAGTTAGTCCACTACTACAAACGGTTTGATGTAGAAATTCATTCTAATAACATTATGGTGACGACGGGTGCATCTGAGGCCGTTTTGTTTCTAATATTGAGTTGTCTTGATAAAGGCGATGAAATGATTATTCCCGAACCATTCTATGCTAATTATATCGGATTTTCTGAAATAGGAGATGTAAAAATCAAATCTATTACCTCAACAATTGAGACTGGATTTGCACTTCCGTCAGTTGAAGAATTTGAAAAAAAGATAACACTCAAAACAAAAGCTATTCTGATTTGCAATCCAAATAATCCAACAGGATGTTTGTATTCCAAAGAAGCATTGGAAGAATTGGGCGCTTTGGTGAAAAAGCACAATTTATTTCTTTTTGTTGATGAAGTGTATAGAGAATTTTGCTATGATGGTCAATCTTTTTTTTCTGTTATGAATTTAGCGGGTTGCGAAGAAAATGTTGCAGTTGTTGATTCTATATCAAAAAGGTATAGTGCTTGTGGTGCAAGGATTGGCGCTATTATAACAAGAAATAACCAAATCACTAATTCTATTATTAAATTGGGTCAATTTCGATTATGTGCACCGGTGCTTGGTCAATTTATGGCAGAAGCGATGTTGGATGAAGATGACAGCTATTTATCAGAAGCTTGTGAAGAATATGATCGTCGTAGAAATGTGTTGTACAACCGATTGAACAAAATGAAAGGAGTCACCTGCTACAAACCTGGTGGTGCTTTTTATATTTTTACTCGTTTGCCAATTGATGATGGTGATCGTTTTTGTCAATGGTTGCTAGAAGATTTTTCTCACCACAATCAAACAGTAATGTTGTCACCAGGAGCAGGTTTTTATACAACTAAAGGGCTAGGAAAAAATGAAGTTCGAATTGCTTATGTTTTAAATGAGGTGGATTTGAACAATGCGATGGATTGTTTGGAGGTTGCTTTAAATGTTTATCCTGGTCGGGTGTAAATTTGAGATACTATTAGAACATCTCCTTTCAAAAAAATAGGATTTTAACGCTAATAAAAAAACGTGAGCTCGATTTATTTCGAACTCACGTCTTTAATTATAACAAAATATTTGCAAGCAAGCTGAACGCGCACTAATTTGCTTGGCTGGGTAAATTTCTGCAATTCAATTCCAAGTCTGCTAAAGCATTCATGAAGTAAACGTAACTAGCGTGTGGGGAATTGTAAGGACTAGAACTATCTCGTGCTTCACCATCAACATCATCCTTTGTATTCATATAATAAAAATGATCGGATGTTTGCAATTTTCTCCAATTGTGAATCAGTTGATCGTCACCTGAATTCAATACCATATCCTCCATTGAATATAATTTAGAGATGGCTTCGTTTTGCATGGAATTACCAGACCAAGCAGATAATCCTTTGTCCATATCCTGTCCAGAAATTGGAACATGTACATCCAAATCACCTCTAACATGAAACATATTGACAGTTTCAAGTGGTGTTAAAAATGAACAACCCAATCTTATTAGCTCTTTTGGTAAGTCAGACATGAATTTGAAAATACCAGATTCAGGTTTTAAATTTTCCCCAAATGTTTCATAAGGAAAAAATAGATTAATGACATCACCTTTAGAAGCCATAACCCATTTTGCAAAAGTTTTTGCAGTCAGTGGATATTGTTCCCAATTTTTGTCATTGAAACGGTGGGTTATATCTTCAACTAATTTTCTATTCTTGCAAAGTGTTTTTATATGAGTAACATTTGGAGCTTTATAAACGCAATTAGTGGAGCGTCCTCCAAGATACCATTCCAAACCTTCGCATAAAACAGTTTCAATCCCGTTTAATTCAAGGTTTGACGCAAGTTCATTGTTGTAAATCATCCCGGTATTTTGAAATGACTTTGGTCTTAGTCCAAAAAGTGCTTCACATACATCTGCATGTAACGCAATTTGGTTGAAAAATTCTCTTTTTGAGTAAACCGAACTTAAAGAATTGTAATAAGTACTTCCAACAATCTCTACACAACTAGTTTTTGTCAATTCTTTAAAAGATGCAATAACATCAGGTCGAAATTTTTCTAGTTGTTCGATCAGGGTTCCTGAAATTGAAAAAGCAACTTTAAATTGTCCATCAAATCGCTGAATATTTTCTAGTAAGATTTTATTCATTTTCAAATAGCAATTGTCTGCAATCTGATTGAGAACATCTAAGTTTAAAGAATCGTTGTCGTAAGAACTACTTCTTCCAATTTCAAAAAAAGTAAATTCTTTGAGTCGATTAGGTTGGTGTAAATTAAAATGTAGACATACTTCTGGCATCGGCTTATCTGGTTTTTGGTAGCTTGATTGTTGCCAATGAAACAGGGGTGATTTCAATTGATCAATTCAAACGGGATTTTTATAAAATGTTTATAACAATAAAAAGTCGTATAAGTGAGCTGGTTATACTCACTTTATTTGGGTGTTATTTTAGGTCTGAGTGTTTTTTTGATTCTTGAACCCACATTTCAAAATCGAAATTTCTATTACCTAAATAGGCATCTTTAAAAATCTTTCTGAATACGCCAATTTCTGTAACAGCCATGTCATAGAAAGAGTAAATACAAAAGCTGTTTAATAATGCTTCAATATTTTTATCAATTTGATCGATTTGAGTTAAATCATCCACTCTTCTGTTCTCCTTTATCTTATTGGTGTTATTCGTGAGATCTGTTCCAACCTTGTGTTCTTTTCTTTCAACATTGATGACTCTTCTGCTGATTACTTTGACGGTTGTTTTTGGTTCAAATTGTTGAGTTCGTTTATAAGTAGTATTTACAGTTGTTGTCGTTTTTAATTCACTAGGCACATTTGGAATTGCAATTGGTTCATTCATCAATCCTGCATAAACTTCCATGATTCCAACTGCCGTTTTATCCCAAGTGATATTTTTTAAATCTTCTTTCGTTTTTGATATCACGTCTTTTCGTAAGTCATCATTTTCAATTAAGTCACAAATATGTTTTGCCATTAAATTTACATCCCAAAAATCAGCCATTAATGAATTGACCAATACTTCAGAAACGCCTGATTGCTTGGATATTACAGCTGGTATTCCAAATTGTGCAGCTTCAACTGCCGACAAACCAAATGGTTCTGATACGGAAGGCATGCAATAAACATCGGTCATTGCCAACAATCTGTTTACTTTATCTCTGTTTAAAAATCCAGTAAAATGAAATTTATTTCCTAAGCTTTTGTTAGCGTTTTTTTCAATCAATTCTCTCAACTGATCACCATGTCCAGCCATCACAAAACGTACATCCTGGTTTTTTTCTAACACTTTAGCTGCAATATCTAAAAAGAATTCTGGTCCTTTTTGTCCCGTTACTCTTCCAAGAAATAAAACAAGCTTTTCAGGAAATTGCTTTTCTTCATTAAATATCTCTACAGGCTCAATTCCATTGTGGATCGGGTGAATTTTGTTTCTATCAATTTGGAAATGATTTAATACGACTCCTGCCGTATAATTTGAAACAGGAATCACAGCATCTGCTCTTTCCATCCCATATTTTTCAATATCATGTACCCAACCACGTGCTTCCGGTCCACTACGATCATAAGTTGTTGCGTGTACGTGCATCACAAACGGTTTTCCAGTCGCATACTTTAATTGTAATCCTGCCAATACAGTCATCCAATCATGTCCATGAATAATATCGAAGTCCATTTTTGAAGCAGCGGCAGTAACATAATAGGAGTACTCAATTACTTTTGAAATAACATCATCACCATATAGCTCTCCGATATTGAAGTTGCCAAAATACATATCAAATGGATTCTGATCTTTGATTTGTCCTTTTCTAATTTTTTCTAAATAATCTAAGATGGCTAATGAAGGATCATCAGTACCACCTTGATATAAATTGTATGGAGAGAATCCTGCACCTACTTCCAATAGATTTGCGAATTTTGAATATTCATTCATATTCTTCACATAATCTTTTGCGTACCCTCTGGTTATTTCATTTGCATAAACAGGTCCAAAGACATTCATTCTGTCCAAACCCAAAATTTTGAATTCCAATGGTTTGTAATCAACATCAGACTTAGGTAACATGACGGTTAAGTCAGTACATTTTGAAAGCGCCTTGGCAATTCCATGACAAGCAATTCCCAACCCGCCATTTATGACCGGTGGAAATTCCCATCCCAACATTAATACTTTAGGTTTGCGCATGGCATAGTTTTTATGTTATATATCTTAAAGAAATCATTCTTAACATCATATTAGTAATAAATTTCATACCAAAATGATTGATTAGAGGGGTTTAATCAAAGTTTTTTACGTAATTTTTTTAAATACGTTTCTTTTAAAACAAGCTATATATTATGACAGGGGAGACTACGAAAATAATTAATCCGCAACTGACTGGTAATGAGAAATTTCCAAGCAATATTGAAAATCATCAACTGCTAGAATCAGGTGTTTCTTTTATTTGCGCCAACCATGTGGAGCTGCGAATAATTGTAATTGAAAATGATATTATTCGTTTTAGGTACAGTGCCACAGGACAATTTTTGACAGATCATTCTTATGCGATTGATCCTGAATATAATGCACGGAAACAAGAATTTCATTTTGAAGAATTTTCAAATTATTTTTCTATTTCAACTAAGTTGCTGGTTGTCCATGTAAATAAGGCAAACCTCAAAATCACCATTCTAAATACAGAAGGTAAAGTGATTAATGAAGATGAAAAAGGGTTTCATTGGGAGGATAATGAAAAATATGGAGGAGAAATTCCTCAAATCAGTAAAAGAATCCAATCAAAAGAACATTTTTTCGGTTTAGGTGATAAAGCTGGTAACCTCAATATGAGAGGAGAACGTTTCCAACTTTGGGGAACAGATGCATATGGTTACGGAAAAAATACCGATCCACTTTATAAAAACATACCTTTCTATACTGCTGTGCACAATGGGTTAGGTTATGGTATTTTTTACGATAATTCCTTTAGAACATTTTTTGATTTCGGAAAAGAAAGAGGAAATGTAACTTCTTTTTGGTCGCATGGTGGTGAGATGAATTACTACTTTATTTATGGTCCAAAATTAACTTCCGTAACCGAAAAATATGCATTATTAACAGGTCGTGCAGAATTGCCTCCACTTTGGGCACTAGCATACCATCAGTGTAAATGGAGTTACTATCCTGAAAGTCAAGTTAGAGATATAACAAAAGAATTTCGTAGATTAAATATTCCTTGTGATGCGATTTATTTAGATATCGATTACATGGATGGCTTCAAGTGCTTCACTTGGGATGAAACTCGTTTTCCGAATCCTAAAAAAATGGTTGCGGAATTAGAAGAAGAAGGTTTCAAAACCGTTGTGATGATTGATCCAGGAATCAAAATTGATAAAACATATTGGGTTTATAATGAAGGGGTCAAACATGATTATTTCTGTAAGCGTCAAGATGGACCACTTTTTAAAGCACCCGTATGGCCAGGGATGTGTCATTTTCCAGATTACACAAAAGAGGAAGTTCGAACTTGGTGGGCAGGATTATACAAAGAAATGATCGCTGATATAGGCGTGCGTGGTGTTTGGAATGATATGAATGAACCTGCTATTTTTATGGCAGATAATTTCACTCAATCAGATAAACAAGTACCTGCAGATGTGAGACATCACTTTGAAGGAAATCAAGGAAGCCATCGTCAAGGTCATAATGTATATGGTATGCAAATGGCACGTGCAACACATCAAGGTTTAAAACAAAATGCACCCGATAGGCGTCCTTTTGTAATTACTCGTTCAACATATGCTGGTGGACAACGTTTCTCAAGTGGATGGACTGGTGACAATCTTTCTTCATGGGAACATCTTTGGATTGCTAATATTCAGTGTCAACGTTTGAGTATCTCTGGATTCTCTTTTGCAGGGTCTGATATTGGTGGGTTTATAGGCCAGCCAGATGGTGAGTTGTTTGTTAGATGGTTGCAAATGGGTGTGTTTCATGTTTTCTTTAGAACGCATTCTTCTGGAGACCATGGTGAACAAGAACCTTGGTCATTTGGAGAACCGTTTACGTCAGCTGCTAGAAAAGCAATTGAGTTGCGCTACAAGTTACTACCATATATGTATACGGTTTTTTGGAAACATACCAAATACGGAGAACCAATGTTGAAACCTATTTCTTACATTGATCAGGAAGATCCTGAGACGTTGTATAGAATGGAAGAATTTGGTTTGGGAGATCAATTGTTGATTATTCCAATTAATAAACCGAAACAAGATGGGCGTTGGGTATATTTGCCAAAAGGTGATTGGTATTACTATTGGTCAGATCAGCAAAGAGTGTCGCAAGAAGAAATTTGGGCAGAAGCTCCTTTGGATCAAATTCCATTTTTTGTTCGTGCTGGTGCAGTGATTCCACAATATCCTGTCCAACAATATGTAGGTGAGTATAAGAACCCACAAGTTCAATTGCATGTTTACAATATTAATGGAGAAAATAAAAGTGAATTGTACTTAGATTCAGGTGATGGTTATGAATATCAAACTGGTCAGTCTAGAAAAAGTACTTTTACAACACGAGGTAATAGAGAAGAACTTAAAATTTCTCAGATTGTAGATGGCGATTACGAATATCCAAATGAAAATTACAAAATGTATTTACACGGAATTCAAAAATTAGTCGATGCAATTATCATTGATAATCAAATTGTTAATTCAATCGAAACGGTTGTAGAAGATGGTAAGGAAATGATTAAATTTGATTGTCCAATGAATTTCAAATCAATAGTAATTACTTACGAAAAGTAAGAGAAAATATTTAAAATTAAAAAGCTCGACAAGTTTAGTTGTCGAGCTTTTTCTTTTTTTGCGGAAGGTCACATCTACATTTTCACAAACTGAATTGTTTCTAAAATTTCTCTCCCTTCTATCTGCAAAAAGTATAAACCTGAATTCAATTCATCCACTTCTAAATGAAACGATCCTTCACCAATAATAAGCGGAAGACTAGGAAATTTTTTCAAGCGTTTTCCATCACTATTTAACACAATTAGGTTTACAGGATCATTATTAGAGGAACTATAATTCACCAAAATTTGATTATTCAGAATTGGATTATTTTGTAAAGAAAAGGTTTTAGCTTTTTTCAATTCAGACTCCAAAATCGGATTCACAATACTTGAACAATTAACGGAATCAATCCATTGAAATGCGGTTGTCAAAATCTGATTTCGATTCGGGAAATCAATCGTATGACCAACCCCTGACATTAAATTAGAATTGACAATAGCACCATTATTTTCTAAAGCAGTTTTGATAGGTGTGAATCGAGATCCAGGTGTGTCATTATTCCCATGAACAATATAAACCGGTTTGTCAGCAGCGTTAGCAATAATACTATTGACTTCCCCTGTTCCACCCATTGCAGAACCAATCGGTAGGTATCCTTTGAATATTTCTGGACGATCCAATCCATAAGTATAAGTTGTTTTACCGCCCCAAGAGAAGCCCATCACATAGGTTTTTTCTGAACTGATATTGTACCAAATATTCATAGAATCTAACAATGCATCTGTAAATGCCAAATCAATTGGATCATCTACAGCTCCATCAGCACCACCATCAGGACATGCCAAAATTAAGTTGTTGGTTTCAGCAAACACAATCAAAGTATCGCACCAAGCTTCCGCATCCCAACGATTCGTGTTCAAAGGATGTAAACCCAACATCAAGCGATGCGGTGTTGTGGAATCGTAGTTTGATGGAATATATAATGAGTACTTTTTATTAGGGTCCGTTTGAAATGGAAAGGTATCGTCAATTCGTGTTTGTCCAATTAATGAAGTTGTTAAACAAGTAAGCATGACAAATAGTAAATTTTTCATATTGTGATTTTAATTTGAACAAATGTATCAAAATATGCAACGATACCTGAAAAACAAGAAGTCTAAACGGGTTGATGGTGTAGAGAGGACATTTTAGAATTTCTTAATAACTGTAATGAAACTAAAGTCCTTGAATAACAAATCCTTTTTGACTCACAATTTTGTGCTTATTTAGATTTTACAAAGGATGCTTCTTTTTGCGTTTGGTTTTTATAGTTCCATTTTCCTTTTTAATGGTTATTTGTTGTGAAGGTTCAACCGCATCAATTGTCGAATTTGCAATATGCTTTGAAGCGTTTTTGATTGATGATTGACTTGGACGCAACCCCTTAGTTGCTGAAGGCGGAGACACTTTTAGAAACATGGTATTTTTCCATTTCATATTAAATAATTTTTAGATTACAACAATATAAACACTGAATAAATTAATTTGAAAAAAATGGGATGCTCTCGAAATTACTCTCGAGAACATCCGCACACTATAAAGAAAAACCGCTATAACTTATCCAATTTATACAACTGATATTTTTCAATTACATCAATCAACTTCTTATCGTAATTCTTATCCGTTGCATAACCAGCTTTTTTCAATCCTTTTGCCCATTTTTTATAGTCTCTTTTGTATTTCTTCAAACTTTTGTAACGTTTTCCTTGTAGTAGCAAACTATGGTCTCTCCAACTTTCCCAAACCGTTGTATACTTTCTGAAAAAGTCTTTGTGATGATCGTCGGTCGCATTAGTACAATGATTTTTACTACACTTTTTTGAAAAACATTTCATCCCAAAATGATTGTTATTTTCAACCGCTAATTTGCTATGACCAGCCCGACTTTCAATAATGCCTTGCGCCATCTTGATACTTGCTGGAATGTCATATTTGTGCATCTCAACAATCGCAACCGGAGCAAATCTTTTGATAAATCCATTTAGGTCTTTTTGTCCTAACTTAGCATGACTGACCGGCGCGTTTAAGTTTTCCTCATTTTCAATTAGCATACTTTTAATCACCTCCATTTGATTGGGCACAACTGCCATCGAAGCTACTGCAACTTCATTGGTAGCAGGAACCGAATTTTGATTGTTATAGAGTAGGAACAACATCAGACAAATCATCACTGCATATAAAAAGTTATCTTTACGATCCTTTTCAATGATAATTGGTTGCGGATTTACAGATGGTGTCATCACCTCATTTTGATCAACGTTTTGCTTTACCTGCTGATTGACATATTGTTTAGCGTTTTCTTTAGTAGTGTCGGTGATACATACCCATTCCACAGTAGGAGTGGGAACGTTTGTGTAATTGTCGTTCATAATCATTGTTTTAAAATTCTTACTGATTGTTATATCACGTTCACAACAGTAAATATAAAACAAAATGTTTTATTTATTTAAATAAAAACAAACAAAATGTTTATTAATTGTTATTGGTTTGATTCAATAAGCTGCAAAAGAGGACTTTACAGATATAAATTAGAACAATAAATATGTGAAAGGAGCGTAAGAATTAAGAAGGGTTGCGACTTCTCGTATGCCAAGAGGTTGAAATACTTTAGCTCGACGAGCATTTTAGAACGGCTAGTGTTGATATAATGTAGTTTATAGTATCATGAATTTACTGGGCTACCGAGATAAAAGTTTCTAACCGCTTATCTCATTCACGATCCCATCATCAATCATAAAATCAGACATCAAAAATCTACATTGCCAAAATCTCAGCCATTTCCAACAACCGCATATCAATCGGTTTGCTTTTAGTAATTGCTTTTTTGAAAGAAGTGTAACTGACTTGATTATTAGTAATACCAACCATCACGTTTAGTTTATTATCTAGAAGTGCATTGACGGCTTCATAACCCAATCGACTTGCCAAAACCCGATCCATGCAAGTAGGAGAGCCTCCGCGTTGGAGATGACCAATAACCGTGACACGAGTATCAAAATTGGTAAAACGTTTATTGATAATGGCAGCTATTTCTGGAGCGCCACCCATTTTATTTCCTTCTGAAACAATGATGACACTAAACAATTTTTTGCGCGTTGCATTTCTTTTGAGTAATTGAATTAGATCTTCAATTTGAGTATCTTTTTCTGGAATAACAATTCCTCCTGCTCCAGTTCCAATACCAGTATCGAGTGCTAAAAAACCAGAGTGTCTACCCATTACTTCAACAAAAAACACACGGTTGTGTGAATCGGCTGTATCCCGGATGCGATCAATTGCTTCCATGGCTGTATTGAGCGCGGTATCAAAACCTATTGTATAATCGGTACCATACAAATCATTATCAATTGTACCAGGAATTCCAATAAAAGGAATATTATATTCTTTGGTAAATACTTTGGCACCAGTGAAAGTTCCATTACCACCAATAGCTACACAAGCGTCAATCTTTTTCTTTTTTAAAGACTTAAAAGCTTTGGCTCTACCTTCTTTGGTCATGAAATCCATACTTCGAGCTGTTTTCAAAACAGTACCCCCACGGTGCAAGATATTACCAACACCACGTTTGTCCATTTTCTTAAACTTGCCCTTGATCATTCCTTCATAACCACCAACAATCCCGTAAACATTAAGTCCATGATAAATACTTGTTCTCACGACCGCACGGATTGCTGCATTCATTCCAGGGGCATCACCACCAGAAGAGAAAACAGCAATATTTTTAATCTTTTTCGCCATTGATATATTTACTGAATTATTTCTTGACCCAAATGAAAACGTACTAAATTGTCAATTGGTTTTTTAATTACAATCCCCATTTGAAGATCTAAATCATTGATTACTTCTTGTAAAATAGGTTTGAAATGAAATGCAACGGAACCAATAAAATGAATCGGATATTTTTTATAACCGGCATATTTTAAAACATGTCTTTCCATAAATTCAGTAAATGCGGACTTAGCCAATTGCTGTATAAATGGGTGCGACTTGTTATTAGAGCAGAATTTTGAAAATTTTGCTAGATATACATTCGGAGATTTCTCCATATAGATTTTGTCAAAAACTGCCGACTTTTCCATTTCATAATCAGCCGCTAACTTAGTTCTCAAGTCTTCTGGCATTTCTCTATAAAAATAACTTCTAACAACCTTTTTACCAAGATGACCGCCACTTCCTTCATCACCAATCATAAATCCTAAATTCGTTACATTGTCCGAAATGTCATCTCCATCATATTCACAAGAATTGGAACCAGTTCCTAAAATGCAAGCAATACCTGGCGCTCTCCCACAAGTTGCACGCGCACTAGCCAAAAGATCATGCTCCACTACAATTTTTGCATTTGGAAAAACTTCTTGAAAAGCAATTTGAATAATTTCACAACGAGATTGGTCCGAACAACCAGAGCCATAAAAATGGACTTCTTTTAATTCATTGCGATCTAAATTTTCCGGTAAGGTTTTCAATAGATCTTTTGCAACAGCGGCCGATTTCCAAAAGAATGGATTGTATCCTTTTGAACTAAATGTGAAGGCATCTTGATCAGTCGATATAATCCGCCAATCTACTTTTGTGGAGCCACCATCTGCAATTGCAATCATGAATTTTTATTTCCTTTTAGTAAATTTTACACTAAGATATCTATTTATTGCAATATTGAGCAAATTGTATGCTAATATTTGAAATTTGCTATATAAGTAGTTATTCAAATAAAAACTACTTTTCTATCCACAAATAAACGTCATTTTAATAATACGAATGTACTTTAAAAGTGTGGCAATTATCACTAACAAATTCACTATTAAATTGGTTGACCAATTGCGTTGGTCTTTTAGTGTTTCTGTATTTTAAATCACAGAAAGAAAATAATCATTGAATTTGTATTCAATACTGAAGGAAGAAAAGCGATTGTGAGAAAAGAGGAGGGTTCGATTGTTTTTCGATTTACATAACATAATTAGCACGTAATTACTTAAATCAACAACAGCGTTTTACTTAGTAATTTCATACTTCTCAAATTGGATGCTAAATTTTGAAATTTCCGGTTTACGAGCTGGTACATCCCACCAACCATCATACTCAATTTTGATCGGAATATATTGACCTAAGACCTGATCCAACTCAATATCCATCGTGACATCAAAATCAAATGCAGCACCTGCATAAGCCAATTGATAATGCCTCGCCACCACCTGAAAGGTACTTTTGTCAAAATAAGTTTCCAAATCTTTAATCACAGTCTTATCTTTTTTTCGCTCTTGAAATTCAGGTTTGACAATTGCTTTGAAGACATAACAATCAATGGAGTCGCCGTAAACTTTGGAAGTGATCGAGTAGTTATAATAAGGTGCCATTTTCTTTGAAAAAATGGCCGTCTTATTTCCGATAAAAGGCACATCCACTTTTTTTCCAGGATTAAAAATCAATCGTTTCAATGACTGTATATGTTTTTCCATTTTAGAAGCAGGTGGTTTTGGAGTACCTGTTTTTCTGGACTCACAAATTTTTCCATGCGTCAAAAAAAGTCGATCATGTAACTTACCAGTATAATATCGATGCTTCTTTTTTCTTTTGAAATAATTACCAGTAATTACTTCTTCCAAAACTTCCATCGTCCGACAATTATCTACAGAATTTTGTTGAATTTTATTTTTCAACGTAGCTTTTTCTCGCCCTTTTTTATCAAACATCGTGACTTCATTTTTTGAGTAGTAACTTAGAAAACGAATATTTCGAAAGGCATTATAAAAACTTTCATCTTCTATCACCATCTCAATAAAATCATCCACATTAAATGCAGCTCGGCTAGCAGTGACTGTGATTTCATCTAAATCAATTAATCCTCCAATATTTGCTAACGCGGTATCTGATTGTGCGTCAACAATTGAAGTAGAAATTAATAAGAAAAGAAGAGAAAGTAGTTTTGGAATTTTCAATAAATATTTTTTTGAAACGATGTAATGGAATATGTTCCATTGAATCGTCATTTGAAATCAAAACGTAAATATCATCTTTTTATGATTTAAGTTTGAACCAACTCCTACTTTTTATTGGATAAATACAGGTGCAACCCTTCATTTTTTTCTATTTTCGTGTTCAAATATTCATCTGATTTTAAATAACACAACAAATGAAAAATATAACGGTAATAGGAGCAGGTTCAATGGGAAATGGAATTGCACATGTTTTTGCAATGAAAGGTTTTAAAGTTTCCTTGGTAGATATTTCTCAAGAAGCATTGGATAGAGCGATTGCAACCATCACCAAAAATTTGGACCGAATGATTGCCAAGGAAAAGATTACTGATGTTGATAAAAACAATACACTTGATAATATCAAAACTTTCACGGATCTCAAGGCAGCTGCTGGAAATGCAGATTTAGTAGTGGAAGCTGCTACTGAAAATGTAGCGTTGAAATTAAAAATTTTCAAGTCAATGGATGAAGCGGCTCCAGCTGATGCCATTTTAGCAACCAATACTTCTTCGATCTCTATCACAAAAATTGCATCTGTTACCGCTCGTCCAGAAAAAGTAATCGGTATGCATTTTATGAATCCAGTTCCCGTAATGAAATTGGTGGAAGTAATTAGAGGGTATGCCACAACAGATGAAGTAACCAATACTATCATGGAATTGTCCAAAACTTTAGGCAAAGTTCCAACGGAAGTAAATGATTATCCTGGCTTCGTTGCCAACCGTATTTTAATTCCAATGATCAATGAAGCAATCAATACTTTACACGAAGGAGTTGCTGGAGTTGAAGAAATAGACACGGTTATGAAACTCGGAATGGGACACCCAATGGGACCACTGCAATTGGCAGATTTCATTGGATTAGATGTGGTTCATTCGATTTGTAAAGTTATGCAAGACGGTTTCGGAAATCCTAAATTCGCTCCTTGTGCTTTATTATCTAACATGGTGATGGCAGGAAAACTGGGAAGAAAATCTGGAGAAGGTTTTTATAAGTATACCAAAGGTTCTAAAGAGTTGGTGGTTTCTGAAGCTTTTGCTTAAGGCTAATTAAAAATAGGACGCCAGTACGAAAGCAAATGTATGGACGTCCTATTTTTAATTTTGTATTTTGAATTCGCATTCATAATTTATAATTTCGTTAAATGAACATCGAAGAATTCCGTACTTACTGTTTATCCAAAAAAGCTGTCACCGAAGAATTTCCATTCGATGAAGTGACACTTGCTTTTAAAGTACTCAACAAGATATTTGCATTGACGGGACTAGATAGGGAAGAGTTTAAAGTAAACCTCAAATGTGATCCCGAATATGCCATTGAATTACGGGAACAATATCCAGAAGTACAACCTGGATTCCATATGAGTAAGAAACATTGGAATACCGTCGCTTTTGAAGAATCACTAGACCATAAACTATTGATGAAATTAATCGATCATTCTTATGATATGGTTGTGAAAGGAATGAAAAAAGCGGATCGGGAGTTGTTGAAATAAATAACACCTAAGCCAAAAATAACGCTTGTAATTATATTGTCGCATATAAACTTAAAACATTATCGCATATATACTTAAAACAAAAGAAAGGCAGGGTTTTGTAGCGGGTAGCAAGAATTCAGACTCCTAGGAATAAAGATTTGAAAAAGAAAGTCACTGATATTTATCTGGCTATGCTTAAAATCAATTATAAAGAAAACTCCTGACTTGAATCTAATCAAGCCAAGAGTTTTCAAAATTCTTTCAAATCAGCACTACTCAACAATCAACTTCCGAGTAACCCGTTCACCATCCACATCCAAAGAAACCAAATAAATTCCTTTTTGTAAATGACTAGTCGAAAGTTCTATAAATTGACTGCCACTATTTAATAATCCAAGATTTTTTACAATAACTTGTTGTCCAATCAAATTTGTGATTTCAACCACAACTTTACCAGATTTCCCTAATTGAAATTGCAAATTTGTTGCTTTATCTGCAGGATTTGGAAACAACTTAAATTGCTCAATAGCAATGTCTTCAATATCCGTTGTAATATCTCCGATTATTTGAAACCAAAAATCTCCAGGACTTTGAGAAGTTAATCTCGTCATCACTCTAATGTGATAATCAGTCGAAGTAGCCGGGAAATTGGAAATAGTCTGTTGCAAAAAGGTAGCACCCATTTCACCGTCAACAAATAAACAATCGTCTACCAAATCATTTACCGCAATTGAATCACAATCATTCCAAATGTCCAAATAAAAACTAGCACCTTCGGTTTCAGCATTCAATCTGAAAATCAACTCTGTATTTCCAAGTGTATTAAAAGTGTACCAAACGTCACTGAATTCTCCTCCATTCGTATTATCGATACACTTCGGAAATCTAAAAGGTCCGTTATCAAAATCTCCAGCAATCGTCGTTCCTTCATGTAGCAAATCGAAATTGTCCGCTTCTGCCAAAGTCTGAATTGTTGCACCTAATGTATTTTCACAAGCATCATTGACTGGTGGATCAGGAGGAATGATTTCAATTAAATTCATCGTTCCAGTTCCAGTTTCACCACTAAATCCACCCAATCTTAAAAGATAAGTTTCATTCATCACCACATCAAAAATTAATTGAGAAGTAAATCCTTCACAACCACCTCCATCATCATTACATTCTTGTAAATCTTCATCTAAAGGTGGGCAAGCACTTCCTGGAGCATAAACCGCCATACGTGTATCAAAAACCGCAGTATTACATACGGACCATTCAACAGATCCTGTAAAAGTTGGAGTGAATGTGTACCACATATCCGCTTGTACCGTGTTATCTCCAAATCCAAAACATGGATTGTCTGGATGTTCTGGTCCATCCGTGGTAGCACCTGTATTTTCAAAAGGCATATCAGTTCCTAACATAATAACTTCCGCATCTCCACAAAAATCATTGTCAGGTCCCATTGGCGCGATATATTCTTGAACAGAAAAAGTTCCAGTGCCTGATTCTCCAGGAGCACCATCTCCATACCCACCTAAACGTAAGTAGTATGTTGAACCAGCAACTGCATCAAAAATAGCTTGAGAAGTGGAGCCTGCACAATTTGGACCATCTTCACTACAGCCGACAATATCACCATCTTGTGGAGGGCATGCTGCCGTTCCATCATAGACATACACTTTGGTATCAAAATCAGCCGTTCCACACGTTGTGAATTCTACCTGACCAGTAATCGTTGAAGTATACAGGTACCAAATGTCAGCATAAGTACTATCCGGAGTAGATCCACCCGATACACAATCATTGGCATGCGTGGCGCCATCATCGGTCGCGCTAAGGGTTGAAAAGTCTAGATCAACCACTTCTCCAATTGCAATGGCATCCGCACAATTATCATGTGCAGGTTGTGCGTATGCATGCGTTGCTACCAAGCAAAAAATAGCAACTAATAAGCATTGTAAATTTTTCATCATAAGTTTCTTTTTAGATTAAGAATTATGTTAAAAATAATTAATATTATTTATGATTCTTGATTTGGTGGAATTAATTAGAGGGATTCTATGTTTTAATGGGATATTTGTTTGGTGGATGGCTTTTTTTTGGAATTAATTTGTGGTGAGTTGAGAATGGTTTTATTGTTAATCCAGTATTTGATATGACTGTAATTTTAATGGTAGTATTAATAGTCGATTGAAAATGTATTGTTATAGTATGTTTATGCACGACCTTGAAAGGGCTCTTGAAAATGGATCTCAGAAGAAACTAATACGAAAGATAAATTATGATATGAAAAACAAAACTGCTCTTTTAAGGATTGAAATCGCAATCAAAATCCTTAAAAGGGCCCATTCAAATAACGAACATAATTCAAAAGAAAAAAAGAAGACTACTAAATAAAATAGGAAGCCCTTTCAAGGAGTACACCATTGAAAGGGCTCTTGAAAATGGATCTCAGAAGAAACTAATACAGAATACGAATTTTGAAATGAAAATAAAACTGCCCTTTTAAGGATTGAAACCGCAATCAAAATCCTTAAAAGGGCCCATTCAAATAACGAACCTAATTCAAAAGAAAAAAAGAAGACTACTAAATAAAATAGGATGCCTTTTCAAGGAGAAACTAATCTCACTCAATCCAAACTTCCTTAAAATCGCTTTCCAAATATTTACCTTTATGGAATTCAACAAACTTATTTTTACCACCAAACCATTCCATAATAAACTTTATATCAATCAATGAGGAAGTTCCGTTTAAAATTTCCTGATAACTATGCCAAGGATCTGAAAGAAAATTTTTTACAACACCATGTTTCCGACTATTGTGATGTAAATAATATAGTAGAAAAGAAAATTTAGCGTTATTCCTAATTTTAGATCTTTTAAACGGTTTGTGAAATAGATTCCCTATTCGATTATTTTGCTTATTTATAGCTTGGGAATAACTATTAAAAACTCTCGAGAATTGAGAGGAAATTAATTTATGAATATTTCTATTTTCTGCTTCTAAAAAAGTTGTCTCCGATATTTTTCGTTCTTCATTTGATAATTGCTGAATATATTCTAAAATCTCTTCCTCTGATCGAACCGATATTGCAAAATGAAAATGATTACGTAACAAGGCATATGCATAGAATTTCACATACCCAGAAAGTCTTTTTTGAATGAGTTCAAGAAAATAAATTTTATTACCATCTTTATAGAATAACGCTTCACTATTGTTAGTCCTGTTGAAAACGTGAAAGAATTGTTCGTGTTCAAAATCAACTTGTATGTTTCTCATAGAAGACAAGGTAATGAATTTGAGATGATTGTCACCTTGAAAGGGCTATCGAAAATGCATCTCAGAAGAAAAATAATACGAAAGATAAATTATGATATGAAAAACAAAACTGCCCTTTTAAGGAATAAAACCGCAATCAAAATCCTTAAAAGGGCTCATTCAAATAACGAACCTAATTCAAAAGATAACAAGAAGACCACTAAATCAAATGGGAAGCCCTTTCAAGGAGTATACCTTGAAAGGGCTCTTGAAAATGCATCTCAGAAGAAACTAATACGAAAGATAAATTATGATATGAAAAACAAAACTGCTCTTTTAAGGATTGAAATCTAGGAAGCCCATTCAATGAAAGCAGATTCAGAAAATAAAAAACCTCTCAAAAACATAAGTCCTTGAGAGGTTTTAAAATTTATGAAAAGATCAACTACTCCTCAGCATCTTCCGCAGCCTTCTGCAACTTTTTACCTTCAGCTTCTAATTGCTCCGCTTCCTCATTATGTTTTTTAATTGCTTTTTGAATTTCCTCAGAAGCATTGGCATCATCGCCAGCATCTTTCAACTGTTGTTTCAAAGCTCTTTTTGTTTTGCGCCATTCAGATTGACGATCCGTCCAGTCATCGATTTTTCCTAGCAACTCGGTTCCGCCTTTCAACTTTTCTTTTCCTTTATCCAATGCGCCACCGATTTTTTCAATTGCATTATCGTATTTGCCATCTCTAAATTTTTTGTATTCTCCTTTAAAAACACCACCAACAGCTTTTCCAGCTGCTTTGGTTGCATTGGCAACGGCACCAATAGTTTCTCGACTGGATGCTTTTTCTTCTGGTGTTCCTAGGAAAAAATTATAGCCAATTATCCCTACTGCCAGCATCAATCCAACTTTAATAATACTCTTAATCATGATAAAGAATTTTTAGTTTAGTATTTAGTGTATACACCTTTATAAAGTGTAAATAGTTCAAAATTTTACATTAAAGATACTACTAATTTAATGATTTTAAAGAAACGAAAGTTCCATTCAAACTGTTTTTAACTTTGACGACCTTGGTTACTCAATTTTATCCTTCAAAAAATGTATTTTCGCACCTTAAAATAGAACGTAATTACTAGAAAAAACCTTTACAATAGCATACAATATATAACTATGGAATTTAACTCAGGAGCAATAGAAACCAAGTGGAAAAAGAAGTGGGAAACCGACAAAATCTACAAAGTTGAAATAGACGAAACCAAACCTAAGTTTTATGTCTTAGATATGTTCCCGTATCCATCCGGGGCTGGTCTACACGTAGGACATCCATTAGGTTATGTCGCATCTGACATTTATTCTCGATTCAAGAGAATGAATGGATTCAATGTATTGCACCCGATGGGTTTTGATGCTTTCGGGTTGCCGGCAGAAGAATACGCAATTAAAAGTGGGATTCATCCGGCCAAAAGTACGGCTGATAATATTGCAAAATACAGAGTGCAATTAGATAATCTTGGGTTTAGTTTTGATTGGGATCGGGAAGTGAGAACTTGTGATCCAAAGTATTATAAGTGGACGCAGTGGATTTTTAAAAAAATATTCAATAGCTATTATGATAAGGAGGCTGATAAAGCATTGCCGATTGTTGATTTGATTGCTGAATTTGAAAAAAATGGAAATGAACAAGTCAACGCGGATCATTCTCATGATACAACTTTCAATGCAGCAGAATGGAAAGGGATGACTGCATTAGCTCAAAGTGAAGTGTTGATGAATTACCGATTGGCTTATCAAAAAATAGGATATGTCAATTGGTGTGAAGGATTAGGGACCGTTTTGGCAAACGACCAAGTAAAAGATGGGGTTTCAGATCGTGGTGGACACCCTGTTATTAAAAAAGAAATGAAAGGGTGGGGGCTTAGAGTTACCGCATATGCAAGTAGATTGTTAAATGATTTGAAAGAATTGGAATGGTCTGATTCTTTGAAAGCGATGCAGTCAAATTGGATTGGACAATCAGAAGGGGCACAGCTATTTTTCCCTGTTGAGAATACTGATGTAAAAATTGAAGTTTTTACGACAAGAATCGATACTATTTATGGAGCTACATTTATGGTATTGGCACCAGAAAATGAGTTGGTCAAACAACTAACACAACCTGGAAATGTTGATGAAATAAATGAGTACAAAAAGTACGTAGAATCTCGTTCAGAGATAGATAGAATGTCTGAGGCAAAAGAAGTAACGGGTGCATTTACAGGAAGTTATGCCATCAATCCAATTAATAACAAACGAATTCCGATTTGGATTGCAGAATATGTCTTAAATGATTATGGGACTGGTGCAATCATGGCTGTTCCAAGTGATGATGAAAGAGATAATGCATTTGCTAAAAAATTCAATTTGGAAATTGTACCTGTCGTCGATCGTTCCAAATATCCAGATGCCAAAGACTTTGATAAAGTAGGAGTGATGATTAACTCCGATTTAATCAACGGAATGGAAGTCAAAGAAGCGATCACTTATATGTTGGGAAAGATTGAAAAAGACAACATCGGCACCCGTCAAATTAATTACAAATTAAGAGACATGAATTTCAGTCGTCAAAGATATTGGGGAGAACCTTTCCCAATTTATTTTGATGGAGCTGGGATTGCACATGCCGTTGCAGATGAAGAATTACCAGTTGAATTACCATTGATTGATGACTTCAAACCAGGTCATGGTGGAAAATCTCCCCTTTCTAAAAATGAAGCTTGGGTAAATGAAGTAGCTGGAAAAACACGTGAAGTAGATACAATGCCAGCAACAGCAGGTTCATCTTGGTATGCATTGAGATACATGGATCCAACAAATGATGGCGAATTTGTCTCCAAAAAAGCAGTCAACTATTGGCAAGATGTAGACTTATATATCGGTGGAACAGAGCATGCCGTAAGCCACTTGTTATATTCAAGATTTTGGCACAAAATACTATTTGATTACGGATTGGTTCCAACCAAAGAACCTTTTAAGAAGTTGATCAATCAAGGAATGATTCAAGGAGTCATCGAGTACATCTATTTGTTGAAAGAAAAGAAAAATGGACACCACCATTTTATGTGTTCATCATTAGCCCAGAAAAAAGGAATCACCTCATTTTCTAAATTACCAGTCCATGCTGATTTTATGACTGACTACGGTTCTCCAGAATCTCACTTGACGATGGAAGGGATCAGAGCGTTTATTGATTGGAGACCAGGATATAAAGACGCAATTTTTGAATGTGGAATGGGTACGTATCATCAAGGAGCATTTGTTCCTGCACAAGATAGTGCTACCGATGCTAGACTGATTACAGATTCAGAAGTTGGAAAAATGTCGAAACGTTATTTTAATGTTGTAAATCCTGATGATGTCGTCGCTGAACACGGTGCCGATACGTTCAGAATGTATGAAATGTTTCTAGGTCCAATCGAACAATCCAAACCTTGGGATATCAAAGGTATCGATGGTGTCTGGCGTTTTGTCAGAAGATTTTGGAGTATGTTTTTCGACAATGATGGAAATTGGTCAGTAACTGATGAGCCTGCTACCAAAGAAGAAATGAAAATCCTTCACGCAACTATCAAAAAAGTAAGAGATGACGTGGAGCGTTTTTCTTTCAACACTTGCATCTCCGCTTTCATGGTTGCTGTCAATGAATTGAAAAAATTGAAAAGTAGTAAAAGAGTAGTTCTTGAACCACTTGTTCAATTGCTAGCACCTTTTGCTCCTTTCATGGCGGAAGAATTATATGAGAAATTAGGACACTCAACTTCTGTACATCTTGGTACTTTCCCCGTTTTCGAAGCAAAACATGTTGCTGAAAATGAAATCACTTACCCGATTTGTATTAATGGCAAAAAACGTGCAATCAATACTTTTGCAATCGATATGTCAAATGCTGATATGGAAAAAGTAGCACTTGCGATGGAAGAGATTCAGAAATGGACGGAAGGGAAGACAGTACGTAAGGTTATTGTTGTACCTAAGAAAATGATTAATATTGTGGTTGGGTAGCTCTTGGGCTCTTGGGCTTTTGGCTCGCTTTGCTCGGGAGTTGATCCTTGTCTGCTCTGCCGGCAGTCAGACAGGCATCCCTGTACCAGCAGAGCTGGACGTCCCTTTCTTTTAAAAAAAAAAGGAAGGGGAGTACGTAAAAACAATGTTGTAATATGGGTTTCTTGAATTGCTAATTCTAATATCCGACGATTAGGGTGCGAAACCAATTTCCAAGAAACAAGGACACGTATACCCTTCCTTTTTTTTAAGGAAGGGCCTATCCGAAGGATTAGAGGATGGATCCCACGAAACAAGGACACGTATACCCTTCCTTTTTTTTAAAGGAAGGGCCTATCCGAAGGATTAGAGGATGGATCCCAAGAAACAAGGACACGTAGCCCATAAATACAACACCTAACCACAATTCCCAAAAAAATTAACACCTCCCACTGACAATCAATCGATTACAATTAAAAATTTAAGTTAATATCCTTTATCATCATCAAAATTCTTCCTAAATTTACCGCACGCTTACTAAAGGATTTCCCAAAATAATTAAGTTGCACTACTAGCAGCTTTCTATTCCATTGAGACGATTATATATTAGGACACATTTAAGTATTTTATAATATGATTCCTCTGCTGATTTAAAATTTCCAATGCTAAATCAGTTAAACGGTTAGTAAAACGAAAAATTGAAGATAGTCTTCCCAAAATTACCGACTAGCTCAAGATTTGTCATCTTGTGCCTGTGTTTTTGTTTGTTGATGAATACAGCAAATCTCTTTGCCAAAAACACTTCCGACCTTTGCAGTAGCTGCAATGCGCCATCCTATTTGTCCGTCAGCGATGTTACTTCTACTTCCGTAACACTTCAGTGGAATGAAAATAATACACCCAATGCAACCCTGTGGGATGTAGAAGTTGTGTCCTATGGAGATTTGCCAACCAATTTGCCAACAGCGAATAATATAACCGCTAATCCTTTTGTACTAAATAATCTGACTACTGGCAGTCGCTATCAATTTTATGTGCGTGCAAGATGTGTTGGAGAAGCACCAAGTGCATGGGCGGGACCTTATACTTTTTTTACTTTATTACCCAATCCAACTGCTTGTGGAATTGGAATGTCAATTCCTGATAATAGTTGCAGTTCTGCGAATGAATTTCTAGTAGATGTCAATACACCAATTGGAAATCAACTTGGTGATGATGTTATTATCGAAGAAGTTAAAATCATTATCAATCATCCTTGGGTTGCAGATATGGAGATTTATTTGACGGCTCCTTCAGGTGTCCGGGTTGAATTGTCAACTGATAATGGAAATAGTGGTGACCATTACGGAGATCCGTTCGATACTACTTGTGGAACCTTTGCTTCTTTTGTAGCAGGTGAATGTGGTACTCCTGATATTGAATCCAGCATGACCCCATTTGTTGGAAAATACACCCCAGAAAATTCATTAACTGATTTTAATGATGGGAGTGATCCAAACGGGATTTGGATGTTAGAAATATGCGATGATGCTGGAAGTGACACAGGTACGTTGGAATTTTTCGAAATAGTTTATACCTCCAATACCTGTTTTCAACCAACAAATTTAACAGCAACAAATATTGGTGCAACCACCATAGATTTAAATTGGAATGAAGGTGGAACTTGCACTGAAACGATAGTCGAATATGGTCCGGCTGGTTTTATTCCTGGATCTTGTGGAAGTGCAAATGGTGGATCATTAATTTCCATCCCTTGTCCGGTCCCTCAGCCATATTCAATAGCTGGATTGTCTGCGTCAACAAATTATGATTTCTATATCCGTGAAGATTGTGGTAACGGAAATTGTTCTGTCAATACCTGTCCAGTATCACTGACAACCGATTGTTTGACAATGCCTATTTCAGAATCTGAAGATTTTGACAACCAAGTAATTTGTCAAGCAACTTGTGGAACACCTTGTCCGATTTTGGGCAATTGGTTTAACGCAGCAGGAAGTGATTTTGATTGGATTGTTTCAACGGCAACAACGCCTTCTTTTAATACAGGACCAAGTAAAGATGTGAGCTCAACAGGAAACTACATTTATTTAGAAACGTCTGGTGGAAATTGTTCTGGTGGAAAGCAAGCTGAATTAAGATCCAATTGTATTTCAGTAAACTCAGGAAGTGGAAGTTGTCATCTTTCATTCCATACACATATTTTTGGAACGACAATCGGTATGTTAATGTTAGAAATTACAACTGATGGTGGAGCCAACTGGACCAATTTATTGACAAAGTCAGGTGGGCAAGGAGATTTCTGGGAGAAAAATTATGTGGACTTAAGTGCCTATGATGGACAAATTGTTCAATTTAGATTTTTAGGAATTTCTGGAACTGGATATACTGGAGATATCGCTATTGATGAAGTTACATTTTATGGAAGTACTTCAATTGGTGTTCCGCAAAATGTTTTTTATTTAGATGCAGATTCAGATGGGTACGGAAATTTGAATGCAGTGATGCAGTCTTGTAGTACTGTGATTCCGTCAGGCTATGTAGCCAACGGGGATGATTGTAATGATCAAGATGCTTCTATTAATCCTGGTGCACCAGAATTAAATTGCAATGGCCAAGACGAAAATTGTAATGGAAATAACGATGATTCTATTTTTCCAGCTCCAAGTGTAAATACTGCAGTTGTTTGTCAAGGAGAAACGACTACGCTTACACCAACCTTATTCCCAACAGGAGCCTATTATTGGTTTAATTCTCCATCAGCTAACACACCAATTGCAACTGGAAATAATTTTACAACACCAGTTTTAAACAACAATACTACATACTATTTGGTAGATTCTACCATTACTTTTCCTGGATTGAGAATTTCGGAAGTTGATCTAGGTGCTGATGATATTATTGAGATACAAAACATTGGAGATGCAGCAAATTATACAGGTTGGTCCGTTTTGGTTAGCAATAGTTATACCAATATAAATGCAGTCAATGCTGTTCAATGGGATTTAGGAAATATGACTTCGAATGAGATTGATTTCAGAACTGACAATGCAGCAACTGGAGCTAATTATTTAGGAAATAATATCATTTGGAATGCTGGAAGTTATCCAAACTTTGCAGGCTGGGCATTGATTGTAGACAATGTCGGACAAGTTGTAGATGCATTGTTTTGGGGTTGGCAATCAGGTGCGATTTCTAATTTTGATATCATTGTAAATGGATTCAATATCACCAACTCCGATCTTCCATGGAGTGGCAATGGCATCAATGTAAGTGCTGGGTGTGGTCAGGGAAATTCTATCTTATTGACAGGTAATAATGAAACAAACACGGCCAATGATTACGCCAATTGCAGTGCAGCTTCTATTGGAAATCCAAATGCGAACTTGAATTTGATGCGTGTTTGTAAAAGTGGCAGAATTCCTGTTCATGTGGAAGTGGATGATGAGCCATCGTTGGTGATGATTGGTTTTGCGCCGACAATTTGTGCTGGAACTGATTTTGATTTGTCAAGTGTTGGTTTTTATGACGCAAATGACGCTCATGGAATCACCAGTTATCATACTGGAACCCCGACGACTGCTGCTAATTATATCGCCACACCAATTGTAAACCCAACGACGACGACCACATATTATATAAGATCATCCACTGCATTTGGTTGTTATGACGAAATACCGATTACAGTTGATGTAAACAATAGTATGAATGTAGGGATTAATCCAGTAGGGACAATCAATGCATGTGATGGATCTAACAAAACAATAACAGGATTAACACTAGGTTCAGGTACTGCTCCATATACTTATCTCTGGAATACTGGAGCTACTACCGAGTCGATTACAGCTGATCCGAATCCGCAAGGTGGTATGATCAATTATGAAGTAACAATCACCGATGCGAATGGTTGTTTCGGTGTTGCTTCAATGAACATCAATAGTTATACCATGAGTGCCTCAATTGACAATGTAGGACCAGTAAGTAGTTGCAATGCTGCGGATGGTAACATTACTTTGACACCTTTCGGAACGGCTCCATATAGTTACAATTGGACTGGCCCGAATAGCGGATCATCGAGTGGTGTGATGACTTCATTTAGTATTCCTAATTTGGTGCAAGGGGCCTATCGGGTGACCATTTCAGATTCCGGAGGTTGTGTGTTAGTAATTCCACAAACTTTACTTTCAGTTGGTGGTCCTGCTGCAAATGCAACACTTATCAGCACTTCCAACATCTCTTGTCCGAATGCCAATGATGGTGCTATAGATATCGAAATTACTGGAAATAATCCAACAGCAATTTGGAGTCATGGAAGTACTGCTGAAGATTTAACCGGACTAGCTCCTGGATCTTATGATGTAACCGTTTCAGATGGTCAATGTACAAGTATCCTTTCTGGAATTGTAATCGCAGAACCTGATCCTATTGCTATAAATGTCAACGCCATCAAATTACCAAATTGTGTTGGCGATAATTCAGGAGCGATTGAAATAGAAGTAGCTGGAGGTGCCACTCCTTATAACTTTGTTTGGAGTAATGGAAGAACCACTAAAGATATCGCAGGAATTACTAGTGGTGACTATAATGTTACCATTACAGATGCTGCCGACTGTTCTGTAATAATGAATCTTGTTACTGTTGAAGATCCGCAACCATTGTCAATTTTTATAGACGAAGCAAGAGATATAGATTGCTTTGGAAATAATGATGGAAGGATTGATATTACTGTAAATGGAGGAGCCACTCCTTACACTTTTGATTGGAGTAATGGCTCAGACACAGAAGATGTAAATAGTCTTTTACCTAATAATTATCAAGTTACCGTGACAGATGCCAATGGTTGTGTCGCTATTTCTTCGACAACTATTATTTCTGAAAATACATTGTTATATTCTAGTGCAAATGAAGTAAGGAATATTGATTGCAACGGCGATTTATCAGGTTTTGTAACGATTTCAACTACAGGAGGAAGTTCACCTTATCAATATTTATGGAATAATGGTTCTACTGCAAAAGATCAAGTTGGATTGTCAGCTGGTATTTACAATTACACGGTGACAGACGCGAAAGGTTGTTACCTCATTTCTCCATCCATACAAATTGAGGAAGCATCCGTTTTAAATGTTACCATTGATGATATTAACAACATCACATGCACGAGTGGAACGAATGGTTACATACAAATGTCAACATCAGGAGGTGTGCCACCATACACTTACGCTTGGTCTCATGGTCAGCAAATAGAAGATGCCAATGATTTACCAGTAGGTGATTACGAATTGACTGTAACAGATGCAAATGGTTGTGATTATATTTCGACTGTTATTAATTTAAATGATGATGATGCATTTGAAACCAATATTGTTCAGGTTCAACAAATAACTTGTTATGGAGCAAAAGATGGGCAAGTAGATGTTGAAGTAAGTGGTGGATTAGAACCATACGCTTATTTCTGGAACAATGGCCAGCAAACAGAAGATTTGAACAATATAGAGCCGGGAATGTACATCGTAACGATTTTGGATGCTGGTGGTTGTACAAACATTCATTCAACAACGATTAGTGAACCGATTCCATTACAACCTGAAGTGATGGATTTGCAACATGTAACTTGCCAAGGTGAAGCAGATGCGATGATTCAAATTTTTACCAATGGTGGTATCGCTCCTTTGACCTATACTTGGAGCAATGGAGATAGTGGATCAATGGCAACTAATTTGGAAGAAGGATTTTATGATGTGACGGTTACGGATGCTTTTGGGTGTGAAGAAGTTTTGCAAAATATTCCTGTTATCGAACCAAGTGGTATTTTTATTGATGTTGCCAGTTTTGAACCTATTAATTGTGTAGGTGCGACGGATGGACTGATTGACATTCTAGTAATCGGTGGGGTCGCACCTTATACTTATGAATGGAGCAACGGAAATGTAACAGAAGATTTGATTAATGTTGGGGCAGATGATTACTCCTTGACATTGACAGATGCAAACGGTTGCCAACAATTTGTTCCCGTCATCTCTATTTTTGAACCGCAGTCTGCACTCAATACAAACGATATTGTTAAATCAGATGTCAGTTGTTATGATGCAGTAGATGGTCAAGTAATTGTCTCAATATTTGGTGGAATGGCGCCTTACCAATATAACTGGAGTGCTGGTCAAAATAATATATCAAGTGAATTGTCTGACACGATTTCAAATCTAATACCAGGCACTTATGATGTTACCGTTACAGATGCCAACGGTTGTATTCATGTGTCACCAAGTACTATTATAACTGAACCAACTGCAGTGATTATTACTTTAGATGAAGTCATACACAACGATTGTAATAATGATGCTATTGGGCAGATCGACATCACAACTTTTGGAGGTCAATCTCCTTATACTTTTCATTGGTCTAATGGAAATGCAAATGAAGATCAAGTAAATTTAACCAACGGAAATTACTCGCTGTTTGTAGAAGATGCAATTGGTTGTATATCTGAAACTATTTCGATTGATATCAATCAACCAGGTGTCAATTTAGCCTACAATTTAAACATTGTTGACGATGTTACCTGTTTTCAAGCCGCTAATGGTGTGATCAATGTGACAAGTTTTGGAGGAACCGCTCCGTATCTTTATCAATGGAATAATGGAGAAACAACAGCAATTCTAAACAACTTATCAGGTGGTCAGTATTATGCAACCGTCATAGATGCAAATGGTTGCCAACAATATATTGACACGATTGAAGTTTTGGAAGCGGCATTGGAATTAGAAATTGGATTGTTAGAAATTTATGGCAATGCTTGTGTTGATGATGCCGAAGGAAGAATTGATATTGCAATTTCTGGAGGAATGCCCCCTTATGATGTAGCATGGAGCAACAATGATGCATCTGAAAGTATTGAAAATTTAGAAGGTGGAATTTACAATGCAACTATAACAGATGCACTAGGATGTGTTGTCTTAAGTCCCAACTATTTTGTAGATGAACCAGCTGCTTTTGATTTAGATATGATCACAGTTGGTTCTCCTTCCAATATGAATATCGGATCATTGCAAGTGGTCGTGAATGGAGGTACAGCTCCCTATCAATATCAATGGGATGAAAATGCCAATAATCAAACAACCAGTCTAGCATCTGATTTATCTCCGGGTGTTTATCATGTAACTATAACAGACAGTAACAATTGTACAATAACCTATAATGGTGCCGTTGGATTTACAACTGCATTAGAAAATGAATTGGGCGTTAATACTTTTGAAATTTTTCCGAATCCAACCTCGGAGAGTGTAAATTTGAAAATTGAAATGTCATCAAGCAATTCATTTGTAATTTCAATTCGTGATTTAAGTGGTAAAACGATCGAGTATTTTAACGTATCTTCTACAAGCTCATTCTCACAATCCATTAACTTATCAAGTCTTTCTCAAGGTGTTTACATCCTTGAAATGGAATTATCAGAACAAGAAATTCTGCAAAAGAAATTGGTTGTTTTGAAATAGTCATTTATAGCACTTCTTTTCATTTTGTTCCTAACGAATTTTCTACCTAAAAACTATAGCTAGCGTATCCATATGCTTTGTTTGTGGCTTAGATTAACTTGTTTTGAAACATTTAGGACATAATTCAAATAAAATACCTCCAATGAGACGCTGCACCATCAAAGTTTATGACTATTTTTAACAGTCATATCTGCTTTTACTATTTATCCAATATTAACCAATTCTTTAAAATAGAAACCAATGAAAAGTAATTCCATTATCTCTGTTTTGGTAGTTTGTTTTTTAATGCTATCACAAATGACATTTGCTCAAGAACAAGAGGCACAAAAAGTAGCCCCTCAAATTTCAAAAGCACAATGGGTAGGAAAGATTGAGGCACTTAGAGACCTTCCTGAAACGCTCATAACAAACAGTTTGAAGCGAAATTTGATTAAAGGAAACAAACTACGTGAAGTAGAAAATTTTGGCAGTCATATTCCAAGAGTCAATTTTTATGAAGATGCGAAACCTAAAAATGGAGACGCATTAGCACAGGTTCCTAGCTTAGAAAAAAGTTCTATACCAGTGGAGACTATTTTAAATTTTGATGGTGTTAATCAAAATGAATCTACGGTGCTTCCTCCTGACACCAATGGCGATGTTGGTCCAGAGCATTATTTTCAATGCACCAATGGGGCAGGTGGTTCAACGATTAAGATATTTGACAAAGAAGGAAATTTATTATTCGGTCCTGCATCTTCAACAACATTTTGGGTTGGGCTAGGATTACCGGCACTTGGAGATCCTGTTGTTTTGTATGACCAATATAGCCAAAGATGGATGTTCTCGGAATTTTCGGATCAAAATAATAATACAATGATGATTGCGTATTCTGAAACTTCAGATCCTTTAGGTGCTTGGAATGCATATACGGTCAGTTCTCCAGGTTTCCCTGATTATCCTAAATTTGGTGTTTGGCCAGATCATTTAATAATTACAACAAATGAATTCGATGAGGCAATTCCTTTTTATGTTGTTGATAAAATGGCGATGGTGAATGGTGCCACAGATGCGGACTTTGTTCGTTTGATGGATATGACAAAATTTGGTGGAGATGGATTTCAAGTTGCAGGTCCAGTAGATGCTGATGGTTTTTCTGCTCCTCCTGGAACCACAAAACCAATGGCAATAAGATTGTATGATGATGAATGGGAAGGAGGGCAAGATCAGTTAGAGTTATGGGAAATTGATGTGGATTGGTCTAATTTAGGAGCTGCTTCCATGACCAATATTGCTTCTTTAAATACAACACCATTTGAAAGTAATTTATGTAACGGGAATATTTTTGATTGTATTCAACAATCAGATGGATCGACTATTTCTGCACTACAACAAGTGATGATGCATCGTACTCAGTATAGAAACTTTGGTTCGTATGAGGCAATCGTATGTAATCACGCTGTTGATGTTACAGGTGAAAATGTTGCGGGTGTACGTTGGTATGAATTAAGAAAATTTCCAGGACAAGATTGGGAGATTTATCAAGAAGGTACTTTAGGAGACGGAATTAATAGTCGATTCATGGCGTCATGTGCATTAGATGGTGGTGGGAATATGGGACTTGGATATACCATTACCGGTCCTGATAAATTTTTGTCATTAAGAATTTCAGGTAGAAGATCTAGTGATTTATTAGGAGAATTGACAATTGATGAAAATGAATTTATTTCGGGCGAATCTGCAAATCCTTTTCAAAGATGGGGTGATTACTCTTCTATGAATGTGGATCCTGTTGATGAACGTACCTTCTGGTATACTGGAGAATATATGATGGATGATGGAAATTGGAATACCAGAATTGTTACTTTTCAATTAAAAAGAGACACCATTGATGTAGGACCTTTTGTGATTAATACACCTCAATCTTCTGCATTCCTTACTGCTGCAGAGCCAGTTGAAGTTGAATTTAAAAATTTTGGTTTCGCACAACAAGGCAATTTTGATATTGGATATTCTGTAAATGGTTCTACACCTGTTATTGAAAACATTAATATTACGCTTGATCCTGACAGCACACACACGCACACTTTTACACCTACAGTAGATATGTCTGCACTAGGAGATTATCAGTTTAAAATTTGGACTTCGCTACCTGCAGATCAGAATATTCTGAATGATACCATGAGAGCTGTTATTTCTCAATTAACTAGATGGGATGCTGGGATTTCAGGAATCAATGGTATTGAAAATGCTATTTGTGATGTAGAAGCACAAGTTGAATTTGTCTTAACTAATTTTGGTCAAGATGAATTAACCAGTGCAAATATAGCTTTCTCTTTAAATGGAGGGACTACAATTGTCATTCCTTGGACCGGTTCTTTGATGGCTGGTGAGTCAACTACCATCAGTTATTTAATTACAGGACTGATTGAAGGAACTAACAATATAGATGTAAAGACATCGGAGCCAAATGGTTTGATGGATCAAAACATGTTAAATGATGGAGTAGTCAGAACTGTTGAAGCTATCTTTACTGGAGAAACAATTTCACTCAATTTATTGACAGATGATTATGGAGCTGAAACTTCATGGGAATTAGCAGATATGAGTGGTACAGTTTTGTTTACCGGTGCGGGTTATAGTAGTCAGACACTTTATATTGAACCATGGTGCATCCCAGAAGGTTGTTATAATTTTACCATTTTTGACGCTTGGGGTGATGGAATTTGTTGTGGATTTGGTAATGGGGAATATTCAATTTTAGATGAAGCAGGTGCAATTTTAGCCTCTGGAGGTGAATTTGGTGCTTCAGAAACAGTCAATTTCTGTTTCCCATTTGAATGCACTATTACAGCTTCTGCCGAAACTTCCAATGAAACAGGTCCAGGCGAAAATGATGGATCTATTCTTATTGACGTCGCAAACACTTCTGGTACTGTAATCTATGTTTTGGATGGAGGTTCCCCTCAAGGAACACCTGTTTTTAATAATGTAGGAGGTGGTATGCACACTGTTACAATTACAGATGGAAATGGATGTGAAGTCGTTTTAGAAGTAGAAGTTGGCACTTGTTCCATGCAAGTAACAATTGATTTGATGAATCCAACTTCAAATTCCGCTCAGGATGGTACGATTACCGTCAATGTTGTCAATGGCAATACTCCACTAGAATATTCATTCAATGGTGGGAGTACCTATCAAGATAACAATGTGTTTGAAAATGTAGGAACTGGTAATTTCACCATCATTGTGAGAGATGCGATTGATTGTATTTTCTTTGAAGCAATCGTTATGTCTGAAATGACTGATATAAATGATCTTACTATCGGACAATCCGTTGCCATATTTCCAAATCCAACGGAAGATGTTATCCAAGTAGAAATCAAGGGGCTTCAAGATACTTATCATTTAAAATTCGAAGTGTATGATATGTTAGGAAAACGTGTTCATAAAGGAAGTATGAATGCATTCAATGGAATTGTATTGGGTAAAATTGCACTAGTAAGTTTTCCTGAAGGAACTTACTTGTTGAAATTTATTCATCCTCAATTGAAAGAATTGCATAAGATTGTGAAGATTTAGAAACGGTTTTACGGTTGACGGTGAACGGTAGACGGTGAACGGGGAGTACGCGAGGAGTATGTGTGCACACGTACTCCCCGTTCACCGTCTGCCATCAACCGTTCACCGCAGGACTGTTAAGTTCTAATCATATTCAATGTTGCTCGGATATCGCAACAACATTTTATTTGGCTATTAAGTATTGAGTCACTTCCGTTATTCCTATGAATGTTGATTGCAATGCTGCTCATAATGGACATATTTAA
>CALDGQ010000020.1 GCA_937941765.1 uncultured Saprospiraceae bacterium
TTTCTATTGTTACAATTTCCTTTTCCTTAACACCTGCGTCTAACAATTGATTTCTCAAAATCGGATGAGGGTCTTGTTTTTTATCTTCTTCTAAATCATCACGATACCACTCCATTCTGACACCAGATGTATGATGATTTAATAACGGAACAGTTGCATGCACTAAAAATGGACGACGTTCTTTTCTAATTTTCTTGACCACTTTTTCCAATGTCAAATAGCAAGTTGTAAAATCACTTCCATCTATCGTCACTGCCTCTAAGCCACCAAATCCTTGTGCATATTCGTAAGCATTCATTGCACGAATCTCATCTGCACTTGCTGAAATATCCCACTCGTTGTCTTGTACTAAATATAAGATCGGAAATTGTTTCAAGCCAGCCATTTGAAATGCTTCTGCTACTTCTCCTTCTGTTACCGATGCGTCTCCAAGTGAGCAAACCACAATTGGCTTTTCCTTTAAACTTTTATCATCTAAACCTTGTAGTTCTTTATATTGAATCCCCATAGCGATACCAGTGGTTGGAATCGCTTGCATCCCGGTAGCAGAAGATTGATGTGGAATTTTAGGTTTGTCATCGTCTTTAAGACTTGGGTGCGCATAATAAGTACGACCACCAGAAAACGGATCTTCTTTTTTTGCAAGTAGTTGTAACATTAAATCATACGGCTCCACTCCAATACCTAACAACATACTGTCGTCTCTATAGTAGGGTGCTGCATAATCTTGTCGTTTCAACAACATACCCATTGCAATTTGAATTGCTTCATGACCACGTGAGGTTGCGTGCACATACTTACCGACTACTTTCATATTTTCCTCATACAGCTCTGTCATACACTTTGCAGTGTGCATCAACTCATATGCTTTGAGTAAAACGGATTTTGATATTTTAGATTTCGTCTTCAACATTTAGTTTTAATTTTTCTTCAATTTCAGACCCAACGATTCTAGATTAACTCCTGGTTCAAATAATTTAGGGTAATTTTCTTTTAATAATTTCACAAACAATTCATAAGGCACATCTTCAAAATGTCCATAGTCTTCAATATATTCCATAAATAGATTCTCATCCTTATCATAGGATTGAAATATCGCATCATGTTCTCCATCAAATTCCAAAACTTCTACATTCAGTTTTTCACAAAGTGTTTTATTAAATGCAGGAACCACTCTTATCCATTTATTATCAAACATTAATTCTACAACTCCATGTGGCACCATGACATTGGTTCCCATAAAAGCTTCGAATTTTTCACTAGCAATATGATTCTTCACTTTTGAAAAACAAATTCTTGCTGGGATATTATTTCTCCTCAAACACGCTGTTAGCAAAATTGCTTTGTCAACACAATGTCCTTCTGTTCTTTTAAATATATTACTTGCTTTAAAATCTTTTCTTTTGAGACTTGTTTTATAAGCATTGTATCTCCAATTATCTCTGACACTATTAAAAATGTGAACTGCCTTATCTTTTAGATTTATATGTTTTGATCCTAAAGCAAGTGCATATTCAGATAAATTCTTCTCATCAAAATCAAGCAGCTCTGTATTTTTCAAAAATAATTCCATCCCAATTAAGCACCTGTCTTAAATTTATTAATGGCATTTCTCGTAAAATCAGATAACACTAATTTCCCACTCATTGCTGCACGCTCAGCTAAAAGTTCATCCCAATTTTCGGTGCCTTCCCAGAATACTTTTTTCAATAATCGCATTGCTTCAGGGTTAGAATCTACTAACTTATTTGCCAAAGCATTGATCGCTTCATCCATTTCTTCTGCATTTTCATAAACGGCCGCGTAGAGTCCATTTTCTTTTGCCCACAAAGCATCTTTCCATTCGGTTGCGTTGATAGCTAATTGTGTCATTCCTGCTTTTCCTAATTTTCTTTCACATACAGGACCAACTACAAATGGACCGATACCAATTGCCAATTCACTAAGTTTTACAGACGCATATTTTGTTGCTAAACAATAATCTGTAGAAGCGGCCACACCTACTCCACCACCAACTGCTTTTCCTTGGACTCTACCTATAATAAATTTTGGACATTTACGACAGGCATTGATTACGTTCGCAAATCCCATAAAGAATTTTTTTCCGGTTTCCAGATTATCAATTGAGATTAATTCATCAAAACTGGCACCTGCACAAAAGGTTCTTTCTCCTGCACTTTTTAGGATGATTACTTTGACGTTCTCGTCTTGACCCGCAGTTGTGATTGAATTGGATAATTCTGCTAATAAATTTCCTGGTAATGAGTTGTGAGATGGATGGTAGAAAGTGATGTTTGCAATTCCATTGTTGGAAATTGTGGTTTCTACATAACCCATTTTTGTTTTATCTTGTACTTCTGACATCTTTTTTGTTTTTTAGCTTGGGCCGTTGGCCCAAGCTAATTTGCTTGAGTCCGTTGGACTCTTTCGTGAGGGACGTGAGTTTGCGTAAAGCGTGCTCCTGTCCGGTTTCTGATAGGAAGGTTGCTAACCTCTCCGTTAATCTTTATCTAATGTTTCTGACATTTTAATCTATTATCGATGAACCTCTCAGAGAGGTCAAACTAAATAATTTGAAATCAAATGTGTAATTCCAAACCAATTTGTAATTAATACTGTGAACCTCTCGGAGAGGTAACACAAAATAAATAATTAACGCTGGTCTAGTTTCTTCACCATGGTTAAGATGGTCGCAATTGCTACGGTTTCACCAGTCTCGTCGTAGACATCTACCAGGAATTTTACAATTCCTTTACCTATATCTTCAGGCTCTCTTTTTTCTTGATCGATTTTTTGTTTTACAGTGAATCTCACGCCTATTGTTGCGCCAGGATAAACTGGTTTTACAAAACGACATTCTTCGATTCCGTAGTTCAATAACACGGGTCCTTTTTTAGGATCAACGAATAAACCAGCTGCTTTTGATAACACATAATACCCGTGTGCAACCTTTCCTTCAAAAATAGTTCCTTCTAAAGAAGTAACATCTACATGGGCATAAAAGTTGTCTCCTGAAACATTTGCGAAATTGGCAATATCAGCTTCAGTAACGGTATGCTTTGCGGTGATGACTGTTTCACCTACTTCTAGTTCTTCAAAATGTTTTCTAAAAACATGAACTGGTTTTTCAATTTGTTCTGCGCCATATTGATATTGATTGGTCACAGCTGTTATCATTGAAGGGTGACCTTGGATTGCAGTACGTTGCATATAATGTTTTATACCTCGCATACCACCCATTTCTTCTCCTCCACCTGCACGACCTGGACCACCATGAACCAACAGTGGAAGTGGGGAACCATGACCAGTACTTTCTTTAGCGCCTTCTTCATTTAGAATTAGAATTCGTCCATGGAAACTTGCAGCACCCATTACAAATTCTTTGGCAATATCTTTATCATTGGTTGCGATAGAACAAACGAGTGAACCTTTACCAAGATTCGCTAACTTGATCGCATCTGCTGTATCTTTATATGGAATGATGGTACTCACAGGACCAAACGCTTCAATGTTGTGCGTATCTAAATTTTTATGCGGCTTTTTATTCAACAATACAATTGGAGACATGAAAGCGCCTTTCTTTTTGTCAGCACCTACTACTTTGAATCTGCTCAAGTTTCCGTAAACTAATTCAGAAGTTTCCATTAATTGCTGAATTCTTTCTTTCACTTCTTCGACTTGTACTTTTCCAGCCAATGCCCCCATTCGCACACCTTTTACGGAAGGATCACCGATTACGGTTTGAGATAATTGTTTTCCTAATTCTATTTGAACGGCTTCCACTAAATTTTTTGGAACAATGACTCTACGAATAGCCGTACATTTCTGACCACACTTTGCAGTCATTTCTTTTCTTACTTCTTTTATAAATAAATCGAATTCTGGAGTACCTGGTTTAGCATCTTTTCCTAGAATGGCGCAATTCAAAGAATCGGCTTCCATATTGAACGGCACTGCTTCATTGATGATGCGCGGATGAGCTTTTAACATTCTGCCTGTATCAGCAGAGCCTGTAAAAGTCACGACATCTTGAGAAACAACGTGATCTAAAATTCCTCTTGCAGAACCACTGATTAATTGCAATGCACCTTTTGGCAATATTCTTGACTTTGCAATTTCTCTGACCATTGCCTCGGTCAAGTAACAGGTCAACGTTGCAGGCTTCACGATTGCTGGAACACCAGCTAACAAGTTGCACGCAATTTTTTCTAACATTCCCCAAATTGGAAAATTGAATGCATTGATATGAATGGCAACACCTGGTTTCGGTACCATGATATGATGGCCGATGAAGGTTCCATTTTTAGAAATGTTTGCTTGTTCACCATCTACATAAAAACTTTCATTAGGGAAGTTTCTACGAAGACTTGCATTTGCAAATAGATTTCCAATTCCACCTTCAATATCAATCCAACTATCTGCTTTTGTTGCACCAGTTTGATAACTAATTGGATAGAATTTATCTTTTCTTTCAAATAAGTATAATGCCAATTTTTTCAACATTCTACCTCGTTCGTGAAAAGTCATTTTTCGCAATGCGGGACCACCGACTTCACGTCCAAAAGTCATCATGTCATTGAAATCCAATCCAGCACTAGTTGCTTCTCCTATTTCTTCACCTGTAATAGCGTTGAAGAGCGGAGTTCCTTTGCCTTTACCAGCTACCCATTTGCCGAGGGCATAATTCTTTATTTTCATTAAAATTTCTTTGTAATTCAGTTCGTAATCAAATAGTATTTAGGCAATTGTAGCTGAAAGGAAAGTTTGTTAGCCTCATTGCCGAATAGCTATGCTAATATAGGGAAAAGAAAGAATTAAAAATTAAAAATGTAAAATTAAAAATAGGACCGTCAATGCGTTTCCACGCGTGAGCTCGCGTATCTAGATCTATTTTTCATTTTACATTATTTTTAATCTCATTCCAAGTTTTAAAAAGTTCTTCTTGATCTGGACGATCTTTAGGAATCTCTCTAAGTGGTTCGACTGGACGAAGTGTTCCGTAATATTCTTTGGGAAAAGTTTGGTACAATTCAGTTCCTTTTGTTTTCCATTTGATCATATCATCTGTAACTTGCTTTATGATTTTCCCGGGATTTCCAACAACTAAACTACGTTTTGGAATATTAGCATCTGCTTTGATTAAAGTAAGTGCACCAATGATTGTTTCATCTCCTATAATTGCATTATCCATCACAACGGCATTCATCCCTACTAAACAATTCTCTCCGATAGTTGCGCCATGTATAATTGCGCCATGTCCAATATGTGCGGATTTTTTTAACAAGACTTTTACACCTGGAAACATATGGATGGTACAATTCTCCTGGACATTGCAGCCATCTTCTATGACGACACCACCGATATCTCCTCGGATTGCTGCGAATGGTCCAATGTAGACATCTTTGCCAATGATAACATTACCGGTGACATTTGCTTGTGGGTGAACAAATGAAGACTCGTGGATGACTGGTCTGAAACCTTTGTATTCGTAAATCAAAATGGGAATGTTTATATAAAAGTAAAGTCCGTTCCTGCAAGCAAGAACGGACTTTAAATTAATAATTTCTTATTATAATTGACTAGTCATTACCAGCAATCTGAGCTAGTAACCAAACCATTTCGTAGTAGATCCAGATTAGTGTCGCTAATAATCCCATTGCAGAGTACCATTCCATATATTTGGCAGCTTGCATTTTTTCACCTTTATCGAAGTTGTCAAAATCAACTAGTAAACGCATTGAAGCAATACCTAGTATAACTGCACTAATTCCAATTCCCATTGCTCCTCCTTGGTGTAAATATGGAACATTCATTCCAAAAAAGCTAAGCACAAAATTCAATAAATAAACCAACATAACTGCTCCAGTTGCCATACCAATTATCGCACGGAATTTATCAGTTACTTGTATGATGCCTGTTTTGTAAATAAACAACATGGCAAACAATACACCTATTGTTAAACTTAATGCTTGAAAAATAATTCCACCATACGAAGCAGCCATATAAGCAGAAAAAGTTCCAATAAATAAACCTTCTAATGCAGCATAAGTTGGCGCTAAATAAGGAGATAAATGTGGTTTCATTCCAGCAAATAATGCAACTCCCATTCCACCAAAAATTCCAACATACATTAAAATTGGATTTCCTAAACCGTAACTAAAAACAGTTGTCACTAATAAAATAGCTGCTAAAATAAGCGTCTTAGTAGTAGCTCCTTGAACTGTCATTACCTCTCCGCGTGTTCCGACCAATTCTCCATCCAACACAGTAGTTGCTGTATTGTTTCTATATTTTTCCTCTTTCATCATTGGATTTGAGGACTTTGTCAATTTATCTAATTTACTCATAATTGATTTTGATTTAAGATTATATCTTTTAGACTAATTTCGATACATACAAGTAACATAATTTCACTCAAAGATGGTTTACTAAAACTGAATATTTACTCGAAATAAATTATAACTACTTGATTATCAATGAAAAAATTTTAGGCTTTGAAAGCCGATACTACGATTTTAACACATAATTAAACATATGTACCTCAATTATACCTTCTCAATAATGGTCGCATAACCCTGTCCTACTCCAACACACATCGTCACCAACGCGTACTTTTTATTTTGCTCGTGCAATTCTATTGCAGCGGTTTGCAAAATTCTGGTTCCAGACATGCCAAGTGGATGGCCGATGGCGATGCCACCACCATTCGGATTGATGCGAGGATCATTGTCAGCAATCTCCCATTGTCTGGTACACGCCAATGCTTGTGCCGCAAATGCTTCGTTGAGTTCGATGATATCCATGTCTGACATTTTCAATCCAGCTTTTGCGAGTGCTTTGTTAGAAGCTTTGACCGGGCCGATACCCATGATCCGTGGTTCGACTCCTGCAATTGCCGAAGAAACGATTCTTGCCATTGGTTTTAAACCATGTTGTTTGACAGCTTCACTTGATGCAACCAACATGGCTGCTGCTCCATCATTTAGACCAGATGCATTTCCAGCTGTAACCGTTCCACCATTTTCCGCTTTTTTAAACGCAGGTCTTAATCTTCCTAAAATCTCAACGGTTGTTGTTGGCCTCAGAAACTCATCTTGTTCAAAAATAATTGGGTCTTTTCTTCTTTGAGGAATCGACACACTGATTATTTCTTTTGCTAATCGACCAGATTTTCTCGCTACGGCTGCTTTTTGTTGGGACCATGCTGCAAATTTGTCTTGATCTTCCCGATTGATGGAATATAGTTCTGCTAAATTTTCAGCAGTACTTCCCATTCCTTCAGTTCCATATAGTTCTTCCATTTTTGGATTGATGAATCGCCATCCAAAACTGGAGTCGTGCATTTTTGCATCTCTTCCGAATGCTTTGGATACTTTGGAGATCACCCAAGGCCCTCTGGTCATATGCTCCATTCCGCCTGAGATAAATAAATCTCCATCTCCTGTTTTGATCGCACGATGTGCATGGATGACGGATGACATTCCTGATGAGCATAATCGATTGACAGTTTCACCGGGCACATCAAATGGCACTCCTGCCAATAAAGCTGACATTCTTGCCACGTTGCGATTGTCCTCGCCTGCTTGGTTGGCGCATCCCATGATTACTTCGTCGATTATTTTTGGGTCAAATTGAGTATTTCGATTTAGTAATTCTCGTATTGGTATAGCACCGAGATCGTCGCATCGGACTGGTGATAAGGTACCTCCGAAGTTTCCTATTGGAGTTCGGATTGCGTCTATGATGTAGGATTCTTTCATATTTTATTTTTTTCTTTAGGCTTGGGGCGCTGCCCTCAAGCTTATCTGCTTGAACCCTTTGGGCTCGATCTTTATTGGTGAGCTGGTGGGGTTGTGAGCTTATGAGTACGTGAACCTAGGATTTGTGAATTCGCGAACTTCCTTTATTTACGCGAATTTACTAGAATAGATTTAAGAGATATAATTAATAGTCTTGAAAAATCAGACATTCCATTCTTTTCCAGTTCGATAGACAGTGCCTTTGAAAAGTGCTACTATTTCATTGTCTTGATTTTTTACTTCGACTTGATAGATTCCTGTTTTTCTAGTTAGGTTTTTTTCAATTGCTTCTGCAGTGATGGTGTCTCCTGCTTTTAGTGATTTAGTGTGAGAAATAGAAGTTTCGATAGAAACGGCGTGGATGCCTCGTGAGTTGGAAGCGAAGGCGAATGCACTATCTGCGAATGAAAAAGTAATGCCACCATGAGCGATATCGAAACCATTTGTCATTTCTTTTCGAATTGTCATTTGGACTTTGGAATAGCCAGGCCCTTCTTTTAATCTTTTGATTCCTAGCCATTGACTAAAATCATCCTTGGCAAACATGGCATCAATTATCTTTGTTTCGATTGACTTTTCCATGTTAGTAGTATTAATGTTGGATTAGAATTTTTTCAGAATGAGTTGTAGTTCCATTTTTCTTTATTGAAAGAATGTATAGTCCGTTTTCAAAATTTGACACATCTATTGTTGTATTTTCAAATGCTCTTTTTGATTGCAAATTTTGACCTAAAACATTTGACACTTCAATTTCAAAAAAACCTTTGTAATTGATGTGCAATACTTCTTCAACCGGATTGGGAAAAGCTTTAAAAAATGGAGAAGTTATATTTTCAGTTGGGACAATTTGGGCCATATTGATAAGCCACGTTTGGTCTGTCACTTCTGGACCATTGACCATTCCCCCAGCGATAGCAAATTCAGTGTTAGAATATTTTGCAATACCTCGAAGATCCATAATTGGAGGAACTTGTGTGAAGGTCTCTTGCACTTCTGTCAGTGGCCAAGTAGGATCGTATCGTATTACTTTATCAGTGGGGACAACTGGATTTCCATTAGAATAAGCAAGTCCATCGAAGTTGTATGTTTTTTCTGAACCACCAATCCAATAGGCTTGATCTTCATAGGTGAAAGAAGCTGGTCGATAAGCAATGGCATCGAGATTCGTTTCACCAGTCCAAGTAATTTGGGTTGGATCATTTGGGTTGATGACACCTTTTCGGAAATGCCGAGCTGCTGCAAATGCACTTGAAATTTTTGCACCTCCTAAATAATAAATAGTATCACCAATGATCGTCCCGTTTGAGCCAAAGACTTTGAAATTTCCTTCATTTGGAACAGGGGTTCCGACACTCCAAGTATCCGTAGATGGGTTGTAAATTTGAACATCCGTTACATTTGTTGTATTGCTCCAACCAGTAATCACATAAATCAAACTATCTCTCCAAACTGTTTGTACTTGGTCATCTATTGCAACAGGTATATCTGCTCCATCGTCTTCAAAACTCAATGTCTCTGGATTAAATACATGCACCTTGTTAGAAGATATTTCGTTGAAATTTTCATCAACATGATAACCACCGATGATATAAATTTTATTTTTCACTGTACTTGCAGAAGCAGCAATTTTTCCACCATTCGGATCTACTACTGGGGACATTATCATCCATTGTTCTGAATCTGCATTGTAGAAAAAGGTTTTCAAATGAATACCACTAGGTTCTTTTGTTGCATCAATTCCACAAAAAGAAAAAATATGGTTTTTGTTGTTCACAGTTCCGTGAGTTACTGCATTGTTACTAACTGGTTCTGGAAGATTGGGAAGTGGAGTAAATGATTGTGCGGCTAATTGAAATGCGCTTATCAAAAAAAGAAAATGGAGTAATGACTTCATGCAGGTAAATATTTAGAACAAATGCTTTATGCTGTTTCTTTCTGAGTTTGATAAAAAGTTTTTCCTTCTTTGGCCATTCTTCTCAACAACGGTGAACATCTGTATCTAGATTCTCTATACTCATCAAACAATCGATCCAATGTGTCTACACAATGTTGGATTCCTTTTTCATCAGCCCATTTGAGTAATCCTTTTGGATAGTTGACACCTTTTTCCATAGCCGTATCAATATCATCTCTAGAAGCAATTCGAAGATACAATGCATCCGCTGCTTCATTTATCAACATCACTACAATTCTCCAAACAATGTGATTACCCAACTCCATATCCTTATTGGGTTCTGGATTGACAGCACCTTCACTGTAATCATAAAAACCTCTTCCAGATTTTCTACCTAGATAACCTGCATCTACCATTTGCTTTTGAACGAAGGACGGCTTGTATCTCTCATCATAATAGAATGCTTCAAAAACGGTTTGTGTTACTTTGTAATTAATATCATTTCCGATGTAATCCATTAAAGTAAAAGGTCCCATTCTGAATCCACCTATTTCCTTCATTGCCCAGTCAATCGTTGCTGCATCTGCAAATCCTTCTTCGTAGATTCTACAAGCTTCACCATAAAAAGGTCGTGCTACTCTATTGACGATAAAACCAGGTGTATCTTTTGCAATTACGGTAAGCTTACCCCATTTTTCAATCAGGTTGCTACATTTTTCTGTGACTTCACTGCTTGTTTGAATAGCAGGAATAATTTCTACCAATTTCATCAAAGGTGCAGGATTGAAAAAGTGAATCCCGATTACACGTGAAGGATCATCGCAAGCAGCAGCAATTGCACCGACAGCCAATGAAGAGGTGTTGGTAGCCAAAATACAATCTTCAGTAACTACGTCTTCTAATTGTTCGAAAACAGCTTTTTTTATTTTAATATCTTCAATGATTGCTTCGATAATTAATCCACAATCTTTATAGGCAGATGTATTGTCAACAAAATAAATTCTTCCAAAAATTGCTTTTGCAGTTGGATCATCGATACGACCTTTTTCAACTAATCGATTCAAGATTTTCAGTAAACCGTCGCTTGCTCTTTTTAATGCATCTGGATTTTTGTCAAAAAGAATAACATCATGTCCTGCAGTTGCTGCCACTTGTGCAATCCCTGCTCCCATTGACCCGGATCCTAGTACTCCTATTGTCATTTTTTTAGTAGTAATTAGTTAGTAAAAAGTAGTTAGTATTACTCGCCTGTAAATTCTGGTTTACGTTTTTCGATGAATGCTTTGATTCCTTCTTGGTAATCGCTGGTCATAGAAGCAGTTGTTTGCAATTGTTCTTCGATTGCTAATTGTTTAGACAATTCATTGAACAACGATTTATTAAGTGCACGTTTTGTGTAACCCAATCCTTTTGTTGGCAGACTAGCTAACTTTGTAGCAATTCGTTTTACTTCATTTTGATAATCTTCAGCAGCAACCGCTTTATAGATCATTCCCATTTCTTGCGCTTCTTTGGCCATCACTTTATCTCCCAACATCATCAATGCAGATGCTCTTTGAAAACCAATTAATCTTGGCAAAAAGAAAGTTCCGCCACTATCTGGAATCAGTCCGATTTTACTGAACGCCTGAATAAAAGAAGCATTTTCGTGTGCGATGACGACATCACACGCGAGTGCAATGTTAGCACCTGCACCTGCTGCTACTCCGTTTACGGCAGCTACAACTGGTTTTTCGATTTCACGAATTAATTCTATGATTGGATTAAAATGGTCTGAAACGATTGCTGATAAATCAACTTTTGTTTCAGGATCTGTAAGTTCTTTGATGTCTTGTCCTGCGCAATAAGCTTTACCACTTCCTGTGATAATAATACATCTTACTTTGGGATCACTTTCAAATTCCTTCAATGTTTTTTGCACCATCAAAGCCATTTCTTTATTGAAGCTATTGAATGAATCTGCGCGATTGAAGGTTAATGTTGCGATTCCGTCTTGTATACTATATAGTACCGGTTCCATGTGTATTTGTTTTTTTGCAAATTTAACCAATTTAAGTGTAAAGTGATACGTGTAGCGTGATGAGTGGCTTCACTTTACACTTTAAACTTAAACGCTCTACACTTTTTTTATCTGCCATATTGTAAAAGAATAAAATTCAACCTACCATTACTGTCAGGGCAATCTAAAAATTGTAGACAAAGTGTCGTAAAAAATGTGATGGTATAATCTTTTCAGTAACAATTAGAAATAACAACAGCTATGTACGAAAAAGCGATACAAAAAGTAAAAGGTTCCATCTTCCCGATATTTAGTTCTGGACCTCAATCCATGCGGGTTTTGGGGACTGGATTTTTTATTGATGAAGCGGGTCATTTTTTGACTGCGGATCATGTTATACAAGCCAATCCAAAAGGCCATAAGTTGGGACATCTTGGCAATATTCCTTTTGTCAAATTCAAGAATAAGCAACCGGCTGAAATGGAGATTATTTATCGAGATGCTAGCAAAGACTTGGCGTTGGGAAAATTGCATACCGATCTACTTCCTCCTCTTTCATTTGCTGACCAAAGTCCTAATATTGGAGCATCGATTGGTTTGTGTGGTTATCCTTTTCCAAATATTCAAAAAAATGTAAATGGCGTAACTGGATTGTTTGATGTTTCTGCTGTTAGACAATATTGGCAACCAACTATTTTGATGGATCATGTCAAACCAGGATTAATTTTCAACAAACCCTTTCATAGTTTTTTGACACAACATTCTTCTTTACCAGGTATGAGCGGTGGCCCTGTTTTCAATATGGATGGTGATGTTGTTGGTGTAGATTTAGCAAATTATACACGTAAGGTTCCGAGAACGAACAAAGTGATTTCACAGGTTGAAAATGGAATTGGCATATCAATGAATGATGTGAAATCATTTGTGAATGAGGTGTTGGCTTTGAAAGTTTAAATGAGATTTTGAGTTTTGATTGAAGAAGATTTATACACAAAGTCGAAATCTAAACCGTTTTGAATTGCTTGATCCTTCGACATATTAGCTGAAGCCAAAAACTCAGGACGACAAGCAATTTTCAGTATTTTGAGAAGTCAAAACTAAACAAACTATCACATTTATTCTCTCACTTTTACAAACTGTTTTGAAAGTACTTTTCCTTTGGACTTTTGAATTGCAACAATATAAGTACCAGCATTTATATTCGAGATATCAATACCAACTGTATTATCACCAATCATTGCATCCGTAGGAAATTTCATCAATTCTGTTCCATTAAGATTTGAAATAGTAATCCATACAACCGACTCTTTTTTGTTTATAAAACTGACATTTAAATTAGATGATTTAAAACCAATAGGATTCGGATATAAATTTAGATTTGAGATTTGGTTTTCGCAACTTGTACTAACCAATATGATATCTGTGTATTTATAGGTTCCATCCAGATTGAGCATTTTCAATCTATAAAACATTTCTCCGTTGATATTTTCATCGGTATAACTATATCCGGTTGTTCCAGTTAGTTTCAATGAAAGTATTTGTTGAACAAATTCGAAATCAATTCCATTGGTACTTCTCTCAACAATATAATGACTAAAATCAGTTTCAGATTCGGATGACCATTGCAACAAAGCATTGCAACCATTGTCTTGCACCTCAAAAGAAGAAACGGCAACTGGCAAAGCATTTTTATTAATTGTTATTGCTGCGGTACCTCCAGAAAATCCATTGATACCATTGAATTGAATGTGATTTTTTCCATTTCCTGTTTGACCTGCTAATCCATCTGCACTATTAACTCCTAATGCACTGGTAGTGGCATTTCGTAAACTGGTAATACTATTTGGTAACAACAAACTTCCTTGAGCATCAATATCTGCGTCAACATCGAAAGCATTTCTTTTAAACCAGTAAACATCTGATATTGTTGGGAGGGTTCCACCCCAAACTGTTGCTTGTGCAATAGCTGCATCAATGATTTCTTTAAATTCTTCTTCTGGAAAATAGAAACGAATATTTACAGTAGTTGGATTTCCTGAAGCATCTTCTAATGGTGCATCATTCACAGTTCTAACAAACCAATCTCGTGACATCACATACGTTGCATCACTAGCAGACACTGCATAACGATCACTAGGTACATCTTCCACTCTCAGTTCGATATACTCAATTGGGGTGACATTGGTTCCATGTTCGATTGCGAATAAATATTCATCAGGATCCATTGGGTTATAATAATATCTCCAAGATCCGAATTCACAATAATCAGCACAACGAATCACTCCATTTTGCTGGACCATTGAAATATGATTGACATATGTTTTTAAATTTTGAACGGTATCTTGGTAGAAATAATTTGTTGTTTGACCTGGTTTAGAAATAGCTCCATTGGTGATTGCATATTGAACTAAAGGAATCGAACAATCAGGTTCATTTTGTAATCCGAAATCTAATGTATAATATGCTTTTGGATTCGATGTATTGTCGATAACGCCATTGATTGGTTGACCATGATCCGATTCTATCCAGTTAGGATCTCCAGCTGTTCCACCTCCTGCAACAATCGTAATTACACTACTTTGAATTATATCTGATGCTATTTCCACTACTCCATTATCATCATTGTCATCTGTATTTGGCGTAGTTGAAGATGCAATATCATCTGTTGAGATGATTCCATTTGGCAATTCTAATTCTACATAATAATCGTTTGGTGTAAGGCCAGTAAATACAAATTTACCATTGGCATCTGTGATGGTTGAATCCAATAGAGCACTTGTGGTTGCATCATACAAATACAACATTACATTTGCAACAACACCTTCTCCAGCATCATTTATACCGTTACCGTTTGTATCGAGCCAAACTTGATTTCCCAATGAGTACGGCATAACTATACCAGCATCGACGTGATCTACAATTTGATTACTAGTTGGTGTAATAGCGAATGTTGTTCCTGTTATTGGATCTACATCACTATCTATTGTATCATCGGCACCTGCATCTTGCGGACTTGTAATTGGGTTGTTAATTCCAGGTACCACATTGACATAATAATCTAAATTAGGTTCTAAATTTCCGAAAATATAATCTCCATTCACATCTGTATAGGTGGTAGCAATGACAAACTGAGCAGCATCTAATAAATTTACTTGAATTCCTTCAACACCTAGCTCTCCTCCATTTTGGATCCCATCATTTGTCAATTCATCCCATACCGTTCCTATAATAGTAGCTGGGTCTGTAAGTGGTAGAACTAGTCCAACATCATGATTACAAGTATAATCAAAACCTTCAACTATGATGGGCCCAATGATTCCATCAGCAGTGACATCTGAATCTTCATTATCATTGGTAGCTTGATTACTTACGGTAAATAAATATCCACCTGCACCTAAGAAAGTAATTTCCAAATTGTACAAACCTGGAGGGACGTCGGTAAAACTATAAAGGCCTAAAATATCTGTTGTGTCAATTGCGATGGTTACTCCATTCACATCCACTAATTCAACCATCACAGAATCCATTGGTAATTCACTTCCATCTTGATCTCCTTCATTGTCGGCATCCTCCCAAGCATATCCGCAAATAGTTGCTGGTTGATAAAATCCAATATCCAAATTTGTAATTGTTGTTCCTTCCATTCCAGTCGTAAAAAGTATTTCAGGATAAACTGTTGCAAATAGTCCACTACCATCACCAGTTACTGCATCGGAATCCAAATCGTCATTTGTGCCCATATCTGCATTTGTCAAAATCAAATTTGTTAATGGCCCTCCACTCTGATAAGTATCGGGATCATCCAATCTAATGTAATAGTCTGTGTTGGGATCTAATCCTGAAAAAGAATAATAACCACTTGCATCCGTGATTACTGTTTGTGGAATTCCACTTATTAAAACGGCATTTCCAGTATCGTCGTAAAGACTTATAGTTACACCAGATAATGGTAACTCTCCACCATCTTGGATTCCATTTGCATTAGCATCCAACCAAACATAATCCCCAATTGAAACATTGATCGCTGGATCTAGCATTTGCAGATTTACTTTTAAAGGTTCGCTACTAAAGAGTTCATCACCATCCGTTTCAGTTGCAGTAATGGCAAATGAGTTTGATGAAATTTCTCCATTTTGTGCTTTGGCTTCTCCAGAAAGTTGTTGAACAGGAAATTGAACTCTCAAAATTTCACCAAAAGCTAATGGATCTCCTGCATTTTCCCAGGTAAAAGCAAAACCTTTGGCGCCAACATTGGGATTGCTTGCACTAAAATCTGTACTAAGACATGATGCACTAGCTGGCTCTGTCAATCCAGTCGTTGCTTTTACTTGCATAGCTGCATTCATATAACAAGGGTTATACGAAGTTGCATATAATTCATTTGAAATATCAGGAGCAGCACTCACCCAACTATTTGTAACAATATCATATTTCTCAAAAATAAGAGGGCCTGCAATTTCTAAACTCCATTCTGAATTTCGAGGAACCCGAGAAATTAAAGTGGAATCACCAACATGTGGTAAAATGTCAACAATCTCTAATTTTTCTACACCTTCTAATGAACCGATATTAATGAGTAACTCATAGGTCGCCGTACCAAAAGTATCTGTCCGTCCTACATTTGGAAAAGTAGAATAAGATGAATCGAATGCACCTTGCACACCTTTCGTTGAGTAAATATCTCCGCCGATAGGATTGACAGGTGAAGTAGCCGGATCTTCACAAGAAGCAACCGCAGGTTCACCAGGCGTATTCCCACCACATATGATAGGAGCCCCATCATCCATCCATAAATAACTATCATTGATAAACTCTGTTGGTAATGGAATCGTTTTATCATATCGACTTGTAAAATACATTTGAATATAAGGCGTTCGAGTAAAACCTGGATATACTGTACACGTATTAAAATTCCATTCTAACACCGTTCTACCATCTGGAGCCAAGCTTGTTGTAAAGGTTGGATTGACACAGTCATCTTGCCATTCTGCATCGTACTCATCCCATATTAATGGAGTTCCACCGGTACCGGATACATGCCAGTTTCCGTTTGCAGGAGAGGTGTCATAAGTGAGTCCGATTGGCAAAGTATCAGTTACTGTAAAACCAGTAATTAATTCTCCATTATTTTGTGGGAAGTGAATTGTATAGCTCCATAAAATATCATCATGTTGTTTTGACAAATTTGGATAATTGTTCACAATTTCATTTGGGAGAGAAGTTGAACCTAAATGAGAATGTGCATTTTTTCTAAAATAAGAGATTACTCCATCTCTAACCAAAACATTATCATTGGTACAAACATACCCCATTGTAGTATCTGTTGACATTGCACAATTTGTTAAAATCGTACCTGGAACAACACTTTCTTCAACAGCTGTTGTCACATAAATATAATCTGCCAAATTAGTTCCTGATGGAGATGTCATCCTAAATGCTTTAAAATCTGTTTGCATCCCTGAACCATACCATTCTGAAACTCCTACTGTGTCGGCACTACAACCTGTTTCATTGGCAGGAGTAGCTGGAAGTGATGGATCGATAAGTAAATTGTCTAACGCATCAGCAACTACATTTTGATATAACCAATTAGTCATATAAGAATTCCCAGATGGAATTGTGACCCAACTTGTATCACACATAAGTTCTAGATTCCAACCAGCAGGAATTCTTACATCAGATAAAAGTAATCCATCGGGAAGCGAGTCTGTAATTGAAACAGGGCCTTCATGTGCTGGTACTGTTATATTGTAAAAATATATTCCTCCCGGGTTGGTATGAATCGTAACATTGTCACTCCTTTTTTCATAGCCATTTCCTCCACCAGAACCTGGCACTGGACAACTTGCAAAAACAGGAACGTTAATCGGAACAGCAGGTGTTGCCGTAACGGATGCTGAACTCGCATTAAATGTTGGACCAGTAATATTGATTGAAGAACCAGCAGCTGGTGCTTGTGTAGATCCGTCATTACAAATCCATTTTGCACAAACATTAAATATCCCAGAACTTCCCGCAGCTAATGTTCCAGGCGGCAAACCAATACCACCTGACTCTAAATCAATCCGAACATAAGTACCAGATGGTGAACCTGGACTTACAGTAACAAGCGTAATATTCCCACTAGCATCTGGCAAGACGCTTATTTCCATACCTTCTGGTAAAGTTAAATCTATGTATGCGTCTGTACAATGTTCAGTTGTTGAAGCGCAACGATACCTGACTTTGTAGCAAAACTGTTCAGTTGCACCTGGGCTAGAATTATTAAGTGTTACATCAATCAAAAGAGAAGGTGCAATCGTACTGTTTGAAGCAAATGAAATTTCGATATTGCTATTAAACAAAATGAAAAATGCAATTAAGAATTGCACATTCTTACAAATTTCCCCGCCTGATAATTTGATATAAAATGCTGACATATTTTATGCTATTCTGAGATTTTTATAAAATGTTGAGAAAGTGCTTTTCCTTTTGACTTTTGTAAGGTGACGACGTAAGTTCCAGCATTAAAATTTGAGATATCTATACCCAATGTATTTTTACCCAACAGGGCATCAGTAGGAAACTTCATCAATTCTGTACCTGCAAGATTTGACACGATAACCCAAACAACAGATTCTGTGCTATTTAGAAAACTAACATTTAAATTATTACTTTCTATTCCAATTGGATTTGGAAATACTGTTAAATTAGAAATAGGATCTTCACAATCGGTGTCTGCTAACAATATATTTGTATAACTATAGGAGCCATCTAAATTCAACAATTTCAATCTATAAAACATTTCTCCATTTACATTCTCATCTGTATAGCTATAGCCCATTGTTCCATTTAATTGCAAAGCAGCAACTTGTTGAACAAATTCAAAATCTACTCCATTAGCACTTCTTTCGATGATGTAGTGGCTAAAATCTACTTCAGATTCTGAAGACCATTTTAATAATGGATTGCAGCCATTTTCTTGAACATTGAAGTCAGATATTGCAACAGGCAAGGCAAATCTATTGATTGTAATTGCAGCTGTACCTCCAGAGAAACCAGTAATCCCATTAAATTGAATATGGTTTTTTCCGTTACCTGTTTCACCTGCAATTCCATCTGGTGAATTCACACCAAGTGCAGAGGTAGCTGAATTTCGTAATGTTGTAATATTGAATGGTTTCAATAAACTTCCGGTTGCATCTATATCAGTACCTGGATCAAAAGTATTTTTCTTAAACCAATACGCATCTGCAACTGTTGGGAGATATCCATTCCAAGCGGTTGCTTCTGCAACTGCAGCATCAATAATTTCTTTGAATTCTTCTTCTGGAAAATAGAAACGAATATTAACGGTAGTTGCATTGCCTGCAGCATCCAATAACGGTTCATCATTGACAGTTCTAACAAACCAGTCTCGTGCCATTACAAAAGTCGCATCATCAGCTGTAACAACATAGCGATCACTTGGCACATCTTCTACTCTTAGCTCGATATATTCGATTGGTGTAACATTATTTCCGTGTTCAATTGCAAAAAGATATTCTTCAGGATCCATTGGATTGAAATAATACATCCATTGACCAAAGTCACAATAATCATAACATCGGATGACACCATCTTGCTTTACAAGAGGAATATGATTGACATAGGTTTTTAAATTTTGAACGGTATCCGGATAAAAATAATCGGTTGTTTGACCAGGTTTAGAAATCGCTCCGTCTGTGATCGCATATTGGACTAAAGGAACTGAACAATCTAATTTATGTTGCAATCCAAAGTCTAATGTATAATATGCTTTTGGGTTGGAAGTATTATCAACTTGTCCATTGATTGGAAAACCGTGATCCATTTCAATCCAATTCTCATCTCCAGAATTTCCTGCTCCTGCAACAATTGTGATAACACTACTTACTACAAAATCAGGATTGGTAATCCCTACTCCATTGTCATCAGAATCAGCATCATTTGGTGAACTAGAACTGGTAATATCTGCTGAAGAAGTTAGGCCGGCGGGTAATGCTAATTTGACAAAATAATCTCCTGGAATCAAATTTGTAAAAATGTACTTCCCAAAGGCATCTGTAATAGTAGTATCCAAGTTTAAACCACTATTTGCATCAACTAGATACAACGTAACACCTGCAGCCACACCTTCTGAAATATCCTTTAATCCATTGTTATTTAAGTCGACAAAAACAAGATTACCTAAAGAATAAGGCATTATAATTCCAGCATCTACATGGTCAATTATTTCATTATCTGTTGGTGTGATTATAAAAGAATTTCCAGTTGTTGGATTCACATCACTATCTACCGTATCATCTAATCCAAAATCTTGAAATTGTGTAATTGGATTGTTAATTCCTGGCGAAATATTCACATAATAGTCTAAACTAGGTTCCAAATTTTCAAAAACATAATCACCATTAGTATCTGTATAAGTTGTAGCAATTACAAATTGAGCATCATCTAATAAATTTACTTGTATACCACCAACTCCTTCTTCATCCGGACTTTGGACTCCATCATTTATGAGCTCATCCCAAACCGTACCTATAATACTAGCTGGATTAGAAGGTGGCAATTTCAATCCAATATCATTGTTACAATTATACTCAAGTGGATCTAAATTAATCGGCCCTAAAAATCCTGTCGCATCCACATCAGAATCCTCATTATCATTAGCAGCTTGATCTTGGCTAGTAAAAACATATCCGCCAGCTCCTAAGAAAGTAACTTGTATTGAGTAGTAATATGGAATCAATTCAAATTCATAAAAACCTAAACTATCTGTGGTTGTACTGGCAGCTAGATTGCCATTTACATCATATAATTCGACCAAAACAGAATCCATTGGAAGTTCTGAATTATCTTGGTCTCCTTCTCCATCTAAATCTTCCCAAGCATATCCACATAAGAGAGCAGTTTGATAAAACCCAATATCAAAGTTATCAATGTGCGTTCCATCGTTTCCAGTAGTGATGGTGATTTCTGGATAATTTTCTGTAAAAAGCCCTCCGCTATTTCCATACGTTGCATCTGAGTCAATAGCATCATTTGCGTTCACATTGGCAAATGCTAGAAATAAGTTTGTCAACTTACCTGCCCCTGTATAGTCAAGCGGATTGTCAAGTCTAATAATATAATCGGTATTGGCATCTAGCCCAGAAAATAAATACAAACCATTAGCATCCGTAAATGTGGACATCGGAGTTCCTCCACTCAAAATTGGATTCCCAGCCATATCATAAATACTGACCGTCACACCACTGATTGGAGCCTCTCCAACATCTTGCCTACCATTTGCGTTAACATCCATCCAAATATAATCTCCTATCGAAGCATTGACATCCAAGTCGAGCATTTGTAAATTAACTTTTAAAGGTTCACTACTAAACAATTCATCTCCGTCTGGCTCAGTTGCAGTAGAAGCGAATGAATTAGAAGCAATTTTTCCATTAGCTACGTCGGCTTCTCCTGCTAGTTGTTTTACAGGGACTCTAATTCTCAGCATTTCTCCGAACATCAAAGGATCAGTTGCATTTTGCCAAATTAATGCAAAAGCTTTTGCTCCAACTACTGGATTTGTTGCACTAAAATCTGTACTACTACATCCAGCACTAAGTGGTTCTGTCAATCCGATAGATGCCTTTACTTGTAAGGACGCATCCATATAACATGGATTGTAGGTTGTTGCATATAATTCTGAGCTGATATCCGCTGCTGCTGATATCCAAGATTGCGATATTAAATCGTATTTATCAATTGTTAAAGCACCAGCGATTTCTGTACTCCATTCAGAGTTTCTTGGCAATCGTGTAGTTAGTGTTGAATCTCCTATATGTGAAAGTATATCGACAATTTCTAACTTCTCAATCCCTTCAAGTGCCGTTATTTCAACTAACAATTCGTAAGTAGCAATTCCTGAAGCATCTGTTAATCCAGTGTTAGGAAATCTTGAAAAATCAGAATCTAATAAACCTTTCACCCATTTTGAACTATTGATATCACCACCAATTGGTTCTACATTTGATAACGCAACATCAATACAATTGTCATGAATTGATTGACCAACATACCCATCACCGCACCAGACTTGCGTTCCATCATTCAATCTAAATATATTTTTATTTTCAAAGCTAGCTGGTAGTGAAATCGTCTTATCATATCGAGTTGTAAAATAAACTGAGAGTTCAATACTGACAGGAAAACCTGCATAGTAAGTGCAAGTATTAAAATTCCAATCCAGAATCATTCTTCCATCCGCTGCCAAACTTGTTGTAAATGTAGGATTCATACAATCAGGTTGATCGAATGCATCATATGGAAATGGAAAGTCAGACTTATCAGCTATTGCAACAACAAACCAATTACCATCTACCGGATCTGTATCGAAAGTAAGTCCAAGCGGCAAGGTATCAGTCAATGAAAATCCAGAAATATTTTCTCCATTTGTATGGGGAATGACTCCCATACTTTTCCAAAGAATATCATCATTTTGTTTAGTCAGCGAAGGGTATATTGGCATTGTATTCAAAGGCCATTCATTAGGAATACTAGTATCTCCAAGACCTGATTCAGCATCTTTTCTACTTAGTAAATTCGGACCATCTGTAACGAGTAAACGTTTATTGGCGCATGTTTCACCCATTGTCGGATCAGATGAAGTCATACAATTAGTAATGATTGTTCCAGCAACAACATCATCATCCAAAATCGTTTGTAGATATGCCTGCTCCGCACTATTTGCACCAGCAGGTGAAGTCAAACGAATACCTGTGAATCCTGTTTTGTAACCCAGACCATTGATTGTAGACATTCCAGAAGTATCTGCAGCACAACCCGTTTCGTTTGTAGGTGATGGCGGTAAAAGTGGATCAATTAATAAATTATTTAATGTACCTGCAATTTCATTATCTTGAATCCAATCTGAAAGTTTACTGTTATAAATTGCAGGAATCGTATACCAAGTGGTATCACATCTCACCTCCAAAGTCCAAGGAGTTGACACTTCAATTTCACTTAAGCACAATCCTTCTGGAAACGTATCAATCACAGTAATCGGTCCTGTATGAGCTGGGATATCCAATCTATATTTATACAATCCACCCGGACTTGTATTTTTATTCCAATTGTTAGAATGTTTTTGATAATCTGCATATGGACCTGGTGAAACAGGACAACTTGAAAATGTTGGTACTGTAATTGGTGTGGGCGGTGAAGCGGTGGTTGTATTTCCGCTTGCATTAAAAGTGGGTCCAACAATATTTATTGTTGACCCAATGGCTGGATCTTGAATCGGATCATCGTTGCAATTCCATTTGGCACAAATAGAAAAAATTCCTGAGCTACCAGCAGCCAATGAACCAGCGGGCACACCGCCTGAAGCAGGTGATTCTAGGTCAATTCTAATAAGTGTTCCGGAAGGAATTCCAGTGCTTGTTGTTACCAAACTAACGTTACCACTAGCATTAGGCAACGCATTCGCTTCCATTCCATCAGGCAAAGTAAGTTCAATATATGCGTCATCACAATGCTCCGTTGCGGATGCACATCTATACCTTACCTTATAACAAAACTGTTCGTTTCCTAATGGAGTTGTATTGTTTAACTCAACATCAATTAATAATGAAGGAGCTAGGTAAGTATTTGTTCCATAAATCAAATTGGGGATAACCATCCCAATCATTATTACTAAAGAAATAAATTTACAACAATACATTTTACTTTTTTTTTGGAGTGGCTCAAATTAATTATTTACTATTCAGTTACTCTTAAAAATTGTTTCGTAAGTAGTTTACCTTTTGACTTCTGGAGTGTTATAAAGTAAGTACCAACATTTAAATTTGAGATATCAATTCCTACCGTATTATCACCAATCATTGCATCATATGGAAACTTCATCAATTCTGATCCTGCAAGATTTGAAACGATAATCCAAACAACTGATTCCGTTTTATTTAAAAAACTGACGGTTAAATTTGTCTTATCTAATCCAAGCGGATTTGGATACAAATTCAAATTGGAGATTGGATCTTCACAAATAGTATCGACTAAAATGACATCCGTATATTTATAGGTTCCATCTAGATTGAGCAATTTCAATCGATAAAACATTTTTCCATTGATATTTTCATCTGTATAACTATACCCCATTGTACCATCCAATTTTAATGGAATTATTTGTTGAACATATTCAAAGTCAACTCCATTACGACTTCTTTCTATTATGTAATGACTAAAATCAACTTCAGATTCAACTGACCATTGCAGCAATGCATTGCAACCATTATCCTCTGCTTCGAATGAAGAGATTGCAACAGGCAATGCAGTTTTGTTGATAGTAATCGCAGCGGTTCCGCCAGAAAAACTGTTGATCCCATTAAATTGAATATGGTTTTTTCCATTTCCTGTTTGGCCGGCAATTCCATCAGAAGTGTTGATTCCCAATGAAGAAGTCGGTGAATTTCTTAGTGAGGTGATATCGGAAGGTGCCAATAAACTACCAGTTGCATCGATGTCCAAGTCTGGGTCAAAAGCATCCCGTTTAAACCAGTATGCATCTGCAACGGTAGGCGTATAACCTCCCCATGTAGTTGCTTGCGCAATTGCAGCATCCATGATTTCTTTAAATTCTTCTTCAGGGAAATAGAAACGTATATTAACGGTAGTTGGATTTCCAGCTGCATCCAAAAGCGGAGCATCGTTTACTGTTCTAACAAACCAATCACGAGCCATTACATAAGTGGCATCATCTGCAGTTACTGAATATCGATCACTTGGTATGTCATCAACTCTGAGTTCGATGTATTCAATTGGGGTAACATTATTGCCATGTTCGATAGCAAAAAGATATTCATCTGGATCCATTGGATTGAAATAATACATCCAATTTCCAAAATCGCAATAATCGAAACATCGGATTACTCCATCTTGTTTGGTACGTGGAACGTGATTGACATAAGTTTTTAAATTCTGTACAACATCTTCATAGAAATAGTCTGTTGTTTGTCCAGCTTTTGAAATAGCTCCATCTGTGATTGCATATTGAACCATTGGAACCGAACAATCTTGCTTGTATTGCAAACCAAAATCTAACGTATAATACGCTTTCGGATTAGATGTTAAATCGAATGCTCCATCAATCGCTTGTCCATGATCTGATTCTATCCAGTTCGGATCTCCAACATTTCCACCACCAGCAACAATTGAGATAACACTAGTTTTCACATGGGTTGCATTCAAAATTCCGATACCATTATCATCATTATCGACATCATTGGGATTAGCTGAACTCGAAATATCATTAGCGGAAATCAAATCTGTAGGAAGCAACAATTCTAATAAATAATCACCTGGTTGTAGATTGATAAAAACAAATTTCCCATTCACATCTGTGATTGTGGTATCCAGATAAATAGCATTGGTCACATCATATAAATAAATTTCAGCTCCCGGCACCACTCCTTCACTGACATCAAAGATTCCATTATTATTGGCATCAATCCAAACTTGATTTCCTAATGAATACGGGAAAATAATTCCAGCATCCACATGATCAATTGTCTCATCTGGTGCAGGATTTATGACAGCAGTAGTTCCGGAAATTGGATCGACATCACTATCAACCGTATCATCGGCACCAGCATCTTGAGGGCTGGTAATTGGATTAGCAATTCCTGGAACCACATTGACATAATAATCTTGATTAGGAATTAAATTTAAAAATTCATAATCTCCATTTGCATCTGTATAGGTAGTAGCAATTACAAATTGAGCGTCGTCTAATAAATTCACTTGAATTCCAGCAACACCAGTCTCATTAGCATCTTGTATTCCATCATTTATTAATTCATCCCATACCGTACCGATAATTGCGGCAGGGTTGGGAACAGGAACTATAAGTCCAACATCATGATTACAAGAAAAATCTCGACCTGTTAGAACAATAGGTCCGATCATATCGCCTGTGATTACATCTGAGTCTAAATCGTCATTGGTCGCAGTATTTGGAGTTGTGAAAATATGTCCTCCAGCCCCTAAGTTGGTTATTTGTAATGTGTATGTGCCTGGTGTAATATTTGGAAAACTATATTCACCTAAACTATTTGTCATTGTTGTTCCTACTATGGCACCACCAGAATTTACGAGTTGAATCTGTATTGAATCCATAGGATTTTCTAAGATATCTTGACTTCCACTAGCATCATCGTCTTCCCATGCGTAACCACAAATAGTAGCGCCTTGATAATATCCAAAATCGTTAGAGATGTCTGTCGTTCCAATTGCACCGGTAGTCACAATGATTGTTGGATAATTGGCAACAAGCGTCGCGTCAGAATCAAAATCATCGTCGCCACCTATATTTGGCAATGTAAGATTCATGTTAGACAACACGCCTCCAAAACCAAAATCTGAAAGTTTATCTAAACGTACTTGATAGGTTGTATTTGGGTCAAGCCCAGAAAATAGATAATTTCCTGATTGGTCAGTTATCACTTGCACTGGCTCTCCTCCTGATATAATTGGATTTCCAGCTGCATCCAAAAGGCTAACAGTAACCCCAAATATTCCTGTTTCGTTTGGATCTTGAATACCATTGGCGTTCGTATCATTCCAAACTTTATCTCCAATTGTAACATTGTCTACTGTTAGCATTTGTAAACCAACTTTCAAAGGTTCACTAGTAAACAATTCATCATCATCCGGCTGGGTACCAGTAACGGCAAATGAGTTCCAGGATATTTTATTGTTGCCAGGATTGGCTTCGCCAGCTAATTGTTGAATTGGTATTTGTATTCTAAGTACCTCACCGAATAGTAAAGGATCTGTGTCATTCTCCCATGTCAATGCGAATGCTTTCGCTCCAATCAATGGATTTGAAGTATCAAAATCAGTTGAACTACAACCTGCAACTGCTGGTTCTGTCAATCCTGTTTGTGCCCTGACTTGCAAAGTAGCATCCATATAACAAGGATTATACGTTGTGGCAAATAATTCAGAAGTAATATCCGTGCTTGCATCTACCCATGCTTGTGCTACGATATCAAATTTCTCAATTGTCATGGCACCTGCTATTTCGCCACTCCATTCTGACCCTCTAACAACTCTAGGTGTAAGTGTTGAATCTCCTATATGAGGTAATATATCTACGATATCCATTTTTTTGATACCTTCTAAATCTGCAACTTCTATTAAAATTTCATATACGCCTACTCCAGAAGTATCAGTAGTTCCATTGTTAGGAAAACTAGAATAAGAATTATCCAATAATCCATTTACAGATTTACTTCCATAAATTGCTCCTCCTGAAGCAGGAACAGCTGAGACTGCATCATTCATACAATCACTGTACATCTGGCTTTCATCTGATCCACACCAAATTTGCGATTCACCACTTGCAGAAAAGTAGGCTTCATTTGTAAAACTAGTTGGCAATGGAACTGTCCTGTCAAATCTAGTAGTATAAAATATTTGAGGTCTCGAATGAAAATCAAATCTTGGATAAGAGGTGCAACTTTGAAAATCCCATTCCAACACAATGCGTCCATCAGACGCCACACTTTTTGTAAAAATCGGATTAAGGCAAGCTGGTTGATCAGCCATATCGTAAGGGGCAGGCACGGTATGATTTCCCGGAAGAAAAACATAAGACCAGTTGCCATCAATCGGATCTGTATCGTATGTCAATCCAAGTGGTAAAGTATCTCTAATTATGAATCCGGAAACAGGATCTCCATTGGTACTAGGAGCACCAAATCGAACTTCCCACAAAATATCATCTGCTTGTTTGGATGGCAAGCCCGATGGATAACTCGGCAAAGTTAAATCTCCAATACCTGAACGAACTGATTTATAGTGGCTCAAGGTAACTCCATCAACCACTGTAAAAGGTATTCCGCAAATTGTACCAACTGCTGTATCAGAAAAAACAAAACAATTACTAATCGTTGTTCCAAATGGTACTGTTTCTTTAACTTCAAAAGTAAAGCTGGTATAAGTAAAAGCATTGATGCTATCTGTCGTTATTCTACAACCAGAAATATCTGTTGCATATCCAAATCCTCCACTTGTAGCAGTGGCAGCAGTCGTATCAGCTTTACATCCCGTTTGCACACCATTGATTTCCAGATTAGACAATGTTCCCGCACTTGCATTGTCTGCAATCCAATCATTCAAGTCTTGATAAATATTTGGGATCGTGTACCAAGTTGTGTCACAAAGAATTTCTAACACCCAACTTGTATCTGGTAATTCAGCATTTTTTAATGCAAAATTTGAGTCAAACATTTCTGTAAAAGTTAGCGGTCCGTTGTGAGCAGGAATTTGAGCTACATAGTCTGCTATCCCTCCAGGATTTACATTTGAGGAAACAGATGGAGATGTTTTTCGATAACCACCTGAAGTGCTATAACCCGGATCACAATTATTAAATATCGGGACTAAAACATCAGGAGTAGAATTAGCGGTTGTTGAATTTCCACTTGCATACAAAGTAGGCTGCGAAATAAAATTAATTAATGAACCATCAATCGGATCTTGAGTATCTCCCTCAGGTAGACATTCCCAAACCAAACAAATTTCAAAAAGTCCAGAACTACCAGCTGCTAATGTTCCAGCAGGTAAACCAAGTGATGCAGGAGATTCTAGATCTATTTTGAGATAGGTTCCAGATGGTGTTCCTACCGTTTGTGTAATATTCAAAATATTACCACCCATTGGTGGCAAAGCACCTATTACCATACCGTCTGGTAAGGTCATTTCAATGTAGGAATCCGTACAATGCTCAGTTGTTGAGTTACACCGGTATCTAATTTTATAACAAAATTGCTCACTAGCACTAGGGCTGGTATTTGTCAGACTGGCATCAATTAAGAGCGATGGAATCAACGTATTAGCACTTTTCAACTCTCCACATGTGAGCAAAAGTCCGAATGAAAAGAGAAAATATTTTACAAAAATTCTTCTTTTCATTTCCCTAGTTGATTTAAAATAATTTATTTCCATGTACATTTAGCGTAAAAACAATGATCAATAACTACGAATGTGCCAACCTTATTCATCAATTTTTAATGAACAAAATTCGCAGTTGCCTCTATATTAGTCTCTTATAAATTAGCTGTCACAAAATCAAAATATCATAGATCTAGCTCTAATTAATTTGTTTAAAGAATAGCGCCAATATTTATAAAATAAGGAAAGAAAGTGACAAGCTTTTAAAGGGTATTACACAAATTTAAATGTGATTCATGATTGGAGATACAGTAAATTGTGACATGATTAAAGTATTTAATCTTGTTATTTTTTACAGTATTTAGAAAAAGTGAATATCAATGAATAATTGTGAAGCGAATGTTCGAATTGAAGGTAAACTAGCTAAAACTCCTGATGGTTATTAGTGACATTTAAAATAATCAAACGGCTCTAGACAGTCTTTACATTTATATAAAGACTTACAAGGAGTAGATCCAAATTCACTGACTAGAGATGTATTTTCGGAAGCACATTGTGGACAAGGGACCACTCTATCATCTGCAAATAAGGTAGATTTACTAGATGAAGATTTGACGGGTGGTGCAATTCCGTATTTTAGCAATTTTTGTTTGCCTTCTTCTGTCAACCAATCTGTTGTCCAAGCAGGACTTAAGATGGTTTTTATCTCAAGGTTTTGAAAACCTTCCGAAATTAATTTTTCGCGAATAGATTGTTCGATAACATTCATAGCTGGACAGCCAGAATATGTTGGTGTGATGGTAACTTCTAGTTTTTCGTCATTAAATTCTACATGCCTTACGATGCCTAAATCTAACACGTTGAGTACGGGAATTTCGGGATCTGGAACTCCTTTTAGAATATCGTAAATATGTTGTGAATTTGTTGTCATATAATTCGAAGATGTTTCGTTCCTTTAGAGCTTGACGAACTTTTTTAGAATACTAGGAGCGATGTCCCTAGTTAATTTGCTTGAGCCCGTTGGGCTCATTTCGGAGTAATTAAAATCCCACCGATTGAAAGTTACTATCCAAGAACTTTTTAATCAAAAATTTCTAGGCCATAATTTACCATTCTTGACCAGGATAAGCTCGTTGCAAGTATTGCATATCTGCTAAAAGAAAGCCCAAATTTTCTGTGTGAACACCTGTTTTTCCTCCTGTCTGCATCCAAGTATCTTCAGGAATTTTCAAGGTTGCTTCTTCACAAATTTCTTTAACTTTTTTATTCCAAGCCGGTTTAAGTTTTTCAAGATCAACCGCTACACCTGTTTTCAATAATTCTTTTTCAGTTTTGGACATTTCAAATAGTTCACCAGTATACATCCACAAATCGTTTAAAGCAGTTTGCATTTTTTGATGACTGACATCCGTTCCATCACCTAATCTAATCATCCATTCAGAGCTGAATCTTAGATGATAAGTTACCTCCTTTAAAGACTTTTCTGCAATAGCAGCCAATTGCTTATCTGTACTTTCCAGTAGTGCTGTATAGTTCAGAAAATTAAAAGCATCGTAAAGAAACTGCTTCACAATTGTTCTTCCAAAGTCACCGTTTGGCAATTCTACCAACAATATGTTTTTGAAATGAATGGCATCCCGTAGAAACGCTAAGTCATCTTCCGTTCTACCTTCCCCTTCAACTTTCGCAGCATATTGAAATATGTTTCTAGTTTGCCCAAAAAGATCTAACGAGATATTGGTGATTGCCATGTCTTGTTCCAAAATAGGTCCATGACCACACCACTCTGCCAAACGTTGACCGAGTACTAATGCATTATCGCCAAGTTGCAACAAGTAGTCTAACAATAGATTTTCCTTCATGATTTAAATGTGTTTTAATTCGTCCGGTAAATCATAAAAAGTGGGATGTCGATAAATCTTATCCCTTGCAGGTTCGTAAAAAGCATCGCTATCATCTGGATTTGAGGCGGTTATATTTTTAGATTCTACGACCCAAATAGAAACACCTTCTTGACGACGGGTATATACATCACGTGCATTTTCGATTGCAACCATTTCATCTGGTGCATGAAGGCTACCTACATGTTTGTGGTGAATACCTTGTTTGCTTCGAATGAAGACTTCCCAGAGTGGCCAAGTATTTTTCATATTAAGTGATAGTTAAATTTTTAGATGCTATTTTATGTATCGAGTGCGTAATGTTATGTTCCTCTGGAGCTTGACGACTTTTTCTTGAATACAAAGGGCGAACCCTAGTTGATTCGCTTGAGCCGTTGGGCTCTATCGTTTATGCTACCTTTCCAGCTGCTTTTCTTGCTGCACGTTTCTCAGAATAAGCCATTGCTGCTTCTCTTACCCAAGCACCATTGTCATATGCCTCATTTCTTGTTTTCAATCTTTGCTTGTTACAAGGTCCATTTCCTTTTACGACATTCCAGAATTCGTCCCAATTAATTGCTCCAAAATCATAATGACCTCTTTCTTCATTCCATTTCAAATCTGGATCTGGTAAATTGATTCCTAATACTTTTGCTTGGTCTACACACACATCTACAAACTTTTGACGCAATTCATCATTGGTATATCGCTTGATTTTCCACTTCATCGACTGCACCGTGTTAGGAGAATCATCATCAGTGGGACCAAACATCATCATAGAAGGCCACCACCAACGATCGATTGCATTTTGAGCCATATCTTTTTGCTCCTGAGAACCATTCATCAAAGTCATTAATATCTCAAATCCTTGTCTCTGATGGAAACTTTCTTCTTTGCAAACACGTACCATCGCACGTGCATAAGGGCCATATGAACATCTACAAAGCGGTACTTGATTCATGATTGCTGCACCATCGACTAACCAGCCAATGGCTCCAATATCTGCCCAACTAATTGTGGGGTAATTGAAAATACTTGAATATTTTGCTTTTCCGGAATTTAATTGTTGGAACATCGTATCTCTATCTATCCCCAAAGTCTCCGCAGCACTATATAAATACAATCCATGTCCAGCCTCATCTTGCACCTTAGCGATTAATCCCACTTTCCTTTTTAGAGATGGGGCACGACTGATCCAATTTCCTTCAGGCAACATTCCGACAATCTCAGAATGTGCATGTTGAGAAATTTGACGAATCAAAGTCTTACGATATTTTTCAGGCATCCAATCACGTGGTTCGATTCGGATCTCCGCATCCACTTTATCCTGGAATTTTTTTTCTAAATCTGCTTCTTTCATACTTTTGATATTTTGATGTATAATGTATGATATGATCGTTGTTACGCCAGCGCACACGTTTTGGTCATATAAAACATCATACATTCAAATGAGCGCTAGCGAGAATCATCATAAATTAACTACTAACTCCATTCACTAACAAGTTAATGATATCTTTCTCTAAATCTTTAACGCTAATTTTCCGTTTTGGTTTATGCCAATAGTGAATCCATTTTAGTGAGGTCAAAATTGTGAATAAAGCAATTGCCGGATTTACCTTTCTAAAAACTTTCTTTTTGATTCCTGTTTCGATGATATTCTTAAATTCTTTTTCATACCGTTTTCTCATTTTTAAAAAATTTGCCAAATGAGGTTCACTCAAATGCTTCCATTCATCATTGAAAACGGTTACAGAACTACGATCTTTAATAGCAATATCAATATGCAATCTGATGACAGCTTGCAATTGTTCCAGCGGATCTGTGGAATCCTTCTTAATTGCTTTCATCCCATCTACAAATTTCATTGCATTGTCTAGGCAGATTTTTTGTAGAATTTCTTCTTTCGATTTAATATGATTGTAAAAGCTAGATGGCTTTAACCCTACTCGATCACTTAAGTCGCGCATGGAGGAAGCTTGATATCCTTTTTCACGAAAAAGATTTGCTGCTTCCTCAAATATTCTTTCTTTGCTTGTTTTTACTACCATAATTTAACAATACTTATGCATCAAAGTCTACTACTATTTTTGCTGTTCGAGGATGCGACTGACAAGTTAAAATATAGCCAGCTTCAACCTCTTCTGGATCCAATCCGTAATTTACATCCATTTCCACTTCTCCTTCGATTACTTTTGCTTTACAAGTTGCACAAACACCTCCTTTACATGCGAAAGGTAAATCTGCTCCAGTATTCATAGCGGCATCTAAAATATTATTACCGCCATATTTCAACCTAAAATCAAATTCATCACCATCCAATTTTACGGTAATCATACTTTCCTTTTTAGCATCAAAAGGACTGATGGTTGATTTTTTTTCTTTTGCTAAATTTCCAAGTGGAGAAGTAAATAGTTCAAAGTGAACTTTCTTCATGTCTACTTTCTCTTCTTCCAAACTTGCAATAATTGCATCCATCATTGGCTTAGGTCCACAGATGTAGATGTCATCCATTTTTTTCGGATCGACAATTAACTTATAAAGTAATTTACATTTCTCTTGATCCATTCGTCCATTGAAAAGTGGAGCTTCCAACTTTTCATCACTTAACAGGTGGTGTAAAACAAATCGATTGAGATAGGTATTTTTTAGTCCTGTAATTTCTTCTTTGAAAATAATGGAGTTGACCGTTCTATTTCCGTAGAACAAGGTGAACGTACTTCCCGGTTCGTTTTGGAGCACCGTTTTAATAATTGAAATAACCGGTGTGATTCCACTTCCTCCAACAAACCCGAGATAATTCTTTTTATTTGATGGATTTGGAATGGCTTGAAATTTCCCCATTGGTGTCATCACTTCAAGAGAATCATTTTCAGTTAACACATCATTCGCAAAAGTTGAAAAACGACCTTCTTCAACCTTTTTGATGGCAACTCGTAATTCTTTTTCATGCGGTGCAGAACAAATAGAATAAGATCTTCTCACATCTTCTCCATTAATCATTGCCTTCAATGTAAGATATTGACCAGAAATAAATTCATATTCTTTTTTCAGATTGGTAGGCACATCAAAAGCAATTGAAACAGATTCATCTGTCTCTTTTCTGATGTTGGCAATTTTTAGTTGGTGGAATTTTGGCATATGCTATACGAATGAACGTTCGTTTGTAAAGATATATTAATTTCATTGGATATGCAAATTAGTGTGTTAGCATACACATTTTAGCATTCATTTTGATCTTTATCTAGTACAAAAAACAAAACGCCTTCAAGAAATGCATCTTGAAGGCGTTTTGGCAAACCAAAAATTGATGTTATTGTTTTATCAATTTCTTTGTTATTAATTCGTTTCCGATTTGAAAATTCAGGAAATATACACCTGGTGTTAAGTCCTTTCCTATATCAAATTGGTGGATACCAGCAGGATAGGTTTCAAAATCAAAAAATTGATTAACCTTCATCCCTGATACGTTATAGATACTTAACATAATTTCAGCTTGATCTGCTAATGTCAAAGTAATTACTGAATTATTGAAAAATGGATTTGGCGTTGCTTCAATTAAAAACTTATCAATTTTGATGTCTGTAGTGTTGACTGGTACATCAAATGGTGGCAATACAATTTCATCTACCCAAGCAGCATCCTGACCTGATCCAACTGTAAAATCTTTGACATAGACCCATTTGAAGGTTCTCAAACCAGTAGTAATTGGATATGCAACTTCTTCCCATGCAAGTTCACCAGACCATTCTGCGATTAAAACATTGTCTATATAAAATTGAAGGAAATCATAAGTTTCCTCACTTGATACTTTTCGATTGAAAGCAATATGACCATCTTGCAAAATATCTAGCGTTAAAATCATTTCGGTAGCTTCGCTATCTTCGATAAGTCCTGACTGGGAGCAATAGGCACCAACTGCAGGTGCAAGTGTTGTTGTAAACCATGGAGCAGCACCTTCTGACGTCCAATTGAAACTATCAAAGTCACCAGTTTCAAAATCTTCAACAATTAAGTTTATGGCATTTTGATATAAGTTACTAGCTGAATAATCTGCTGCATTAGTTGTGTAGGCAAGCGTAAAGTTTTCAGAGTTAGGAGCGTTATCAGCAACTTGAATAAAATAAGTCGCCAATACTTCACCACCACTTTTAGTGATCGTTCCTAGATCAACTGAAGTTTGCGTAATGGTCAGATATGGACTAGTAGTTGCTAATGTTCCGATGGCCATTGGAGAATCTGCATGACCATTGTTAACTGTTGGAATACGTACTTCTATTGTTTCTCCACTATCAAAACGCCCATTCCCATTTCCTGCTACGGAGTCATCGATTTGAAAATCAAGTGCATTTAATGTTGGAGCATTTATCTTCAATGAAAATGAACCTGACCATGTATTTCCATTATCATCAGACATATCTATATTGAAAAGTACTGGATATTGATCTTCAACAAATGTAGCGACACTAAAATCGAACGCATCATTCTTTAACAATACCTGATCGGCCATCATGTCTCCATATAATTCTTCGGTATCCGCTAAAGTTACTTTATCATTAGCTGTTGAAATGATCGCATTTACATTTGGAGATAATTCAATTCCTACATTTTTTAGTGCGATATCCAAATCGATGGTCTCACCAAAATCAACTAGGTTGTTTCCATTTCCTGTTGGATCCTGAACCATGTATTCGTTCATGACGATGTAAGGACCTTCTGCAGGAACCACATTAATTTCTCCCATGTAAGGAATATGGTTATAGGCTGTTGCGGTCACGTCTATCAATTCTGGGAAAGTAACTGGTTCAAAATCAATCGTCACTACTCCACCTTCAACAATACCAGTTCCTATAATTTCATCCATATAATAAAGTGAAATCATAGCTCCTTCTACATCTGCATTTAATGTCAATTGACCAGTACCGATAAATGTTGTTGGCTGATGTGTTACATTGATAATACCTGGATTATAAGTTCTCATTACAACAGAAGGATCACCAAAAATACACCATGTATCTGTCATTTCTTCACCACCACCACCATAGTCATCTATCATGGATCCGCATCCATGTACATAGATTCCTCCAACTGTATGACGAATTTCGTACTGTGCAGATTCTGTTATTAATTTAGACATTTCATCTTGACCTTCCATTGGAGGTGCCCAACTCTGTAAGATACTTGAAAAATAACCAGCGATACCACCTGTAGGTGTTCCTGTCGCATCATCTGTAGCTCTAATCCAACGATCTCCTAGGCAGTCACCGCTACCAAAGTCTCCTTGGAAATCTCCTACACAACATGCAACCGCAATCAACAACGGATAGGCTCCTGTGCTAGTCATAGCATCAACAGCATTGTTATCAAAATTTCCTGTTATCAAAACACCATGATCACCATGTCCTACATAATTATAAAGACTGGCACCTGAAGTGTTTAAAACGTCTACAATCATAGAACTATTTGGATCGCCAGGAGCATCTTCGGTTGGATCACCTGGTGTTGGCGAATCAGCGGTATTACTTCCTTGATAAAATTCATAGACATCGACGAAATGATAGTCGATCAATTCTTGCTTGATATTATTCATGTGTTCATAATCGACCTCTCCATCATCACCAGGTCCTTCATTAGAAGCAGCACCGATAGCGGTTGTATACCAATCTCCTGGTGCTGGACTGATTTCATATTCCAATGTACGATCAATCATAGTTTGAATATGTTCTGCATTTTCACCGTTAAATCTACCGACAAAAATTTCCAAGAAGTGATCATCTCCCTCCCTATACCCATAACAGTGATCGCACGCATTGTTGTTTACAGCTTGATCAGTAGCAACCGCTACTTCATCTCCAACTAATAATAAATAAGTCAAATCAGTAGTTTGATACATTTCATCAACATAAGAATGAATGTCTGCGGCAGAATTACCAATAGTTGTGACATCAACAATAGTAGTTTTCATACCACTTCTATTTTTCCATTGGATTAGCGGTTCCATCTGGTCAATATATTCAGGAGCAGATATAATCAACATATCACCGAGCTCTCCCAACTGAGGATATCTAGATTGTTGGTTACTATAGTTTATAAATCTCTCTTTGTATAGATTTTCAAATTGTTGAGTTACTTTATTTGACTTTGGAGTAAATGGGTTAATTGCTACTCCATCTGTTTCTACCACTTTTAACACTACTTCGGTATATACTCTCAAAGTTTTAGTTACTGCATTGTAAGCAATAGGTTGAATTACAACACTTTGTCCACGATAATTTCTAAAAATATAAGGATCTCTTAACTTTGCTATTTCTTTTGGATAAAATTCATCTACTTCATAAAACTCACCATATTCATAAGCAACCGAAGCTGGGTTTACATTTCTATATAAGTTTCCTTTTGATGGCGCAACCGAAATATTTTCATAATCTGTGTATTCGAAAGACTCGATAACAACAGTCATATTACTTTGATCTGGAATTACGATAGAGGTGCTTAATTTAGGAAGATCTGGAGCACCTGCATTAAGTATTGGTGTTCCATCCTCCAAAGAAATAATGAATTCATTTCCATTAGGAGTCGTTACGGTTTTAGTGTCATATCCATCAACGGTACACTTCAGTGTTACGGATTTGCTGTCTTCGTTGATGACTTCAATATTGGTATAGCTATCTGCAAAAAGAAAAAACGAACATGCAAATAATAAAAACGAGGAGAGTCCAATTTTTTTCATGATTGTAAAATGTTAGTTGGTTGAAATGATGATTAAATTATTTAGAAATAACTATTTTTTCCGTCTTTAGAATTTTGTCATCGGTGATTAAGGATAGAAAATAAAATCCATTTGATAGGTGATTGGTTTCAATTGACTTTTCAGAACCAGCTGTCAAAATGGAGTTGTGAATTTGTTTTCCAAATGCATCAGACAGTCGAACTAATAGATCTTCATTTGCTGAGCTTTCGATATTTACGAGATCGGTTGCCGGATTAGGGAATATTTGTACAGATATTTGAGGTATATTTTCGTTTGCAACTTGAATCGTAGAAATGTGAAATCTAATTTCATGACTTGACATTTGATCATCTGTTTCGAAGATTAAAAAAGTCAAAACTCCTTCGCCATCAATCATTCCTGGATTTACATCTAATTTGATAAATGCATAATCATCTATAATAGGATTCATAATTCCATTGGCAGGAACATATCCATAGCAATTCATATTATCACAAAGAGTGATTTCCCATTCTTCGGGAGTAGTGTCTGTTAAAAATTTCCAAGAAAGTTGTAATGATTCATTTGTCAGATTATGAATATCTGTTTGAAAGATATTATAATTTTCAAGTGTTGCCGTTCCATAATGATCTTCACCAGGGGTAAAATTCATGGATTGTGCGATGCAAAATGAAGTAAAAAAGAAGGATAAACAAATTAGCAACGAGTGTCTCATATTAGGATAAATTAATTTCCTTGAAGTTACAGAAATATAAATTCGAATTTTTCGAATTCTTGTCAATTTAATGACACAGAACGTATCTTCTACCCTATTTTATATGGCACTTAATCGAGAAGAATTCAGGATTAAACAAAAAAGGTGTATTTCCAGTTGGAAATACACCTTTCAGAACAAAAAAGCTGTTCTAATTACAAACCGTTAACGAAACGAGTTAATTTACTCTTTAAGTTTCCAGCTTTATTTTTATGAATTCTATTCGTTTTGGCTAATTTATCAACCATCTGAATAACTTTAGGTAAAAACTTTTCAGCTTCTGCCTTATCAGTCGTTTCTCTTAACTTCTTGATAGCCGTACGAGCAGACTTCTTATAATATCTACTAGTTAAACGTTTTTTTGCGTCTTGTCTAGCTCTTTTCTTTGAGGATGCGTGATTCGCCATTAGTTACATTTTTTAAAATGAGACCGCAAATTTATACTTTTTAGTTCAATATAAAAAGCCTTTGACACTATATATATTGCTTAATATTTAAATAGTGCGAAAAATCTCATCGTAATTGAACATAATTAAGCGTTATTGAGTGGTTTCTTATATATTTGTATTAGTGCAATATTAAATATATATAAACATTCCACAACTACTGAAATGAAAGATTATTCTTACGTATTCAACGCGCATCCTTCTTTTATCGAATCTATGTACGAAAAGTATAAATCTGACCCAACATCTGTTGAAGAGGGTTGGCGTACATTTTTTGAAGGATTTGACTTCGCTTCCCAAGCTCCGGAAAATTCTAATGGCAGTTCAAATGGCAATGGTTCATCGGTTGTTTCAACCAATGGGACTTCCAAAAACTTAGGAACAAAAGAATTTAGTGTTCTTTCCATCATCCATGGATTTAGGAATAGAGGACATTTGTTATCCACCACAAATCCCATCAGAGATCGCAAGGATAGAAAGCCTCATTTGAATCTTAATGACTATGGATTGTCTGATGCTGATTTGACTACTAAATTTAAATCAGGAGAAGAGATTGGTTTGAAAGATTCAACTTTGAAACAAATCATTGACCGATTGCACATCATGTACTCTGGAAATATTGGTTTCGAATATTGTCATATCGAAGATCGAGAAAAGAGAATGTGGTTACGGGATAAAATTGAAAAAAGACAATTAGATAATTCTTACGGATTGACATTAGCAAAACGGAAAAGAATTTTGGAGATGTTGAATGGAGCAGTTGGTTTTGAAAGATTTTTGCATACCAAATATGTTGGTCAAAAAAGATTTTCTTTAGAAGGTGGAGAAACAACGATTGCAGCAATAGATGCAATCATCAATAAAGGAAGTGAAAACCAAGTAGAAGAAGTGATTATTGGAATGGCCCATCGTGGTCGTTTGAATGTTTTGGCAAATATCATGGGAAAGACTTACGAGCATATTTTCAATGAATTTGAAGGAACGGCGGTACCTGATTTAAGTTTTGGAGATGGAGATGTAAAATATCATCTAGGATATTCTACTCAAAAAGAAACGACTGGTGGAAAAAAAGTTCACCTAAAATTAGTTCCTAATCCATCGCATCTGGAAGCTGTTAATCCAGTGGTAATTGGTTTTGCTAGAGCTAAGGCAGATATTTTATATAAAAGTGATTACGACAAAATTTTACCGATCTTAATACATGGCGATGCCGCGATTGCAGGCCAAGGTGTTGTTTACGAAACGGCACAAATGAGTCAGTTAGAAGGATATTATGTTGGAGGATCCATACACTTTGTTATCAACAATCAAATTGGGTTCACGACAGATTTTGATGATGCACGTTCTTCTACTTATAGCACTGGTGTCGCAAGTTTGGTACAAGCGCCCACTTTTCATGTCAATGGAGATGATCCAGATGCTGTTGTTTTTGCAGCCGAATTAGCAATAGAATATCGTCAAAAATTTAATAACGATGTTTACATCGATATGGTCTGTTACAGAAAACATGGACATAATGAAGGAGACGATCCAGCATTTACTCAACCAGAAATGTACCGCCACATTAAGACACACAAAAACCCACGTGAGATTTATGTTGAAAAATTGACATCAACTGGTCAGGTGGAAAGTGATATGGCAGAGAAATCCGAAAAAGGTTTTTGGAATAATTTGCAAAAAAGACTAGACTTAGTCAAACAAAAGCCGCTTCCATATACTTATCAAGCGCCAGAAGTAGAATGGCAAAAATTGAAAGCAGCTCAAAAAGAAGGAGAAGCTTCAACATCTACGGGGATTTCAAAAAAACAATTGGACCAACTCATTAACCACTTGATGACAATTCCAAAAGATTTCAATCCACTTGGAAAAATCAACCGATTGTTAAAAGGAAAACAAAAATTATTGAATAAAAACCAATTGGATTGGGCGATGGCAGAATTGATCGCATACGGGTCTATCATGTTGGAAGGAAAGGATGTTCGTATGAGCGGACAAGATGTAAGAAGAGGGACTTTCTCTCACAGACATGCAGTCTTGAATGATGACAAAACTTTTGAAGAATACAATCGCTTGTCCAACATGTCAAAAGATCAAGGTGAATTTAGAATTTACAATTCCTTGTTATCAGAATTTGCAGTACTTGGTTTTGAATTTGGTTATTCGATGGCGACACCCAATAGTTTGGTAATTTGGGAAGCACAATTTGGTGACTTCTATAATGGTGCCCAGTCGATGGTGGATCAATTTATTTCAGCATCCGAAAGTAAATGGCAAAGAATGAGTGGCTTGGTCATGTTATTACCACATGGTTATGAAGGTCAAGGTCCAGAACATTCAAGTGCACGATTAGAAAGATGGTTACAACTTTGCTCAGAAGATAACATGGTAGTTGCCAACATCAGCACACCTGCCAATTTCTTCCATGCTATAAGACGTCAACTGGCACGTCCTTTTAGGAAGCCGCTAGTTGTAATGTCTCCGAAGTCATTATTCCGTCATCCAATGTGTGTTTCTGAATTAGAAGATTTTGTTTCTAAAAAAGGAAATGATTTTAAAGAATATTTCGATGATGCAGCGGTAAAGGATGCGAAGAAGGTGAAAAACTTACTATTGTGTTCTGGAAAAATCTATTACGATTTATTGAAGTACAAAGAAGAAAACAAAAGAACTGATGTTGCGATTTGTAGAGTGGATCAATTGTATCCTTTTCCAAAAGAAGGTATCGACACCATAATGGATAAATACAAAGGCGCTAAAAAATATTGGGTGCAAGAAGAGCCAGAAAATATGGGTGCATGGAGTCATGTGATGCAACTATATCGCAAATCTGATTTAGAAGTTATTTCTCGTAAGTCAAGCGCTTCACCTGCAACAGGGTTTAAGAAAGTGCATGATCAACAGCAAAAAGAAATTGTTGAACGAGCTTTTAAGAACTGATTTGAAAATATATTGTTATGAAATGGGTAATCTTGACTTTGTTGGGATTACCCATTTTTTTTGATCCATCCTCTAATTCGCTTCCTTGAAAAGGAAGGGTGTTATGTTAGACTGTGCGAATATGCTTTCGGAAACTGAACCGCAGAATATCCAACCGCAGAATATCGAATGTCGAAGTAGAGTACGTGGACAATTAAGCATGAAATTCATTAATATACGTGTATACTCGCGTACTCAACTTCTACATTC
>CALDGQ010000021.1 GCA_937941765.1 uncultured Saprospiraceae bacterium
CTTGACTTTCGATGATGTAACTTCTGCTGGTGATTGCGCTACTGGATACACGGTAACACGTACTTGGACTGCAATCGATGCTTGTGGTAATGAAGTAACTACTGCTCAAACTGTAACAGTTGCTGATGATACAGAAACTACAGTTGCTTTCTCTAACGTTCCTGCTGATCAGATCATCAATTGTGGTGACTCTTTTGAATTCGGAACTCCTGGAATTGCTACTAACTGTACTGATGAAGCTGTTATTACTTTTGAAGACAATACTGTTGAAGGTACTTGTGCTTCAAGTTATGCAGTGACTCGTACATGGACAGCTATTGCTTGTAACATTACGGTTACGGCTGAAGCTACCATTACAGTTGAAGATGCTCAAATCCCTACTTTCGACACAACACCAACTGATAAGTTTGTTGCTTGTGGAGAAACAATGGAATTTGATACACCTTTATTTTCTGATAACTGTTCTGAAGTAACTATCTCTCACACGGACGCTACTAATAATGCTTCATGCGAAACAGGTATGGTCATGACCAGAACTTGGACCATCGCAGATGCATGTGGTAACGTTGCAAACATTGCTCAAACAATTACACGTGAAGCGGATTCAGTTGCACCAACATTTGCACAAATCCCTCAGGGAGGAAATGTAACTTGTGATGGCAACTTCGAATTTGGTGAGCCTGTTGTTGCTGACAACTGTTCTGAAGTAAACGTTACTTATGAAGATCAAGCTCAAGAAGGATCTTGTGAATTAGGTTACTCTTTCACACGTACTTGGACTGCAGCTGATGCTTGTGGCAATGTTGCAACTGCTCAACAAACTTTTGTTATTGAGAATGACAACACTGCTCCGACATTTACATTTGTACCAGCAAACGAACAACTTACTTGTGTCGCTAATCCTGTATTTGGAGAAGCAACCGCAATGGATGCTTGTTCTAATGTTGCATTATCATTTGAAGATGTTGTTGAAAATACGGATTGTGCAGTTGCACAGACATACACTCGTACATGGACTGCTGTTGATGATTGCGGAAACGTAACTCAAGCACAACAAGTATTGACCGTTATGCCTGATACAGATGCACCTATCTTTAGTTTCGTACCTGAAGATGGAGTAGTAAATTGTGATGTAATTATTGAAGATAATTTCGGAACTCCGGAAGCACTTGATAATTGTGGATCTAATTTGACTATGACATTTGAAGATGTAACTGCTGAATTGGAATGTGGAATTATGGTAACACGTACTTGGTCTGTTGTAGATGCTTGCGGAAACGTAGCAACTGCTTCTAAATCACTTACTGTTCAAGATAATGCACAACCTGAAGTTGTATTTGCTCCTGAAAATAAAGTATTGTCTTGTGGAACTGAAATTCCATTAGAAACTGCTTCATTTGCTGATAATTGTGATGCTGACTTTGAAGTAACATTCGAAGAAACAACTGAACAATTAACTTGCGGATACATTATTCACCGTACATGGACTGCAGTTGATAACTGCTCTAATGTAACTGAAGTGAACCAAACAATTGAAGTTTCTGACAACGCTGCTCCATTATTTGATCTAGTTCCTACTGATCAAGCGATGAGCTACGATGCATTCTTCAACTGGACGGCTCCTTCTGTAACTGCTCAGGACGATTGCTCTTCTGCAAATGTGTCTGCCCCAGTTATTACTGACAATGATGATTGCGATAACTTCAAGTACTTTGTTACTTGGACAGCTAATGATGATTGTGGTAATGTAACTGAGCACACGATGACAATTCCTATCACGGATGCAACAATGGAAGTATCATTAGATGCTCCAACTGCATTGCTTGAAGGAAATGAAGAAGTATTAGTTGCAAATGTTGATTTCGGTTTAGCTCCTTACACTTATGACTGGACTATTTTGGAAGGTCAAGGTTGGACACTAAACCAAGAAGGAAACTTAGCTAATATTTCTGCAGGAAATCAAGATGCGACGTTTGAAGTAAGAGTAACAGATGCACATGGTTGTTCTAACACAACTGTGATTGATGTTGCTTCAACTTCTATCATCACAACTACTGAGTTCTTTGAAATTCTTCCTAACCCTACTTATGGGGACTTAAACATTAACTATACTTCTGAACTTGAAGCTACTAGTAAAGTGACCGTTTATGACATGTTAGGTAGAAAGTTACATACATGGAAATTTGACGCTATCAAAGGAATTAACAACAATAACATTGATGTTACTCCATTGGCAGATGCTACTTACGTAATTACAGTTGAAGTTGGTGAAAGACTTTATCACCAGAAGTTTGTCAAGTTGGCGAACTAATAAGCTTTGACTTATGAATAGGATTAGGGGCGTTGCGTTTGCAGCGCCCCTTTCTTTTTTTTGTTTTTTACCGGTCCTGTCGAACGGTTTTACCATTCTCTGCTGATATGTCGTCCCTTCAGGACTTTTATTCTGATAAAAGCTATAGATTTGTACTGGTAATTAAACAACTTTAATTGAATGAAACATCTTATTAGAAGTATAAAAAAGAAAGACATTGATGCTTTAAAATCAGTATTGAATTCTAGTGAATTATTCCCATCGGAAATGCTGGATGATATGATCAATGATTATTTTACGAATCCTGAATCAACTGATATTTGGTTTACAACCGTAATTGATAACAAACCAATTTCAATTGCATATTGTGCACCGGAAAGAATGACTGATGGAACTTACAATCTTTATGCAATTGCTGTAACCAAAGAAATGCAAGGAAAAGGAATCGGTGGTCAAATGATGGAGTACATTGAAAATTTACTTCGAGAAAAAGGACATCGTATTTTGTTGGTAGAAACTTCAGGGAAGGAGGAGTATGAATTGACTCGCCAATTCTATCTTAAAAATAATTATATATTACAAGCTAGGATTCCTGAATTTTATGAGGCTGGGGATGATAAGATTGTTTTTTGGAAAAAATTGTAGGGTCACACAACGGCACTAGCAGAAAAAAATGGGACAGCACATTCCTGCACTACCCCATTTTCAAAACTTAATTTCTAGTTTTATTTAACCAGCACTACTTTTCTAACAACCACATTTTCTTCAACAATAAATTTACACCAATACAAACCGTTTTGCAAAACCGCAATATCTACGACTTGATTTGATAAGTCAATTTGGTTATTGTTATAAACCAATTTTCCTGACTGGTCAAAAATTTGCAACGCAACTGATTTTGCTAAATTTTCATCTACATTAATATTTAATTGACCTGCTGTCGGATTTGGGAATACATGAATCGCATTTTCTAAACTAATTTCTTCTATACCTACAACTGTATTTACAAGAATTTGCACCGAACTACCAACACACCCACTTATATCTGTAACTGACACGGTATATGTTCCTGCAGTTAAAGTTTGCGGATCTTCACTTGTTGATACAACGACACCATTCTCATCTTGCCAAATATAGGTGAATCCACCGGCACCGCCAGAAGCTGTAATAAAAATCGAACCATTGTTACTTCCTGTGTCATCTTGTACCAAATCAATGGCTATAGAAATTGGTGTTGGTGCTTCTACTTCAACACTGCTAATCATTTCACATCCGTTGCTATCTTGCACAGTAACCATATAGGTTCCTGCTATTAGATTTGTAATAGTAGGAGTGTTTTCATCATTACTCCAATTGAATTGATAAGGTGGTGTACCTCCGGAAGTGGTCACCGCAGCAGTTCCATCTGCAAGACCAAAACAAGATACATTTGTACTAGATAATTCACTTACTATGGTATTATCTGGAATGGTCACCATAAAAGAACAAGAAGATACATTTGATTCATTATCCGTTGCTTCATAAATTACAGTACTTGTTCCAACTGGGAATTGAGATCCCGATGGCAAGCCTGAGACTAAAACAGGTGTTATATTTTGTGTACAATTATCATCAACGATTGGCAGTGAATATTCAACGACACCACCACAATTTGGTGTAAAAATAGTAGGACAAATTATAGTAGGAGCAATGTTATCTTGAATATTAATTTGGGCCAATGCTGTATCCATGTTGCCTGAATCATCTGTAACTGTAGTAATTACTTCTTGCAGACCAATATCTGAACAGTCAAAAACATTTGGCACTATACTAAAAGTAAGTAAGCCACCACAATTATCAGTACTCCCAACATCTAAAAGTGCTGGATCATCAATCACATATTGACCTGCTGAGTCAATGCTAACATTTAACAAGGTTAAAACCACAGGCTGAGGAGGTGTTGTATCATCAGCAACAATTGTATAATTTTCCATCGTTGAACACCCATTATTATCAGTAATTGTAACAATGTAATTTCCTGCCGCCAAATTGGTGCTACTACCACCTGGCCATGAAATGTTATAAGGAAGTGTTCCACCATTAACTGTTGCATTTGCCGTTCCATCAGTATCAGTAGCGCACTGTACATCCGTCGTAGAAACAGTTGCAACCAACTGACTTGGTTCATTTACAATGGCAATATCATTAACCGAGTTACCACTAGCATCTGTTACTGTAAATGGATAACTACCTGCTGCCAATCCAGTGATGGTTTGAGTTGTCATTCCATTTTGCCAAGCGTATATATAAGGTGTAGTGCCACCTGTTGGAGTAGCTGTCGCTGCACCATCGTTACCACCATTGCAGGAAGCGTTGATCACATTCCATGAACTAATCAATGGAACAGAAGGCTGAATTGGTGCAGCAATTGGACTCACCAATATATTGTTAGTTTCGTCCAATTCCGATATAACAGATCCTGCATCAATAACAATAATCAGGTAATAATTACCTGGAGTTAAATTTGCAGGAATCGAAATAGCGCCTTGTACACTAGGAATGCTTCCTTGCTGTGTAAAACCAGTTACCAAATCTCCCACACTGATATCACTCGGATCAAAAACTGCATCTGTTGATAGATAACTCATTATATTGTAATCTCCAATTACATCTGCATTTCCAATATTGTTGATATCAAAATCAAAGAAGACCACTTCTCCAGGAGAATAGGATGCATTCCAACCTACTAGATTCGAAAGGGTCAAATCAGCACCCAACGGTGTTCCAGCGATTGTGCCAGAAACTGATGTAGAAACTACAAAATCACTTGAGGTATTTGACCCTGGATTGTTGTCTGTTATATTTCCAATCCCATAAAAAGTAATTACCTCATTTGCTGTACTTGCTGGAGATGTCCAATCCACAGTCCAAGTAGCCATTCTGTTAATATCATATGGTTGAGCTGGACTATGTTCAAAATATTCTTTAAAACCACTAGCAACTGCTGCACCTGCAGATGGATTTGACAAGACACCTGCACTAGGTCCCGTTGGATTACTTGAACCTAAAACTAACATCGAAAATCCTGCAGACAATGAAATTCCATCAGGGTTTGAAATCACAACCGACAATGGGTACGTCGTGTTAGGAGTGATCATAGATGGCACTCCTTGAATTTGAATGTCACCTGTCATCCCCAAACTATTTCCAGAATGACAACCAGCACATGTACTTTCACCAGGAGCTCCTGTGTAACCATTTGGTGCATTACCACTGTAACTCATAAATAGAAATGCGAGGAATAGTATTCCAAATATTGAATACGTTGTTCGAAGTAAAGGATGTCTCATAATTAATAGTGTTTTTAATTTTAACTCGAAGTTAAGACTCTATTTGAAAAGATGTCAAAACTTATAAATAAGTTTGTCAAAGAAATAAATTTAGCTTTTGGGTAAATTAACTAAATTTCAATTGATTAAGGTTGCGTTTTGCCAATAAAAAAACCCTTGAAGTATCCTGTACTCCAAGGGTTTTTTATACGAATCTAAAAACTGTTAGTTCTTAGTTTTAATCTTTTTTGGCTTTTTAATAGTAGCCTTTTTCTTGATAATACCGCCTTTCTCGTCTACTTCTTTATATCCTTGTTCTGTCCATTTGTAAGGACGAACTGGGTATTGCTTCTTATGCAAACCTTCGTGTTTACCAGGATGTTCACATCCTTTTACGCCACACTGAGGTGCACCTTTTGTACTTGGATGCGGCATTCCAGTTGTTTTTGCTGGTTTGCTTTCTACTTTTCTAACCTTCCCATTACTGTTATTTGGAATCTTCTTTCTTGTAGTTGCGCTTCCCTTTTTTGACCCAGTTAAAACATCTCCATTTTTTGTAGATGGTTTGTTAGGCTTGTTTGGTTTAACTTTATCCTTTTTGTTTGTCACAACTGGTATGTCCTTCTTAGGCTTCGTAGGCTTTTTAGCTTTTGTTGGGCCTTCAGGTCTTGTACTAGTAGACTTACTTGGCTTATTAGGCTTTACTCTGTCAGTTTTCGGCTTTACAACTTTTACATCTTTAGTTGGTTTTACACCACCTGTTTTAGGAGGCTTCACACCACCTGTCTTAGGAGGTTTTACACCACCTGTTTTTACATCTGTTCTAGGCTTTTGAGCAGTTGCCTTTACTGTATTTTTTTTCTTTTTCTTTTTTCCAAAAGTTCTTTTCCACCAACCTTCTTTCTTAACTGTTTCAGTTGTTTCAGTTCTTGTAGTAGTAGTTGGAGTTTGCGCTGTTACAGTATCAATACTCAATGCAAATAGCATCATGAAACTGAACATTAAAATCAATTGCTTTTTCATATTTAAAAATTTTATGAGAATTTACTTATTTATACTTATGACGACAAGGTCTGACATGTGGTCGTTAATTTCTTTTAATTCGAACTTAAAAATGTGTTAAAATTGGGATTTCACACATAAATCATACGATTTACAAGAGAGATAATTACCGTTAAATGACCTAATTTGAAGTAAATCTTACTGGCTACAAGGATTAATTTCTGCAATAAAATCCATATTCGATTGGAATCCTGGGTTTAATTCGATGTAATTTCCGTAGAAGGTTGTGTTCAACGCGGAGCTGATTACACCGTCCGAATAAACCGTATTAGCGGCTTGATAAACTCCAGGAGCAACGGTATTCATTTCGTATCTGTTTGTAGGACAGCCTACACAAGCAATATTATTTTCAGCAATGACTCTATATATGTTGTTATCAAAACTAGCCAAATACAATTCGCCAAATTCATCTTCTCCAAAAGAAATGATGTTACCAACATTTGTGGAAAATTTTGTTGATACCCCATTTGGCAAAACAGTCCATAGATTTTGAGAATACGTATCAGCGCATAAATAATAACCTTGTAAACCCGGTAATTCGCATCCACGGTATACGTATCCTCCAACAATGGAAGCGCCACCAGTCACTGATGAATGACTATATTCAAATATCGGATTTGTGTACGCACTGCTGTTACAAGGAGCGGTATTTAATGGGCAATTATTAGCACTATAACAATGTGCTCCCTCCATCATACTCCAGCCATAATTTTGACCACCAACACTATTAGCGGGCTGATAATTTACTTCTTCCCATGCATTTTGGCCAACATCTGCCAACCACATATCTCCATTCGATCTATCAAAACTGAATCGCCAAGGATTTCGCAGTCCTGATGCCCAAATTTCATCTAACCAATCAGGATCTCCGACGTATGGATTATCAGCAGGAATTCCATAATATGGAAACGCATTCATATTTTCATTGACATCAATTCGTAAAATTTTTCCTAGAAAATTATCGCCATCCATCACACCACAATTTGCAGCTCCGCCACCATCACCCAATGGAATATACAAATATCCATCTGCACCAAATTTCAAATCTCCTGCATTGTGATTCCAAGCCGGTTGATTAACTGAAATCATAATTTTTTCAGAAGTTGGATCTGCCACATTTGGATCTGCGGCACTCACTTGATATCTCGCAATTCTCGTATCACCGGCAGTATTGGTATAATTGACATAGAAATATCCATTATTGATATAATCTGGATGAAAAGCTAAACCTAACAATCCTCTTTCGCCATTGGTGGAAACTTTTGAGGAGATATTCAAAAAATTTCCAGAAATTAGGATTCCATTACTATCAAGGATCTTTACAGTCCCTCCTTTTTCAACAATAAATAGACGATCAGAACCATCACTAGCATTGACGATACCCAATGGTTGAGAAAATCCACTTGCATAAAATTGAGCGATTGGAGTAGATTGTGCGATTGCAGATATAATACAAATGATCGACAGTAGTTGGATTAATACTAATTTCGTTTTCATATTTTGGGTTTTTTGAAATTTGGAGTAGTGTAATATAGTTAGAATTTTATTATTTTTTGGCTTGTAATTAATTCATTTTTTTGATCAAAAATTACTAACACATACAACCCACTTTGGTATTGATTGGTTTCAATGTACCCGTTTTGCAATTTTCCTGAGGCTAACAATTGTCCGGTACCATTGATCAGCTGATAGCTATGGGTTGCACTATTTTCTATTTGGACGTTGATTCGATCATTAAAAGGATTTGGAAAAACTTGGATGCCAGTAATTTCGATTTTATCTTCTAGATTGGATGTATTTTAATTGAATATCAAAATACGAAATAAGACAACAGCATAAAATTTATGGCCTTAAATTAACATTAACTAATCTTTCAATTGCTTCAGTTAACACCAAGAAAGATTTAAATAAAAAAGCGCATCCAAAAGATGCGCTTTTTTTCGTTTGATCAATTCTACCAAAAACGATACAAAATATAGAATATTAAAATAGTTAATAAAACAATTTGATTACGATAATCTGCATACCATGGTAATCCTTCTGTTCCTTCAGAGATTAAACCTTTGCGGTAAGTGAAATTTTCTATTTGTTCTGCAGTAGGTGGAGCTGTCATATTACTCACAACCACAAAAATCACAGCAGAAACCATTACCATCACTCCTACATTCATAGTGTAATGTAAATTCCACAAATCCATTTCTCCTAAAATAAAAAGCAAAATACCCAAGCCCGTTCCAATCATTAAAGTCCAAAATGCACCATCTCCATTTCCTCTTTTGTAAAAAACACCGACTAAAAAAATGACTGCTATTGGAGGGACCATGATGGAAAACATTTGTTGTAAATAGTCCCAAAGTCCTGTGAAGTTTTGAATTTGTGGCGCCCACAATGCAGCGATGACCATCAAAATAAAAGTAGTAATTCGTCCATAAATAGCAATTTGCTCTCCAGTAATATCGGGATTGTTGGGTTTGATAAAATCGATAACAACTAATGTAGATGAAGAGTTGAGGGCCGAATCGACACTCGACATAATTGCTGAAATAAGTCCTGCCAAAACCAATCCTGCCAAGCCAACTGGAAGTACTTCTGTAACTAAATAAGGAAATACTGCATCTCCATTTTCAAGTCCTGGATATAATGCCAATGCCATCGCTCCTGGAATCACCATGATAAATAATGGAATCACTTTTAGAAATCCTGCCAAGACCAATCCCCAACGTGCATCGTTCAATCCTTTGGCCCCCAAGGCTCTTTGGATAATATACTGGTTCGTCGACCAATACCAGAATCCCAAGAATGGAACGCCCATTATCAAACCTGGCCACGGGATCCCCGGATCGTCCAACGGTCGAACTACTGAGAAATGTCCTTCTGGGGTTGAAGCAATTACCTTCGCCCAATCGAAGTCGAGCTTTTCATACAAGATATAGGTCAAAATAGCACATCCTACTATTAAGATAACTGCTTGAATCGCATCCGTATAAACCACTGCTTTCAAACCGCCAAAAGCGGTATAGATACCGGCAACGGTTGCCAATCCTAATGCGGTTTGCCACATGATGAGGTTGGGGAAAAATGTTTGCAACACTAAAGACCCGGCATATAAGGATCCTGCTGTTTCAATCATAATGGTACTGAAGATTGTCACGACTGAAAAGAATAATTGAGATCGTCGATCAAATCGTTTTTCCAAAAATTCTGGAATGGTTGTGATTCGAGAATTTAGATATAATGGGATAAAAATTAATGCTGCTATAATAAGTGGTAAACCCGACATCCATTCATAAACGGAGTTGACGATTCCAGTGGTATAAGCGGCACCTGTCAACCCAATGATAGTAGAGCTAGAAATATTGGAAGCAAACAAGGACAATCCGATTAACCCCCATCCAAATGAACGCCCTCCTAAAAAGAGATCTTCGCCTGTTTTGGTTTTTCGGGAAATCCAAAATCCGATGGCAAGTACTAAAACAAAATAGCCAATAACGATGGCTATATCAATTGTTGATAATTGGCTTTGCATGGTTTATTGTGGTTTTCTCTAAGTGACTAATTTGGTTACTATATTGTTATATTACGTTATTTTCGACTGTCTGATAACTTTGAGCATCCCGGCACTTGGTACGGTAATATCCACTACTCCTTTTGGCAAATCAACTACTACCTTTTTACTTTGATTACCTTTGCAATCCCAAATAGTTAATTCAAAATTCCCTGCATCACCAGTATTTCGAATGACAATTTTATTACTTGGATTTACATTTAATAAATCAGTCCTATTTTGAAGACTACTTTCGACTACTACATCGTCAAATACGCCAATAATCTCATGGTTATCCAAAGTTGATCTTAGGATTGGATAATTAGCCAACGGGTTGTTAGGAACAAAAGCACCATCCAATAATACTTTGGCGTTTTCTGTCCAATATTGGGTATAAAATTTGAGCATTGCTTTATGTTCGGCTTTTGCTTCTTTCAAAAGAATCGACATTTGTGGAACTCCCCAAAATGCATTGAGCACCTGAAAAGCGGCCAACTCCACCGATTCATCTGCATGCCACGTAATCATGTCTGAGTGGACTACTGTTTCTCCACAAAGTAATTTTACATCTGTAATCCGAATACGGTTACTCACTGGATCATTGGGGCAATCAAAAGCACGAAACATATTTCCGAATTTTCGCATCGTCGGCCCAATATATTTTTGTCTAAACTCAATTGCAATATCTTTTTTGATAGCTTGAAGTGCCTTCATCACATCTGTCATTAATCGATCCACTCCCTCATTTACATTGGCATAATCACGACCATTCTCTTTGGTCAAAACGGTATCAGGATATGCTTTGAAGTCATCAATAAAATCTAATTTAAATGCATCCAAATTATATTTGACCAATGCATCTTTATAAATATTGATAAGGTATTCTCTTACTTCAGGATAACGAGGATCAAAAACAGGTGCCCACCTATGATTCTCTGTCAAGAATTTTCCTTTGAATTGTTGATAGGCTTTGGACTTGACTCCACAAAATGGAACTGAAAACCACAACCCTACTTTCATATCTATCTGATGTAGCTTTTCAACAAAGCCATGCATATCTGGAATTCTCTCAGGTTGCCAATCTCCGCAATAATCATATCCTCGATTAGCATCCATCGTTTGCCAACCATCATCAAGTATAATTAATTGATATCCAATTTCTCTTGCCAATTGACATTCTTCTAACAATATATTGGTATCCAATGATTGATGGAAATTATACCAAGTTGAATACAATGGAAGTCTAGCAAGTTCTGGAACAGGACTAGGTTTTAAATGCGGGAAAGTTGCCCACCATTTTGAAACATCTTGCAATGCTTTTGAAAAAGAGACAGGTCTTAAATCAACTCTAATTTGTGCTTTGTAATCCGTGATCGCAGAATGACGTTCCGTAAAAAAAGAAAGATGACAATAAAGCTGGTTGTCTTCTTCTCTCAAAAGGGCATTCATTTCCATTTTATTGATGGCCTCAGAACAAGCAAAGGTGATTACATTTTCATCATCGTAACCAAACACACTGATGACGGGTGCATCTACCGAAACTCTTGATTGCAAATGATCCAATTCCCAATCGTATTGCAACCGCTTGTCATGCAAACTTGCACTTGTCCAAGTTCCTTTAATGTTGATTGCAGGAATTTTCCACTTCAAAGTAAATTTGGTAGGTGCTGTAGCTTCTGCTGCATTTATTTTGAATTCAAATAGATAAATAGCACCTTCTTCTTTTACTAAATCAATAGCAACATCAAATTGTTTGTTTTCACTGAGCAATGATATTTTTGGAAAATCACTGATTTCCGTAATTCTATCAATTACTGTTTCTTCTTTTGTTATATCAAGCGGCATAAAATTATTTTATTCGGTTATTATGGTTGTTGGATATTTAACCAACGCTCTTTTTAAATACTTGCAAGCTATCAATAAAACCAATATCACTACTTTTTTTTCCAAAATTTCTATTACCTGAATTTAATATCAATCGACAACCTACTTCAATCATATCATTTTTAATGAAGCGTTTGCGTTACAAAAATCGTATATATTAGCATTAATTTTTTCCATAATCAAATACCCGAAATGTATCATTATTTTGTCCTATTAGCAATTGATAAGATTGATCTGATTTTTGAAACTTAGCGATACTTCTCGCATCACCAGGAACTATGAAACCACTGGTAGCTGATGATATCACTTCAAATCCTAATGAACCATTTCCTTTAAGCAAAGTACCATTCTGTGCATCTTGCCAACCACCGTTTTTCTCTGATGTAAAATCATTTCCTACCAACAATGCATCTACATTTCCATCCGAATCAAAATCATCGGTGTAGAAACATTGAATCGGACTAATCTGCGCCGTCATAGGTAAAGGTTTTATTTCAAAATTTCCTTTCCCATCATTTATCAAATAGCAAGATCTCAATTCAGTAACTTCTAATCGATTTTCGGACTCAGAAATACTATTAATCATTTCATCAAATTCGACATTCGCAAATTCCGCATATTTCACATAACTGTTTTTTAATTTGACCAATTGTGAGAATAAATCATCTCGTGAATGTAGCGGATATAATTTTCTTTCACCTTGTTTATTCAAGTAATATTGTCCGATAATCGGATCAGGACTTCCATTTTTGTCGAGATCATCTGCCACCAAAACTAGTGGTTCATTTCGGGAAGCTTGTAAGCGACTATTCAGTCCATGGTTACCGACTAAAAAATCACTATCTCCATCTTGATCTATATCCATTGTTGCAATGCATGTCCACAAACCTTTTGCATTTGACAAATTGTCTGATGATATTTTTTCTAATATTCCATTTTTATTTTTAAACGCAACAATAGGCATCCATTCTCCAACAACAATTAAATCAACTAAATCATCACCATCAATATCTTTCCAAATTGCATCGGCAACCATACCGATTTGCGCTAGGTCTGGTGCCAATTTTACGGTGTGATCAATAAATCTGCCATTGTGATTTATCAACAATGTACTGGTTGGGACGGATGGAAACTTACGAGGGATTACTCGTCCACCAATAAATAAATCTATGTCGCCGTCTTGATCATAATCGCAAGGTTTGACACAACTTCCACTGTCCAAATTTTTCGGCAACAAGTCGTTTCGATTGGTAAAATTGCCTTTCCCATCATTGAGCAGTAAACGATCTTGAAATTCCGGTGCACTTTCTTTAAATTCTACCCCTCCACTTACAATATACAAATCCAAATCTCCATCATTGTCGAAGTCAAAAAATGCAGCAGCCGTATCTTCACTTTTTTCGTTGTCCATGGATTGAATTTTGTATGCTCCGCTGGGTTTTGGGAAATAAATTTGAGAAGGATACCCCTTCGCTCCGCCCACAAATATTTCATCTCCAGTTTGCCCATCGATGTTGGCGACGGCAATACAAGGTCCTTGTTTGCTATGTTGTTGTAGCAAAAGGCGTTGGCCATCAAAATCGTGATGGATGTTTTCTTGATGTTTTATTGGATCTAGGTTTTTGTTTTCGACAAATTGGGTATTAATATCTTTAGTTATTATATTGTTATGGTTGGCTGATTTATAGTCCAAAACAAGTAATTGATCAGCCTTGATATTTTTCAGTAGCTGTATTTGCCCTTTTGGCCATACAATTTTCAAAGAATCTATATTGTTGTATTTACCCGTTCCTATATGTACAACAGGATCTACACTAGACAAATAACCTCTTACTGGTGATTGATAATGTGTGATTACTTTTTGATCGATATAAGCGAAAATTTTTGCACCGATTCCAGATTGATTTTTAGACTCCCCTTTTAATCGAATTTTTAAATAATGGTGTTCGTTTTTTTGATTACAAGTATTTTCAAGAATAAATGCTTTTTGGTTGAGGTTATTCACAATGAGATCTAAGTCTCCGTCATTATCCAAGTCGGAATAAACAGCCCCGTTAGAAATAGAATTTTCTTTTTTCAACCATTGATCTGATTGATCTAAGAATTGAAAATTTTGTTTGTTTTCGAAAATAAAATTCGGCATAGTCACTTCTTTCATTTCCTGAACAATTTCATACAACTTATGTAGTCTCTCTTCTTTTGTTCCGAAATTTCCGAGTTGTGTGCTATAATTAATAAAATCTAAATCAGTAATATCTTTGCCATATCCATTTGTAATAAAAATATCTCGATCTCCATCGTTGTCAAAATCTGCCATCAAAGGAGTCCATGACCAATCTGTATTATAAAGTCCTGTGAGGTATCCGACTTCACTAAATGGCAATACTTTTTTGTTCAATTCTCCATTGTGAATTTGCAAAGTGTTTCTTACAAATTGCGGTGCATATCCAGCTCTAAGCGACATGGTAAATTTATTATAGTTCATAAAACCAATCATAGTTTTTTGTCGCTCATGATAGCGTGGCATCATATCCAATGTAAGAATATCTGGTAAGCCATCTTGATTTACATCTGCTATATCAACCCCCATGCTATTGTAACTTTGGTGTTTTAACAAGACATCTGCATTTTCATCAAATCCCAAATGCTTACCATCTTCAACACCTTTATTGATGTATACGAGATCCTCAGAAAGAAAATCATTGGCTACATAAATATCTGGAAAGCCATCCAAGTTGATATCATTGATTGTAATACCTAGACCATACCCGCGATAAATGATTCCCATTTCTTGAGAAACATCTGTAAACTGATCTCCATCATTTCTAAAAAGTTTATCAATAGAATTTTCATTGATGAATTTTTTGGGCGAAGGTGCATTTTTGTCTCTATCATCAATTGCGTTGTGCAATAAATAAACATCTAAATCACCATCTAAATCGTAGTCAAAAAAAGCTGCTTGTTGAGTATACAAACCATCTGCTAAGCCAAAATTAGTAGCCATTTCTTTAAATGTAGGAATATTGTTGTTATCTAACCCTTGATGAATAAATAATTGATTCTGGCAGTTTCCATCACAGTTCAAACCACCAACGCTCAAATAAATATCTTGCCAACCATCTCCATTAATATCAACTACCGACACACCTGTTGCCCAACCTTTTGTTTTGAATTTGGCAGCATCAGAAATATCCTCAAATTCTAATCCGCCTTGATTTAAATACAATTTAGAAGCTACTTGATTGCCTGAAAATACCAAATCAGGTAGTTGGTCATTGTTAAAATCACCGACACCGACACCGCCGCCGTTATAGATGTAGTGAAAGTTAAGGATATTTAAATTTTTAGTTTCATCAATCTTGTTGATAAAATGAACATTACTTTGGGAAGGCGCGACTTTTCTAAATAGGGTGTTTGTGTCCTCAGAGCAAGCGCTCATTGAAATAATCATTAAACATATCCAAACAATATTTAGCCGCAAAATGAGTTGTTTTTTAAGAATCTTAAAAATGCCCTTTCTTGCATTCACTCGAAAGGGCACTAAAACTATTTATTAAACTCAAAAAATCAGTATCCAGGATTTTGTAACAAGTTGGGATTCGCCTCAAGTTCACTTACTGGAATCCAAATCAACTCATGCTTATTACTTTGAAAAACACCACCACTTAATGACTTTGGATGATCTCCATGTAATGAACTGGTACCCATGTAATCATCCGCTAGTCCCCAACGTACCAGGTCGAAAAAACGATGACCTTCTCCTGTCAATTCTAATACCCGCTCATCAATCAATGCTTGACGCATTTGGTCTTGACTCAACCCTGTTTTTGGACTCACTTCAGCACGCTCTCTCACCAAATTCAAGAAAGTTTCCGCTTCAGAAGTTTTGCCTTGTTCATTAAGCGCTTCGGCATGCATCAACAATACATCTGCGTATCTTATAATTCTCCAATTGTTTCCAACATTCGTTCCTAACAGATCTACATCATCTCTTTTACCTACATCCATTCCAGCATATTTTTTACTAAAGATTGGTTCCATTCCATCTGCTGCTGCTACAGCAATATCTCCTTCAAAATCCTCAAGATAAGGAAGACCACCATAACCGGTCGAACCTGCGTAATCGTACGCCAATGTTTCTTGACGACGAATTGTTTCTCCATTTTCTTCGAATAAATCTTTCACCCATGAATTGATGAAGTGACTTTGATCCGGAGATTTTTCTGGTGGTGCATAGTCAATATGAAAATTCCCCATCGTACCAACTCCTGGAATATCTACTCCCCATGCAAAAGATGCAATTCCTAGATATTGTAATTCGAAAATAGATTCTTCATTATTTTCATTGGATTGATCAAAATTTTCATTGTATCGATCTGCTGGTAACAATCCATAATTTCCACTACCTACTACTCTCAAGAATGCTTGTTCTGCTCCTGCATAATCTTGAGCAAATAATTTACTTTTACCTGCAAAGGCTGCTGCTGAACCTGAAGTAGGTCGACCAAAATCACTTTCTGCCCAAGTGCCTGGTAGTAAACTTTCTGCTTGTTCAAAATCTGCTATCACCTGAGCCCAAGTTGCTGCAGGAGTTGATTGAGATGGAAAGAAATCCGCTTCAGACGCTGCAACTGAAGTTACCAATGGTACATTTCCATACAAATTGACGAGGTACCAATAAGCAAAACCACGCATAAAATATGCTTGTCCAACAAAACCATTACGTTGCCCCACATCAGGAACATTCGTTTCATTTACATTTTCGATTATTGAATTGGCTCTGAAGATACACTTGTAGGCTTCTTGCCAAGGCTCAACTGCCCAACGTGCAATCCCTGCTTCCCCTTGAAATGTTGATAAAGCAGTATTGGCACCAAAAGGACGAACATTAAATACGTCGGAACGGAGCATAGCCCCAGTATGAATAATACGCCCCCAGAAAAAGGTATTGGTAATCGGATGATACATACCATTGATCGCTAAGGCAACATCATTTGGGTTTGCCCAAAATGTACCTGTAGAAACCGTGTTGGTATTAACTTGATCTAGTAAATCATCCGAACAACTATATGGTAACACCATCAGTATCATTATCGGGAGTATCCAGAATTTGTTATATTTTTTCATTTGACAATTATTTTAATTAATTAAAAAGTGGCTTGTAATCCAAAAATAAATCCACGAGTATTTGGGTAAGCCCTTGCATCCAAACCACGACCTAACAATGGATTGACACCAACACGATTTCCAGTAAATCCAGTATCTCTATTAGAACGTCCACCGTTTGTTGATGAAATGTCAGGATCATAACCGCTATATCCTGTAATCGTAACTAGATTTTGTCCAGTCGCAAATATTCTAACATTCTCCATCCATGGAATTGCATTTACATCTAATGTATATCCTACTTCTAATGTCCTCAACCTGAAATAAGAACCATCTTCCACAAAGAAAGAACTAGGAGCTCTGTTTTCAGCTGGATCGAGTGTTGTCGCTCTAGGAATATCCGTATCGGTATTCGAAGGTGTCCAAGCATCTAATACATCCGTTAATTTATTATCATCCGCCCAGAAAATGTTGTAAAATTTATTCAAGTTATAAATTTCATTTCCTTGTACACCTTGAAAGAAAACGCCAAAATCTAATGCTTTGTATGAACCTGAAAAATTTAATCCATAAATAAAGTCCGGTGTTGGATCTCCTAACACTGTAAGATCATCTGCATCCACTTTTCCATCTTCATTGATATCACGACGAATAAAATCACCTGGTTGAACCTGCGATTTACGGGTATCATCATTAGCAATGTTTGGGTCACTATCGATAGCTGCTTGATCCGCATAAACACCATCAACAATAAATCCCCAATAAATACCTGGAGCTTGACCTTCGACAAATCTATTGACTCGTGTCAAATCCTCAGAAGTTGAAGGGCCAACAATTGGATTCGGTAATTTGGTCACCAAAGAATTAAAAGTTGAGATATTGAAACCAAGATCATAGTTGAATTCATTTCCTCTATTTTTGTAAACAAGGTCTAATTCAAATCCTTTGTTTTGAATTTCTCCAACATTTTGAATAACCGGCTCACTAAATCCAATACTAGAAGGCAATGCAACTCCTACAAGTACATCTTCTACGTTTTTGATATAATATTCTGCGGATAAACTAAGTTTGTCATCAAACAATCCTAAGTCAACACCTACATTGGTTGTCTTTGAAGTTTCCCATTTCAGGTCTTCTAATGCCAAAGATGTTTGTGCGTATCCTGGTGCAGAACCATTGTTAAATGAAGTAGAAGAGTTTAAATTAAAGACTGACTGGTAGGCATAATCAGGAATATTTTGAGAACCTAATTCTCCATATCCAGCTCTAATTTTAAAACGATTAATCAAACTGCTTGACCAGAAAGATTCATTATGTATATTCCAACCAACAGAAGCTGACGGGAAAACACCCACTCTAAAATCAGGAGCAAATTTGGAAGATGCATCTCTACGTACAGTAGCGGTCAATAGGTATTTATTATCGAATGAATAATTGACACGACCAAAAGCAGAGCGAATCGCACTTACGTTGTTGGCTCCACCTAGAGCTTGTACATTAGCTGGCGTAGCTGCACCTGTCACCTGTATCCCATTATTAGGTAAACCTTGTGAATATACTACTAGATTTTTAAAATCGATTTTTTGTTGAGACAATCCAACCACCACATCATAACGATGTTTGTCTGCACTATTTGCATAACTCAAGGTTGGTTCGATTAAAGTCAATAATGTTTCTGAACGACCTTCTGTCAAATCATTTTGGTCGTTGACATTAAAGACAGCATCGGAAGTACTCATGAAAAATGTAGGTGTAAAAAAGAAACTGTATCCATTTCTGTAATCGGCACCTAAATTCAATTTGGCATTTAATCCATCTAATATTTCATAGGAGAAATTCAAGTTTCCTAATAAATTACGGGTAGTTGTCAAATTATCTTCCAACACTGCTTGCGCGTAATCGTTCAGTCCACCAAAATTGTGTACATCAAAATCTGGTGCAGAGAAACCTCCTTCATTTCCAGAAACCATTTCTGGTAAAATAGGAGCGGTCGCACCATCAAATCCAAACCAATTGTTTTCTTCCAATTTTGTTTGGGCCAATGAAAGGGATTCTGTGATCGTCAATTTCCCTACTTTAAATTCGCTATTGGCTCTAAAATTAAGTCGCTCAAAACCAGAGCTAACCAATATCCCATCTTGATCATAATAATTTCCAGAAATAAAGTATTTTGAATTTTCACCTCCTCCAGATACAGACAATCCATAATCTTGAATCGCACCCGCATTTAATGAAAGATCTTGCCAATCAGTGTCAACCCCTTCATCTGGGAATTGAAAACCAGAGCCATCATTTTCTTCCAGCTGCCGACGATATTGAACAAATTCAGAACCATTCAACAAGTCTAAATACTTGCTTGGTGTCTCCGTACCACCACGTACATCTAGTGTTACTTTTGGAGTACCATCACTTGAACCTCTTTTGGTCGAGATCAACACCACCCCATTTGCGGCACGAGAACCATAAATGGCTGCAGAAGATGCATCTTTCAATACTTCCATCGATTCGATGTCTTTAGGATTGAGATAGTTCATATTTTCTACAACCGTTCCATCTATTACATATAGTGGATAAGAATTGGTCAAAGAACTTACTCCTCTGACGAAAACATTCGCATCACCACCCGGTTGTCCACCATTATTTTCAACTTGCACACCAGGAAGTTTTCCTTGTAAGGATGATGTTGGATTTCCAGTAACCACAGCACGGATATCATCTCCACTTAGAGAAGCTACGGAACCAGTTAAATCACTTTTTCGGACAACACCATACCCTACCACTACAACTTCATCAAGTATTTCAGAGTTTACGAGCATGGTAACATCTAATTTGGAACGACCATTGATCTCAACTTCCTGATCCATATAGCCAGTATAAGAATAAATAATGGTTGAGGTCCCTGGTGGAACTTGAAGCGTATAACTGCCATCAATATCTGTTACGGTACCTGATGTACTGCCCTTGGCTTGAACAGTTGCACCAATTAATGGCTCACCGCTATCGTCTATTATAATCCCCGAAATGGATTGACCATTTATCGAAGCAATAGAACAAAATAACAGAATCGGAATAAAAAGGAATAGTCTGAAGACACGTAATTGGTCCGACATACTATCCCAAACCTTATAAAAGGTAGGAGATTTCAATTGTTTCATTTTTTTCGTTTTTTTTTATTAACTAATGTTTTGGCAATTGTCTTTCTATTCAAAATCCTATTTGTCAATACAAATTTATATTGTTATAAAGATTTTCGTCTTGTCAGTTTGGGTACTAATATATGTTGTGTAAATGCTCTCTCTTTAATATATGCTGAAGACATTTCAGCCATCTCAACAAAATCAACACAAAAGGTCGTGATGCCTCCGCTTATAAATTCTTTCACTGGTGAATCATTGGTAGAAAGAATTCCTACATCTTTTCCTAATTCTAAACCATGTGTATTGCAATCTTTCAAAATTCCCCATAAATCCACATCTCCGAATGTCATATAGAATGTACCTTCTTTTACCGATCCTTCTTTATAGTTCTCTTCCACTTTTCCTTTTAGATTGTTTTCTTTCACAAATCTTTCAAAAGCCCTTAATGAACCTTTAGGATAATCTAAATCGGTCTTGAAAAAAATAACATGTTCTTTGTAACAATTCATTTCCTTTTTCAATTCCTGAAGTGCTTTGTAAGTTGACATTTCAAACTCTTGAGAAATGTAAGAATAGCGGTCACCAATATTTTCAAATCTATCGACTATTAAAAGTTTGCTCGGTTGAATTTGTGATAATAATAATTGAGTGGATTCATGATGTATTGGTGCAACAACGTACATCCCATATCTTCCAATGATATTATTTAGAATTGTTTCATAGACTTCTAAATTATTGTGGTGAAAAAAAACATCTAACTGAAATTGATCTCCTAATGAAGATCTAAAAGTGTTGTAAAAAATTTCTTGAAATGGATGGAAAGCATACATCAAAACTGCTACTTTCATCTCCATTGTTGTAGATTCATTTGCGATGAAATAACCTAACCTCTTTTTTGATTCTACAATTCCTCGATCTTTTAATTCTTCATAAGCTTTGACAATTGTCTTTCTGGCAAAACCTAATTCTCTCACCATCGAATTAACGGATGGCAGCATAGTCCCTTGAACCAAGATTTGTTCATCGATTGCATTGAGAATACCATTTACCAATTGCTCATGTTTTGATAAAATAGTTATCTGCTCTAGCTCTTGAATTTTTTGAAAAATTTCTACACTCAAAACTTTAGGTTTTTCTGTAAAAAAATATCAGAACACTGACATTAAGCTATGCTATTCTATGCTACTGCTATAAAAGTAACAAATATTCTTTATTTATAGGTAATCGTTTCATTATTTATTTTGTTTAAGCTTTTTGGCAAAATTTTATTCCGTTTCAGGATAAGTAAATTATTAAATGGAATTATCTCCAAAGGATTTGGTGATAGCACAGATAGTTGGTCAAGCTCGTAATAAAGTCTACAACTTCAATCATTGGATTTGTTTGAATAGTGAAATTGAAATCACTCCGACTCAAAAAATAAATTTATTCCAAACATTACTGATTCTAAAAATGAAAATCAAAAAAGACTTACTAATGTTTTTAAATTCCGATTTATTTAAAGAAATAAAGTATGTTATCTTTTTTAAAATAAATATTTCATTAATCAAGGATCAACATTATTAAAATTCTGTTTCAGAAAAAGTAAATTATTATATCCTTCAAAATGAGAATTGATATTCAATTTTATTTTTCAACATAATTTGTAATTCTAAAAAAGAAGACGCATCTTCATTCTAACAACAAGAAAAAATGTCTTTTAACAACAGCATTATTATTATTATCATTTCTGTAATTGTCACTATTATTTGACAAAACGAGAATGGTATATATGTGCTAAAAAAGCCGTTCTCAATTAATGAGAACGGCTTTTTTGTGCTTTATGCTTTTTTAGAACTCAAATTGAATTTGGAAAACTAAACCAATTATAAATGAAACCAAATGAATTAAATAAATTTAGTAAACACGTAACCCAGGATGACACGCAGCCTGCCGCGCAAGCTATGTTACATGCAATCGGGTTAGATGAAGCGGATTTGAAAAAACCACAAATTGGTATTGTCAGTACAGGCTGGGAAGGCAATCCATGCAATATGCATCTCAATGATTTGGCGAAAGTCATAAAAACGGGTGTGCAAGACGAGGATTTAATCGGACTCATTTTTCATACGATTGGTGTGAGTGATGGTATCTCTATGGGAACTTCAGGGATGCGTTTTTCTTTGCCATCTAGAGATATTATTGCGGACTCCATCGAGACGGTGGCTTCTGCTCAATGGTATGATGGCATCGTTGCGGTTGTTGGTTGTGATAAAAATATGCCTGGTGCAATGATGGCATTAGGTCGACTCAATAGACCTGCTATCCTCGTCTATGGAGGTACTATAAAAGCTGGTTGTCATTTAGAAAAAAAGTTAGATATTGTTTCTGCATTCGAAGCATTGGGACAAAAAATTGCAGGCTCCATTGATGAAAAAGAATTTAGAAATGTTATCAAAAAAGCTTGTCCAGGAGCTGGTTCTTGTGGGGGTATGTACACCGCTAACACTATGGCTTCGGCGATTGAAGCACTCGGAATGTGCCTATCTTATAATGCTTCCAACCCAGCAGTCAGTTCAAACAAAGAAGAAGAATGCGAGCGAGTAGGAAAAGCGATTCGTCTCTTACTCGAAAAGGATATCAAACCTCGAGATATCATGACCAAGAAGGCTTTTGAAAATGCGCTTTCCATTATCATGGTTTTGGGAGGTTCAACAAATGCGGTTTTGCACATGATTGCGATGGCAAAGTCGGTTGGTGTCCCATTAGATTTAGCTGACTTCCAGCGGATCAGTGATAAAACTCCTTTTCTTGCCGATCTCAAACCAAGTGGAAAATATGTGATGGAAGATTTGCACCAGGTTGGTGGAGTGCCTGGCGTTTTAAAACTGATGTTAGAAGCAGGTTTCCTCCATGGAGATTGTATGACAATTACAGGAAAAACGATGGCAGAAAATTTAGCCGAGTTACCTCCTTTAAATGCAGATCAAAAAATAATCTACCCTACTTCTAACCCCATTAAACCAACAGGACATCTACAAATTCTATATGGCAATTTAGCTGCGGAAGGATCGGTTGCAAAAATCACAGGAAAAGAAGGAGAAGTGTTTACAGGAACCGCTAAAGTATTTGATGATGAAGCATCCGCAAACAATGCTATTTCAAATGGAGCAATCAAAGCTGGTCAAGTGGTTGTAATCCGATACATCGGTCCAAAAGGGGCTCCCGGAATGCCAGAGATGCTCAAACCAACTTCCGCAATAATGGGAGCAGGTTTAGGTGGCGAAGTCGCACTGATAACAGATGGTCGTTTTTCAGGAGGAACGCATGGTTTTGTGGTCGGTCATGTCACACCAGAAGCACAGGCAGGTGGTAATATTGCACTACTTCAAGATGGTGACAAAATAACAATAGACGCACAAAAAAGAACGCTAGATGTTCACTTAAGTGATGAAGAATTAGCTACTCGAAGAGCCAATTGGAAAGCACCAATATCAAAAGCTTCTAATGGCATGTTAAGAAAATATCATAAGACCGTTTCCTCCGCAAGTGAAGGATGCGTAACAGACGAAATTTAATTGTAATGAACAAAATTAGCAAAAGAATAAAAACAAAAAAGCGAACTAAAAAAGTAGCTAAATCTAAAAAGATAACTGGATCAGAAGCGATTCTCAAATGCTTGATTGCTGAAGATGTTGACACGATTTTTGGATATCCAGGTGGTGCCATTATGCCGGTTTATGATGCATTATATGATTACCAAAAAGAATTGACGCACATTTTACCTCGTCATGAACAAGGAGCTGTACATGCTGCTGAAGGTTATGCGCGTGTTACCCGTAAAGTAGGCGTCTGCATGGCAACTTCTGGGCCTGGTGCTACCAACTTAATAACTGGAATTGCCGATGCAATGATGGACTCTACCCCATTGGTTTGTATCACAGGACAAGTTTATAGTAAAGTTTTAGGAACAGATGCTTTTCAAGAATGTGATGTGATTGGTTGCACGACTTCTATCACTAAATGGAATTATCAAATTTCTAAAGCTTCTGAAATTCCAGAAATTTTTGCAAAGGCATTTTATATTGCCAATTCTGGCAGACCAGGACCCGTCGTAATTGATATAACAAAGGATGCACAATTGGGTGAGTTGGATTTCGAATATAATAAAACAACATTTATACGTAGCTACCAACCGTTTCCTAAGCCTGATAAAAACCAATTGAAAGCAGCAGCTGAATTAATCAACAAAGCTAAAAAGCCTTTTATTCTTGCTGGACACGGAATTCAAATTTCAGGTGCTCAAAAAATATTTAAAAAGTTTGTTGAGAAAACGGGAATTCCAATTGGCTGCACTATTCATGGACTCTCTTCAATCGCTTCTGACCATCCTTTGCATATGGGAATGTTAGGTATGCATGGGAATTATGGTCCCAATATAAAAACCAATGAATGTGATGTGCTCATTGCAATCGGAATGCGTTTTGATGACCGAGTGACAGGAGATATTACAAGATATGCCAAACAAGCTAAAGTAATTCACATTGAAATTGATCCATCAGAAATCAACAAAAATGTACATGCTGATGCGCCGGTATTATCAGATGCAAAACTTGCTTTAGAAGGATTAATCAAATTGACTAAAAAGAAAACTTATCCAAAATGGATTAAAGAATTTAAAGCTTGTGATAAAATTGAAAGAGCTAAAGTTATCCTCAAAGACACCAAAGCTTCAGATAACAATGAGATGAAAATGGGACAAGTGGTTAAAGAAATTTCTGATCAGACTAAAGGAAAAGCAGTGGTCGTTACGGATGTCGGTCAACATCAAATGATGGCAGCTCGATATTATAATTATCAATCTACCAACCAATGGGTTTCTTCTGGTGGCTCGGGTACAATGGGTTACGGATTACCTGCCGCTTTTGGTGCAAAACTAGCACAACCCGAACGAGAAGTCATTGCCTTCATCGGTGATGGTGGTTTCCAAATGACCATACAAGAATTGGGAATGTGTACGCAATGGAATGTCGGTGTCAAAATTGTATTGTTAGACAACAATTATTTAGGCATGGTACGTCAATGGCAACAATTATTTTTTGATCGTCGCTACTCTTCTGTTGAATTACAAAATCCGGATTTTATCAAAATTGCAGATGGATTTGGGGTGACTGGAAGAAAGATAACCAAACCCAAAGAATTGAAAAAAGCGGTAAAAGAAATGCTTGATTTTGATGGTCCTTATTTATTGCATGTTCAAGTTGAAAAGGAAGAAAATATTTTCCCAATGATTCCAACGGGTCATTCTGTTTCAGAAATACGCTTAGAGTAATGATTGCAATTATTTTGTTATCAATTTATTTTTAAAAACATAAAATTTAAAAATGCAAGAATTTACCATCTCCATTTTCGTTGAAAATAAAGTAGGCTTGCTCAACAGAGTTGTTTCAATTTTTACAAGAAGACATCTCAATATAGAAAGCTTAAATACTTCTGAATCTTCAATGAAAGATATTTATAGAATTATTATTGTAGTCAATGTAACAGAAGAATTAGTCAAAAAACTCTGTGCTCAAATAGAACGTCAAGTAGATGTCCTCAAGGCATTTTATTATAACCCAACAGAAATTGTGTATCAAGAAATTGCTTTATACAAAGTGCCAACGGAAATTTTTATTGCTGGCGACACAGTTGAAAAATTAGTAAGATCTCACAACGCACGAATTCTGAGTATCGAAACCAAGTACATTGTTATAGAAAAAACAGGACACAAGGAAGCGACAAATGCCTTATTAAGAGACTTAGAACAAATTGGTATTTATGAATTTGTCCGATCCGGTAGAGTTGCCATTTCAAAACCGCTTGAACAACTCAACAAATATTTACAATCACTAGAAATACAGAAAGCACATTAATCAATTATTCAAATCAAAAATTAAAAACAAACTATATTATGGCTCAATTAAATTTTGGTGGCGTTGTCGAAAACGTTGCCACACGCGAAGAATTTCCATTATCAAAAGCAAAAGAAGTACTGAAAGATGAAACCATCGCCATCATTGGTTATGGTGTACAAGGTCCAGGGCAAGCATTGAATCTTAGAGACAATGGTATCCATGTCATTGTCGGTCAACGCTCTCCATCTAAATCTTGGGATAAGGCGGTCGCTGATGGTTTCGTGCCAGGTGAGACTTTATTTTCAATTGAAGAGGCAGCAAAAAGAGGAACCATCATTCAATACCTACTTTCTGATGCGGCGCAAATTGCTTGTTGGGAAACAATCAAAAAACATCTAACGCCAGGAAAGGCATTGTATTTTTCACATGGATTTGCGATCACTTACAAAGAAAGAACCGGTATCATTCCTCCTGCTGATGTAGATGTAATTTTGGCAGCACCTAAAGGTTCTGGAACAAGCCTTCGTCGCATGTTTTTGGAAGGAAGAGGATTGAATTCTTCTTACGCAATTTTCCAAGATGCAACTGGACGTGCTTACGACAGAGTCATTGCGATGGGTGTTGGAATTGGTTCTGGCTATTTATTTGAAACGACTTTTAAGAAAGAAGTATATAGCGACTTGACAGGTGAGCGAGGAACTTTGATGGGAGCCATTGCTGGTATTTTTGAGGCACAATATGATGTCTTGAGAAAACGAGGACACAGTCCTAGCGAGGCATTCAATGAAACGGTGGAAGAATTGACACAAAGTTTGATGCCATTGGTTGCAGAAAATGGAATGGATTGGATGTATGCCAATTGTTCGACAACTGCGCAACGTGGTGCTTTAGATTGGAAAGATAAATTCCGTGATGCCGTTGCACCTGTTTTTGAAGACTTGTATGACAGTGTTGCTTCTGGAAATGAAGCGCAACTTTCAATTGATTCAAATAGTCAACCAGATTATAGAGAAAAATTAGATAAAGAACTTGCAACGCTTCACAACCATGAGATGTGGCAGACTGGGAAAGTCGTCCGTAGTCTTCGTCCTGAAAGAGAAGTGAAATAATATTTTGATTAATGATATTTTGATTAATGATGTATGATGTATGATATGATCGTTCTTATGGGTGCTCGCGTGAGCTCGCGCATCAACGATCATATCATAAATCATACATCGTACATCGTACATCTTTTGAACAACTATGAATCCAGTACCCAAGTCTACCTTGCAATCCCTAATCAGCGTTGAAGAAATATACAAAGCCAAAGTCCGCCTAGATGGTATTATTACGCATACACCGCTGATTCCCAATCTTAATTTATCAGAAATTTTTGACTGCAAATTATCTTTAAAACGGGAAGACTTGCAAGTAGTCCGTTCCTACAAAATCAGAGGTGCTTATAACAAGCTATCTACATCACCAAAGGAACAACTTGACAATGGAGTAGTTTGTGCGAGCGCAGGCAATCATGCACAAGGCGTTGCGCATGCCTGTTGTTTGTTGAAGGTCCATGCGAAAATTTATATGCCAAGCACTACCCCACTTCAAAAAGTAAAAAAGGTCAAATTCTTTGGTAAAAAATGGGTAGAAGTTATTCTAATCGGAGATACATTTGATGACGCTTTTTCAACCGCTAATGAGGATTCTACTAAAAATAAAAAGCTATTTATCCACCCTTTTAATGACCCAAAAGTGATTGAAGGACAAGGTACTGTTGGCTTAGAAATTTTGGAAGATAGCAACGCTCCTATTGATTATATTTTTGTCGGAATTGGTGGTGGAGGCCTAGCATCAGGATTGGGGAGTTATTTCAAACAAATCAGTCCCGCCACTAAAATTATTGGTGTCGAACCAGCTGGTGCACCGGCTATGTACCAATCTTTGCAACAAAAAAAGTGTATTACTTTGGACGAAATCGATCCGTTTGTTGATGGCGCTGCCGTTAAAAGAGTTGGTGATTTAACTTTTGAAATTTGTCAACATATTGTTGATGATATGCTATTGGTTCCAGAAGGAAAGGTTTGTTCCACTATTTTGCAATTATATAATGAAGAAGGCATCATTGCAGAACCTGCTGGAGCACTCACCATTGCTGCACTCGATCAATATCGCGACCAGATAAAAGATAAAAATGTGGTTTGCGTTGTCAGTGGTGGCAACAATGATATTACAAGAACAGAAGAGATTAAAGAACGTTCCCTTTTGTTTGAAGGATTGAAACATTATTTCATTATTCGCTTTCCGCAAAGAGCTGGTGCTTTGAGAGAATTCCTAAATGTCTTAGGCCCCAATGATGATATCGCCTATTTTGAATACACTAAAAAACATAGTCGCAATACCGGTCCTGCTATTGTTGGGATTGAGCTGCAAAATTCAGAAGATTATGATTCGCTGATTGAACGGATGAATGAACAGCAAATTAATTTTCAGCATTTGAATTCTAATCCTATGTTGTTTGATATGTTGGTTTGATGATGCTTATAATGTGTTGTGCTTTTGAGTGTTTATTGGTGCACAATCTTCGCTTGGAAAATACTCATTAGATAATTAAGTATAGAGATCAATTGGGCAAGTGAATAATTCAGATTTGCAGTTAAAAGTTTTATAATTATTCTAGACCAATACAAACAACAAAACCACCAAGTAAGATTTTGACTTGGTGGTTTTGAGTATTAAAGTAAGTTTTTAATGCTTGACAAAAAATGTTGGTCGACAATGCATCTGATTAGATTGATATAACAATAAGTAAACACCAGCTATCAAATCATCAATCTGAATTTCTACTAATTCTGAATTCGAAGCAACAGAGAACCGCTTCATTTGATTGCCGATTACATCATAAACAATTAAATTTCCAGCTGCATTTTTCGAAATATTTTCTGGTAGCTGAACATACAATTGCCCTTCCGTTGGATTTGGATAAACGATTAATGCTGTTTCCAATTCAATATTTGTAGTAGGAGAAAGGTTGTCTTCTATTACTTCAATTTCTTGTTGCATTGAATTTACACATCCATTCATATCTGTTACGGTCAAGACGATAGGATAAGTTCCTACTTCAGTGAAACTTGTTGTTGGATTCTGGAGTGTAGAGGTTTCTCCATTTCCAAAATCCCAATTCCAAGAACTTGCATTTTCGGAAAGATCTGAAAAAAGAATATCCGTTGCCTCCTCTAAAATTATCGTTTCTTCCTCAACTGAAAAATCTACCAACGATGCCAATTCACCTGCTACATCAATCGTAATTTCTGTTCTACCACATGGATGTTGTGCTGATATTTCCCAATCATAAAAATAGTTGTAGATATTGTCATTGAGTCCCGTTTCTGTCATAGACGAAATGATGGACACTACCTGATCGACTTCATACGGGAAAGTAGCATTGTCATAAGCCAAACCATTCCCAGCATCTAAGTACAATACATACCCATTCCCTGGTGGTACGATCATATTTAAGTCAATCCGTTGTTCGCCTATACTTTGAACAGATACTATTTTTGACTCCAAAGTATTACCAGCCGAATTTTCCAATTTAAGTAATCGACCGCCTGTTTCTTCTGCGAAAATTTTCACTGAATTGATGATGATAGGAACGGTGACATCAAATACGAGTCCAGTGTCATCAGCATCACCGATCAAACTATTTGAAGCAGCTACTTCTTTTCCAACATTATGATTGGAATAAATGTCTACAGAAAAATTAGCTGAGCTTGCAAGTGGCGGAGTGACAAAAGTGCTTCCAATTCCTAATGGCATTTCGTCGTCCGTTCCAAACCAAACATAGTTTTGATTTTCTGCCAATGATCCATCTGCTGTTAAAATGACAGCTGCATTTTCGCAAACTGGAGAACTGTATTGACTTGAAATATTAGCTGGAATTACGGTTTCTTCGTAATAATTGAAAGTGGTTTTAAAGACATTATTCAAGTTTCGCTCATCGGTCAGACCGTTTGGATTTTGAAGCTGTACGATCACTTCATATGCACCCGTTGTTTCCACAGAAAATGGAACTACCATCGTTGCAATTTCATCGTTTTCCAAATTCCCAGTCCAAGTCATCGTTTGTTCCGCAAATTGATTGTTATTTTCTGTTATAGTAATGTCTAATGTGGTCAAAGGATTGACACCTGAATTTTCAAAAGTCACCTCCATGGATGTTTGACCTTCACATAAAGCAGGACTATTAAAGCGTGCTGAAATGGCAATCACATCATTGTCCGCAGATATGGGTGGTACTGGAACATGTCCCAAATCTTGTAAATAATGGTAAGCCGCCAATACATCAATCAAACCCATCCCATAGGTATTGTCCTCACCAACTGGACCTAAATCTATAGCTGAAAAATAAAGTGCTCTTAAAATATCTTCCTCTGTTAAAAATGGGTACGCTTCTTTTAACAATAAATACGCGCCTGCAGTATGAGGCGCTGCCATTGAGGTGCCAGTATATTGTTGGTACCCGCCGTTTAACACACAGGAGCGAACTAAAGTACCTGGTGCACAAACTTCTGGTTTTATATAAATGGAGGAGTCTGAACTGACACATGCAGAAGGACCAATAGAGGAAAATGGATTGATAACCATATTGTCAGCATTCAGATTTCCTACCGAAAATAAGTGAATAATATCTTCATTGAGCGCTGCTGGATAGCCAATCGTTTCAGGCTGGTTTCCAGAATTTCCAGCTGCAAAAAATACTGCCATATTTACTGCTATGAACGCCTGTATCAGATTTTGAACTATGATATCATTACATTGAGCGATTGAAACTGGAGGTGGAAGTCCACCTGAAAAATTTATTGCATCCGGAATATCATCTACCGTGGAAGTATTTCCATCTGGATTTAAGACCCACTGAAAAGCTTGGAGATTGTCAGTCATTCGATTATCACATTCAATAAAAATTGCTGTATGCATAAATTTAGCATTATACGCCACCCCAACAGTATCATTTTGAATCCGGTCTAATCCAACCACGGTTCCACCAACATGCGTGCCATGGGCTCCACAAAGATAAGGTTCTTCAAATACCCCAAACCAAGCCTCGTTGAGTGGACTGTTGTGGTATTTATTGTTAGACATTAGCGCTGGGTGGGTGTCATCCGTACCAGTATCCATCACAGCAATGGTTTTGCCATAACCGGAATAACCCATCGCCCATAAAGCTGGTGCATTGATCAGATCTAAACCAGGTTCATGACCATTTGGTACTGGTGCGGTTGATGTGTAATTTGTGGATTCCTCTACATCCACATCATAGGAAGTCGTTTCCATTGGTTTTGTGATAAAATCAATATTTTCGAACGCTTGTATTTCCTGGTAAGCAGCAGGTGTTGCTTCAATTTTTATTGCATTGACCAACCACAAAGAAGTGATGCTACTTATATTGACACCATCTACACCTTTTAATTTGTCAATTAAATTGCTTTGTGTCTGAGCTGCTTTTTCTGTCAATGCTTTCAAAGTCACTCGTTGTTTTTCTGCAATTGGTACATTTCTATTTTTAAAATCTGTATTCATCGATTTCAAATCTACTTGGTCCTCCAAAATCAGGTAGGCTGTATGATAGGAATTTGGATTTTCTGCAAATGCTTCCGCAAGTTGTGCATCAATTTTTGGACTATTTTGTGCAAATAAAAAACAGGGTATTACTAAAATTAGAAAAATTAATGGGGTCTTTGATTTCATGATTTTGATTTTTTGGTTTTTAATAAAATTGTCTCAATTGGTTTTTGTTTTGAATAAACATTCAATACGTATTTGATTTGTTGTGACATCTAAATTTTCACAAACGAACTTACTGCCATTTGTGATTTTAATAATGGTCAAATCCCAAATTACCCATATAGCTATCTTAGTTATAAGGCAATACAACAGTTGATGTGTGAATTGAGTGGGTAGAAAATAAGTATTATTAGTAGGTGTGCTTTTCTTTGTTATAAACAAACTTATAATCGTAAAATGCAGCATTTATTGGCATTGTCCGAATGGCATATATTACTGTTCGAACGGTTTGATCTTATCTTGAAATTCTTTTCGATGTTCAATCAAAAAAGGCAAACGATATTAATCAATGCGATATTAAAAATTAATGAAAGGTGTGTTGACGCAAATGTAGCTGTGCGCTATTGTTGCAATTATGTATAAGTATTGTTATATTATAATACTAAAAGAAAGATGTGAAGTTTTTCAAAAACTTAATACAATATAGGAAATGTTCGGAGGAAAACAAATTTTGTGGTTTTAGAAAAGGTATTATTTTAGAAAAGAATAAAAGCCACAAAATTAATTTGACTTTGCAGCTTTTCGATTTTTACTTATTGATTGCCTTCTTAGAACCAATTTTCAGAAATGTTTCCACTTAAGAAAAAAGAAGTCACAACATTTCGTTGTACCTCTTGAATTTTTAAGGCTGCCCATAAAACACAAAAAGCCCATCTTGCGATGAGCTTTTTTGCGGTCTGGACGGGACTCGAACCCGCGACCCCCTGCGTGACAGAACCTTGAGTTTGCATTTTGGTTGATCTTATGTATTGTTTTTCAAGAAGTTAAATATTACGAATATTTTTAACTTTTAAGAAAATCACTCATATGGTTTCCACCAAGATTCTGCTGTATAAGCACAAGACACTTTCGAATGGAAAGCACCCAATTACTATGCAAGTCGTTTTTGATCGCAAGAGAAAGAATATTTCTCTTGGTTACACCGCCACTTTAAAAGAATGGAATCCCGAAAAAGCGAGGTTCAGAAGGTCAGTAGATAATTACGAAACAAAAAATATGGCTTTGAGAAGGTATGAACTGCTTGCTCAAAAAATCATTGATGATGCCATACTTTCTGGCAAACCTGTTTCATTGACAGAATTCAAACGAAAGTTCACAGGCAAACAAACTACCTCAACAAACTTCATTACTTTCTGTGATGAACTAATTGCCGAAATGAGAAAATCTGGAAAGATTGGGAATAGTGGCGTCTACTCCAATGTAAGAAACGCTGTGAAAAATTTCGCCAAAGGAGAAGTCAATTTTGAGGAGATCAATGTTACTTTCTTAAACAAGTTTGAAGTCTGGTTAGCAAGTGATAAACCAGATAGAAAAGGATGTGCAGCTTCTACTATGAATCAATATATGCGTACTGTTTGCGCAGTTTTCAACAAAGCAATTTCAAGGGACTTGATAGCACATGAATTGTATCCATTCCGCAACCAATTCAATCCAAAAGGATACTCTTACTCTCATTTAAAATCAGAACCTCACCATCGTGCGTTATCTCCTGATGAGTTGGAGAAATTCAAAAACTTCAATTACAACAAATATCCAGAATTAGAAAACGCATACCACTACTTCATGTTCATGTACTATTGCAGAGGTATCAACTGGACGGACTTTTGTAACCTTAAACACACGGATATAAGAAATGGTAGAATTCAATATAGAAGAAAGAAAACTGGAAAGTTGTTTAGTATTAAAGTATCTGAACCACTTCAGAATATTATGAATCAGTTTGATTGTCCGCTCTACCTCTTCCCTATCCTATCTAACTTTCATAAAACACCAACTCAGAAAGCTAATAGAATCAAGAAGTGTATTAGACAAACCAATCGGGAATTGAAAGAGATTGCTATTAGAATCGGAATCGAACCAGATATTTCAACATATACTGCACGTCATACTTATGCTATGAGTTTGAAGAGAGGTGGAATCAGGTTGAGTTTGATTTCGGATGCTATGGGTCATGCTGACTCTAAGGTTACTCGTCATTATCTGTCTAGTTTTGAGGATGAGTTGATTGATGAGACGGATGGGGTTTTGTAGGCAAAACACATTATTTTTAATTTATATTAAAAATAATTACATTTGATTGAACTTAACCATGAAATACTAGGTTATTAAAAAAAGTTAACTATGAGAATACAAACACCAAAAGCCCTCCGTCCATTTACCGTTTACGTTAACGGTAAGCCTCCTCGTGAAAAAATAGTAATTAAAATCAACGAATGGGATATTCACTATACTATTATGCTGGGATCGAACAAACGGAAATTAAATATCCATCGGACTAATGAGAATTATAAAAGTAAAAAGGATAAATACCGCAGTATAATTACCATAAGATACTTCACTATCGGTAGAATCTTAGTTTATCTCAAACACTCAGTCCCTTTGCTATTCCAATATTACATTGCTAATAAAACGTTGAACTTAGGAAAGCTGAAGAAAAATAAATTCATATTTTTCCCCCTAGATGGTAACGAAGAGCACATTGCTAAAGCTTTTGTTGAGACCAAAAACAAATTAAGGATAGTGAAACATTTTGAAATTCCTAACCCTTTGGATTCGTTTTTAGAGCCTGATAAAATCATGTCATGTAAGCAAAAAACTTTTATGGCATATCAAATGTGTAAAGGCAAATTGCTCTGGAAAGGTTATGTATTAAAAAACCTGTACAAGCCGAACTCCAAGAAACTACACTACATTCCCAACAAGGTAATAGCGTCTTTACTAAAAGATCAAAATTACCTTTTATTCGAAATACTCAATGCGGTTAAATTCAAGGGCAAAAAAAGACTTCTCAAAGATTTTGAAGAACACTTACTTCTAAAAGATGAAAAAATAGCTTGAGGAAACCCAATCAAATTTTATACCCATCACACAAGTGAGCCAATTAACTCTTCGTAACTCATCTTGTCAAATTCATACAAAGAAAACATTGGCAATGGGATCGGCTTGTTTTTCATGTGTTTTATAGCCAGAATTTCATACGAAACAAAAAAAGAAATTACTGTATAACTTGAAGCATCAAAATTATAGCAAGCACCAACTTTTTCAAGATTACCGCTTAAAAAAGAATGTCTTATAATGTGTCTCTCAAAGTATCCCTTTTTTGACCCTTTTGAAAAATATGCGCTCACTTGCTCAATCATCTCCTTGCTATTTCTTGCAGACTCTGTTCTCTTGCATTCAATGGAAAAAATATACTTCTTTGAGTGATCAATTACCAAAACATCCACATCTCCAATATCTAAAGTATGCTTTAACTTTCCACCTTGTGAAATCTTGACTTCTTCATCAATATAGGATGTGGTTTTAGAATTAAACCAATCCATAACTTTTTTTTGAACCACCTCACCTCTTCCTTTTGTGATTTTAGAAATTTGACTTTCTAGGGCACTTTTTTCTCTTGCTTTAAATCTCCCAGATCGAATTAAGTAATGAATTTGCTCCCAAGATTTCATCAAATGTCTTGGAGTCCACAAGATTTTTGGATTCGTCTCCGCATTGTCATAATCAACCAAAATTAAAGGTCTTTGAATATAACTCAATTTCCTATTATATCTCCAAGGTGCAATATCATTACCTTTAAATCCTTTAGGTGGTTTTAAAACATCTCCAGTATTCCATAAAGTAAGATATTTTATAGCAGAATCTATTTCCGTCTTAGAAAAATCTTCCTGAAATGATTTTTCTATTGTGTGATGAAGTGATTGGATGTCAATTTCTGAAACAGAAGATTTTTGATCAAAAGATATATCCATTAGTAACTTTATTATTCCACCTAATTTATGAAAGCTTATGCCATATTCATTCGCAAACTCTTCATCAAATTTGTTAGGCAAAGGCATGGCTTTGTTATTTTCGCTTTCAAAGAGAGATGAAAACTGTTTAACCGTATTGTCTAAATATTCACGTGTTTTAACTTCATTAAATGCATTCCAAAAGTTATTTTGAACCTCATTAAAATTAGTTCCCACCCTTCCAGATGGAAGAATGGAAAGTTCAATATCAAACAATTCATCTCGGATGCTGTCACATGTACTTCCCCACCATAAAATCAAGTTCATTATAGCAATTAAATCATCTAGCAGCTCTTGTGTAATAAGATCACTTCCGAAACTTGGTTCAATTGCAAGATGTTCAATCAAACACCGTAAGCTCAGAGCGGTTTGATCTCTTGTTGCAGTAAGTTTTTTTATTTCTGAAACTATGTCCTCATAATCCGCATAGCAATGTAACCTAGGCGGAGTTCTTAAATTCGACCTCGCATTTTCGTGAACGAGAGATTCATTATAATCCATTAATCGAACTAAAATTTCCACTGAATTATAATTCTTTAACTTTTTACGCATATGAAATAACAATGAAAATGTAATATCCATTGATAACTTCACCTTATCATCTTTTTCAACTACATCTCCTACATTTGGACAGTTTTCTCCAAGTAAGGGTATAACTTTATCCATATACTTTTGGACTCTTGATTCCTGTAAGCATCTATAAGAACCTAAAAACCTTGGATCGAGTCCAATGTCTTTATCAGAACTAAAGAATAATAACATTTTTTTTAATCCAAGAGGCAATCGCTTATTTAGAATGTTGTCTATGATTTTAACAGTAAGAGTGTTGTTATGTCCCTTGTAACTTAGATATTCACCAAGTGTAACAAGAATCTTCTTAAGAATTATTCGTTCGCCTTCATTGTTTGCTTGTGAAATATGTCCGCAAATTTCTCCTGGTATTTTAAAGGATATTTCATTATTTGAAAATACATGACTAAACATATTCTCTACAGACAAATTCTTGATATTAAAAGTATTTGCATTTTTAAATAACTCTATATTCTCTATTGAGAATTTAAATAAAAGAGTTAATTGACTTAGTGGCTTTAAATGTGGGCTCAATTCCTCATGAATTTGCCAAAACCAATAGCTGATTGCTTCATTTAGCTCCCAGTATAAATTGAAATCATCTGCTAGAATTTTATTGTTGTCATTATTTGTTTCCACCTCGAGCCATAAATCGAAATTATAGTTAGGTAAATATATTGTTAAACTATTTATCGAAACATTCTTATTAAAATAACGAGGTGTGTGTCCTTCGGTACGGATTACTGGAATCAAAACTGGGACGCCATTTACCAACTTTGGGAAGTATACAATTATTTTATCCTGAGAATCAGTCGCCTTTTTAGTGATGTCTAAACCACCATCTATGATTGCAAAGTAACTTGGTTTTTCTCCGTCTCCATAATAAAAAGACTTAAGTCTATTGTAAAAATTATAGTAGTTTAAAAATTCAATTGGCACCCTCACAGCTAAACTGGATTCAAATTTTTTCAAAGCATCCATAAAATACCAAAAGGACAATTGATCGTGGTCCTCAAATTTTGCCCAACATAATAATTTAAACACTGAAGTTGCATAAAAATGACAGTTTGAAAGTTCATTTGGAAGTAATAAAGTATAGGCTCTACCAATAGAAGAATATAACATCAAATGCATGATTTGATGACCTTTAAAGTGCTCTTTTAACAATTTTAGATTCTTTTCAATGAGACTAAAAACATTTTCCATATTATGCATAGGGTCGTTATGAAAAGGTGTTGAATGGTGATAACTACCTCCTTCATCTCTAATAAAACTTAGGTGTATAAGTTTGTCAACATCAATTCGGAATAAAGCATTTGAACAGGGTAAATTTGAATTTGCTTCAAATTCAAATTCTTCTTTCCTCCACTTTACTTTGTTAGAAAAAAAGTCCAATTCTTCCCATACCAATTTGTGATAGGTCTCTATTAAAACTTCTTTACATTTATATTTTTCAGATTGAATCCAAATAAAATGAACCAAAGCACTAATTACAGTTGTTGGGGAGGCAAGTAAAAATCCATTAGGAGTTTTAATAAATGGTTTACGTATAATTGGATTTAAATCAAACGGGACTCTATCAACGTCTTTAACTTTATCATTCTCATTGATAGTAAATTCAAGAATAATATCTTTGTTAAAACCCAGATTGTCAGAAAGTGTATCAAGAGTTTCGTTGGTAATCAATAGAGAATATTTGAATTTATCTATTTCGGAAGGAAATAGGATTTCACTTCCTGAAGAATCGTAATCTCCTTTCAAATTTCTCTTATGATCGTGAAAAATTGATGTACGATGAGATATTGTTAAAAGTAAAAGCAATGCATCATTTGTATGACTAAAAAAGTCTTTTGGAAGCTGCTTGTTAAATTGAATTGCACTTATTAAATTATTTAATGTAAATGCACCTTGTTCGAAATTACCACCATAGACTGTATTGTTTCCGAAAGTGTAAATTATATTCTCCGTAAATAGATTTTCTGGTGGATCTTCATGCGGATGATGAGCAAAATTTTCAATTAGGTATTCATTTAATTCTGGAATATTTGAAAGATGACTTCCTTTTCCACTTTCACATATTGCCTTAAATATTAAATGTTCAATTCTTAGATTCTTACCATGATTCCTGGGGTAGATCGAAATGGCTGCAAAAGTCGCAACTAAATCAACCATATCAAATTTTTCAAAATAAGTTTTCGGAAATTTAAAAGTTTTCTTTTTCTGTTTTTCAAATATAAAACCTTTTTTAAGACAACATTGTTTGTACTTAAGTCCACTGAGACAAGGACATTTCGCATTCCTTCCAAGTTTTCTCGACATTTGTTTAACTTTTATGTTTTCAATACAAATTAAACTTACTTTTAATAACAAAAAGTTCATCAATGGACGATTACTTTGTTATAATAATTGTTAATACAAAAAAGCGCAGTAGAAAAAACCTACCAACGCCCCTCCTATTTTCGCATAGATACGACCCTTCATATTTCCGATTAAGGCACATTCTCAAAAGAAGGATGAACAAAATCTAAGCCTCGTAATCCAAAATATCATCACCAACATTATCTTCTTGCCAAAAGTATAAACCATCACCAAAGTAAACGCGATAACTTGATTGGAGAATCCAACAAGTAAATGGGATGAACCAGAAGAAGAAGTATTGTTGGAATAATAGTTTGTAAATTACTATTTGGAATTCCATAGTGGGAATTCTATGGAAGTCAATGATAGGATCAATTCAATATATTAGGAAAGAAAAATTAGCAGCGATACTCATTAACAATACGGTTACTCTCAGTGATTTTCATAATACCATTCATTCAACTCGTTACTTATATATTCATAGATATTGGAGATAATGTAGTTTATAGGAAGTGGTTCTCAAAACGCAGGTCACAATTCAGATTCATTGCAAACAAAATCAAAATTACTTAAAGCGACTTCTAAAATCTCACGAGTGTAGACAGGTACAAATGAATCTGCTATCTCTGAAATAGTATCACTTACCGAATTTTCATTGTTACAATCCTCTTCTTGAAGCCTAGTTTTCAACTCTTCTTTAGCTCATTTAACCAATTCATGTATAGTAAGCATGGCTATAAAAGGTTAATATTTAAAACAACAAAATTGCGTACTGATTGGAGTACGCTACTAATGAGTTTTAAAATGGGATTAATGAACAATTTTAGCAAAATATTTAGATCAATGCGTTGAAAAAAGAGACATACCTATCAGCAATAAAGTCTAATAACTAGAATTTGAAGCCTTTGAATCAATTCTTAATGTAAAAAAAGATTTATATTTTTTAAAAATCTACCACCAAAACCTTTCTCCACTTTCAGAAATTGTAAAAGGTCTAGTCTTAATTTCTTTTTTATCATATGATACCAATAAAAGAAGCGCATTCTTGGGCACATTTTGTATGATTAGTTCTTTCGTATCTTTTCGAGCTACTCTAGTAGCTATTGGTTTCCAACCAAAGTCATAATAAGCTAAACTATATTTCTGTCCTGGTTTAAATTTAAAATGACCTGGAACTTCCTTTACCCTAATAACGTGGGTTTCTTCACTCGGTTTTAACTCTACTACTTTTTCGTAACCAGATGCTACTGGATAACCAGCAGTTATTAATTTTCCATCTCTATAATATTTAGGTATAAAAACTGCCCCTTGGCACATATTTGTAAAAGTGACTTTATTTTTATTTGATCTACCCCACCAAACAGGTAACCATTTCATACCATTAAATGTACAAATATAGACCACCTCATTTTCATTTGACTTCTCAATCAAGTCATAATCAATATCTCTAGTTTTCCAATACTCATGTGTGACATCAATATAATTGGAATATCTTAATAAGCCAGTTGGTGGAATATCTTTTTTTTCCAATTGTAGGGAAAGACTGCCTTTCTGTACAGAATATGTGGTTCTAAAAACTTTAGCTGGTTCCCGAATAAATTCATTTAAACTGTCTGACTGAAGTAGAACATCAAAGTGAATTGGGTTTCTATTACAATCAAAGGCACAATTTAATGTATGCCCTCCAGTTGAAGTTGCCCAATAAGGTACAACATCTACTGTTGAGGCAACACCCATCCCTCTTAACGCAAACACAGACAGAGCTGCGACATCCTCACAAGTTCCCTTTTTCCGATGTAACAATTGCAATGATCCTAATCTTGGAAGATGGGGCTCTCTTTTTTCAATTCCATATGTGCATACGAACCATAAATTAATATTATCAGTTAGATATTTTATTTTTTCCTTTAAGGGCATAATGGGATCATCTTTATCTATGATTTTGGAAAATCTATCAAGATAAGTTTTTCTCCATGTGTATAAAGGCTCAACATTAATTCTATAAGGCAATATGTATTCACAAAAGTGTTCAAAATCATACAATGATTTACTCCAAACATTAAATGATTCTTCAAGATTAGTAATCAAATACTGGGCATCCAAAGATTCTATGTCATTAGTAGTTATTGGGCTAATTTTAAGTGAACCATGTTGCTTTTTAAGATTTTTTAAAGCTCTTAAAGATGTACGATAATTATCAAATTCTAGTTCATCAAAATCAATCCATTCTCCTTCAGGGCTTTTAATATTATAAGATTCTGTCTTATGAATGTGCATGTTATCAAGTAAAAAACAAATTGCTTTTACTTTCAATGAATCTTCTGGTTTACAATAAAAATCGAATACATCAATTATTTCTTGACGATTATTTAAGTTTTCGATTTTATTAAGTATCCTCGAAGGAATTTGAACTTGCGATAATGCATTTTTCGAAAATAAAATTAGAAAAATAAATGCTAAGGTTTTAATAGTTTTTTCCATATTTATCAATAACTTTTTTTGCTTTTGATTTGAAAAAGTCTGCTTTATCAGTAGCAAAACCTTTTGGGGTTTGTTGTAATATCTGGTCTGCTATTTTTACACTATTTTCAATATCATTTTTGTCCAAGTATATTTTTAGAAGCTCATATTTTGGATAAATCCTGCTCGGAATCATATTAATTGCAACAAGACATTCATTGACAGCTTCCTCATACATACCTAATTGTTTTAAACAGCGACTCTTATCAATACTTAAGTGAGGTGTAGTAGTAATTTTACTAGCTTCATTATACTTTTCCAACGCCAATTTATATTGGGTCCTACCTTTCAATGCTGTTCCATAATTGATCCAATAATATTCATCATGACCCAACCAAGATTCTTTTCCTTCGAGATAATTTATAGCCTTTGAATATTTTTTTTGGCTTATGCAATCAAAAGCATTCCGAACATCACAAGAAGCCTTAAAACAATTTACTTGCAAAAAGAGTAATAAAATACCACCGAGTGTTAAGAAAATTCCAGAAACAAATTTGATATTTTAAAGTTGAATAACTTGTCTTGTTGTTCCTTATTTTTAAAAATTAATGTAGACGCGTAAAAAATTAACAACGCAAATAAAGTAACCGTGTATTGCAATGAGTTAAATAAACTCATAATTATGAAAATTAATACACCTGCAAATGCGGAATGAAACGAGCTATCTTTGCTTTTACATTTAATGCCTATCCAAATCAAACTAAATAGAAATATAATATAAAGGGCACTACCTAATGAGCCAACTTCAACAAAATTTTGAATATAGTCATTGTATCCAGTTCGTATATAAGATGAGTTAAATTCTTCCTTTAAAGTAGTGGTATTATTTTGAAAATGGAAGGCTTGAGCTAGATTATATTCTCTTACAAATGAACCAAGACCATGTCCGAATATTGGTTTCTCTATCGCCAAAAAACTACAAATTTTCCAAATAAAGATTCTGCTCTCAGATGAAGCTATTTTAGCATTATAAAGAATAAAGAACGAGAAGAGTGAAATAACTGACACCATTGACACAATCACTCTCTTTTTATTCTTTCCTAAATTCCTTAGACCTACAACGTGGCTATTATTAAAAGCAAAAAACAAATAAACTGCACAGATTAAGAAACCCATTATTGCAGTTCTGCATTTTAACATCAAAAGTGTACTAAGAATTACCAACATAATGGCTTGAAAAAATTTCGGTGCTTTCTTATTCACCTTTATTTGGTAGCAAATCATAGGAAAACCTAGAGCTAAATACATAGCAGTAATGTTAGGGTTTATTATGCTTCCAGTGACTGAAAATAGTGTGTTGTAGCTAGCTAAAATGGCAGAATATTGCAAAAAACAAAGACAACACTCAAGAACGAGTAAGAATGAAATTATAAGAGAAACTGAAAAATATGACACTTTTACATTTACAAAAAAAATATAAGAAAACAATAACAAGCAGTTTGCTATTAGATATAGTTGACTTAAACTGAAATATCTTTCCTGAACAAAGATGAATTGAACAATGCAGTAACAAGTGTATAAAAAAAAATAAGCGTAGGAACTGAGAGGACTAAACTATTTTTCTTTTTCGCTAATACAAAACCACAAGCTATTATTATTAAACTTGAAATACACATGTACATATAATTCGCAAATCCGTATGCTGAAATATGAAACTGGTTATTGACAATGCATATACCAAACAACAAAACTAGTGAACTATGAAAAATAAAAGAATTTATTCTCTGCATTGTAGATTAGTCGTCTCATACTTAAATAATAGCACATCTCTAACACTTTCTGGATAGGAGAATAGACCATATTTCATTACTTCACTTATTTCTTTTTCTAATATGCCTTTCTTAATCTCATCGTTGGTATATCGATAGTAAATAAACTTCAAAGTATAATTATCTTGACACCTTCGAAATTCTTGAACATTGTTAATTTTATTTCCAATATTATTACGTCTCTCTAGCGCAATGCTATCATTTGAATTCGATAGAAAGTTAACACTGAATAACTCATAATCCTCTAAATAGCTTTCAATTTTTTTTGGATCAATGTCATTATAAAAAAAATGATCAAATATTTTTGCATATAGTAGAATTCCACATAACCGATCTTTTATTTCTATTTGATCAAGTGTGAACTTATTCAAATGAATTCCCTTATTTTTGTTAGTAAAAGTTCCATTTTCGGCATAGAAAATTTGATAGAGCTGATTATGTGCCAAGCTGTCTTGGTCACAAGACAATGTTTGCCCAACGGAAATAAACGGAATTATTGTTAGTAACAAAAGATAAACTGTTCTCATCTAATTAGATTTATTCGATTAGTAACTATTAAACCACAACATGTACAGACCCCAAAAAAGCTACCAATATTGGTGGCTTTTTTATTTTCAATTAATCATTTCTTTCTTCGAAGAAAACAAAATTATATCTAATTTAGATGTACTTCTTGGAAATGTTTCCACTATGTTTCCACCAAAGAAAAAAGGAGTCACAACATTTCATTGTAACTCCTTGAGCTCTAGTGAGCGGTCTGGACGGGACTCGAACCCGCGACCCCCTGCGTGACAGGCAGGTATTCTAACCAACTGAACTACCAGACCATTTTCTTATATAAATCAAAGATTTATGGTTTCTTCTTTGTCTTCTAAGTACAATTAATATTCCAATATCATTATATCTAAATATCGTACCAAATCAAGGTTTTACCCTATATTTCTGAAGCGATTGCAAAAGTAATCTCTTAAGACCTAATTAGCAATAAAAATCATATTTTTTTAAAAAATGTTGGTAATTAAATACGACCAGTTGTGTAGAATCTTAAATTTGTAATACCATGTAATCTTTCAATGTGCTTTAGATTTCCAAAATATATACGGCAATTGGAATATTACATGGTATATGTATCTAAACTAAACTAGCTCAATCATACTTACATTGATTGAATAAAACGCCCTAATTATGGTTTTCTTAGACTTTGAAAAACCACTCGAAAGCCTGTTTGAACAACTTGAGAAGATTAAGCAAGTTGGTGAGCAAGGTGATATTGATGTGTCCAGTAACATTCAGGAACTAGAAGGAAAAATTAAAAATGTCCGAAAGGAGATTTATAGCAATCTAACTGGCTGGCAAAAGGTGCAATTGTCTCGTCACCCTGACCGCCCCTACTCATTATTCTATATCAACTCTATTTGTAAGAAATTTATCGAACTCCACGGAGATCGCAATTTCGCGGACGATAAAGCCATGATAGGTGGTATCGGGTCTTTGGATGGTCAAAATGTGATGTTTATTGGCCAACAAAAGGGGAATGATACTAAATCTAGACAATACAGAAATTTTGGAATGCCAAATCCGGAAGGCTATCGTAAAGCACTTCGGTTAATGAAATTGGCTGAAAAATTTGAAATGCCTGTAGTTTGCTTGGTAGATACGCCAGGAGCATTTCCAGGTTTGGAAGCTGAGGAAAGAGGTCAAGCGGAAGCAATTGCTAGAAACCTTATAGAGATGGCGCAGTTGAAAGTGCCAATCGTAGTGGTGATTATTGGTGAAGGTGCTTCTGGTGGTGCATTGGGAATTGGACTGGGTGATCAGGTTTTCATGATGGAAAATACTTGGTACTCTGTAATTTCTCCAGAATCTTGTTCTTCCATTTTATGGAGAAGCTGGGATTATAAGGAGCAAGCGGCGGAAGCTTTGAAGTTGACCGCAGACCATATGTATGACTTTGGAATTGTTGATGGCATCATCAAAGAACCGCTTGGTGGAGCACACACCTTTCCTGATGAAATGGCTAAAATTTTGAAAAGACATGTCAAAAAAGTAATAGGGGAACTTTCTGAAATGTCCGCGAAAGATAGAATCAAATTGCGTATCAAAAAATACGAGCAAATTGGAAATTTTTCAAAAAAAAAGAAAAACGTAAAGGTTAAACAAGGAAGTTAAACGCTTATTACAGCTTACTAAAAACTAAAAACTATGGAATACTTTGACAAGCTATTTTTGTCAATCCATGATCGATTTATCAAGAGAGAACTTAAAAGAAGAAATACAGAACGAGGAACAATTGATTTCAACAAAGTAAAAACGATTGGAATTTTATTTGATGGGAGCAAAATCGAAAACGAAGTAATTGTCAATGATTTTGTAACGCAGCTAAATGAAAAAGGGAAGAAAGTTGAATTGCTCGGTTTCGTGCCCAAAAACAACCAAGCACTCAACACTACCTACACTTCTTTTTGTCTAAAAGATCTTGATCTTTTCAAAAGACCGAAAAACCAAAAAGTTACTGATTTTATTGAACAACCTTTTGACATTCTAATCAACTTAACTCCGTTAAATCATTTACAATTGGATTTTATCGCTGCACTTTCAAATGCGAAGTTGAGAGTTGGACCTTATACAGATCGTACACATTGTTATGACTTGATGATTGATCACAATGAAAAATCGAATCTGAATTCTTACATCAAACAGATCGATTTCTTTCTAAATAGAATGAAAAGTAGCGCTTATGAATCCTCAGCAATTTAAAGGTACTGGTGTCGCAATCGTTACTCCATTTTTGAATGGAGCTATAGATTTTGATGCTTTGGAACGTATAATTGAACATGTAATCAATGGAGGTGTAAATTATATAGTGGCGCTCGGCTCTACCGGAGAAGCAGTGTTATTAAATAAAAAAGAACAAACGCAAGTTTTATCTTTTATTGTGGAGAAGGTAAACAAACGTCTTCCAATTGTTGCTGGTCATTTTGGAGGACATAGCACACAACTTTTAATTGAAAAAGCCCAAAGTACAGACCTTACAGGTGTATCCGCAATCATGTCAAGTAGTCCTTCTTATGTAAAACCTACACAGGAAGGTATCTATCAACATTTTATGGTATTTTCAGAAGCTGCCCCCCTACCGATAATCGCTTACAATGTTCCGTCTAGAACTGGTTCTAACATGAAACCTACAACTGCTATTAGATTGGCAAATGATAGTTCAAATATTATTGGCGTCAAAGATGCCACCGGAGATATCGTACAATCAATCGAAATTATAAAAGATAAACCCAAGGACTTTTTAGTTCTATCAGGTGATGATCCAAGCGCTATGGCACATATAATGGCTGGTGGTGATGGTGTTATTTCTGTGATCTCCAATTCAATTCCAAAAGCATTTACCAACATGGTCAATGCTGCGCTGGCTGGCCAACAACATAAAGCCGCAAAATTGAATGGGCTAATTCATAACCTACATCACTGGATGTATGTGGAAGGAAATCCTACTGGTGTGAAAGCGGCACTTCATTTTCAAGGTCTATGTAGTAAAGAACTTCGACTTCCTTTGATGGCAATGACGAATGATACTTATCAATCAATGTCAGTTGAATTGGAGCAATTTCTTTTGACTTTTCATAAAGCTTCTTGATTAATAAATACTTGGAAATTCAGAAGTCTTGAAATTCGATTTTCAAGAAATACAAAACAATCATCTTTTAACTTCGCTCAAAAATCTAGATTTTATAAACCTGCCTATGCCGGCAGTCAGGCTCGTCCCTCGGGTATATAAAATCGGCCTCCCGCTTCAGAATCCTACTTTTGATTTAATTAACGTTAATTTAAAACAATACAAACACGGTTAAAATTTTAATGTAATTACCTCGACTTAAATACGCTCCATTATTTATTCAACATATAAAATTAACAAAACGCTTACATTTTTCAATGCAAGCGTTCCGTTTTTTGGCGTTAAAGCCTTTATTATTCTATAATAAATAATCGTTTCTAGAAGCAATACTTATTAGCAGCAATTAATTTAGAAGCAACCAATCTACGTCCTTTCACCACATTGTATGCTGGATACTTTGTAAAACGCTTTGCACCCATTAACATGGTTTTCAACAATGATTCCTCAGCAAACGAGCATAAAGCATCTTGCGCATTCTTGTACATTCTTGTATTAGCATCAGTAATGAAAACTTTCAACATCGCATCATATACCTCTTGCTCAATAGCTTTTTCTTTTCCTTCCAACTTCATAACACGTAACAACATAGACTCGGCATTGAAAGTATCAATCATCATGTCTGCAATATTCATCAATACTTCTTGCTCTTCTTTCATTTTCATTTTACCATCCATCTGCATTTTTGCAGCTGAACCAGCAACCATCAAAACCATTTTCTTAAAGTCTTTGACTGCTTTAATCTCCGCTCCATATCTTCCTTCTTCTTTTTCGAATGAAGGCATGGATGCTAATTCTTTTTGAACTGCCCAAGCAGGATTTACTAAATCCAATTTTCCTCGGAACGCTCTTCTAAACATCAAATCAATCATCAACATTCTATTGATTTCATTGGTTCCTTCAAAAATTCTGTTGATACGTGCATCACGATATGCTCTAGCGGCATTCATTTCTTCAGAAAATCCTAAACCTCCATGAATCTGTACGGTTTCATCAACTGTATAATCCAATGCTTCCGATCCTCCTACTTTCAAAATAGAACATTCAATTGCATATTCTTCAGCTGCTTGTAATTTAGCATCGCCAAATGAAAGCCCCTCAGCTAATAACTGATCTTTCTTTTCTTGCAATAAGTTGGATACTCTATAATTAGCACTTTCAACAGCAAAATTACGAATCGCTTGTTCTGCTAATTTATATTGGATAGCTCCAAAACTTGAAATTGGTTTTTTAAATTGAATACGCTCGTTCGCATATTGGATGGCCTCTGTACAACTTGCTTTCGCTCCTCCATTTGTCATCACTCCTAATTTGAAGCGACCAATATTTAATGCATTGAATGCAATAAGGTGTCCTTTTCCTATTTCTCCCAAAATATTTTCAACAGGAACTTTTACATTCTCAAAAAATACTTGACGAGTTGAAGACCCTTTGATTCCAAGTTTATCTTCTTCCGCTCCCAATGTCATTCCTTCAGCACCTTTTTCTACAATAAATCCAGTGAATTTATCACCATCAATTTGTGCAAATACAATGAATACTTTTGCAAATCCTGCATTAGTGATCCACATTTTTTGCCCATTTATAACATAATGCTTACCATCATCGGTCAACATTGCAGTCGTCTTTGCACTTAAAGCATCGGATCCAGAACTTGGTTCTGTCAAACAATAGCTTGCTTGCAATTTTCCTGAAATTAAACCAGGAAGATATTTTTCTTTTTGTTCAGTTGTTCCAAAATATAAAATTGGTAACATTCCAATTCCGGTATGTGCAGAAAAGGCAACACTTAATGATCCACCATTACCCATTTTGTCAGCAATCAAGGTATTGGTATTGGTATCCAATTGCATTCCGCCATATTGCTCCGGCATATGAGAACCAAGTAATCCTAATTCTCCAACTTTTTCGATAAGGCTAACCATCAATCCTTCTTCTTGCTTCTCCAATTTCTTATCTAATGGCTTCACTTCATTCTTAATGAATTCTTCAACTGTGTTTTTTATCATCAGTTGTTCTTCATTCAACTCTTCAGGAATAAAAGTGTCTTCTATTTTTGAATCTTTGATCAGGAACTCTCCCCCTTTCAACAACTTCGATTTCGATTCAACATTCGTTTCAGGCATTTTTGTCATGGACTTGATTTATAATTTAAACAATTAGCGAATTTTCGCTATAAATATAAGATATATAGAGGGAAGTTGAAATAGAATAGGTGTTTTTTAAGCGAATTTTCGCTATAAATATCGTTTTTTAACAAATTTGGAGGTAAAAAAGGTGGAAATAGATAGAATTTGGAGGATAAAATATGGATAGGTGATATTTTAATTAGGCAAGAATTGTTCCTTTTCTCTTTGATGTATGATGGTTTTATCGCTTACTCGAATGTATGATAAATCTCGATACGCGAGGAGCACGCAAAAGGAGTATTCGGGAATCCTAAATCTAATTGGTGGTGAAATTAATTGAGAACCTGTAAACGTATGGTTACGAAACAACGTCATATCATACATACATTCGATCCGACTTCAGGAGGAGAGAGAATAATCAAAAATCATACATCAACCTAAGCCGAAGCAGCACCATTACCAGCAACAGGTGTATTGATACCTAAGACTTGCATGGCCTTTTCAGAAGCAGTTTGTTCTGCACTTTTTTTGTTGAAATCATCAGCGGTTGCCAATTTTTTCCCATCAACTAGTACTGCCACTTTGAAACGATCTCTCTTTTCGTATTTATATTTTGCGAGCATTTTGTAAGAAATAGTTTGCCCATTCTTCTGACACCATTCCAACAATTGACTTTTGTAATTATCATCAAAAGACTCTAACTCGTGAATATCTAAATATTCTCTTAACAATTTACTTACAACAAACTCTTTAGTTCCACCATAACCTCGTTCTAAATAAACAGCTCCGACCAATGCTTCTAAGGCATTACCCATCATAGAACGACTTAAACGAGTGTTGTTGAATTGGTTTAAAATCACATCAATCTCCATTTTGTAAGCCACCTTATTTAAAGATTGGCGTTTTACAATTTTGGATCTCATTTTGGTTAAAAAACCTTCGTCTTTATTCGGATATTTTTGAAAAAGATACTCTGCAACAATTGTCCCCAACACTGCATCTCCGAGATACTCCAATCGTTCATTACTTTGAATAGCATTGACTTTATCTGGAGTAGTAGATTTGTGATAAAATGCCAATTTGAATAATGACAAATTAATAGGTGTGAATCCAACCAACGACCTTAGTCGTCTTGCGATTTCTTTATCTTTTGAAAAGTAATAATTATAAATTCTGAATAAAGGTCTCAAATCAATCGTTTAAAAATTACAGAGGAATTGTGTCCTCCAAACCCAAAAGTATTACTAAGTACAGTATTTACTTTCCTTTCTTGCGCTACGTTAAAAGTGAAGTTCAATTTGCTATCCAACTCGGGATCATCCGTAAAATGATTAATTGTTGGCGGAACAAAATTGTGATTAATAGCTAGTATTCCTGCTATTGCTTCAATAGCTCCTGCTGCACCTAAAAGGTGACCAGTCATCGATTTTGTAGAATTTATATTCAGCTTATATGATGAATCCCCGAAGACCTGAAGAATTGCTTTTGTTTCAGCGATATCTCCGAGAGGAGTTGAGGTTCCGTGTACGTTTACGTAATCTATGTCCTCAGGGTTCATTTTTGCATCACTTAATGCCATTTTCATTACATTTCTTGCTCCAAGTCCCTCTGGATGAGGCGCTGTAATGTGATGTGCATCCGCACTTGCACCTGCTCCTGCCACTTCTGCATATATTTTTGCACCTCGTTTTTTGGCCGATTCATAGTTTTCTAGAATCAATGCTCCCGCTCCTTCTCCCAATACGAATCCATCTCTTTCTTTGTCAAATGGTCTAGAAGCTGTTTTCGGATCATCATTTCTTTCTGACAATGCTTTCATAGAATTGAAACCACCTACTGCTGGTTTTAAAACGGTTGCTTCAGAACCTCCTGTTATAACAACATCTGCCCTACCCAATCGAATATGGTCAAAAGCATTAGAAATTGCATGAGATGAAGACGCACATGCAGAAACAGTTGCATAGTTGACACCTCTAAATCCATACTTAATAGAAATGTGTCCAGCCACAATATCTGTTATCATTTTAGGAATCATGAACGGATTATAACGTGGTGTACCCGAACCAGTCGCAAAGTCTTCAATTTCTTTTTCCAACGTACCTAATCCACCAATACCTGATCCCCAAATAACACCAGCAGTATTCAAGTCTACTTTTTCAAGATCAAGACCAGAATCCGTCATTGCTTCCGTTGCAGCAATAATTCCTAGCTGAGCAAACCGATCTAATCGTCTTGCCTCTCTTCGCTCAATAAAATCCTCAACTTTAAGGTTTTTTACTTCACAAGCAAATTGTGTTTTAAAATTGGATGCATCAAATAATGTAATCTTATCTGCACCACTAACACCGTTTTTTAACCCATTTAGATATTCGGCAACATTATTTCCGATTGGAGTAAGTGCACCAATACCAGTAACAACAACTCTATTCATTTGAGTTTTTTAATTAATAAAAATGCGGTGATTATAATTGGCTGTTGGAGCGGTAAGGTAAGGAAGTTTTATGAACCAAGCCAAATAATACAAATTGAACTTTCCTTAATACCGTTTAGATTTACCTTATTTTGCTTTTTTTTTAATTGGTTTTGATCCAAATAAAAAATCCACAAACCAAAACCTTCGGTTTTGATTTGTGGAATGGAAAATCAATTATACAGTGAATTTACACTGTGTCAATTGAAGTTTTTTATTAAGAATTAGCCATCTGAGATTCTAGGTAAGTAATCGCTTGACCTACCGTTTGAATGTTTTCAGCTTGCTCATCAGGAATTGAAAGATCAAACTCTTTTTCAAATTCCATGATTAATTCTACCGTATCTAGAGAATCAGCTCCTAAATCATTAGTGAAGCTTGCTTCTGCTGTTACTTCCGATTCGTCGACACCTAATTTGTCAACGATAATTTTGTTTACTTTTTCAGCAATGTTAGACATAATTAAAATACTTTTTTGCCTGTTAATTTTAGACAGTTAATCAAATGCAAAGCAAATTAAACGATAAGTACTTTGATAACCAAAGGAATTAATGTTTTTTTGCACCTGCGTAGTTCTATATAATAATACGTTTTATTCTTGAGTAGTCACGCAATTCAAAAATAATTAGTTGTAAAGTATCTTTATAGGGTTTCCCCGACTTCACTTTAAAGGTTCTTGCGTTAAAATTCATATAATCCTACATTATATTTAAAAAACAGTATTATCGACTGTAATACTTCATTTTGAGGGAAATAATTCCCACTATAACATTCTTTTAACTTAAAAGATCAGCCCTAACTTATGAAAATCGTTGACCATCAGAGTACTAAGGTAGTTGCAACTATCGGCCCCGCTTCTAGTTCCTATGATAATTTATTGGAATTGGTAAAAGCAGGCGTTAATATCTTCCGACTTAACTTTTCACACGGTAAACATGCCGACCATCAGGAAGTAATTACCCGAATTGGGTACATTAATGAGAAATATAAGACCCATATCGGCATTCTTGCTGATTTACAAGGTCCCAAGCTCAGAGTTGGTGAAATCGAGAATAATGGCTTGAAAATTAAAAAAGGGGATGTCCTTACTTTTGTTTCAAAAAAGTGTGTCGGTACGATGAAAGCCATTTATATGAGCTACACGCAATTTGCAAAAGATGTCCAGAAAGGAGAACGCGTCTTGATCGATGATGGCAAATTGGTATTGGAAGTCGTTGAGACAAATAATAAAGATGCCGTAAAATTGAAAGTTCTTTTCGGTGGTATTTTATCATCTAATAAAGGTGTCAATTTACCCCAAACAAAGATTTCCTTACCTGCACTTACAAAAAAGGATCTAACAGATCTAGACTTCATTTTGACACAACCAGTCAATTGGATTGCTCTGTCTTTTGTCCGCTCCCCTAAGGAATTAAAAAAATTACGAAAGTTAATAGATGCCAAAGAACATCCAGCAAAAATCATTGCTAAAATTGAAAAACCTGAAGCACTTGAAAAACTAGATAAAATTATTCGCGCCTCGAATGGTATCATGGTAGCTCGTGGAGATTTGGGTGTGGAAGTGCCAATGGAACAATTGCCAATGATTCAAAAAACAATCATTAGAAAATGTATTCAAGCAGCTCGTCCGGTCATTGTAGCAACACAAATGATGGAAAGTATGATTACTAATCCGAGTCCTACAAGAGCAGAAATTACAGATGTTGCAAATGCAGTGTTAGATGGTGCAGACGCAGTTATGTTAAGTGGGGAAACTTCTGTTGGTAAACACCCAATCAAAGTAGTAGAAGCGATGAATAAAATTATCGAAGAAGCTGAGAAACATTATTCTATGGGCGTTCACCGACCAGTTCCGACTAGAAAAACAAAAACTTTTTATTCGGATGTTATGTGCCTTAATGCCGCACAGACAGCAATGGATATCAAAGCAAAAGCAATTGTTGGAATGACAAGTTCTGGATACACTGCTTTTAAAGTTTCAAGCTATCGTGCGGAAGGTGTGAAGATTTTTATATTTTCTAACAAAGCGCACATGTTACAAACACTCAATTTAGTTTGGGGTGTCAAAACACATTATTATGATCGTTTTACATCAACAGATGAGACGGTTGAAGATGTGGTAGAAATTCTCAAAAAAGCAAAGGAAGTAAAAAAGGGAGATTACATCATCAATACGGGTAGTATGCCACTTCACAAAAAATTTAGAACCAACATGATGAAAATTACGTTGGTTGATTAAGATTGCTTAAAGCCTCCCCGCTTTTGATGTATGTTGCTTGAAGCGTCTCCGCTTCAGAAGCTTGTTGAATACCCAGCATCTGAACCGGAGACGCTTCAAGCAACAACACACGAGCCCCAAGCAATCACTGAAATATTTTAAAAAACTAAAACTTATAATACGATGATAGTAAACGTTATTAATAAATCTGGAAATGACTTGCCGAAATATGAAACAGAAGGAAGCGCAGGAATGGATTTAAGAGCCAATATTGAAGCTCCGATTACACTAGAATCTCTAGAAAGAACTCTAGTACCAACCGGTCTTTTCATGGCTTTACCAGTTGGTGTAGAAGCACAAATTAGACCTCGTAGCGGGTTGGCAATTAAAAAAGGGATCACATTGGTGAATACACCAGGTACAATCGATAGTGACTATAGGGGGGAAATTAAAGTCATAATGATAAATCTATCTAAAGAATCTCAAACAATTGAGCCCAAAGAACGTATAGCTCAAATGGTAGTTGCTAAATACGAGGTAGTTAGATGGGAAATAGTGGAAGAATTGACAACAACAGGACGTGGAGCAGGCGGATTTGGGAGTACCGGAAAATAAATTTGATAATACTTTTATACTTACCATAAACTAAAAAAGAAATGAAGATAATCGTACCTATGGCTGGAAGAGGATCTAGATTAAGACCTCATACGTTGACTGTCCCTAAACCTTTAATCCCTGTTGCTGGAAAACCTATCGTACAAAGATTAGTTGAAGATTTGGCAAACGGTGTTAAAGAAAAAGTTGAAGAAATTGCTTTTATTACTGGTGACTTCGGTGATCAAGTTGAAAAAGACTTGTTAGAAATTGCTAAAAATTTAGGCGCCAAAGGATCTGTCTATCGTCAAACCGAACCATTAGGAACCGCTCATGCAATTCTATGCGCTTCAGATAGTTTGTCCGGAAATTGTATTGTTGCATTCGCTGATACTTTATTCAAAGCAGATTTCAATTTCAACACAAAAGAAGATGGAATTATTTGGGTACAAAAAGTAGAAGATCCTTCTGCTTACGGTGTTGTCAATGTAGATGATAACAATGTAATCACAGAATTCGTAGAGAAGTCACCAACTTTTGTTTCAGATATGGCTATCGTTGGTATTTACTACTTCAATGATGGAGAAAATTTGAAAAAAGAGTTGCAATATCTTTTGGATAACAATATCAAGGATAAGGGCGAATTTCAATTAACCAATGCTTTAGAAAACATGAAGCAAAAAGGATTGAAATTTAAGCCAGGTGTAATCGAAGAATGGTTGGATTGTGGGAATAAAGATGCAGTTGTCTATTCTAACCAGAGAGTGTTACACTTTAACAAAGAGACACCAATGGTCGATCCTTCTGTCGTACTTGACAATTCAATTATTTTGCAACCTTGCTACATTGGAGCCAACTCAATAATCAGAAATTCTGTGGTTGGACCGCATGTTTCTATAGGAAAAGATTCAACTGTTGAAAATACGGTGATCAGTAATAGCGTTATACAGAATGAATCGAATGTTCAAAACGTTAACCTTTCTAATTCAATGATTGGGAATAAAGTAGAATATTCGGGTAAAAAAGTCGAAATTAGTGTCGGCGATTATTCTAAATACACAGGATGATAAATAATTACAAAACATATCTATTCTTTTTCCTTCTTCTAGTCTGTACATTGTTGTCCAACAATTTGCAAGCACAGGCACCTAAAACAGTCCCTGAAGAAGAAGTTAATATTCAAAAAATATTTATCGATGCAACGAAAGATAAGTTGCTAGGAAAATACGAAGAAGCGATTGTCCTTTATAAGGAAGTTTTGAAATTAGATAAAAACAATCATGCGGCGGCCTACGAAATGGCTCGATTGTATGAAGTGTTAGATAAAGATGAAAAAGCATTGACCTCCATCAAAATGGCGTGTGCTTTGGATGCAAATAATGAGTGGTACAAAATGTTACTCGCCGATTTGTATCACAAAAATAATAAGAACAAAGAAGCGGCTTCCATCTACGAAGATCTCTCTAAGGCCAATCCAACAAGTGAATTCTTTTATTCAAAATGGGCATTTCATTTGATCAGTGCCAAAGAAATTGATAAGGGAATAAAGGTTTATAATGATTACGAAAAAAAGTTTGGCGTTACAGAAGAAGTAGTCCGTAAAAAGCATGCGCTCTATTTAGGTCAAGGAAATCCGAAAAAAGCGGAAGCTGAATTAAAGAAGTTGATCAAACGTTTTCCTCGCGCTGTTGAATACCACCACTTGTTGGCTGGATTTTATACACAAACAGGTCAAGATGATAAGGCATCAGAAACATACAACACCATTCTCGATTTAGATCCTGAGAATGCAAAGGCTAAAATCGCCATTGCTGGTAAAAATAAAACAGGAAATAATGATATCATGTATTTGACTTCATTGATACCTGTTTTTGAAAAACAAGATGTAAACATTGATCTAAAAATTAAAGAACTTTTTCCATACATTAATAAAGTTGCGGAAACAAAAGATGATGAGTTAAAGGTTGCTACTTTGAATTTGGCAAAAATTCTATCGCAAGTACATCCTGAAGAAGCAAAGTCATTCTCTATTTATGGTGACTTACTTTATTATACTGGAAACACAGACGATGCGGTTTCAAAATATAAAAAGACGATTGAATTAGACAAAACCGTTTTTACTGTTTGGGAACAATTGATGTACATTTATCACGAACAAAATGATATGGAGTCGTTGTTAAACATCACCAATGACGCAATGGATCTATTTCCTAACAAAGCAAAAGCATGCTACTTCAATGGTGTTGCCAATAGTGAAATGAATAATCACAAGGATGCAATTAACATTTTCAGACAAGCATTGATGATGACCGCCAAAAATCCAAGATTGAAATTGGACATCTTGACAAAAATTGGTCGTTCTTATTACATGACTAAGAAATATGACAAAGCTGAAAAGTCTTTGACTGATGCATTGGAAATGAATCCTAAAGATCCAACTGCACTAGAATATTACGGAGACCTGCTGTTTACAAATGGAAAAGTAGCCGAAGCAGTCAATCAGTGGAAAGCAGCTATGAAAAATGGGAGTAAGAATAAAGATTTGCAGGAGAAGATTAATAAGAAGAGTCTCTGATAAGTTTAAGTCTAAGCGGAAGTTTAAGTCTAAGCGGAAGTTTTAGTTTAAACTTAATCTTATACTTCAGCTTAAACTTATCCAGTTTTATACTAGCTCACGAAACAACGATCCTTTAAACTTAATCTTATATACTTCAGCTTAAACTTATCCAGCTATCATTAAGCCCTTACAAATACTCCTACTTTCCGCAATACTCCTGTTATCATATGCTTGCAAGTCATCCAAAAATCCAGCAAATTCTCTCAAATCCAAATCAGCAAAATTTCTTATCAAAAAACTGAACAACCAAAAGTTGGATGCTGAATGGTACAGCTCAAAAGCCAAAATTTCTTTCAAAGACCAAAATCAATCTATTAAATTTTCCACAACGATCAGGATGCGGAAAGACAGTGTTATTTGGATGAATGTTAAAAAATTAGGGGTAGAGGCAGCACGTATTCAAATCACTAAAGACTCCATTTATATCATCAATAGATTGGACAAAAACTACATTATTTCTGATTTCAAATACATTGAAGATCGATATAGTTTACCGGCCAATTTCGAGACACTACAAAATTTATTATTGGGAAATCCAGTGGTGATTACTATGGATAACAAATCAGCTAGTACCAAAGATTTAAACTACATTTTATCCGCTAATAATGGGCAAATGGAAAATAAATATTGGCTAGATGGAGCAACTTTTTTATTAGCTCAAATGAATTTTGAAGAAAAAGAACAAAAACGCGAATTGTCCGTTCAACAAAGTGGTTATACGGATATCGATGGGTTTGGACTTTTCCCTAAAGAACGTTCCATCCAAGTCGAAAGCCGTGAAATCGGTAAAATTTCCACAGAAATAGAGTTTTCAAAAATTGAGATCAACACTGCCAAATCTATCAGATTCAAAATCCCCGATCACTACGAACGTTATCAATAGAAATTTCTTTTTATTGAACAGTTTTTCATTTCTAGTATTTTTCCTTTTTTCTACTTCTTCTTTTGCTCAAATTAAATCCAAACTGGAGGAAAAGCGCCATGCAATCGCTTCTGAAATATTGATTACTTCTTCCTTTATTGACGAAAGTACAGGCTATAATAAGCAAGCAAATTTGGATAAATATTATGTACTCAAAAAACAAATCAAACTGCGTGAATCTCTTGTTAAAACTGTGAAAAAGGAAATTGAAATTACAGAGAAATCGATCGAACGCACTAATGAAGTGATCCAATCTTTAACAAATGACATACAGATTTTGGAAGATGAATTTGGCAAAATGATGAAACTCGCATTACGTCAAAAACTAACTTACTCAAAATGGTTGTTCTTCCTATCAGCTGACAGTTTTAATGATGCCTTTAAAAGATGGAATTATATCCGTCAATTTACCAACTATCGCAAAAAACAAACTGCTCTAATCGTCGAGACTCAAAATATGTTGACTTCTAAATCAGATTTATTGGGCCATCAAAAAAATGCCAAATTAAAATTGATTCAAGAGCAGCAACTGAATTTATCTATCCTAAAAAATGAATCAAGAGATATCAATAAATTATTGAAGTCACTGAAAAAGAATAATAAAAACCTAAAAGAGAATTATAAAAAGAAAAAAACAAAACGTAAAAAACATAAAAGAGTAGTTGAAGCCATTATTCAAAATGAAGTTCAAGAAGCAACTTCGACATCTGCTCCAAAACCTTACCTATCACTCACAGGCTCCTTCGGCAAGAACAAAGGTCGATTACCTTGGCCGGTGAAAAGTGGTATCATTACAAAATGGTTTGGTCGTCAAGCCCATCCTACTTTAAGGAAAATTGAAATTGAAAATAGTGGTATAGATTTCAGAACCAGAAAAAAAGCGGATATTTATGCCGTATTTGATGGCGAAATTAAACGTGTTTTTGAACTCCCTGCAGGTGGTGGTCAATCTGTAATGATAAAACATGGCGAATATTTCACTGTTTATAGTAACTTGGATGTCGTATTCGTCAAGAAGGGGCAAAAAATAAAAGCAGGAACTATTTTAGGCAAAGCGATTGTTGATATTGACTCCAATAAATCTGAACTTCACTTCGAAGTTTGGCGAAAAAAAACAACATTAAATCCAGCTGACTGGATAAAAAATACCAATTAATTTTCCAATTATCGCATATATTTGGAAAATTAATAGGTATAAAAAAGCAAGATAATATATGGCAAACGAATGGAACCTGGGTCAAGACAAAAAAGGTCGAGGCCTTAAGAAAACCATTGAACAAGCTGTACTCGTAGGTTTGATTACATCTGACCAAACTGAAGAACAACTCAAAGAATTTTTATCAGAACTGGAATTTTTGGCTTTGACTGCTGGAGCAGTTGCAAAAAAGAAGTTCACTCAAAAAATGCAACATCCAGATAGACGTACTTTTGTTGGCTCTGGAAAATTGCAAGAAATCAAAGAATACATCGAAATGAACGAAGATATAACTTTGGTGATTTTTGATGATGACTTGACCGGTAAACAAATCAATATCATAGAGGAAGAACTGAAAGTAAAAATCGTAGATCGAAGTGGTTTGATTCTAGACATTTTTGCAGACCGTGCCCAAACTGCTCAAGCTAAAAAGCAAGTCGAACTCGCACAGATGAATTATATGCTGCCTCGACTTCGTGGTCTCTGGACACACTTGGAAAGACAACGAGGTGGTATCGGAATGAGAGGTCCTGGTGAAAAGGAAATCGAGACGGATAGACGTATCATTCGTGATAAGATCGCATTGTTAAAAGAGCATCTGGAAAAAATCGATAAGCAAAACATGACGCGTCGCAAAAACAGAGGCGACCTAATCCGTGTTTCTCTTGTTGGATACACTAATGTCGGAAAGTCTACTTTGATGAACATCATCAGTAAGTCGGAAGTATTTGCAGAGGATAAATTATTTGCTACTTTGGATACAACTGTACGAAAAGTAGTATTTGGAAGTATGCCTTTTTTACTATCTGACACCGTTGGATTTATCAGAAAATTACCACACCATTTAGTAGAGTCTTTTAAGTCCACTTTAGATGAAGTACGTGAAGCAGATGTATTGTTACATGTCGTAGATGTCGCGCATCCGCAATATGAAGATCAAATTAAAACAGTCACTAAGACTTTAAATGATTTAGGGGTTAGTGAAAAACCGACCCTCTTTGTTTTCAATAAAATGGACTTATATCGCAAAAGATATTTTGATGATTTTGTAGATGATGAAACCAAAAAGGATATTGAAAGTAGTTTGGCGGATCGTCTAAAAAATGAGTACGAACATGATAATATTTTTATCTCTGCTTTGAAGAAAGAAAATATTGCTGCTTTTAGGGAGAAGTTGAAGGCGATGGTTCTGACTGGATATGAGGCTCGGTATCCGTATCAGGTTAAGCGCTGGTAGCGACCGAGGTCGATATTTGATGTATGATTTATGATGTATGATATTATCGTTCATTCGCGGATCGTTCTCAATTATCCTTCACGTCTAAACGATCCATATCATACATTCGATAGAAAACTATCATAAATCATACATCATTTTAATGAATCCAATCTTAGAAAAATACGCTAACCTAATCGTCCACTACTGCCTGGAAATCAAACGTGGTGATTCCTTCTATCTTAAATCCACAACCCTCGCAGAACCACTCGTAAGAGAAGTCTACCGAGAAGCAGTCAGAGCAGGTGCCAATGTAGAAGTAGATTTGACTTTTAGAGAACAAGGAAAAATTTTTACAGAAGAAGCAAAAGGAAATCAACTAAAATATATTTCTCCTTCCTACGAAAAAGCGATTAAGAAATTTGATTGTTATTTATATATCCGAGCACCTTTCAATCTCAAAGAAGAAGTGAATGGCGATCCGAAGAAAGCCAAAATTCGTTCAGCAGCATTGAAGCCATTGAATAAAGTTTACTACAAAAGAACGGGTACTCGTGACCTTCGCAGAAGTCTTTGTCAATACCCTACTCTAGCAGCTGCTCAAAATGCAGGCATGTCGTTAGAAGATTACCAACAATTTGTTTACACCGCTTGTAATTTATTCAAAAAAGATCCGATCAAGGAATGGAAAAAAGTGAGTAAGAGCCAACAAAAAATCGTTGACCTACTAAATAAGCGCACCAAAGTCCAATACAAAGGTGAAGGAATCGACATCACTTTCTCAACAAAAGGAAGAACGTGGATCAACTCTGATGGTCAAACGAATATGCCATCCGGTGAAGTTTATACGGCGCCAGTTGATGATTCCGTCAATGGGGTTGTCAATTTTTCTTTCCCAGCAATTTATTGGGGACATGAAGTGGAAGATGTGACGTTGTGGGTCAAAGATGGTTATGTTACAAAATGGGAAGCAAAACATGGGAAAGAATTTTTAGATAAAATTTTCAAATTGAAAGGAACGCGTCGTTTTGGTGAAGCTGCTATCGGTACTAATTACAACATTACTCGATTGACCAAAAACATGTTGTTTGATGAGAAGATGGGCGGCACGATTCACATGGCGATCGGTCAGGCATATGCACAATGCGGTGGGAAGAATCAATCAAGTGTCCACTGGGATATGTTGGGGAATATGAAAAATGGTGGAGAAATTTTTGCGGATGATGAGTTGATTTACAAAAACGGAAAATTTATTTTTTAGATGTTTTTGATGCTAGAATCTAGATCGCTTTGCTTTTAGATTTTAGACTGATTCTCGTGGTTTTTATAATGCTCATTTTTATTTGACCTACGCCAATGTCGAATAAAAATGAGCATTTCTCTTTGAATGATAATCAGTCCAAAATTATACTCAATAACAAAAGTAGTATTAAGGATATTCCAAGTTATTTGTCCTGTTTTCATATAAACTTGCCATTATACTTAGGTAGGACTACTTAAATACTACTATTCAGGATTTAGTAAATTCATTGTTGAAAAATCATTTCTTTTTATAGTAGTTATCGATGAATTTCACTAATTTAAGTGTACAATAAACGGATATGAAAACATTAACCTTACTCATAATTCCATTTCTATTTCTTAGTTGCCAACAAGATACATTGGAAGAATATTTTGTGCCTTTAGAAGCGTGTAACTATTTCCCTTCTCCTTGTTCATTAATCAGTATGGAACAATTCATTGAAATTAGTGGAAGTACACCATTCCCTATCTCAAATACATTTGGTGTGGATAACACTGAATCTATGTTTGCTACTGAATTGAAATGTGAAATGGGATTTACAGATGAAGCAGATGAAATATATGTGATGAGCGGGACGATGAATTGTTTTCGAAATTCACAAAGTAATGTGTTTGATGATTTGAGCCAAGTAAGTAGTTTTACTAATGATGCATTCATTTCTGAAGCAGCTTTTGAACAAGCAATTTATTATCCCAACATTAATGCCTATATCATTCGCAAAGAAAACCACGTTCTCGAAATCGTCTTTGAAAATTTCACAAAAGAACAACAAATCGATATTGCAACTATAATGTTATCAAATTTACCATAAAGTCTTAGCACTATTGGACAACAATTAAAACTAAGAGAAATGAAACGAATACTGCTGCTAGGACTTATTCTACTTTTCACCACTAGCCTCATCTATGGGCAAGGAAGAAAACGCAAGAAAAAGAAAGGACAAAAAATTTATATTTCCACTTTCATCAATACTGATTTGAATCAAAGCCTTTCTTACGGAGAATCTTCTATCAAGAGTGATCCGGTGGATAATTTTGGCACAACAGTCCCAGGGCTACAACGCAACATTCGATCTGAAAGTGAAACGATTGGCATTGGTTTCAGTATTCAAAAGGTTCAAAAAAACAATAAATACACAGAATTTTCAATTTCTAAATTCCGACTACAACAGGATGAATCAGTTCAGTGGCGTTTTCTTGAGGTAGGAAATATTATTGAACCGACAAGCGGAAAACGTAACACCAATTTTGAAACTGCATTTCGGTATGAATATGGTACTTACTTTTACTTATCTGATGAAAGCAAATTGCGTTTCGGAATAGCAGGTGGGCTAGCACCATATTTTGGGTACAACAAAACACTTCCTGCAACAAGTGCTTCCTTTCCTGTACGATATTTGAGATACGGCCTGAAATTAGAATTCGTACCGTCTATCTCTTACCGATGTTCTAAAAAAGGATTTTTAGATTTTAAGTGGTCTCCGAGTATTTTTGATTTCAATCGTCATAATGTAAAAACAGATAATCCTATTTTGACAGAAAGGCAAAGGAAAAAGGCTTATTCTATCCCTTCATTTTTACAAACATCATTGTCTTTTCAGCTTCATTATAGACACCAAATTCTTGGGAAACGAGATTCTAAAAAAGCATTCAGAAAAAAGAAAAATAAAAAATCGGACGATGGTGAAATCAACAAAAAAGCTAAAAAGAAATCAGCCATTTATGTCAATCCAATAATCAATATTTATTCTGGAGGTGAAGATCTTTCTCATCAATTTTCTTATTCTAGAGGCGAAGTTGATACGTTGGCAAATTTTATTAAACATGAACCATATATCAATGGCGGAATAGGTGTTCAATTTGTAAAAGAAAGTGGTTTTTATAATGAGTTTTCTCTAACAAGGTTTACTCGAAAACAAACTTTTTCTAAAATTGTCAACAGATTTGCGGAAGTACCAAACTTTTCGCTTCCCCCAGAAATTAGTGAAAGCCAATCTCATTCAAACAGTTTTGCAGGTCGATATGAATTCGGAAAAATTTTCGGAGATCCTATTCGATCAAAAATACTATTCTCCATTGGATTAGGACTAGAAGGTTTTTATCGTGGCCATAATTGGGAAGAAGGAACACAAGTTTCCAATTCTGGTGCAGCTTTGAAAATCATTCCGGCGCTTTCGTTTAAATTATCTCATCGATTCAACTTACACCTTCGTTGGACACCAAGTGTTTATAGTGGATATTATCAGACATTCAATTTTGTCGAAGATCCTAATTACTTACCGATAGAAAATAAAACTTGGTATTTTGAAAGTCTTCCTAATCTTGGTAATTGTAGTGTTGGGTTTCGGGTTCGGGTGTTTTAATTCTAGATGATAGATACTAGACCACTACTCTTTTAAATGATAGACTGATTCTTCTACCTACAAAAAATGCTCATTTTCATTCGACATATAAGCATGTAGAATAAAAATGAGCATTATAATTTAAACTCAAATCAGTCTAAAATCTAACTACTAAAAGCAAAGCGGTCAATATACTAATTAAGCAAACAACTCCGACATAGAAATCCCCTGAGAAACAATCCCAGCAACTTCTTCAATCTTCACACGCTTTTGTTGCAAAGTATCTCGTTCACGTATTGTTACAGAATCATCTTCAAGAGAATCAAAATCAATCGTTACACAAAAAGGAGTACCGATCGCATCTTGTCTTCTGTATCGACGACCGATGGCATCTTTTTCATCATATTGACAATTGAAATCAATCTTCAAACGATCAAAAACCTTTCTTGCTTTTTCAACTAACTCTGGTTTATTTTTCACCAAAGGAAGTACGGCACATTTTACTGGAGCAATAGAAGGATGTAATTTCAGTACAATTCTGGTCGCATCTTTTCCATCCGCATCAGGTACCGTTTCTTCTTGCAATGCATTACTCATAATCGCCAAAAACATTCTGTCTACACCTATTGAAGTTTCGACTACAAAAGGAACATAATTTTCTTTCGTCTCTGGATCGAAGTATTGGATTTTACGACCTGACAATTCTTGATGTTGTGTCAAATCAAAATCAGTACGTGAATGTATCCCTTCTAATTCTTTGAAACCAAAAGGAAATTCAAATTGAATATCAACTGCTGCATTGGCATAATGTGCCAAATTATCATGATCGTGCCATCTCAACTTTTCTGCTGGCGAACCAATCGCTTCATGCCAAGCCATTCTCTTTTCTTTCCAGTATTCATACCACTTCATTTCTGTATTTGGTTGTACGAAAAATTGCATTTCCATTTGCTCAAATTCTCTCATCCGGAAAATGAACTGTCTTGCAACAATCTCATTACGGAACGCTTTTCCAATCTGTGCTATACCAAAAGGTAATTTCTGACGAGAAGTTTTTTGAACATTCAAGAAATTCACAAAAATACCTTGAGCGGTTTCAGGACGTAAATACAACTTCCCTTCTTCACCCGCAATATTTCCAAGTTGGGTATTAAACATCAAGTTGAATTGACGAACATCCGTCCATTCTTTACTACCTGAAACTTCACACGCGATTCCGAATTCTTCAATCATGGTTTTCAATTCCGCCATGTTTTCATCAGTCATCGCTTTGGCCAATCGATCTGCAATTGCTTTATGCTTTGCCACATTTTCTAAAACACGACCATTGGTAGAACGAAATTCTTTTTCATCAAAGGCATCACCAAAACGTTTTTTCGCTTTTGTAATCTCTTTGTTAATTTTTGCTTCAATTTTGTCCATATAATTCTCAATCAACACATCCGCACGATAGCGTTTGTTGGATTGCTTATTATCAATCATCGGATCATTGAAGGCATCGACGTGACCAGACGCTTTCCAAGTTTTTGGATGCATAAAAATCGCAGCATCGATACCTACGATATTTTCGTGCATTTGCACCATTGATTTCCACCAGTATTGTTTGATGTTATTTTTCAGTTCCGATCCATAAGGTCCGTAGTCATATACTGCCGCCAATCCATCATATACTTCACTTGATTGGAAGATGAATCCGTATTCTTTACAGTGAGAAACTAGTTTTTTGAATTTGTCGTCTTGTGCCATTTTGTCTATATTTTAATGGCTGCAAAGGTAAATTTTTTTTGAGACAAATGTTGGGTGGGGATTGGGGATAAAATATAGCAACATTTTCACTTACTGAGAATAAATATCCATTATCACAATCGTCTAGAACAACATGTGGACCTGCTGCATAAATAAGGTCATGAATACTTCTATTAACTATTAACTCCGAACGTCTTGTTTAATTATTTGATACAATTAAAAAGCAACTAAACTCGCAAAAAAGAAAAAAGAACCTCTCTTTGAAAGAATTTCAGAGATGTATAAGTATACAAGAGAACTTTAATTTGGAAGGTAAAAATCTACATCTATGATTAAAAAAGAAAAAGCAAGAAAACTATCAATTTCTTCTATTGAGGAAATGTTTCTTTTGAAATGCAAAAACGATTTATTATTATTTGAATAATCTGATTCGATTTCATTCACTCCGAGTTGAAAATCAATCAACAATGGAATAAAAGAATTATAAAATCTTAATATTTCCTTTTCGTACTTTTTTATAACAGCAGTGTGATCAAAACCAGACTTAGTATTTGAACTCAAAAGAGATTGAAGAATTTTTTGAATCGCACTTAAGTCAAAGGAATATTTTTGATGTCGCATCCAAATATAGTAAGTCATAATCTCTGATCTACTTGGGGCTCCAAGATAATCAGCATAAACATCAAGTATCTCGTCAACATCCTCGTCTGTAGAATTTAATCGACCTACAACATAAGTTTTATATTGTTTTCTTTGTAAATTAATATTGACTCTATCCAAACTATCAAGGTTTGAATCAAAAAACTGCTGCTTTTCTCTGAGAATATTAATTATTTCATTTCGCTGATTTAGTGTTTCATCAAATACTTTGAGATATATTTCTATGGTTTTTTTTCTAATTGCTTCGGCTTTTGTATAGCATGAGAAGAATTTCTTACTTGCTTCATTACAAATATTTTGTTGGGTACAGTCTGCGTATCGATAGCCATGAATAGCGAAAAATTCAAAATAAAAATCTTCAATACAGTTAGCCATTATATGTGATCCGTTTTTTCTAAATGTCCAAACCAACCATTTCTCTCTATCTTCTACGGTAAGTAAATTATTCATAGCATCATCTATAAACACACCTTTGATGTAATTTATATTTGTATCTTTTTCTAAAAAAAGCACTTCCAGCAATTCTTCCCTACTCAACGGAAGCTCTTCAACCTGACAGAATAATAGGTTTGCCGGAGTTACAAAAATTAGGAGTAAAAAATATTTCAACATTCAGATCTTATTAGCTTTTTATAAAATAATACTACTTAGAAAACATCGATATCCAGTTTTTTATTCTTCACTATATAAAAATTTGAATGAAAATACCTCACGAACATCAACGCAATAAGGTTACATATCCTTTATCTTGAAATTCCTCTCCTCTAGTCGTCCTATAGGAAGTAATATAAACGTACACGCCTTGGGACAACTCCCTTCCTGTTTTAGGGTCAAACCCATCCCACTCGAAAGTTGGACTACTGGTAGAAAATATTATCGATCCCCACCTATCAAATATTTTTAAGTCAAAATCCTGCAAACTTTCAATATAGCCTTTAGCCTCAAATACATCATTAACACCATCTCCATTCGGAGTGAAAGCATTTGGTAGAAAATATGTAACTGTGGGCATTACATCAATAATCTGCAACATCGTATCTGTGCACCCATATATATCTGCAACAACTAAACGTATGGTGTGATATCCAGTGTCTTTAAACATATATATAGGCTCTTCGACATAGCTATATTCAATAGAATCAAATAACCATTGCCAAGTTATTGCATCCAGTGAATAATCCGTAATAGTTATCGTTGAATTTAATTGTGTGATAGCTTCAGGCTTAAAGATGAAGTCAGCCTCAGGTGGTTTTTCAACAAGCATTAAATTTTGAAAGGTTGTATCAGCAATACAGCCAATTGGAGATTGAACAGAAACAGAAACATCATATACCCCTTCTTGCCAATAAGTATGCATTGGACTAAGTTCATCGTAAGTCAAAGTCCCATCCCCAAAGTCCCATTCCAATCTATAAGTAGTATCAATTGGCCAAGATAAATTTGTAAACGTTGTAGTAAGTGGCGAACAATTTGCTACTTCTTCAGGCGAAATAATAATGATTGCTGGCGCAGGTTGCCAGTTAATAAAAGTACTTACACTATCAGTACAACCAAATTCATCAATTACTTTCAATTGCACTTCAAAAGCATCTGGTGAATCATAGATTTTTTCAGGTTCTTTTGTATCACCGATAGTCCCATCCCCAAAATTCCAATCAAATAAATCCAAATCGCTACCTAATGAAAATGAATTGTTAGAAAATGATACTGGGCCTCCAATGCAAGTGTCGTATGAGGCTGTAAATTCAGAAATGACAGCTCCAACAACATTAACCACAAAGTTTAAAGTATCTGAACATTCTTGGTTTGGATTTATTATAAGATTTCCATTGAAAGATCCTGGTTCTTCGAAATTTACAACTGGATTCCAATCAGTATATGTCACCACATTTGACTCCATATTAAATGACCAAAGAACGTTCGAGATATTTACTTGCTGAGTGCTGAGATTTTCAAAAGTCACGGTTTGATCATTGCAGACGGTAATTATATGAGTATCATCTTGCAGAATTTCATTTGATTGTATATTTGCAGTAACAAACGGTTCGCAATCCACTATATTTAATTGAATATCTCTTAAAGTCTTACTCAAAAGCACACCATTTCTATATTCCTTAACACAAATACCGATTAAAAATGAACCTGCTAAATTCGGACTACCTGAGAGAAGACCTGTAAATGCATTTAATGATAGCACTTCATCTCCCAAAGGCGACTGCGTACTGAATTGAGGTAAATCGTATGAAACTGTGCTAAAATCAGGAGGGATATCAGCTTCTTCAAAATTTAATGGTGTATAAAATTCATAAATCAACTGATCTCCATCAAGGTCAATGGCATGTTGTGATAATTGAAAGATTTCATCTTTACAAAAGGTTGCTGGCGTAGAGTTTTCAAAAAAAGGGCTTGTGTTACAAGTTTCTTTTGCAAATGGAGTAATTGTTATCAAATGAGTAAAACCTACACCATCCGCTGAAGATTCTATATTTTCCAAAATTTCCGTTCGGCAGCAGAGTTGAAAATATAAATGAGTATCAAAATTGTTTTCCAAAAGTTCAATTTGACCTGAATAAATCAACTGATTGAAGCAAAACTGAGATTGAATTTCCGTACAACTATAATCTATTTCTTGCACCAAAATGGTCGAGTCAAGGAACAAGGGGAATAATTCTTGAGAACCGTTTTCGAACATATTTGCAACGATCAAGTCTGGATTATTAGTTTCATGACAATCAATAAACATATTGTATTTAATATTAAAAATCCTAGAATTAGGATCGCTACCTGTTCCCAGACATTTATATGAAAAATCTCCACCATAAATGTGGGTAGCAATAATTCCATTACAAGGAATTATTGCTACCAAAATAGAAAGACAAAAATAGACTAATTTGTTATTCATTTATACCTGAATTAGTAGTCAGAGCTGCTGCTTCATACCAAAAATAAACTTTATCCATGTAAGCTTGGTTTGGACAACCACTACTTCCAAAAGCCGCCAACATTGCAATATTATGCCTTCCGTATTCTAGAACTTGAGCAAATTGACCAATTTCAAATGAATTGAATTGCCCCTTTTGTCCTTTTGTAGTGAGCATTGCTTGCTTGTCTTTTCCCGACATTCCCGGTATTAAACCACACTCAGCTACCTCCACACCAAAGGGAAGGGTGGAACCAGGAGGATACTGGGATAAATCAAACGCATTTCGATAAACCATATCTTCAATATACCAATAAAAAGGGGTATTATTCCAAAATTTGTCGAACACACTGTTATCAGTACCGACGTCTTTAAATGAAAACTGATAGGCTGTTTTACAATCGTATTCAGGAACGAACTCATTAGTTATCCAATCAAATCTAGTTCCGCAGATATCGTTCCTACAATCAACATCTTCTAGTCTTCGTACGGTAAAATAATTTTCATCTACATATCTTAGAGATATTATAATTTTCTTATTAGGATCTGTGACCCAATCATCGTAAATAATACAATTGGGATTGTTATTTCCTGTGATAAGATCGAAAGGTTCAGTGGAAGGAACATTAATAAAACCACCACATTGAGGTGGATAGCAGTCGTCTGGACCTGATTGGCGCATGAGCTGTTCAGTATGTAATAACTGAGTTAATTCGTAATAGGCTTTTAACTTATGCTTATTAAAATCACTTTCGATAAAAGAAACTCCTTTTTCATTTCTAAATTTATGAAAGACCTTTTTAACATGAACTCCATAGGGAGAATCATTTCTGGAAGCCGCCCAAATAATCCAATCCTCTTTTTCTATAGGATTCAATAATTCATCAATTACATCGTCAATATAATTTCCCTTAATAAAGGTTATGTTCATGTCATCCCCATATAAGACTTCTAGGAGTTCATCTTTTGAGACCGGTTCTTTATTCTTTTGTTCAGTTAATATTTCCTCATGCTTATTACATCCACTGTAAAATGCAACACTTAGCACACATGCTAAAAAAAAACAATTGATTTTTTCATAAATTTTTATTTTTGAAATGAATTCGCTTTATTTAGGGCAGGCGAAAATAACCCATATTCGACCGTATAGTTCATTTTAAGTTGGCTAACAGCTCGAGCGGAGCCTAAACAAATTTTCTTCATTTTTTAAGTTTTTGATTTTAACAACAACCACCATTTTAACTATAAGGAAGGCAGTCAACATCCTTTTACAATTGTTGGCCAAACAATAACATTACATATTCAATTGAAGCATATCCATATACTTCAATGAAATAAAATCCATTGATAAGACAGGTATAATCACCTATCCATTTTGTGTATAACAAGCTGTAAATTTGCTCCAGTCAAAAACGCTCTTAAACAACAGGAGTTGTTCTTTTCGACTAAAGTAGATGCGGGGTTTTAATAACAGTGTAATTCTAAAAAAAAACGAGAATCCAAATGTTTTGTTGGAAAATTTTGAAATTATTTTTCTGAGACGGGAATGTAAGGTTGTAATTGTTGTATAGTATTGTGTTTCTTAGTGCCTTAGTGTTAAAATCCTCTACTCAAACTCCGAAATAAAATGAAACTCAACCTTAGGAAAATTCTCCTGAGCCATCTTCAAAGTCCAAGCAGACTCCGCAAAGAAAACGTATTTCCCATCCTTATCCTTGGCCATATCCCGATTTCGCTTTTTCAAAAATTCTTTCAGAGCAACATCATCATCACAACTAATCCAACAAGCCTTATGCAAGTTGATGGGTTCGTAAGAACAGCTGGCGCCGTACTCATGTTTTAGACGATATTGAATAACTTCGAATTGTAGGGCTCCTACTGTTCCTATTACTTTTCGGCCGTTCATTTCTTTGGTGAAAAGTTGTGCAACTCCTTCATCCATTAGTTGGGTTAGACCTTTTGCCAATTGTTTGGACTTCATCGGGTCTGCATTGTTGACATATCGGAATTGTTCTGGAGAGAAACTTGGGATTCCTTTAAAGTGTAACTTTTCTCCTTCCGTTAATGTATCTCCTATTTTGAAATTTCCAGAGTCGTACAGACCAACGATGTCTCCTGGAAATGCTTCATCCACTACTTCTTTTTTGGCGGCCATAAATGAAGTTGGATTAGAGAACTTCATTTTCTTGTCTTGGCGAATATGTAGGTAGTTGGTATTTCTTTTAAACGTTCCAGAACAGATTCTTAGAAAAGCAATCCTATCTCTGTGTTTGGGGTCGATGTTGGCGTGAATTTTAAAAACAAAACCTGCGAATTTATCTTCATCTGGTTTTACTTCTCTTTCTTCGGTGACTCTCGCTAGTGGTGATGGTGCAATTTCTACAAAACAATCCAACAATTCTTTTACACCAAAGTTGTTAATGGCACTACCAAAAAATACTGGACTGAGTTCTCCACTCAAATAAGCTTCTCTTGTGAATTCAGGATAAACACCTTCAATCATTTCAACTTCACTTCTTAATTCTTGAGCAGCTTCTTCGCCGATTATTTCTTGCAATTGTGGATCTGCTAAATCTTTAAACTCAATCACATCTTCTTTTGCTTGCTTTCCATGCGCACTAAAAAGATTCAATTGTTTTTCGTACATATTATATACACCCTTGAATCGCTGTCCCATTCCGATTGGCCAACTCAAAGGCCTCACGTTCAATTTTAGTTTCAATTCTATTTCATCCAACAAATCTTCTCCGTCTTTTCCTTCTCGATCCAATTTATTGATAAAAACAATGATTGGTGTTTTACGCATTCTACAAACTTCCACTAGTTTTTCAGTCTGTGGCTCGACACCTTTTGCTACATCAATCACTACAATTACAGAATCCACTGCTGTCAAAGTACGGAAGGTATCTTCAGCAAAATCTTTGTGACCAGGTGTATCTAGTATATTGACTTTGAATCCTCGATAATCAAAAGCCATCACAGAAGTTGCAACAGAAATCCCTCTCTGTTTTTCGATCTCCATGAAATCCGAAGTGGCGGTTTTTTTGATTTTGTTGGACTTGACTGCTCCTGCAATTTGGATAGCACCACCAAACAGGAGTAATTTTTCAGTAAGTGTTGTCTTTCCAGCATCCGGATGACTTACGATTCCAAATGTTCTTCGTCTATTTATTTCCTCTTTGAATCCCATGATTTGTCTTTGCTCAATTGAGGTGCGAAATTACGAAATAGATGCGGAATTTTCCCACTACTATTTTGTGGTTACTTTGGGAAGCCGACAATTGTCGAGATCAAAAGAAACTAAGTTGATAAGCATCTTTAGCAAGACGCCAAAAGCAACTAGCAAAAAACTAATCAAAACCAAAGTCCTTAATGCTTCTTACCTTCTTAGTGTCTTAGTGGTAAATCACTGGCTCAATATTGATATGACTCCAAATATTCTTGCGTCCTCTTGTGATGATGTTCAACATGAAAAATATCAAACAACATAAACTCCTTCATCGATAAATTTCCAATCAATGGATGTGGTAGCACATACTTTTCAGCATCCTTATCTGAAAATTTTTGATAGGCCTGAACAAGCTTCGATGCAGTTGATTTAAACCGTTCTATTCCTGCTGCTTTGTCTTTAAACTCTATTATTGAAGGATCAAATTTGGAACCTGTAATATCATAAGGCTCTTTTAACCGGTCCGTATATTTTTTTACAACTTCGTCATAAGATTTAGAAGGTTCATTGGTCGTTCCAAAAGTCACTTTGAGTGCCAATTTAGGTAGGTTCATTCCTTTTTTGAGTGCTCCAAGACTCATTCCGATATGATTCATTTGTTGACCGGCATTCCACTTTTCATTGTTATGTGAATGCATGAATTCAGGTTCTGACAAAGAATCAATGTAGTTAATGAATGCATCATGTGAATCTTTGAATTTTGAAATGATTGCTGTATTTGTCATAATGATAATTTTGAGGATTAAAAAATACCAATCGGTATGTAACTGGTGAAAAAAAATTATTTCTTAATTACGTCTATTATATGTTTGTCAATGTGATCACAAATGTTGGCCAAAAAAAGAGGATTCCTATTCATGAAAGACATAAAAACGCCTCCTTCAATTATGCAGTAAAAATTATTAGCAATTTTGTTAACATCAATATCTGCTCTGATCTCTTTTCTTGAAATTCCAAATTGAATAATATCAATGATACTTTGCATCGTTCTTTTCGACACTTCTTTTACCGTTTTGAACAATAACGGATTTACACTGTTGGTATCAACACCCACATTTAATATGGGACAACCTCCACGTTCTTTTGCAATCGGATAATATACTCTATAAAAATTGGTTACGGCATATAATTTATCTAGGGCATTTTCGTATTTAGTTATCTCAATTGCAATTGGAAATAACACTAATTTTACGTTATACTTAAACGCTTTGACAGCTAGGTCTTCTTTGTTTTTGAAATTGCAATAGATTGCTCCTTTGGTCAATCCAGTCGCTTCTGTTAAGTCAGACAAACTCGTTCCAACATACCCTTTGCTATTGAAAATAGGTGCTACTTTTTCCAAGATATATGCTTTAGTTTCGTCTGATTTATTTCCCATATTGATTACAATATACAGTTTTATTATAAAAAATACCGATTGGTATTTTTTATTTATGCTTATCTGCTTTAATTTTTTGAAAATTCCAATAAATTAAGCTCCATTTACTTCAAAAATCTTGTGCCAAAGGATTATTTTTATGTGTTTTTACATGAGAAAATTTACTAATACCATTTAATGTTTTCATAGTCGATTTAGAATATTAGTTGGTATCATTTGTTCTCACAAACAAATTCACAAAGTACACACACAATACATGTTACAATTAGCAGCCATTATCGTTTTAGGAATTTTAGCCCAATGGGTCGCGTGGCGAACGAAAGTTCCTTCGATTTTACCATTGATTTTAATTGGTTTGTTAGTCGGTCCGATTTCTACTTATTTTACTCCTGATGGTTGTAAGTGGATCATGCCACAACAAGTCGCAGGTTCTGAATGTAGTTTTTTATTCCCAGGTCAATTGTTGTTTTACTTTGTTTCGTTAGCCATCGGAATTATATTGTTTGAAGGAGGGCTTACTTTGAAGCGATCTGAGATAAAAGGAATTGGTGGTTCTATTGGAAAATTAATTAGTGTTGGTTCATTGATTACTTTTTTAGGTGCCGGACTGGCTGCTCATTTTATTATGGGATTGCCTTGGGATATCTCTTTTCTTTTTGGTGGATTAATTATCGTTACTGGACCAACCGTGATTGCGCCGATTCTTAGAAATGTACCATTGAAAAAAAGCGTTGCCAATATATTAAAGTGGGAAGGAATATTGATTGATCCGATTGGTGCATTAGCAGCCGTTTTGGTTTATGACTTCATTATTACTAGTGGGGAGGGATTTACTTCACATGCATTATTGGCCTTTGGAAAAATTCTAATAATTGGATTTACAGTCGGAATTGCAATTGGTTATTTACTGTATTGGTTAATTAAGAATGATAAAATTCCACATTACTTACTGAATGTTGTGACACTTGCTTTTGTATTAGCAGTTTTTGTAGGATCTGATTTGTTGGTACACGAATCTGGATTGTTATCTGTTGTAGTGATGGGAATGGTCATGGGGAATTTAGATGTCCCGCATTTGAAAGAAATATTGGACTTTAAAGAATCCTTGAGTGTCTTGTTGATTTCTATTCTCTTCATTTTATTATCCGCCAACATTACCATTGAGCATCTAGAGTTATTATTAGATTTCAGAGTTTTGATTTTATTTTTGGTCGTTATTTTATTAATCAGACCATTGGGAGTATTCGCGAGTACGGGAGGATCTGATTTGACTACCAATGATAAATTATTTATTTCTTGGGTAGGACCTCGAGGAATTGTAGCGGCCGGTATTGCTTCTTTATTTGGTATCAAATTATTGCAAGCAGGTGTGCCTGGAGCTGAGTATATTACTCCGTTAGTTTTCATGATTGTATTAGGTACTGTATTGTTGAATGCAACTACTGCAAGGATGATGGCGAGAATTTTGAAAGTCACTCAAGACTCTTCTGATGGTGTAATGATTGTGGGAGCACATCAAGCTTCTAGATTAATTGCAAAGTATTTACAAGACAATGATACACATGTTGTTTTATTGGATAGCAATGTTTCTAACATTAAAAATGCAAAGAACATGGGCTTGGAAGCTTTCACTGCCAATGTTTATACCGATGTATTAGAAGACAATATTTCATTGACTGATGTCGGGTATTTAATGGCGATGACTGGAAGTACAGATGTCAATAATTTCGTTTGCAACAAGTATCAAAAAACATATGGGGAACAAGGAAATTTCCGTTTGATTTCTTCAGATGAGATGAAGAAAGCACCTTCCGATATTTCTGACATGAGTTTGTTTTCACCAAAAGATGATTATATCAATTTGATTGAAGCAGCTCGTGATTATCCGTCCATGCATGAAATTGCAATTGAGGACCAAGGTCATTTTGTTGAGACCATGTCTCGGATAAACGGAATTGATCAATCTATTCCTATCTTTTTGTTAAATGCAGAAGGTAAATTTAGAATGATTCCTGCAAATTTTGAAAATGTGGAAATTGAGGCTGGTTCGAAGTTGGCATATCTTGGAAAAGAAATGGAAGCATAAAATAGACAGTAGGAACGTTGCAGTAGGAACGTTCCTACTGTCGTTCTGGAAATAAAAACTTTTTAAATCCAATAACGATCCAAATAAACCCAACAGTTAATAAACCATAAAATCTTGGATCTCCTGCTATAATTAAATTGGAAGCAACACTTGCGATTGTCAAACCGATCATCAATCTTATCAACCCAGGTCGACGTAGGTCAACTACTAGATTATCCTCAGTCTTTTCAATGCTTGCTTCCTTTTCCTCAACAGCTGATTCTTCAATTATAATTTCTTCAGCAATCGATTCTTGAGTAGCAATATTTTGAATTTCAAATTCTTGCTCTTCTAAAGATGGTTGACTAACACTATCTTCACCTATTCGCGCTTCACCAGTTTTTATCACATAATTTTTCATAAAAATTATATTTAATGGTTGATAAGATTTGTGAGAATTCTGAATAAAATCCTCTTATCCAAGCGGATAGATATTATTATTGCAAAAATGAATCCAACATTTGAAAAATTATGAATGAAAAATGTAGAATTTAAAATAAGACGCCCATTACGTGTACATACGTAATGGGCGTCCTATTTTAAATTTTTAATTCCTGAATTTTCTTACAGAAAATTAAGACAAATTCTCCGACTTAGTAGACTTCTTCTTTTCCTTTTCTTCTTCACATTTCGGACAAATCAATCCATTTTCTTCCATCTTCCAAATATTACCACCATATTGAAATCTTCGTTTTCTACGATCCCAATCTGCATCTATGGTGTTAAGAATTCTAGAAATATCATCTGGTAAATCCACATTTTTTCCTCTTGGTACTTTTAGGACGAAGTGAACTTTTTGATTGCGCCATTTTTTCCCATTTCTAATTAAGAAATCTGGTGACATGTAAAGCGCATTGTTAGCAAAAGAAAAGTTGTACTCTATCTGATCTGCATGAATTTCGGAGTCTCGCAAATCAGATCCTCGACTTGTAAAATGTCTTTCTAACTCAAAATCTTTGGTGTTACTTTGAAGTATATCCAATCTTACATTACTTGAAACTAAGTCTTTTCCATAAAGATTTAACTCAGAACCGTTTCCTTTCAAAGACATGAATCTGTCACTTCCTATTAATGAACCACTCAATCCTAACTTTAAGGTATCTGATTCAATATTTAAAATCTGAGTTTCTGAAATTGAATTGCCGGTCATGAATTGTCTACCAACATATCCTCCCAACATACTCATTGAGATTAAATTTACCAACCAAAATAAACTTAGAGATGTTTTTGCCCAATTCGGAATCATATTTTTAGTGGTGTATTTCCAAAAATATAACAACACAATAACAACTGGAATAGAAATTATGAAAAATAAATTACCAAATCCTAAATAACTAGTCCAAGATGCATCTGGCAAAATAAAACTAGTGTACGGAAAAGAAACCATCGACCCTGTCAAAAGTGCTAACCAAAGTACAACAACTCCAAGTAATAAAAAGACTCCTGCAACTTTGAGTAAAGGTCTTAATATTTGTGGAATTAAATTAAAAATCCCTCTAACTACAGATCCTAAGAGTGTGAACCCTTTCTGAATGAGAACCCTAAGTTCACTCGCTCCGGTCTGGACTTTTTTTTTCCGTCAAATTTATGTGTGAGATTCGATAATCGCTCTCCTACTCCATCGATTTCATCTTCAACAGTCTTCGCAATATTATTAATATTTATTGGCTCCCCTCTCATCGCCAAACGATCTGCAGCAGAAGCAGTCTCTGGAGCCAATATCCATAACACGATGTATACTAATATTCCAAATCCAGAAATAAAAGCAATTAAAAAACCAAGACGTAACCAAAGCGGATCTTTGATTCCAAAATATGCTGACATTCCAGAAGCTACACCACCTAAAATTTTATCTTCTGAATCTCTAAAGAAACGTTTCGCTGGTTTCCCATTTTTCGTGGTCGTATAAGCATTGTTTGAATCATACGTTTCATTGATCGGTGCCGCTCCAAAATCTTCAGGCGTTCCCATCACTTTGATGACATCTTTTACTGATTGAAGACTAATGATTTTACTACCTTTCATTTGATCAGAAAATAATTCTGCCATTCTAGATTCAATGTCCCCTGTGATTTCATCATAGCCTTCCGACTGTTTGAAATGCGTGTGAATCGTGTTTAGATATCCCTTGAGATGCGCATATGCGTCTTCATCAATTGTAAATGGATAGCCACCTAAGTTTACGTTGATAATCTTATTCATTTGATATTACGTTTTTCGTAGTTAGTTCGACTGCCTTGACCAATGTCGACCAAGTGCCAATTAATTCGTTTAAAAAATTATGTCCTTCCTCTGTTAATTGATAATATTTTCTTGGAGGTCCTTTATGTGATTCTTTCCAATTATAATGAAGCAATCCTGCATTTTTCAATCGTGTCAATAAAGGATATAGTGTTCCTTCGACTACTATTAGTTCACTTTCTTTGAGCTTGCCAATAATATCAGATGGATACGACTCCTGCTCTGCAATGATAGAAAGTATGCATAGTTCTAATATGCCTTTCCTCATCTGAGCTTTTGTGTTTTCTATCTTCATACTTCAAATATAAAACAAAATATAGTACTATGCAATACATAGTAGTATAATTTAACCTAGTACTGTGTGATTCTCGACGAAGAGGTTGTTTTTGTCGACTTGTGGTGGTGGTACCACTTTTATCTATCGACATTTTCTCTTTGAAAATGGGAAAACAGTAATAATTAAAAGTGGTATTCATATTTGACCTATTGTATTTATAATTCACATTTTATCAGCCGTCTTATTTGAAATGAATTGAAAAATCGAATTTTTAATTGAACTGTTTTCCCATAATTGTAGGAGAAAATGCCAAGAGGCAAAAGGGTGCTTAAGAAACAAGAGGTCCTCTCAACCAAAAATCCTATTTTTACAAAATGACAATTAGCGGCTTCACCATGGTAAGAAATGCGGATAAATACTACTTTCCGATCAAAGCATCTATTGAATCTATATTGCCAATTGTGGATGAATTTGTAGTAGCACTTGGTGACAATGATGAGGGTGATCAAACCCGTGAACTCATAGAGTCGATTGAATCTAACAAAATAAAAATCATCAATCGAGTATGGTCCGAATCTAATTTTGTAGATGGAAAAATTTATGCTAATGAAACAACTTTTGCTTTGTCCCAGTGCAAAGGAGATTGGTGTTTTTATTTACAAGCCGATGAAGTCGTTCATGAAAAGGACTTAGATATCATTGTAAAAAATTGCGAAAAATATCTAGACAATCCAAAGGTAGATGGCTTCCTTTTTCAATACAATCATTTTTTTGGAGATTATGAACATTACTTACCCGTTCATGGTTGGTACAAAAATGAAATTAGAATTGTTCGAAATAATGTAGGTATCCATTCTATTAAAGATGCACAGTCTTTTCGAAAAAATGACAATCAAAAGTTGAACGTTGTAGAATTTACACCTTATATATATCACTACGGCTGGGTCCGACCACTGGAATTGATGCAGTCAAAGAAGAAAGCAATGGATTCGATGTATCATGGAACTGCCAAAACAGCATCTCAATACCAATTAAAACCAAATGAGTTTGACTACGGAGCATTAGGAAATATTCCAATTTTCGAAGGAACACATCCAGCGGTGATGAAAGATTTTATCGCTAAGTTGGATTGGCAACACAAATTAAACTATTCGAAATCTGCCAACTTGAATCGTCCAAAGATGAAACATGAACAACTGAAATATCAGTTATTGACAAAGCTTGAAAATTTGCTGAATGGTGGAAAAGATATTTTTGGATATTCAAATTGGGTGAAGGTATGAAAATAATGTAGGAGCGTTGCAGTGCAACGCTCCTACATTATTTTCATCTACATCTCATACTTTACATCCTTATCCACTTCTTCATAAGGTTCTACCTTTTCATTGTATTCGTCTAAAGATAACTCATCCTCATCTGCTACTGTTGAAGAACGAATTTCACCTGGAGGATGAATTGGTATAATTGGTGTTTCCGGATGTTCCATGCGTTGCATATGCTGAATCGTATCCATTGGCGCACGACCTAGTCTCGACGGTATCCGAGAAGGGAATGAAGTTTCCTCCTCAACAACGGGACGTTGTTCTGCCACTTTTTCTTTGACTTGAAACAATGGTTTTCCGTGGTCGAACTTATTGAAAAGTTGTTGCAAAGTAAAAGGTGAAGGTTTACTACTTGACTGCTCGTATGAATTAAAATTAGGAACATCCAAAACTTCTGCTGCCATATATTGCCCTAGTTGATAATAGGATTCCCATTGGGTCGGATCGAAAAATTGATCTGACGTAGACTCATGTGGAAATGAAGGATGATAAATTTTATATTTATAAGTAGCGTACTTCAAACTTGTTTTTTCACGAATCACCGGCTTCCCTTCTGGAGCCGTAACTGCTGACTTGATATAAACTAAAGTCCCTACCTTTTTATTGTCATAATGTTTTAACACTTCAATTACATTTCCTTCACTATCGTACTCATCTACTTCTTCCCATAATTGATAGACATCCGCAATCGCAAATCTTCTTTTTGAATAACCGTGTGATGGATTTGGTCGAATGGTATCTTCAGGTGTAAATCCTCTTCGAAATCGAATTTCCATTCCTAATTCGTTTCTAGCACGAACACACAGGTTTGTAAAATCAACAAAACTATAATCTGGATCGGCAGTGGCATCCAAAGAAATAATCAATCGACACTTTCTTCTCAACAACTCCATGACACCTAAATTCTCAATATGTCCTCCATCAGAAATATTAAGCATTTGGTTATCAGTCCCAATTTTTGAAAACAATTCTTTGAAAAAATAAACTGGCCACCATATCAACTTACTTCGTTTCATCTTAATTGGATTTCTAGTCCAATAACCTAATCTTGCATTGAAAACAGTCGTAAAGAAACTGAGTATTTTATTAGAGTACATCCCCATTCCAGGATTGATGGCTGCTGCTGAAATGGTGGTAGCTGCTGGTAAAGTCATTTCATCATATCCATCAGAATTTTTGGTTTCCACGTATTTTGTCAATTTCGATCCACAAAATAACGGAGATAAAAGGAAGTAGTCATTGGTCTTAATGCCTTTAAACTTGGTGTCATTCGAATTTTGAAGATTGAGACAAGTATTGATCAATGGATATGGAGACAAATATTTTTCAACATATAAGTCCTTCAATTTTATATTTTTACTCTCTCCTGTAAATTTCATAAAGGTGTCCGCCAGCTTATTTCGGTAATATCTATGAAAACTTAAAGCATTGGGATTTGTCAAAAAGCCTAACAATATCAGCACAATTCCTCCAACTAAAAAATAAGAAACCTTAGTGATATCAATTGATTCTATTTGAAAACTTGCAACGAACACCGCCAAAAACGCTACACCTATCGCTCCAACAATCGCCGTTTCTATCTTGTTGAAAATGTTGGATAATTTAAGGTTAAAATTGAATATGATGTTGAGAAAGAAATGTAAAACGAATACTCCAATGACGACGGGCATCGCATAATTTAAAACAACTTTTTTGTTTTTCAGATATTCAAACTCATCAATCGGTAACACTTCACTTACTAATATGTAAGTACCGTACACCAATAAACAGATAATAGCAGGACTAATCCAAGACATCACTAAACTGACCATAAAACCAACAAACAAAATTAGTCGATTCCATAACTTAGCCAAGCCTTTTCCTGGAATCAAATACTCGCCTCTCGAACGCATATATTCAATATGCTCATCTTTGAAAAGTTCGTCGTAACTGCCAGTATGATCTAAAGTGGAATGAATATAGGCGCCCGTAAAGCCTCCTCCTGAAACGGTGGAAAGATAATCTGCTCTTTTCAAAACACCATATTGGTTTAAGGTTTTTAGAAAACCTTGACAAATTGTTGCAGACCGAATACCACCTCCCGATAACGCAATCCCAAACTTGGTATCACGAGCCATAGGTTCACTATCCCCAAATAATTTTCTTCGGCGGTGATCTAAATGAACCTCTTCTTTCTTTATTATTTCCTTGTACGTGTATAACTCGGACATAAATCGCTCAACTTTACTTCCTCCTTTTCAGTTAATAAATTCCCTTTCTGATAAAAACAATTTGTATAGTCTTCTCGGCAGAGCTGCCCTTGGATAGTATGTGTTTGACCAAACCTTAAAAATATTAAATATTTTCCTTATATCTTAATACTTTTGAAAAAATTTTAGTGGGGCTTTTTTAACTCAAATTCAATAAGTTAAAGTTGAAAGACTTGGCTATTAAAGACTTGAAGTGATTAGTAAATCTAGATTGGTTGTTTTGATTTTGAAACGTTCACCCAAATAGTCATTTGTAAGACATCCTTTGTAAGTATAAACTCCGTTTCTCAATCCAGCTTGTTGGGTTATCAAACGTTCGATACTTCCAATTCCACTTGCCTTCAATAAAATTGGTGTTATAATATTACTAACAGCGACAGATGCGGTTCTAGAAACTTTGGACGCAATATTAGGAACACAATAATGGATAACATCGTATTTGGTAAAAGTTGGATTTTTGTGTGTGGTAACTTCCGAAGTTGCAAAGCATCCACCTTGATCGATACTAACATCAACAATGACAGATCCTGGTTTCATTTCTGCGACAATTTCCTCACTTACAACCATCGGTGCTCTACCCGATTTTGAGTGGATTGCACCTATTGCAACATCCGCCGTCAACAATTCTTCTTTTAATCTAACAGGATCAATCGCAGAAGTAAACAGTTGTCTTCCCAATTGATTTTGAAGCCGCATTAATTTGTAAATATTATTATCAAAAATTCTTACATCCGCTCCTAGCCCAATTGCTGTTCGGGTTGCAAATTCCGCAACAACACCTGCACCTAAGATAACAACTTTGGCAGATGGTACTCCAGAAACACCACCGAGTAGCGTACCTTTACCACCAGAAGAAGAAGATAATAATTCCGCCGCAGTCAACATTGCACTCATCCCAGCAATTTCACTCAAAATTCTAACAACAGGAAACGAGCCAATCTCATCTTGAATATATTCCATCGCTAATGCTATAACTCTTTTTTGACGAAGCTTGTGGATATAATCTGCAGTTATGACTGGCAATGTCAATGGTGACATCAGAATTTGATTCGGATGAAAAAGTTCTAGTTCTTCTAAAGTAGGTGGCGCTACTTTGATAATGACATCTGCTTTGAAAACAGCTTCTCTGCTATACGCTATTTCTGCACCTACTTCGGAATATTCTCGATCTGGAAAATTTGATTTCGTTCCAGCTCCTTCTTCAATTACAATACGAATACCTGAGGAAACCAAATAGGCAACAGAAGAAGGAGACAATGCTACTCTATTCTCTTGCAGGGTTGATTCTTTAGGAATACCTACAAAAAGGTTTCTTCTTTTTTGCTGTACTTGGAGCATCTCAACTTGAGTCTCCAAACTACCTTCAGTAAAAATCTTGGGGATCGGAATACGCTTCTTTTGCTTGTCGCTCATACGGTCTCTTAATAATCAGAGAAAAGGGAATTTCTTTTTAATTTATGATAGATCGCAAATTCGCAGAAACACGTTTAAACAATCTAATCTTCCATTCTAGGTTTAAGTGCCTTAAGGCATGAAATAATATCATAAACCAAGTTTACAAAAATATAATATTTCTTTTTGAATTTTCAATGATTTGTACATTTATTTCCACTACCTCATTATACCCTAAGTCCTTGATTAGCTGTGGCCATTCGACAAAAACATAGTCCCCACGGTCTAAGTATTCTTCAATTCCAGCACTTATTGCTTCTTCTGTGTCTTTTAGCCTATATAGATCAATATGATAAATCACGCCTTGTGAGTGATTACTTTTCGTAAAAATATACTCATTAACGATTGAAAACGTCGGACTTGTTACTTTGTCATTGGATCCTAAAACCTTGCAAATAGATTGGATGAAAGTAGTTTTACCTGCACCAATATCGCCTGTCAAAAAGAAGATATTTTTACCGCTTGCAAATTTCAACAATTTACTTGCAGCTTCTGGCAACTCAGACTCATGTTCAATTACTAACTCCATTTATTGGTACAATTATTTTATAAAAAATCCGATTAACTTATTGACATCCTCTTTATAGAAACGTCCGATTGATAATTCTTTGCCATTTTCTAACAATAAAACAGCATCTCCTTTTTTAAACGCTGAGATATACTTAAAATTGACAACATTATTTCTATTGATTCGAACCAATGGAAAATCTTGAAGCATTTCTAAACATGCATTCAAAGGTTTTGAAGTAACTACTTCTTCTCCATTTTTCAAAAAAATAGTTGTTTGTTTTTCACTTGAATTTAAATACATAATATCGTAGGGCTTGACAAAATTAAATTCCTTTTGAGTTGGAAAGATTAATCTGCTGGATTTTCTTGGTAAAATAGCTTCAACCGTTTCTGTGGCAATTTGGAATACATTTGCACTTTTGTTAATTTTTACTTTTTCAACTACTTCTATTAATTCATCAATGTTGATGGGCTTCAACAAATATCCAGTGGCTCCAGACTTAAAAGCCCGAATTGCATATTGCTCATAGGCAGTTGTAAAAACAATGTCAAAATCAATCGTTTCAAAATTTTCGATCAAATTAAAACCGGAGTGCTCTGGCATTTCAATATCCAAAAAAATAACATCTGGCTTTTTTGACTTAATCATTTCAACACCATCAGGTACATTTTCAGCAAGCCCAACGACTTTAACGCCTTCACAATAAGACGCTATCATTTCTTTTAGCGCCAATCGATTTCGTTTTTCATCGTCTATTATGATTGCTTTCAAGCCACTCATTTACTTTGAAGTTTGATTTATTGAAATTACAACTTTTGTCCCTGATGGTTGGTTTGCCTGGTCTTTTAAATCATTGATCTTAACCGATAATTTATTTTCTGAAGATGAATTAATAATGGCCATTCTTTCTTTTATGATATTCATTGCTTTGGAAGGATACAATCTTTTATTCTCTGCTTTTATTTCTTTAGAGCGTGCAATACCAACACCATTATCCTCAACCTCACAAACCAATATGTTATTATTTTTGTTAAATCGAATGTCCAATCGCTTATCACCTTTTTTATGCATCAATCCATGCTTGATCGCATTTTCGACATAAGGTTGCAAAACTAAAGAAGGAAGCATTGACATTTCTCGATCAATGTCATCTGCAACTTCAATGTTATATTCAAAGCCTTTTTCAAACCGAAGTGCTTCTAATCTAAGGTAGAAATTTAGAGTTTCTATCTCCTGCTCCAATGTCACTTCTTGAATTGTGGACATGTTCAAAATATTTCGCATCAACTTTGAAAATTGCGACAAGTAATAATTGGCGGAACGTTTATCCTCTCTCATAATAAAATCCTGAATAGAATTTAAAGAGTTGAATATAAAATGAGGATTCATTTGTGCACGTAGTGCTGTTAATTGGGAAGCCTTTAAGTTCTCTCTCAGCTCTGTACGTTTTCTTGTCGCGTAAGCAATCGTAAAAGCAATACTAGTCAAAATTCCAAATGTTATGAGGATTGTTAACAATCTGAACCACCACGTTTTCCAATATGGTTTGGCGATATTAAATTTCATCTCAATTTCATCCGACCAAGTTGAGTTGATTGATTTAGCCTTTACTTTAAACAAATGTGTACCTTCTGCGATTACGGGATATTGTGCCTCATTAGATGTCGTACTTATCCATCCTGAATTTACACCCTCCATTTGATATGCATATAACATATCTTTTGGATGTTGAAAATCAATGGCTGTAAACTTAATTTTGATATTATTTTGAGCATAATCCAAATGATATTCTGGATGTATAATGGTATCCTTATCTTGGATTTTCACTTGATTAAAATATATTTTTGGAGGTGTTTCTGATAGATTAACATCATTTTTAAAAACGGAAAGTCCTTTATTAGTAGCTGCAACGATCTCATCATTTACCAATATTAAATCATTTATTTCCAATGAGGGTAAACCTTGTTTTTCACCAATCGAATTGACAGTAAAATCAGCTATATTTATTTGATTAAGTCCTTTATTAGTTGCAACCCAAACCGAACCATCCACGAAAATACAATTTCTACAATTATTACTTAACAATCCATTTTCAGTTGTAAACTTATGAATCACTTCACTGCGATATAAGTCGTAAACCAACAATCCACTTCCTTGAGTTGATAGCCAAAGTGTAGAATCCGTATGCACTTCTATATTCCTTATATCTAACTTTACATCAGGATTATCAATTTGTTGATATACTCCATTTTCATATAATCCAAGTCCACTTAAATTACCTACCCATACTTTGTCATCATTGATTGGACAGACACCATAAGTTCGTGCCGCCTTTATCAGAAATAATTCATTTTTTTCTATATAACCGAAACCATAACTCGTTCCGAACCAAACTTTTTCGCTAGAAGGAGTACTTTGCTTCGCAACTTTAAAGGAGTGTCTGGGAATTGATCCATCTGTTTCTTCCAACTTAAAATTAAATGAATTGACACCTCTTGCAGAATAAACCTGAATTATATCTTGATTGGTAATTACTATGTCGTAAACTTCACTACCCTTTAGCGTATTATTATCATACCTTAATTCATTAAAATCTTTATCGAGAATTGAAATGTTTCCATTCGTATAACCCAATACATACAATTGCTTTGCATCATGAAATTTAATAACCGAAATTTGATTGTTGGCTTTATTGTCAATATAATTCTTCAAAGACTTTCCTGCAATATAAAACAAACCTGATCGCTGTGAAGTTACCCAGTATCCACCTTTAGAATCTTTTATAATTACACCAACACTTTTTCCATCTAACAATTTATTTACTACTGGCTCGCCTTCATGCTTCGTTTCTATATTAATCAAACCATTCCGTGTAGCAATCCAAATGCTATTTGCATTTTCTGCCAATAAATAGGTCGGTTTGAATTTTATACTTTCTTGATAAACTGGAAAAGCTGGTGTACTTGTAAAATCTTTTTTATTGAAAAAGTATAAGCTATCATTTAACAAGCCAATATATTGATCTGAAAAACTCACAATATTTGATTCTCGGACTCCTACCGATACTTTGTTTGAAGTAACTAATTCTAGTTTCCCATTAGCCACTTTATAAACACCATGGCCTCCCATTACCAATATATCTCCATTTTCTTCCTCATAGATTTGCCTGATAGAGATAGGTTTATCAGCATTGAAAAATTCAGTCCTTACTTTTTCTTTATCGATAGTATATCGAACGACACTCCCGTTTTCAAGTAACCATAAATTCCCCTTAGCGTCTGATAAATGAACAAAGTCCAATAACACACCTCCGCCATGTCTTAATTGAAACAATTCACCATCTTGATAATAATAAAGCTTTGAGGCCAAATCAATAAACCACAACCGCCCCTTCTTGTCATTCCAAATCGAAATGATTTCACTATTTGCTAATTCAGGAATAGGATCCTTTGTAAAAGTACTACCATCGAAATTAGCCAATCCGTCTTCCGTCGTAACCCAGATAAATCCATTATCATCTTCCATCACATCATACATGTAAGAACTCGGCAAACCATCGGAAACCGTATAGTTATATATTTTCAAATTTTGACAATACGCACACGACATCATTGAGGCTAGTACTCCAACGATTATTAGTGAAAATATTGATTTTTTATTTTGCTGTATGATCAAAATTCTATTAACATATTTACATAAAAGTAATGCATTTTTTTGGAAAGCAGGTAATTCCAATTTCCGCTGAAAAACAACAAATATTTTATGATTTTTATCTCAAAAATTTTATTGAAAAATGCTATTATTTTATATTTCATTTCAAATTACACTATAAAGAAAAATAATATTTCTAATCAACTGAATATCAATTATTTATAATGATTATTTGTAATCAAAATAAACCGTTTTCCGCTATAAATTTCGTATCTTTGTAACTATGAAAAATTTGAAATCTAACGAGGAAAATAAAAAGAAAAAAACCGAGTACAGTGCGAGTAATATTCAAGCACTTGAAGGTCTAGAAGCGGTTCGTAAAAGACCCGGGATGTATATCGGATCTACCGATACAAAAGGACTTCATCACTTGGTTTGGGAAGTAATTGACAACTCTATTGATGAGCACTTAGCTGGTCATTGTTCAATGATTACAACCATTATCCATCCTGACAACTCAATCTCAGTAAAAGATGATGGTCGAGGGATTCCGACTGGTATGCATGAAAAACTTCAAAAGTCAGCTTTAGAGGTCGTTATGACGGTTCTTCACGCAGGTGGAAAATTCGATAAAGACACTTATAAAGTTTCTGGTGGATTGCACGGTGTTGGTGTTTCTTGTGTGAATGCACTATCCATGGACATGAAAGCCGAAGTACACCGAGAAGGTAAAATTTTCGTCCAAGAATATAAGAAAGGTAAACCTGTCAAACCAGTTGCCGAAACTGGAACCACTAATGATACTGGTACCATTATTACTTTTAAGCCAGATGCTGAAATCTTTGAGACGCTAGAATACAAGTATGATGTGCTAGCAACTCGTATCAAGGAACTTAGTTTCTTAAATAGTGGCCTGAAGTTGAAGTTGATTGATGAACGTGATGTAACGGATGGAAAAGCCAGAGAAGAAGATTTCTATTCTGAAGGTGGATTGAAAGAATTTGTTCAGTACTTAGATGAAACACGTACTAAATTAATCGAAATACCAATCCATCTAAAGGCAAAGGAAGATAACGTTGAAGTAGAAGTTGCCATGTCTTATAACACTTCTTATTCAGAGAATATTTATTCTTTCGTAAATAATATCAACACAAGGGAAGGTGGTACACACGTTGCTGGTTTCCGACGTGCGATTAATCGTGTTTTCAAACAATATGGAGACGATGAAGGCTTGTTTAAGAAATTGAAATTTGCCATTGCAGGTGAAGATTTTAAGGAAGGTCTGACAGCAGTAGTTTCTGTGAAAGTTCCAGAACCTCAATTTAAAGGTCAAACAAAAGGTGAACTTGGTAACAGTGAAGTTACTGGTATTGTATCGCGTGCTGTTGGTGATGCCATCAAGGATTTCTTAGAAGAGAATCCAAAGCAAGCGAAGAAGATTATTGACAAAGTTATTCTTGCTGCAACTGCTCGTCACGCTGCTCGTAAGGCACGTGAAATGGTACAACGTAAAAATGTATTAACAGGAAGTGGTTTACCAGGAAAATTATCAGATTGTTCTTCAAAAGATCCTGCTGAAAGTGAAATCTACTTGGTTGAGGGAGATTCAGCAGGCGGGACAGCGAAGCAAGGTCGTGACCGTTTTTTCCAAGCAATTTTGCCGCTTCGTGGTAAGATTTTGAATGTCGAAAAAGCAATGGAACACCGCATTTACGAGAATGAGGAAATCAAGAATATGTTTACCGCTCTTGGTGTTGCTATCGAAGAAAAAGATGGAGAAAGAATTCTTAATATAGAAAAACTTCGTTACCACAAAATCATCATCATGTGTGATGCCGATATTGATGGCTCTCACATTGTTACTTTAATCTTGACGTTCTTCTATCGTTACATGAAAGAACTAATCGACAATGGTTATATCTATATTGCTGCACCTCCTTTGTACCAAGTTAAAAAAGGAAAAAAATCAACCTATTGTTGGTCCGAAGATGAAAGAAAAGCAGCAATCGAACAATACTCTTCCGGTGAAGAAGACAACTCTGTTAAGACACAAAGATATAAGGGTCTTGGAGAGATGAATGCGTCTCAACTTTGGGAAACAACAATGGATCCTGAATTCCGTACTTTGAGAAAAGTCGTTGTTGATGATTCGCTAGAATCAGATAGAATCTTCTCAATGTTGATGGGAGATGAAGTTCCACCACGTAGAGCTTTCATTGAATCTCATGCAAAATATGCTAAGATTGATGTTTAATAAAAATCTACTTAAACTATTGATTATTAATTAGTTATAGTTTTTTTCTAAAAATATTAAAACCCATTTCGACTTTGTTGGAATGGGTTTTTTAGTTTATCTCTATCCCGAAAGTTTTCGAATTGGACCTGCCTTTTAAAAAAAGAAAGGTAATAAGTGAGCGCGTAATGAGAACGTAAATGAGTCTAAGCATCCCCAATCCCACGATCAAAGGGAAAAAAGCTACAACGAAGCGACATCAAATAATCTAGTGCGATAGCGCTAGGTTATTTGATGTCGCTCCGAGTGTTTTGGCGCGTATCCCGAGTCCTCGGGATCGTGTCAAAACACTTCTCAAAGATTTAAATTCTAACAAACAAAAGTTGTTTTATAGGCGATAGTATAAAATAAAAAAGCTCCTTCAGACAATATCTGAAGGAGCTTTTTCACGCTTTTAAATTTCAATTTCTTTACTTCCTAAAAGTGTGTTTCCAAAAACCACTTACGGTATTCCGTAATCGATTTAGATTTTAATATGGAACGGTAATTAGATTGATTCACTGCAAACAATTCAAATGCATCATCATTCTTTCCAATGAACTTTTTCTTCTGTCGCATCACTTCGCTATAGTATTCCATTGCAATATCTTTGGTCTTAAATCTTCTTATTACCACAATTGGTGTACTTGTATCTGCTCCTAAGAATACATTAGAGATTCTCAATTTATCAAGTTTATGATATTCTCTATTGTAATCAGAAATCTTTGTTTTAGCCTCTTCTAAAGAAGTTTTCTTTCCATCAAGAACTGCAATTATGTAGTGCACTTTATTGTCCTCAACTTTGAATTCTGAGTTACCACTTGATTTATCTCCACCAGCGATTCCTCCACTTACTTTACTTCCTAGCAAACGAAGAATCTCTTTGGCTCTCTTCTCCTCATCTGTATTAGGATGTTTAGCAACTACCTCTTTCAAAGCATTGATGTAAGCATCTTTTCCTTTCAAATTTCCAATACAAAGAGCAGACAATAATTGAAACTTAGGTTTTAATTTATTGGTTGGTCCAAACATCTCATCTGACTTACCGATTTTTTCAAATGATTTTTGATATTTTCCATTTTCAAAATCAACATAAGTCTCTTTATAATAACGGCTTAATTTATTCGCTTCCTCTTGAGATGCCTTCAAGAAATCAGGGTCTTGAAGGACTCTGGCATAAGTTGATTCTCCAAATTCCTTGGTTATTAAATCAAAATAACGTTTCGCATCTACTTTGTTATTCAAATCTGTATGTGCAAGATATAAGTTGTACCAGGTATCTAATTTCAAAGTAGTTTCAGGATATCGATCCATTAAACCTTCGTGTGTGATCACCGCTTTGTCATTTCTTTCCAACCGATCTCTGTACAACGTTCCTAATTCGAACATTGCATTTTGAATCGCCATATTGGCCTTGTCACGTTGATCTTTCGTACGAGGAACTGCTTTTAAAATATTTAATAACTCTTGATCAAGGTCTTCTAAATCAACATCTTCAACAATACTTTCGTCATCCTCGATATTAGAAAGGCCACGTTTGTTGGCTCTTCGCCAATTATCCTCTAAAGGTCTATTTGCCCATCTTCTATCAAAATCTCTTTTTCCTTTTTTAATTGAACGTTCATTATATGCCCACCAAGTACTTGGCTCACCACCACCTCCAATGTTAGGACCACCTACTCTATTTCTATCCAATGAAGGCGCATTACGACCACCTAATTTTCTACCTGGATCAGGTTTGCCATTTTTCATCCCAGCTTCTTTAGCTGCCTTTCGCTCTGCATCTTGTTTTTCTTTGATTGCCAAAGCTAGATCTTGTTGCTGCTTTGGTGTCATTTGAGCAATCGTTAATAGACTGTCTTGCAAATTGATAATATTGATGTTCTTCGCAATGTCTGTTAAGTTGGCAGCATAACGTGCTACTTCATCATAACGCTCATCCGTATTTGGAAGCACCATCAATGTACTGTCATAATAATTTTTCGCAGCAACAAAGGTCTCATCTTCATAATACAATCTTGCTAATTGTAAATAAGATTCTGCACGCTGAGATTTGTTGCCATTATTGTTTGCTAAGGATAATACCAAGTTTTCGATTGCACCTGGCTTGTCATTAGTTTTCATAGCAATGTCCGCTAATGCATAATAGATCTGATCTCTAAATTCTTCATTCTTAACATCCTTCAACATCTTGTTTAATGTCTTTACAACAGAAGCTTTTGTTGCTTTTCCACTATCCCAAGAGTTGGTTGCTAAATTCAATTTAGAAGCAAATTCCATATCGTAAGTCGGATTATACTTCAGTACTTGTTCAAATCCTGCATATGCTTGTTCACCACGATTATTCATCTCATGGATTTGTGCAATTATATAAGCATACCTTGCTTTTTCTTTTTTCTTTCTGGCATCTTCTATCGCTTGTTCCAAATGAGGAATTGCATCTTCATATTTCTTTTGTCTTAAATAAAAATGGGATTTGACAACCGATAAATCTCTACGGATATCTTTATGCGTTTTACCACTTTCTTCTAAATCACGGATGTATCGCATTGCTTCATCATAGCTTTGTCTTTCAATCAATGTTCTTGCTAACCAAAGTTTTGCATCTTGATAAGCAGGTCGGTGTTTGAAAACATAACTTTCTGGTTTTTCAGATGGATCCTTAATTTTCGGTTCCGTCTTCTTAGCTTTCGTTTTTTCTTGGTCAACTACCTTCGTTTTTGGTGTTTCGATTTTGGTATCGACGGTTGTAGTTGGCTTTTTGGTAACCTTCTTAAGACCACTTCCAGGTTTCTTCTTTTTCTTCTTCTTTTTCTTTTTGCTTTGGCCTTGCGTAAATCCCTTTTTCTTTTTCTTCTTCTTTTTCTTAGCAACAGGAGCTCTTTCTCCACCATCTTTAGAGACTTTTTTCATCCCTGAAGATCCTTTTTTCTTAGTACTCTTCTTTTTCTTGCTTTTCTTTTTCTTAGCATTTCTATCGACCTTTTCTTTTCCTTCTTCATCAAATTGCGACAACATATACATCAAAGACTCTTCTGAAGATTCGTAGTCTGTTTTTATATATTGAGCTTGACCCAGTAGCAAATAACAATCATCTGTCCAATGACTGACACGATGTAAGTTCACCACAACGGATACTTTCTTGATAGCTTCATCTAGATTGGAGCTAACGGCTTCTGGATTGGGTGCATCAACATAAGGAAAAACTGGTAGTACTTGATTGTAATTATCTTGATGCTGCTCATTGAGCGTTGCGATGCTTTCGTCCATTAAAACGTCGGCATTGAAATATCCATTAAACTTAGAAGTTGTATTGTGATATAACTTTCCTAATTTAGATACATCGCTTCTCGATTTTTTCTTAGTTCCACAGCTACAAGCGATGGTTATTGCAAAAAGGACGAAAAATATTCTGGTAAGCTGTTTCAAACTGAAAAGAATTTTAATTTTGTTACGAATATAAAATATTGAAAATTAGGTGGTTTACGCTCAAAAATCATCAATATAGCTCTATCAAATATACTAAACAGCTATAAAGTTTGTTTCAATTAAACATACATATATACCGACCCACAAAGAATAAACTTGAAGAGTGCAAATTTATTTCAATTTTAACTAAAAATTGAACAATGTCTGACCAAAAAATAAAGGGAAAAAAATGGTTCAATCGACTCAAAGATAACTATCGATTGGTCATAATGAACAATGATACTTTCGAAGAAGTCGGTTCATATAAGCTTTCATTGTTAAATGTTTACATTTTGCTGAGTACTGCAGCCATCCTTTTCGCCTTTTTAATCCTGATTTTTATTGTTTTTACCCCTGCAAAAAGGTTAATTCCAGGTTATGGTGATACTACTTCTCGGCTTGAATTAATGCGATTAAATGAAAAAATTGAGGAATTGGAAGAACAAGCCTCCATCCATAAAACCTATTCCGAAAGTTTTAGAAAAATACTGGTCGGTGATGTGCAATCCATTGAAGACGTAGAAGCAGGTAGTAATATACTTCCAGATTCGATTACCAATGTCGAACGAATACGGGAAGATGATTTGTTACGTAAAGAAATGGAATTGGAAGATTTACTGCTTGAAAGAGAATTGTTATCAAAAGCAGCTAATATTTCAACAAAGGAAGTACCATTGGAGCAGTTATTTTTTATCCCACCATTGACTGGACTTGTAAGTGCAGGTTTTGATGCAGATATCAAACATTATGGTATCGATATATTAGCACCTAAAAATACACCGGTCAAATCCATCATGGATGGATATGTGATTAATTCCGATTGGACATTAGAAACAGGCAATACCATCAGCGTTCAACATACAAATAATATCATTTCAAGCTATAAACACAATTCTGTCTTATTAAAGAAAATCGGAGATGCTGTAAAAGCTGGTGAAGCACTTGCCATCATCGGAAATACTGGTACTTTATCCAATGGACCGCACCTACATTTTGAACTATGGCATAAAGGAAAAGCAGTTGATCCATCAGAATATATCATTTTTGAATAAAAAGCCGTATCTTTGCATTTCGCCTACTTTTCTTGATTTTACACGTAAAAAAAGCGTGTTTATGATAAAATAGCCTTTAAAACTGATGTTTTATTGGTAATAAAATGACGAGATACAAATAATAACATGGAAAATAATAAAGAATTAAACAAAGCCTTCAATGACCAAGGTGAAGCAATTAGCCCAATCCTGCCAGATGAAGTGAAAAATTTCCTAATTGATATTGATGGAACCATTTGTGATGATATTCCAAATGAAGAACCGGAAAGAATGGGGACTTGCCTTCCTTATATGGATGCTTTAAAAATTGTCAATAAGTGGTATGACGAAGGTCACATCATTACTTTCTTTACGTCTCGTACGGAAGAACATCGTGCTGTTACAGAAGAGTGGTTGAAAAAACACAATTTCAAATGGCACGGTATCTTGATGGAAAAACCACGTGGTGGAAATTATCACTGGATCGACAATCACATTGTTAAGGCAACAAGATTCAAAGGTCGATTTACAGACTTAGTTGTCAAGGAAAAGAAAATTGAGGTTTTCAAATAAAGAATAAATAAAAAATGGAGCTTAATTAAGCTCCATTTTTTATTTACACATTTGAAATTATATTGTTAATAATATTTATTCTTCCTTTATAATTTTCCTAAATCCTGTCAGCCCATCATTCGATACTACTTTGCCAAAGTAAATGCCCGCCACAAGTTTCTTAACATCTATTTCGCTTTTATGACGGTTAGACAATATCTCCCTTCCTAGTTGATCATAGATAGTAATACTTTGAAAGCTTGGAGAGAAATAATTTGTCAATAAAATATTATCTGTTTTGTACAGTTCAATTTCTGTCATAAATTGAAATATTGATAGGCGAAAATGTAATTTAATTGTTACAGCATCACAAACGATGCAAAAATCGTAACCATTTTACTTTAATGCTATCTTGCAATACTTTTAAACACTGATATGTTTTTCGTATCTTTTAGCGATAACCTAACAAATTTTAGGTGAAACCTTCTGAAGTATGTATTGGACACGAGGCATTTTTATACAAATTCTTTTTTTCTCACTTTGGGGAACCTTATCTGGTCAACCATTTCCTTGTGATGGTCGTTTAATATTGGCTGCTGTACAGAATAATACCTCAACCTACAATATCACTTTTGGACCATTCGGTGCTGTGTATTATGAACCTATTACTGTTTTTCTCGATGAACAGTTTGATGCATTAGGATTCAATCCGAAAGACAATTTTATTTACGGCGTTCAATCGACTACCAATGCGATCGCTCGACTTCAATCAGAAGGTAGTTATGAATTGTTGAGTTCAGAAAATCAAGTCAGCACTTTTGCTGGTGATTGTTCACCAGATGGTTTATACTTTTGTCATGACAATGACCTAAATCAAATCTTAGTCTTTGAGGTGGTCAACAATTTCCAACAAGTCAATCAAATAGACCTTTTCTGGAGTCCGTTTTCTCCAAATAGTGGAACCTTTACAACTCGTCTTGATGATTTTGCAATTGACCCTAACAATCCTAACATTGCTTATGCGTTTCATGGCAATTCCAGTCAAGATGAATATGAACCTGAATCGACTCAAGGAAAATTGGTATCTATCAACTTAGATTTTACAGATCCTGATGTTGGGATGGTCACTCCTATCGCTACCATTCCAGAAAATGTAATTCTAAAATTAGAAAGTCTCTTTTTTACAGCAGGTGGACAGTTGTTTGGTTATGGACCTTATACGCTCGGACCTATTGTCGCAAGTCGGTTAATTTCTATCAATCCATTTACAGGAGAAGCAAATGTTGAAGGAATTTCTAGCCCTCAATCAACGATTAGTGATGGCTGTTCTTGTCCTTACAATCTTACTTTCACAAATAATCCAACACCCAATTTTGTTACTTGCAGTGATTCTGAATTGACATACACATTGACGATCAACAATCAATCGAATGAGGAATTACCCAATTTACTCTTAACAAACACAATTCCTGAAGGAATGATCATCTCAGATATTTCCGGAAATTTTGATGGGACTATTTCCCCTGGCACTGGTGTCGGAACAAGAATTATTGATATCACTAACTTAAATATTCCTCCTAGAGCGTTGATTGTTATAAATATTGAAACAAATATAATAGATATTCCAATCGGCCTGACTGCCAATAAAGCAAACTTGTCAAACTTGCCTCCCCTATTTGGCGGTAATCTCAGTTCGGATGATCCAAATACAATTGGATATGTTGGAGATTCTACCCGATTTTATTCCGATCCCCGAAATATTGAAGATGTGGAATTGACGATTATTCCCCCCTCTAATTGCTTGGATCCGAACGATGCACAAGTAATCATTAGTTCACCTCAATTGCTCTCCAATCAATCTTATCAAATCAAATTAATCAATCAAGAATGGGATGAATTTGATTTAAATATTTTGGTCAACAATGAAAATACGTTTGTGTTGGATAGTATGACTGTTGGCGAATATCAATTAGCAGAAGTTACCCCAGAAAATAGTGAATGTAGTTTTAAGTGGCGTGATGAATCCATTTTGATAGAACCTCCAAATGAACAATTGCAAGTCACGGCTGAAAGTAATAGTCCAATTTGTGAAGGGGTTCCATTGATTCTTGGAGGAACGATTGCGCCAAGTGGAACCGTTACATGGACCGGACCAGAAGGATTGATAGCTTCGGAAATCAATACTACAATTGATAGTTCAATTTTGGAACAAAGTGGAATCTATGAAATGATTGCTACTTATGGTGCCTGTGAACAAATTAGAGAACTTGAAATATTCATTGCACCCGACATTGAAGCTGAGATAACTGGAAAGTCAGCATACTGCGAAAGAGAATCCATGCATTTAGCAGCATCTGGTATTGGAGAACAATTGACCTTTGAATGGTTGGGACCAGACAACCTTGCTTCCACAGACTCATCTATAAATATTTCATCGATGTCACTTAAAAATGAAGGTATATATCAAGTTGTAATTGATAATAGTTATTGCCTTGACACTGCTAATGCATTTATTTCAATGCTACCTTCACCGACCATAATATTACCTTACAAGATAGAAACTGATTTCTGTCAACCTGTTCAAATCAAACCAGAAATCACGGGAGATCATGATGTCAATTATTCTTGGACACCCAACTCGGGATTAAATTGCTATGATTGTTCTGCGCCAGAATTGCAAGTACCATTTTCACCCCGATATCGTTTGACTGTTGTAAATGATTATTTATGTGCCGATACCGCTGCTGTCAGAACTGCTTTGTCAAAGGAAAACTTGATTTATGTCCCAAATGTATTTAGCCCCAACTTTGATGGTTTCAATGATATTTTTCAAATGTTTCCTAGCTGCGGGGTTTCAAAAATTAAAAATCTTAAAATTGTCGATCGTTGGGGAGCCATCATTTATTCAAAAAATAATGTTGATCATTTTGATCCTCAACATTTTTGGGATGGTTTTGTAAAAGACAAAATCGGTACTGCTGATGTATATATGTGGCAAGTTGAAATTGAACTGGTGGATGGGAGCACTCAGAAATTATTTGGGGATGTTAGTTTGATTCGGTAATGCAATATTAGTCATGGGACACCCTAGCCTAAACCTTTCGCCCCACGACATCTCGCAAAGCACCAACCAACTCCGGAAACCGAAACTGAAAACCACTCGCAACAATCTTATCAGCACTCACCCGATTACTATTCAAAACCACATCTGCCATCTCACCCATCGCCAAACGCAATGCGAAAGAAGGTACTGGCAAAATCAACGCAGTTTTGTCAAGCGCCTTTCCGATAGCTTGTGCAAATATTTTGTTATTAACAGGATTGGGACTTACAGCATTGTAGGTTCCATTCAACTCCTTATTTTCGATACTGTAGATAATTAGATCAACCATATCATCAATATGAATCCAGGAATAATATTGTTGACCATTTCCAAAATAGGAACCAACGAAAGCGGAATAACTTGGTAGCATTTTGGTCAAGGCACCTCCTTGTGTAGATAAGACAATCCCAATTCTCAAGGTGACTAAACGATCAGACACACTTTTCATTTGACCTCCTGCAGCTTCCCATTGCTCACAACAATCGACCATGAATCCTTTTCCATTTGAAGCACTTGTCTCTTTTAACCATTCATCTTTTCGATCTCCGTAGTAGCCGATTGCACTTGCGGTCACGTAACTTTTGAGTTGGATATTTCTTTTGTTCAATTCATCATGAAATAAATCAGCACTTTTATTACGACTGTCCAACAATATCTTTTTGTACTTCTCTGTCCATCTTCCATCTGCGATTCCTGCACCAGCCAGATTGATGATATGGTCAACATTTTCAAAAGCTGCATCATCAATCGTTCCTTTGTTTACATCCCATTGGACATTTTTGACGCCTTTAATGTTTCGTTTTTTTCGACTTAAAAGGGATAATTGGTGTCCTTTTGCCAATAATTTTTGGGTTAAATGAGTTCCAATCAATCCAGTTCCACCTGCAATTAAAATATTAGACATATTGTTTTTTTTCTTTATCGTTTAATTTGTGACAAACCTAATATAGACTATCTTTGAAAATAAACAATCGTCCTTCAACAAAGTTTCAAAGCATGAATAAACTTCCATTTCTTTTAGCAATTCTTTTATTATCATTTTTGTCTTGCAAAGTAGATCCTAAAGATACAACTACGGAAGTAGCCGATTCACGCGAAAATGTAGTTCGACTTCATTATAAATCTGAACCAGATAAATTGAATCCTATGTTATCTAGGAGTGGTTATGCTACTAGAATTAATGATTTGATTTTTCAAACAATGGTGGAAGCTGATCCGCATACCTTGGAATTGCAACCAATGTTGGCCAAATCGTTAGCAGTAGAAAAGGAGATTACAGAAGGTAAATATAAGGGCGGATATTCTTATAGTTACGAAATTCATGATGAAGCAGTTTGGGACAATGGCTCACCAATTACCGGACACGATTACGCTTTTACTTTAAAAATGGTTTACAATCCTCAAGTAAATTCCTCCGTCTGGAGAGGCTATTTCTCCTTTATCAAAGATGTCATCGTTGATGAAACCAATCCTAAGAAATTCAAAGTGATGACAGACAAATACTACATGTCTGCAGGCTATGCATCAGGAGCATTCTACATCTACCCCCAATACAAATACGATCCAAAAGGAATCATGAAGAACTATGCATTAGTAGATCTAACGGATCCTGAAAAATCTGCCAATCTAGGTAAGACGGATAAGCAACTTCAGGAATTTGCTACCGAATTTCATGCTACTAAATTCTCTCATGAAGTTGAAAATATCGGCGGTAGTGGTCCATACAAATTGTCCGCATGGAAAGCAGGGGAAGTCATCCAATTGGATAAAAAAGAAAATTGGTGGGGAACTGTACTTGCTTCAAAATACCCTCTGTTGCGTGCATATCCTACTCAATTTTTGATTGAAGCGATAGTAGATCCTGCAACTGCAACTACGAAATTGAAAGATGGAGGCTTTGATGTTATGTCTGAAGTTTCTCCTGAATTATTTCTAGAATTAAAAAACAATGAATTGACGGCAAAGAATTTTAATTTTTATACGCCAGAGGCAACCGCAAATTATTACTTTGTATTCAACAATCAAAACCCGAAACTTGACGATAAAAGAGTTCGTAAAGCATTAACACACTTATTGAATAGAGATAAAGCAGTAGAAACAGCTATGGCTGGAATGGGTGTAAAAGTAGATGGTCCGATTCATCCTACCAAACCTTACTTCCACAAAAACCTAAAAAAGTACAACTTCGATATCAATGCTGCAAAAACATTGTTATCTGAAGCAGGCTGGAAAGACAGCAATGGCGATGGTACACTGGATAAAGTCATCAATGGAGAAAAAACTGAATTGAACTTAGATGTTTTTGTAACAGCGAACCCACTAGGAAAAGAGACCGCACTTATCTGGAAAGCAGATGCTAAAAAGGCAGGTGTTAATTTAGAAGTCATCCAAAAAGATTTTAGAAAAATACAAGCCAATGAATTGCGAAGAAGAGAATATGATATTTGTGTTGCTGGTGTTGCTCAATCCGCTTCTGCAGATGATCCATATCAAAGATGGCATTCTGATAGTAATACACCCGACGGTTCTAATATCCAATCTTTTGAAAATGAAGAAGCCGATCAACTTATTGAAGACATAAGAGAAACGAAAGATGTTGATCTTAGAAAAGAAAAATATTTACGTTTCCAAGAAATCATAAATGAGGAGCAACCAGTTTGTTTCTTATTTGCACCTACAGAACGAGTTATCATTCACAAAAAATACGATACGAAAGCAACGCTTAGACGACCTGGCTATTTTCCGAATTTACTTAAATTGAAATAGTGTTCTAAATAAGAGGACTTCATGCTAACTTATCTTCTTAAACGCATCCTCCTATTTATCCCAACTTTATTGATCATATCGTTGGTGGCTTTTGCAATGAGTAAAGCTACAGATGATGATCCGCTAATAAGATTAAACCCGCAGGCGAACAATATGCCAAGCTTTCGGAATGATGCTTTGTATCAAAAGAGAGCTTTTCAAAAAACGGCTCAAGAATTAAATTTAAACAAACCTACTTTTTATTTCAATTTCACTGCTGCAGCTTACCCAGATACACTTTATCGTATTCTCCTAAAAAATGATCGGAGCATTGCAAAAAAACTAATCAGTCAATATGGAAACTGGAATTACATAACAACGTATCAACATCAATTAGATAGGTTGGTGGATAAATTATTTGATCTACCTGACCAAGTGAAAAGAACTACCAAAAATAAAATTCGAAACGATATTTTAACAACAAAAGTCAGTTATAAAGACAAACGCATCCAAAGTTTCCTTTCAGGTTTAGACTCAAAAATCCGTCAAGATAGTGTTTTAAATCAGTATCTTAGAAATGAAATGGATGCAGTTGCAACTAGTTATCAAAATGTAAAATCAAAAGCTACTCCGTCAAAATTATGGGTTCCATCATTTCGATGGTATGGTTTCGACAATCAATACCACCATTGGATTACCTCTTTTTTGACCGGAAATTTTGGCATCTCTTATGTAGATGGACGACCCGTAACTAGCAAAATAAAAAGTGCCTTGTCTTGGACTTTAATGTTCAACTTGATTTCTATTTTTCTAGCTTATTTGATTTCCATCCCACTAGGTGTCGTTGCTGCTGCAAAAAAGAACTCAACTTTCGACAAGACATCTACGTTGATTACTTTTCTACTTTTTTCTCTACCTTCTTTTTGGGTTGCTACGATGTTAGTAATGTTTTTTACAACACCAGAATACGGAAGTTGGACCAATATTTTTCCTTCAATTGGAATTGGAAAAAATTATGGAAATCAATCTAGTTGGGAACAATTTTGGGATGTGGCAGCCCACATGATCTTGCCTTTATTTTGTTTGACTTATTCCGCATTGGCATTTATCAGTCGACAAGTAAGAGGTGGCATGCTTGATATTTTCCAGCAAGATTTTATTAGGACAGCAAAAGCAAAAGGAGTTTCAGAAAAGAAAGTAGTATGGAAACATGCATTTAGAAATTCATTGTTTCCGATTATCACCATGTTTGCAGCAGTATTTCCAGCAACTTTAGCTGGCTCCGTCGTAATAGAAATTATATTTCAAATTCCAGGAATGGGTCGATTGGCATTTGATGCTATTATGAACGAAGATTGGTCAGTTGTATTTTCTGTATTGATGCTCGCTGCAATCCTCACAATAATTGGTAATTTGGTGGCAGATATGCTATATGCATTGGCAGATCCAAGAGTAACTTTTAGTTCAAAAAATTAATTCTCTATTAATCCATGTCAACCGGTTCCAATATAATGAAAGAGGAAGCTGCTTCATATAGCGGGGGTGGATATTGGTACACCATCAAAAAACATTTCAAAAAAAGTCGGTCTTCTAAATGGTCTTTGCGAATACTAATTGTGTTATTATTCATTGCCCTTTTTTCAGATTTTATTGCCAATGAAAAACCATTGTATTGTCAAATTGATGGGGTGACTTCATTTCCTGTTTTGAAAAATTATTTAGTAAAAACTAAGTTATCAAAATGGCCTCCTCAACTGCTTAATATGGATTGGAGCAATGCGGATTATAATAAAGTAATTTTTGCACCAATCCCCTACTCTGCTACTACCATGGATATGAATAACACCGGTTACATAAGTCCATTTGGAAAACAAGATGTGAAATCGAAAAGATTTTGGCATTGGTTGGGTACGGATAAATTAGGTCGGGATACATTGGCAGGAATGATTGCAGGAACCAGAACAGCCATGTTGGTAGGTGTCATTGCAATGTCGATTGCAACTATTATTGGTTTGTTTTTTGGAACCATTGCTGGATACTTTGGAGATAATAAATTTAAATTGACTAGGGCTCAATTGTTGATGAATATCATCGCTTTGGTCTTTGCGATCTTTTTCGCTTTTATTGCACGTCAATATGTTTTAGCTGAAGGCAACACTTTATTCGAATTATTTAAAAGTTTACTAATCTTCGTTTCCGTATTTATATTGTTTAATTTGTTGGCATCCATACTGAATTTTATTCCATTTCTCAAAAAAGAAGTTACCATTCCTATCGATATCCTCATTATGCGTTTAATAGAAGTCATGAATTCCATTCCAGGATTATTGTTTCTATTAGCAATGCTAGCAATTATCAAGCATCCTTCCATTTTGTATGTTATGTTATTTATCGGATTGTTGAGGTGGACAGGCATTGCAAGATTTGTTCGTGCTGAATTATTAAGAATCAGAAATTTGAAATACATAGAGGCGACAGAAGCTTTTGGATTTAAAACGATGCGCATTATTGTCAAGCATGCCATACCGAATGCGATTACACCCGTTCTAATTACGATCGCATTTGGGATTGCATCCGCTATATTATTAGAAGCCTTCTTATCTTTTTTAGGAATTGGTGTTGGACCCGAAGAGGTCACTTGGGGATCGATGCTAAGTCATGCTCGAACTAATTTCTCCGCTTGGTGGTTAGCAATCTTTCCTGGAATCGCCATTTTCATTACCGTCACCGTATTCAATTTGATTGGAGAAGGATTGACAAATGCGGTGAAGCGGTGAGTTGGTAGGATATTTTTTTTAGAATTCTTTTCCAGATGAGATAGAACTTTACTTTCCTTAAATAATTTGGAAGTTGGTTACTAGTTATTGGTATTTTGAAAGGCAGGAGTGAAGGCGCACATTAGGTACGCGTCCTCACTCCTGCCGTTCAAATACCAATAACTAGTAACAGAAGAAAAAGAAAAACTATCTAGTTTTTCTTTTTCTTCTTCCTCATCGTCTTAGGAAACAAATTAGATTTTCCCTTTTTAGTCGGAAATTGCCCTTTCTTATCGAGCTTCACATGTGCGTTTTCAGTTGATGGACAACCAGTCTTTTTACTGCAAGAACTCATCCCAATAGTGATGGTTAGAGAAAAAAAGCAAATCGATAGTAATTGAATTATCTTTTTCATGAAATTATCTGTTATATTAGCTATTGCTAATAACGTTTATTTTGTTGACAATAGTCTTTAATTTACGACGAAATTAGTGCCAAACAGATAGATACTCCTGCTTTTATTGTCTAATTAATACTAGAGAAATTATGAACAAAGGAGATCTGATCACAATTGTGGCCGAGGAAGCTGACATTCCTTACAACCACGCGACTGAAGTATTAAATACGTTATTAGATGCTATTTCTGATAGCTTGAAAGAAGGGAAAAAAGTTTCCATCCATGGTTTTGGAGTATTTACTTTGTTTCATCGGGAATCTCGACCAGGAAGAAACCCGAAAACAGAGGAAATGATTATTGTTCCTGAAAAAAACCTTGTCAAATTCAAGCCTGGTACAGAATTGTTGAATAACGTAAATGCTGAATTCCAGCAACCAGATTAATTTAAAGCCATCCATCATTTTCCTTTCCAAAATGTTATTAATTTGATGCTATAGTATCTAAATTAATTTACCTTTGCGCATGCTAATCTTCATCTAATAGCATCCGTTATTATGGCCGAAATTCAAGAACTTAAATCTACTGCAAGTCAAGTACGAAGAGACATTATTCGTATGGTTTACTATGCAACTTGTGGACATCCTGGTGCATCTCTTGGCTGCACTGAATTTTTAACTGCACTCTATTTTGAAGTGATGGATCATGATCCAAAATTCAATATGGATGGTAAAAATGAAGATGTCTTTTTTCTTTCCAATGGACATATCTCACCACTTTGGTATAGTATATTATCCCGAAGCGGTTATTTTGAAAGAGATGAAATGTCCACTTTCCGAAAATTAAATTCTAGACTTCAAGGACACCCTGCAACACACGAAGGATTACCTGGTGTACGGGTTGCTTCTGGTTCTTTAGGACAAGGATTGTCGGTGGCAGTCGGTACTGCTTTGGCCAAAAAATTAGACAACGATTCTAAAACAGTATACGTACTTACTGGTGATGGTGAATTGCAAGAAGGACAAAATTGGGAAGCGATCATGTTTGCTGCACATCACAAAGTAGACAATCTTATTGCTACGGTTGACTGGAATGGTCAACAAATTGATGGTTCCAATGATGATGTCCTGTCATTAGGAGATTTGCCAGGCAAATGGAGAACATTCGGCTGGGAAGTGTTAGAAATGGATGGTAATATCATGGAAGAAGTTTTAACAACTTTGAAAAAAGCAAAGGCATTAACTGGTAAAGGAAAACCAATCGTGATTTTAATGAAAACGTCAATGGGTCATGGTGTTGACTTCATGGCAGGTACCCACAAATGGCACGGTAAAGCTCCTAACAAAGAACAAGCAATTGCTGCATTGGCGCAACTGGAAGAAACGTTAGGTGATTATGTTTACGAAAATGGAGACGTATAAACTATGAAAGATCAAGCAATCAAAATTGAAAAGAAATCAACTAGAGATGGATTTGGCGCTGGGCTCTATGAAGTCGGAGTCAAACACAACAATGCAGTTGCATTATGTGCGGATTTAGTTGGATCATTGAAAATGCAAAAATTCATCGATGCCTTTCCAGAAAGATTTTTTCAAGTCGGTGTGGCAGAAGCGAACATGATGGGTGTGGCAGCTGGACTAGCAATTGGTGGAAAAATTCCTTTTACTGGAACATTCGCCAACTTCTCTACTGGGCGTGTTTATGATCAAATCCGTCAGTCGATTGCATATTCCCACAAAAATGTAAAAGTGTGTGCCTCTCATGCTGGTTTGTCATTGGGTGAAGATGGTGCAACTCATCAGATTTTGGAAGATGTTGGAATGATGAAAATGTTACCAGGATTTACGGTCATCAATCCTTGTGATTATAATCAAACTAAAGCAGCAACTATTGCGATTGCTGAACATCATGGGCCGGTCTATTTAAGATTTGGAAGACCAAGTTGGCCAGTATTCACTGATCCTGATGCGAAGTTTGAAATCGGAAAAGCAGTGAAAATGAAGGACGGAAAAGATGTCAGTGTTTTTGCAACTGGACATTTGGTTTGGAATGCACTACAGGCTGCGGAACAATTAGAAAAAGAAGGTATCTCTTGTGATGTCATTAATATTCATACAATCAAGCCGTTGGACGAAGCTGCGATTTTAGCCTCTGTTAAAAAAACAGGTTGTGTTGTTTCTTGTGAGGAACATCAAAGAAATGGTGGTCTAGGAGACAGTATTGCACAATTGTTAGCACAAAATCTTCCGACTCCTATGGAGTATGTTGCCGTCAATGATACCTTTGGCGAAAGTGGAACCCCAACCGATCTATTAGACAAATATGGGCTTGGCATAAAAGATGTACTACAAGCCATTAAGACTGTTATCAAAAAGAAATAATACATAATAATGAAGTTTGGCACAAAAGTAATCCACGCTGGTATCGAACCTGATCCAAGCACCGGTGCAATTATGACACCGATTTTTCAAACCTCTACTTACGTGCAAGATGCACCAGGTAAACACAAAGGTTATGAATACGCACGAACACAAAATCCAACAAGAGGTACACTTGAAAAGAATTTAGCCGCACTCGAAAATGGAATAGACGCGATTTGCTTTAGTAGTGGATTGGCAGCAATGGATGCTATCTTGAAAACAATGAATCCTGGGGATGAAATTATCTCTACCAATGATTTGTACGGTGGCTCTTATCGTTTGATGACCAAAATCTACGAGAAGTTTGGAATCAAGTCTGTTTTTGTTGACATGACCAATCCTGCCAACGTCAAAAAAGCTATTACTAAAAAGACAAAATTAATTTGGGTAGAAACGCCTACCAATCCGATGTTGTCTATCGTCGATATCAAGAAGGTTTGCAAAGTTGCGAAAGAACATAAAGTACAAGTTTGTGTTGACAATACTTTTGCATCTCCATTTTTACAACGCCCTTTGGACTTAGGAGCAGATATGGTTTTACATTCTGCAACTAAATATCTTGGTGGTCACTCAGATGTGATTCATGGTGTCGTCATCGTGAAAGGTAAAAAGATGGCTGAAGCATTGCGTTTTGTCCAAAATGCAGCAGGTGCCGTTCCTGGCCCACAAGATTGCTTCTTAATTTTGAGAGGAATAAAAACATTACATTTACGTGTCGAGCGCTCTTGTAAAAATGCTAAGAAAATTGCTAAATTTTTATTGACACATCCAAAAGTAAATAACGTCTACTATCCAGGATTCAAAGATCATCCCAATCATAAAGTCGCCAAAGCGCAAATGGATGATTTTGGTGGAATGGTTTCATTTGATTTGGTAACAGATGATTTCAAAGTAGCAACCAAAGTGATGAGCAATACTAAGTTATTCGCATTGGCTGAATCATTAGGTGGTGTTGAGTCTTTGATTGGCCATCCGGCTAGTATGACCCATGCCTCTATTCCTAAAAAGGAACGATTGAAAGTTGGATTGACAGATTCATTGATTCGTTTGAGTGTTGGTGTGGAAGATGTGGAAGATTTGATTGATGATTTGGAGAATGCTTTGACTAAGATATAGATCTACCGCCAAGAGGTTAGAAACCTCGTAGAATAAGAAATACTCGTGAAATATAAATGCGTACTGATTGTTAAATTGGTGCGCATTTTTTTTTGTTTAATTTATTCGAAGTCTTATCCATAACCCGAATATTGCTGTCAGCCTAAGCAGGAAATTATGCTGAAGCCTAATAAAATTAGATAATAACAATAAGAACTGACTCACTCTTATTTGCTTGTCATCCCGAATTTTGGCTAGCCAAGATATTGAGGGATCAAGCAATTTAGGGCGTTTCGGATTTTGACCGTAGTGGAGAAATCTACCTCTTGTCGAAGCCGAAATTATGGAATTTTGATTAGAGCTAGATTTCTCCACAAGGTCGAAATTTGAAACGTTAAATGACTCTTGATTCTTCGACTCTTTTGCCTGTGGGCAATGTCGCTCAGAATGACAAGAGTCATCATTAAGCATCCGTTGTTTTGAATGAAAACTAATTGTTATATATTTATGCATTCATAAAGGGAAATATATAAAGCACTTAAGCGCTTTCACTAATACTCCAACATTCTCACCACTTTACTGGGATTCATTTAAAAGATCAGGAACGATTAATACTCCCAAAAATACTGTGTCATTATTAAAAAATGTGGATGTAGTTGACTTTAGAAGTCCAAGTATTCGGCTAATTTATATCGTCCATTTTATAATTATGGATTGTGAACATATGGCAAATCTTGAGTTAGAAACATTAAGAAATAAAGCCATAGATGAAAATAACTAATTATAGTTGCTTTGTTAATTTTATAGTTATTGACTCCATTTTATCCAATTATAACCTCATTTACCCTTAATTATATGTTTTAACAAAAAATAATTCCACCATTTTATGGAATCCGCATTTCTCGATCGTCTTAATATAAAACACGATAAGAAATGAAAAATTACGATGACTTCATTCCAGTAAAACATTGGGCTGAAGATGACCAACCACGAGAAAAATTATTAAACAAAGGAAAAAGAGCGTTATCAGACGCTGAATTATTATCCATTCTTTTAGGCTTCGGAACCAA
>CALDGQ010000022.1 GCA_937941765.1 uncultured Saprospiraceae bacterium
ATCAAGGAAAGATTAAAGCTGTACAAATTTCGACCTTGTGGAGAAATCTATCTCAGCAGATGCTTGTAATTAATAATTTCAGCTCCGATTTGAGTTAGATTTCTCCACTAAGGTCGAAATTTAAAACCGGAATACTTGCTTTTGTAACAATATATTGCCTATTTCCATGACATTGCCCCGCGTTTGGCTCGCGTATGGTTCCTTTCATTTTTAAAGCTTTTTTAAAGGGGAATGAAAAATAATTTGCCTTGCAAATTATGAAGGATTGGGTTAATATGAAAGGATTGGGTTGAAAATTCAAGACTTAAAGTCCCTAATTCCAACACCAAACACCCAAACAAGGACAAGGAGGAAAATCAATGCCATCACGTTTACCAACAATAAAAAAACGTCTATAATAAAACATCAAAAGCATTAACATCATCCCAACTCCACCATACCAAATTGAAGCAAAACTTATTTTTGATACCGGCGACATATCTCCATAAGGAACAAAAGCGGCCCAATATTTTGGATGTGCTTCATGTGCGCTATGTTTTTGTAGATACTCTTTTTTTGCCAAACATAGCGCATTGTCTTTAGATACATATGCTTGAGAAAGGTGTTTATAAAATCTATTCATTAAATCAGCAGAAAGTTCGTCATTGATATTCCAAAGCGTTGTAACAATACTCTTGGCACCTGCTTCAATAAAACCTCGAGAAATACTGATAATGCCTTCTCCTTTAAACACTTTTCCAACACCAGATTCACATGCACTTAATACAACCATATCAGCTTTTAGATTGAGATTGCTCAGCTCGTTACTAAACAATTTGAAATCTTCAGAAGAAATCGGTATCGTATCTGCTCCATTGGTAAAAGCGATATAAGAATAGTCTGGGTTTTTATCATCGACTTTTGCATGGGTTGCTAAATGAATGAATCGATAATCGCCTGCAAACTTCATAAAATTTTCCTTATTGGCGACCGTATCAACCAATGCATGACTGTATAACCAATTTTTAATAAAGTCGATTTCCTTTTTGTTATAATCCAAATCATTCAACTCACCTCTAACATCTGCAATAGAGCGACCACTTGAAGCGGTATGGGTAAAAGAGGGCGCAAAAGAAAGGACCTCTGATTTAGGTGTTGCAACATGTTTTTTATTTTCAAGATTATCTAACATGGTACTTGAAAAACAGTAACTGATGTCATGATCTTGAATTAAATATGGAAATTCACCAAACTCTTTAGGATTGTCTATTGGACCCGTCAATAATACTTCAAAAGGTAAATAATACAACGGACCATCTGGGATGATGATTAATTTTTTGGTCAAACCATGTTTTTCTTTTAATGGTTTTAATAAAACGTCATAAAGCCGTTTTGCATCGGAGACGAAATCAGCTGGTTGTCCATAAGAGATTTTTTCTTTTAAATTTCCGGCAGCTAAGAGATCTTCTTTAGTTAGATTTAATTTTTCAAAGTGGACTTGGTCTTTTTTAATTAGGAAGACGAAAGCGTTTTCTTTCCCTATGAAGTATTCTAGGATGGCCTCTTTACTTGTGAGTAACTTTGATTGTATTTTTGCAAGTGCTATGTTATTATCGTTGCTTTGTTTTGGCAAAAGAAGATTAATCTTTGTTTCCAACACTACGAGTTCTTCTTGCATTTTAAAAAGTTTATTTCGTAAGGTAGCAAGCTCGATTTTATTTGTGTTTTGTTCAGAAATGCGGGTATGAATTAATTTTTCTAAAGTTACAATTTGATGTTTGAGTAGATAGTATTCGTTCGAAATATCTGGAGGTATTTCAGCAAAGTTTAAATCATTTTTGTGTTTAAATAATTTCAATAAAGAAGCGGATTTACTGGATTCCAAAATCCCAAAAATATTATCGTTAGCATCCATCCCCAAATCAAATCCAATTGACAATACTTCTTCAAACAATCCATAGTTTCGATTAACTATGCCAATTACATCTTTTTCATTACGGGTTTGCTCGGCCATAGCTTTTTTCATCAACTGTATGCATTTTCTGCCCGTTTCAAATGCGATATATTTTAATTCTGAGGAATTTTGTTCAGTTGCAATTTGATTTAACGCCGTGGTTTTAAGACGAAGTGTTTTAATTAAATCTTCATCAACGAATAGATCTGCAGCATCAGGACTTGCAACAAAATCCGATTTATCAAATGATAAAACATGTTGCTGTAAAGCTAATTGGAAGTTTTTTAAAGCGATTTCGGTTTTATTTTTATTTAAATAGAATTCGCCAATTGTCGCATATGTTTTTGCAATTTGAAGATGTTTTGATTTATAAAGTGCGTGTAATTTTTGTAATGAACTTTTGAAGTAAGTAGCCGCTTTTTCGTCTAGGTTATTTTTTCCGTAAGCAAGTCCTAAAGATAATTCTGAATTAGCAATAATATTTTTTTGTGCTTTCGAAAATAGCAATGATTTATTTAACAATATAATTGCACTATCTAAATTATTCAATTCCAAATAGCATTTGCCGCGTAGTTCGTAAAATTGACAAAGTAGATTTTCTGCCCGTTCTGGAAACGCTTTATCAGCGCTAAATTTATTCATTAAATCTGGTATGCAATTTTCAAAATTAGCCATTGCAGCTTCACATAAATGAATTCTAGTTTGAAAAGCAGCTAAATTGCAAATACTTTCTTTTACACTTTGATGATTTTCATTTCCATATTGTTGAATAACAGTTAGAATCTCATTCTGAATATACCTCAGCGCTTTATCATGATTTCCTTTTCTTTCTGCATCAGTATAAAGATATTGGTAGGTGTTTATCAGATTTGCGGTATCAGATTGAGTCCAAACTTTTTTATTTTGAAACAATTTGATATTTTCTTCAAAGTATTTATTTGCGTGATTGAAATCTCCTATTTTGTATAAATAACTTCCAATGGAGTGATTATTAGATATTTTTAATGAGTCATTCTTGTAAAATATGGATGCAGTATTAAGAAGTCTCTCCGCCTTCTTTAGATTAAAGTAAATGCTGTCAACTTGATTATAATAAAGCGCACAATTTCCTTTTAATTCTAACGCCTTATAGATAGATATGGTATCTTTTTCAAATGAAGCTTTAGAAATAATAGCGTTTAGATAATAGTTTGTAAGCTTTAGGTCAGGACTAAAATTCAACTTCGCAAGTTTAAATAAACTGTCCGTTGAAATCTCCTGAGATTTCAACGGACAGATAGAAAACATAAAAACAATCGAACATTGAATTAATTTAAAAACTAATATTTTTAATTTTTTCCTCAAATCTACTTCTGAAATTATGGTATTGGTTTTTCTTCAATTTTAATGTAAATATGAACGGTTGCATTTACTGGCATCATCACTTCTGAGTTTTGGTCTAAAGTAAGGATTTTATAGCCAGATGCAGTATCCTCAACGGTCTTTCCACTATTCAATTTAAAATAAACTGCTGGTGATATTGATGAAGAAATTTGTATATCAATTATATTATATTTTGTACAATCTTGAAAAATATAAAATGGTATACCAGTACTTTTCCAAATTACGCCCATTGGACATACTGGCGGCGGCCATGGTCCTTTATATCCAGATGTATCTGGTTCAGGGACTTTTTTTGCAATCCATTTAATTGAATCATTGTAGATGGAATTGATTTCAGAACTTACTGGTGTATCGCCAATGACCGTCATAATAACAGGTACATTATTAGGAAAAAAAAATTCAGCAAGATACTCAGATATGAAATGTCCCCAAAAAGGACTTTTACCCATATTATTTTCCATGTGTGTGAATTTCTTCAATTTGTCTTCAAATGGTGCTCCCATAATCAATTTGTTTTAATGAATTAAAAAATTTAATTGTTATATACGAATTTAGATGGCCACCAAATTAATGATAGCGAATAGTTATTCAAGGAAAGGTGAATTCAAAAAGTAGAGTTGAAAAAGTATTGTTGCTAAGGTTGTTGAAAGATAGCAAAAAGAATCACAATAACAATAATATAACGGAATAATATTATTGTAAACAAGTTGACTAATCATACTTTGTCAGTTCCCCAAATATAAGTGTCTAAAGTTGATAAATTGTTACCATACAAATAGAAGAAACTTTAAAAAAGTGACGTTTGGGAATTGATTGTGATAATTAGGCATCCTTTTTATCATAGATCAAAAACTGATAGGTTTCCTGAAAAGCATAAAACACCTCAGCAAATGATTTCGCTTCTTTATAAAATGGGCAAGGATCATTTCCAAGTTGGTGCATAGATAAAAAGTCAACTAATTTATCCAAAGCATATTTCCGCACATCATTGATCGCTCGGTCTTTCTCAAAACGAAGGATGTTGTAAAACTCAGACATCGCATTTTCTATCAAAACCGCATTTCTTTCCCAAATCCACATAAATTGAATATTGTTGCGGTCATAAGCTTTATTCCTCTTTTCAATTGGATCTTTTAAATGAATCGCATCCGTCATTACATTTTTACGTCGTTGATTGATTAATCCTGAAACGAAATACGGGAAATGATTGTTATATAATGTTTGATTTGATAACTTTGAAATAGTGTCTGGATAATCAAACCCATTAAAAACAGAAACTTTTTCTTGTAAAAATCGATCTGCCCAAATTTCATCTTTAAAAGATTGAGGACGTAACTCAGGTAAAATAAAATAGATCAATACTTCAGAATAAATGGAAGCTTCAATCTCATTGTTCTTCATTTTTTCCATCCATGAGAAAAAATCGAAATCGCCCAAATGAAAAGGGAAGTATTTCAAGGTATTGCGATGATACAGCTCGTGAAAATAATATAAATCAGACTGCACCGGATTGTCATAATGTCGATAAGGAATGGCATTAAACCACGCCGAAAAATGCGGCCGTTCTATTTTGTAATCAGTATACTGGAAAAAGATAATAGGGTAGTCACTTACTTTTTGACAAAATTTATAGATAAAAGAATAGCTATCTTTCATCGCATTTTTAAATGGTTCTGATTTCCATAATTTATGCAAATGATCCATTACTTTTTTCCTTTCAACTATCAATTCTAGTTGCTCCATCGCTCCATCAAATTTTCATAGTGAGAAAATAAATCAGCATCACTTTTATTGTTGACAATTTTATCAATTTGTGGACTCATTACAAAACGATTAACACCTGCTCTTTCCAAATCATTGAATTCACTATCTATATGTTTTCGATATCCTAATAAGAATACATCACTTGGGACTACCTTATGATTGGCTTCAGCATTTATTTCCTTATTTAATAATGCTAATGATTGTTCTTGTGCTTCTTGATAAACTAAGCGTTTCTCCGATTCTGGAAAAGCATCCAACAATAAATTTGCTAATTGAAAAGAAGGCGCATTTTTAAACCACATTAAATTTCCAATTAATCCGGGTAATTCCATTTTTGAAAGGATACCACCAATTCTATCATAAAAACAGCCACCAAAACTTTTGCTAAAACTAAAAAAGATTCCTTTTACAGAAGTATGATTAAGGTTTACTTGTTGAACTTTATAAGTGGTTCCATGATATGCGAAGTCCAACCAAACTTGGAGTTTTTTCTCATCAGCAAAATTCAAAAATACTTCTAAATCTTTCCAATAATTCCCATCAATTGCCGAAGGTTCGCTGATGATGACCAACTGTTTTTCCATTACGTCCTTTAAGTCTTCTTCAAAATGATTTCGATCAAATGCAGTCACTGGAATTTTTGCATCTGCAGCATAATGGTAATATCCTTCATACTCACCTTTCATCAAACACATGCCGCTTCCTTTTGAAATTAGGTCCCTACAATTATTTCCAAAATGCTGAATTACATATCGAAATCCTTCACTGGATCCAGATGTCGGATACACATTTGAATACTGATCTAAATGAGAAACACCGGATGATAACCAAGCTCTTATTTTTTCAAAGAATGAAATATGACTGAGATCTTGTGCTTTAAGGTAACTGTGACGACCAATTTGAATAGCAGCTTCTGAATTGGTATAAAACTGAGTTTTTATTTTTTCGACGGGTTGCCATTGCGGGACATAGACACCTTTGCAGAGACCTAATTTAAGTAATTCGATGTCTCTTTCACTAAGGGTTTTTGTGTAATTCATATGGTGGAAAATTGTAGTGTAATTTATGATTTAATTGGTTGGTAGGCAAGTGATGAGATGCACGCTTGTTTCGTTGGATCCATTTGATTATCCGCCGATGCCAGATAGTTCCTTCCTTGGCAGGAAGGACAATGCGTGAACTCGCCAGACTGTGCAAATATGCTTTCGGAAACTGAACCGCAGAATATCCAACCGTAGAATATCGAATGTCGAAGTAGAGTACGTGGACAAATAAGCATGAAATTCGTTAATATACGCTGCACCCTTCCTTTTCAAAGAAGGGCCTTTTTGCTTTGCATATTAGAGGATGGATCAACCCACCCGAACAAACCAAATATCCAACCGATAGTCCGATGACATTTGCCAAACTATAATCTTTTTGGTATCATTACATAGGATCATTTTTTTACAGCTTGAAGATGCTAGGATGTTAAGAGGAAAAAATCTATGCTCGATCTGTTTTGCACTCTTTCTGACCATTTCTCTGGTCGCACAGCAAAATCAAAACGACCTCATCGTTCATAAAACACCATTGTTTGAATCGGATAACAATTGGGGATTGTCGACTCGCTTTATCAAAGATTTATTTACGGACAAAGATGGGATTATTTGGATAGCCTCTTCTAAAGGGTTGATTAAATATGATGGAACCAATGCTACTGTTTTTGATAGTAGTGTCAACAATCCATATCGCATCCATTCTGATGATATCAGAAAAGCATTTGAAATGAAAAATGGGGATTTGATTTTATATTCATTTCGATCTGGTTTGCAATTGGAGTTATTGAAAAAGGGAGCGATGCAATCTTCTAAAATTGAATTGTCGGCTAATGACAAAAAGATTGACGGCTTTTTAGCAGATGTGAGCATTTCAAAAGATGGCGTTATCTATGCTGCTTTCAATACTGGAAAATCCATTTTGATTTATAAGCTGATTGAACATCAGTTAGAATTTTTTAGAGCTTTTAATTTTGACGCCTCCATTTTAGGAAAGAAAATAAGTATCGCACCTTATGATCGTTCGGTATGGATAGCAGTTGAGGGATTAGGCGTTTTTGAGCACTTTAATCGACAAATTAAAGTGTTAGATTTTACAACTCTTAGTGAAAGTAAATCGATTTTTCCGAATTCATTTTTTGAAGATAATCTTGGTAATTTTTGGCTTTGTTTGGAAGAATTACAGGATAATGTTTTCAAATGGGATGGAAAAGCTTTTGAAAAATTTGAGACCCCAATTAAAGAAGAAGTTGCGCAAATTATAGAGTCAGCAAGTGGACAATTACTTTTTGTAGCTGGTAAATATCCGGATGCTATAACCAGTACATTTGCTTTGATTGATGGAGAATGGATTGATTATACGAGTTATTTAGAAACAGGTTATGTTAGTTTATTTCCTTCCAATGATTTGAGTAAATCATTTTTTGTTCGCACTAAAAATAATGTACTTAACATTAGTTTTACAAATAATAAAATTACCAACTATTTGAATCAGTCATTGACCAATAATCAATGGGGTAACATTATTATGGGGGTTAACGAGGATCTTTATGGAAATATTTATTTTATTGCGGAAAGTGATAATTTTTACAAACTTGAAAAGGAAAGTAAAGAACTAACAAGAATTCCAATCATTGAATCAAATGGGGAAGAGCTTCAATTTGGTTGCGGAATGGCGATTCACAGAGATAGCAAAGGGCAATTGTGGTTTGTCGCCTGTGATCGGGAACGTCGTGGTATCTTGATTAATTACAATCCTGGATCTAATAAGTTTAATTTCGTTTTTCATAAACATTTGATTAGAGGGATTCACATTGATGAAAATGATGTAATCTGGACGGTCCATAATAATGAACAAGTAGAAGTAGGTGTATTGACTTCTTACAATATCGCTACCAAAGAAATTACCGACATTCCATTATCAGCTGCTTTTGTAGAGCCGCGTTTTTGCTATTCCAACAATATAGATTCTACCTTGTGGATTGGGACGATGAAAGGACTCATTTCAGTCAATAAAACGACTTATGAAATGAAAACCTATAATGTAGAAAATAGTTTTTTGAAAAGTGATCGGATTATTTCAATGTTAGATCATGACGGCAATAAATTGTTGACAGGTACATTTGGAGATGGATTACAAATTATTGATTTTGAAAACAAAAATGCAACCTTAATTGGGAAAGAAGCAGGGTTGTCAAATAATTTTGTTTGCGGAATCATTCCAATTGACAAAAGTAATTATTGGTTGAGTACTTTTAATGGATTGAGTTTTTGCAATATTGAAGATAAGACGGTTATCGAATATGGAGAAGCAAATGGGTTTGCACATTATGAATTTAATCGCCATGCCTATTTTCAAGCTAGTGATAGTACGAATTATTTAGGATCTGTCAATGGAGCAAGTTCTTTTTTAACAAAAGACTTACTACCTGAAAAATCGAATGCTTCAATTGGAATTTCTTCTATTAAAAAATATTATGGTAAAAAAGATACGATAGAAGTACTGAAAGGAAGTCATGAAAATTTCGATCAAATCGTATTATCTCCAGATGTTACTTATCTAGAAATAGATTTTTTTCAAACAAATTTTAATGGTTCTCAACAACCTAAATTGTATACTCGGCTGACACCTTATGATGATAATTGGGAATATGCTGGAGAACATAAAAGGGTACGATATCGATTGCTTCCACCAGGTACATACGATCTTGAAGTTAAGAATCAATTTAGCACTCAAATAAAAAAACTTAAGATTATTTCTGAAACACCGTTTTACAAACAAATCTGGTTTCCAATCGCTGTAGTTTTAGGAAGTGCATTGTTTTTTTATGGTTTATATAGAAATAGAATTAAGAAAGTAAAGGCAGAAGACAAGGCGAATCAGGAGATTAATAAAAAATTTGCTGCACTCGAATTACAAGCATTACAATCTCAATTGAACCCTCATTTTATTTTCAATGCATTAGGTGCTATCCAATATGCGATTCGTGAAAATGATAATCAACGTGCAGAACATTTCTTGACCAGTTTTGCTTCTTTGATGCGTTTGTTTTTAGAGTCTTCTAAAAAGAAACATATTTCTGTTGCGGAAGAGATTGAACTGATAAGTAAATATGTAGAGTTAGAGCAACTACGTTTCAATAATCGGTTTGATTTTGAATTTAATATCGATGAAAAAATAGATATTTACAACACAGAGATTCCGTCTTTACTTTTTCAGCCGTTTGTAGAAAATGCAATAAATCATGGGTTATTTCACAAAAAAAATCAAGGTCTTTTGCAAATTAATATTCAGATTGAAGATGACAAGTCCTTACATTGTATCATCGAAGATAATGGGATTGGACGTGTTAAATCTGCTGAAATAAAGAAAAGATCTATCAATAATCATGTATCCAGGTCGACTCAAATTGTAAACGAAAGAATTGAAATTTTACAAAAAGTAGAAGACTTAGATTTGAATATTGAAATTCAAGATTTACTAGAAGGTACAAGAGTTGTGTTGGATATACCAATACAGTCTGATTAAATTTTGATGTATAATGTTAAGATGTATGATTTATGATATGACCGTTGTTGCGTCAGGCTGTGCGAAAATTCCCAAGAGCAAAGAGGTTAGAAACCTTTTGCTCGAATACCGTGTGTGTTACGAGATGAAGGTTTCTAACCTCTCATCTCCTACGAGTATTTTCGCACAGTCTGGCGTGTGCATACAAATCGGCTGTCATATCATACATCATACATTCAAATGAACGAAGTGATTTAGAAAAAAATCATACACCCATTACTTAACTACAGAAAACAATAAAATGATCAAAACATTATTGGTCGATGATGAATTACTTTCGATTGAAAACTTGAAGGAAAGTATAATATCTAATTTTCCGAATTTAGAAATCGTAGGGACTGCTCAAAATGCAGATGAGGCGTTTGATTTAATAAATACCTTAAAACCGGAATTGGTTTTTCTGGATATTGCCATGCCTGGAGCAAGCGGATTTGATTTGTTACGAAAATTACCTGAATTAGAATTTGAGGTAATATTCGTTACCGCATTTGACCAATATGCAATGGATGCCATCAAATTTTGTGCAATCGGTTATGTACTGAAGCCTATCAATAAGGAAGAGCTTTTACATGCCGTTCATCGAGCTGTTAAATCTATTGGCCAAAAAAACGAGTTTAATAGAAACGTACAATTATTGGAGAATTTGGTCAATCCTGGCAATCAAAACAATCGTATTGGTATTCCAAGTCCTGATGGATTAGAGTTTGTGTCTATTCACGAAATTATCCGGTGTGAAGGAGTGCAACGATACACCAAAGTGTTATTTAAAGATCGAAAGGAACTTCTAAGTTCTTATAATTTAGGAGAGTTTCGTCGGTTGCTTGAAAACTATGGGTTTTATTCCGTTCACAAATCCCACCTTGTTAATTTGAATCATGTCAAACGTTATGATAAGGAAGGATTTGTGCAAATGACTGATAATTTTAATGTTCCAGTTGCACGCAGAAAGCGACAAGATTTTATGCAATTTTTGACAAGGATTTAGTGAACTTTCGCTCTTATTCCGATGGGTGAATCAGATTGACCGTAGGTAGGACAACATTTTGAAATCCTTCATAATTGGAATATCATTACATTGTATTTAGAAGAACGGAATTATAACTAACATACAACTCATTAATACTATGAAACAATATCAAATTTTTTGTCCCGTGATTCTTAACCCCAAAAAATGAGCACAAAAGACTTTTATCGCCTGCGATATAAAGTCTTTTAGTGTACCAATGAAAAATAACTATACTAGTTTATAAGATATAATTAAGGTGTGATTTTATAGTAGTGTGGCGAAATTGAACTGTCAATTTCCCGCACTATTTTTTTTGCCTGAATCATTCAGAAGTGAATTCTGATTACCTCAACTTAGTGTACCCAAATAATCTTCCATTAAACTTTTTGATATTTTATAGGCATCCGTAATCTGCAATTGGAATACCTGATCCAGCTGAAGATCGTTGTCTGTCAGCTCAATATTATTTTTTAATTTATAAAGTGTGTTTAAACTTTTCGAAAAATGATGACCTCTCAAATATTTGAAATATAAATAATTACCACGCTCATTGATTAAGGCATGATATGGTGCATTTTCCATCTGATTCAAATCTATATCTTGAACCTCATTAATTTTAACAATTGAATTTCGTTTGCCTTCTATTAATTGGTCACAATTTTCAGTAAGACTAAAAACAACTTCGGGTGTTGGTTTGATCTTGAAGTGGATGCTGTTAGATTCCTTTTGATTAATTTTTAATACAGCAAAAGAAACTTCGTGAGAATCATTATCCAATGCCACGAAAATAGTTTTTCGATGAGCACACAATTTGCGATCATAATGACCCGTAAAAATATACCGTGTGGGAATATCAAATAATCTAATTCTTCTTTTCAGTTGTGCATGAGCCAAAACAATATCGTACGGTTCCTGATTTGCTTCAATCAACGTTTTTAGTTTCTTCTTGAATTTGGAACAACTGTAAGGAATACCTAAAATGCTTAAACCACCAATCTCGACTTTTTTATTATTAATATCTTGCGAATACTGTAAGCTTTCCGAAAATGCAACAACTTGATTGTAATACTTCGGATCGTCATGATTTCCACTTATAAACAGCGACGGAATTTTCTTTCTTTCCAAAAAGGTGAGTAGTAAATTGAAGGCATGATGAAAACCATGACCACATGAACCATCACCAGTGATATCACCTGCAAATAAAACTAGGTCTGCTCGTTCATCTTCTACAATTTGGAGATACCGATAAATTCTTTGATAACGAGGAATGGAAATACGGGAAGGATCAAAAGAAAGCACTTCACTTTCGGTCATCGACCTTAGGTGAGATTCCCAATTTAAATCGCTCAATACAAGAATATTCATTGTTAAATATTATCGTATTGAGCGATTAAATGGGTAAATGTTTTTGAGAAAATAATCACTAAGATTTGTTCTTCTTTGCACGCTTTTCAGCTCTTTTTTCTTTAAGTGTTTTAGTTGCTTCTTTTTTTACATTTTTTTGTGAGTCTTTTCCTTTAGCCATGTCTTAATATTTTAAAATTATAAATGTGTTTAGAATCAAATATACGTTTGATGATTGAAGTTTGCAAATCACACGATAAATAAATGGTTATTGCCATTTTCACTGCCATTGCATCAAACCTTGGTCGAAGTCATCGAAGCAATAACTTCCATATTGAAATGATCCTTTATCTGTACATAAGCAACTCGACTTTCTTGCGTGGCACCAAACTTTCGTTTTGTTTCTTCGGCAGTAAATCCCCAATAGATTTTTTCAAAATTCAACTCCATACCTCGAATCATTAATCGATATAGCATTTGTTTATAAATCTCATGCGATTCATTGTATTTATAATCCATGCCGGCTAGCATTGGACAATAATTTTTGGCAGATTTATAACAACAAGCCACTGCAATAGGAGTTGATTCGTCTTTTTTGTCAAAGATATACATGAATTCCCAGTTGGGATTTTCTGACATAGTATCTAAATAACTGATTGGATAGTCGAATAAATTTACAGCTAAATTGTTCTTTTTAACATTTTGAAATAATTTGTAAACTTGTTGTTTCAAACTAGCAGTGATTTTGTCGACGAATTGAACCGACAGCTCATCTTTATAAGCAAGTACTTCATTTTTTAGTTTCCTTCTTCGTTTTGCTGAAACCGTACTAAGATATTCTTCGAAATTTGCCCAAGACAAATGTACAATGTTGGTATCTGGAAGATTTATTTTCAAAAATCCTTCTTCTAAAAGGTAAGTATGAAATGCTTCATCACTTGCATTCAAGTCTCTGAACATAACGCCATTCACATTTAAGGTGTCAGCAAGGTTTTCTATTTCATTAAAAAATACTCTTAAAACTTGTTTCCAATCAGAACGATTTTTGTCCAAAAACAAATGATCTCCTTCAGTTAAAAAAGAGCCCATCATCAATTTATAGGAAGTTAAATAATAGGGTTCTTTTTCTCTTCTTTGTTCTATTTGAAATGAAATGCTTTCTGGTTCAAACATATCGTCTTTATGTATACCGTGTGTTAGAAAAGTACACAATATCGGAGCTCTTGATGTTTTATCACGGATAAGGATGTAATGGAAAGAAAAGTTATTTTCCTTTTTGTCATTTCCAGAAAAAATGGTTTGTTGAGTGATCATGCCATTGTAATCAAAGCAACCTCTATCAGCCAATAATTGATCCCATTCTTCCTTTTTTACATCCGCAATGTCTGTGTAATATTCCAGAACATAATTTCCAATTACTTTTACAGTTGCTGATAATTTTGATTTTACCGTTTCTTTTTCAATTAATTTAAAAGCTTTACGAATCTCTTTATTTGTTCTATTTTCAGATTCCAAAACTTTAGGAAAATGATGAACGAGGGTCTCGACGAATGCTTTGATATCATCTTTAGATTGGTGTCGTGTAATCGTAAATCTTAATCCAGTATTTTTAATTGGCACCGCTGGGAAAACGCCTATTGATGAATAGAATCCACTAGCCATTACTCGACGGACCATTTCATAACCGGTTTTAGGTTGTCCCATTCCCAGAAAATAAATAGGTGTAATAGGATCTGAAATAATAGGCAAGTCAGTTTTTTCTAACAACTTGTTTGTATAATCTAATTTTTCTTGTAATTCATTTTGTAAAGTATAAATTTCTTCAGATAAACAAATTTCTGTCATTGCTAGTGCAGCCCCAATTGTTGCTGGAGGTAGCGGATGAGAATAGGTGAGTGGTCCACCAAAAGAACGTACCTTCTTGTAAATTTTTTCGTTTGGAAAAACCAATACACCACCGACAGCACCAAATCCTTTTGCTAAAGTAGTACTTAAAATAATCCGCTCATTAATTCCAAAAACGTCGAATGCATACCCCGTTCCATTTTTTCCATACCACGCCATCCCATGTGCATCATCAATATAGATATGAAGTCGAGGATATTTTTGCATCATCATTTTGATGTCATCAAACGGAGCGACGTCTCCATACATAGAATAAACCCCATCGACGAGGTACCATACTTTGTCGTATTTTTCACCGCACTTTTTTAAAGTATGCTCAAGCATATCCATGTTATTGTGGCGGATCATGGTGATTTCTGCACCTTTTTGACGCGCAACTTGAGCACCTGTTTGTACACTCATATGCACTTGCTGGTCCAAGATGATCATATCTTTGTAAGAAACCAAAGTAGGAATTGCAGATATATGTGAAATGGATGTACTTGACTGGACGATGGCAGGATGACCAAACATCGCCCCAATTTGTTCTTCCAATTGACCATTGATTTGACTGGTCATGTAAGTACGTGAAATGGAAAACTGAGTCCCATATTTTCGAGTAAACTCAATTGATTTTTCGATTAATTTCGGATGAAACTCAATACCGAGATAACCGCAAGTGCCAAAATTAATTAAGTTTTGACCTTTGACTAGAAGTTCGTTTCCTGAGTAGCCTTCTTTGTCTGTTTCTAAAAAAGTAAGTCCTCTGTTTTTGGCATCTGTTGTAATATCTGAGATAAGGTCAAGGTGATTGTTGTGGTTGATTTTAGCCATACCAGTTAGTTTTGGAACATTAATAATTAAGGTGTCTATCTTTCAATAAACAAAAGAGTGGTGTCTTATAACCTCCGTTAAATCCGACTTAAATAAATAGATGGCTTTGTACAACCGTGTCAGATTGTACTTTAATGTGCAAGTGTTATAAAACGGGGTCGGTTTTATATTGTTAGGTGAAAAGTAGTTCGCCTTCTTCTACTATTTTCTCAAATGTTTATTGTTCTATTCTAGAATAAATATAGACAAAAATATTTTTGCTACTTCATTTTCGTCCAAAATATTTTTAGTAAATTTTATCCCTTGAAAGAATTATATCTTGAAGTTGTATCTATCTTGCTTATTGAATTTGGAATAATTTTAAAATTCGACCAGCAGGATTGTAACTTCTTGATTAATTGATTCGTCCTTTTAAAAAATGATCAACCAAGATGGAAATACCTAAATTTAAGCTCAATCATATCATAATTGCTGTATTATTATTGTGCTCATATGTAGCTGATGCCCAGAGCTATATCCGAGTTACTGGTCGGGTAATCGATTCCCAAAATGAAAATGCAATTGGTTTTGCTCATGTTGGAATACCTGAATTGGGTATTGGGACAACAAGCGGAAATGATGGTGTCTTTTCGCTTAAAATTCCAGCAAAAGGAAAAAATAGCAAGATGACAATTTCTTTTTTAGGTTATCAAACTTATCAGATTAATGTCATGGATATTAATGACCATTTAAAAGTTAAGTTGCAAAGAAGCGCTACGGACCTAACTGAAATTGTAGTGACAGATAAAAACCAACCAATAGACATCGTTCGAAAAGCAATAAAAAATATTTCTAACAATTATCCTACAAAATCAATGACCCATCTTGGTTTTTATAGAGAGAGTCGTACTGATGATTCTTTGAGACATAAATATCTGGCTGAAGGTGTTTTGAAAATTTATACCAAAAGTTATAAAAAGAAGAAAAATGGTGGACTTATAGGATTGGTTCAAGGACGGTTGATGAATTTTAAGAATCCATTAGATACGGTAAGTAATGCAGGATTGACTTCTGGACACATGGCAGCGCATCGGTTTGATTTTGTGAAAAATAGAGAAGATTTTATTGATAAAAAGTTATTAGATCTCTATCAATATGAATTGGAGGAAATCACTACTTATCAAGACCGACCAGTCTATATTATTAGTTTTGGTCCTGATTTGAGTAAGGTAAAGCCGCAAGAAAAAAATGAAAATAAAACTAATTTTCTTCAGGCAATTGCGGCGGCAATTATGAAAAAGAAAGTACCCGAAACACATGCAAGGTTGAAAGGTAGAATGTTTATCGATGCAGACTCCTATGCATTTATTCGAGCAGAATTTGAGGTGACAAAATCAGGTCTGAAAAAGAAGAACGACTATCCACTTTATGCAGGTACTTGGAGATACAATAAGTATGTTGTTAATTATCGTAAGCATAACGAAAAGTGGTATTTCAGTGATGCCTTGCGCGAAGGTGGATATCGAGGTGAAGGTGTTTACACCAATGAAATAAAAATCACTCAAATAGATACGGGTGATCAAGGTCCTATTCCTTATGAAGAAAGAATTTCAAGAGGAGATGAGTTTGCGCAAGAAACTGGGAGTTACGAAGACTCTTTTTGGAAGTCCTTTAATACCACACCTTTAAAAGCTGCATTGGCAGAAAGTGTCCAACAATTCAAAAACATCAAAAAATCAAGTGAAGTTTTTAGTCCTAAGAGAATGGCTGCATTAAAAGCATTGCGAGATTCTGTCGATTTAGCAAATAGGACCGTTGTCTCTATTGATGAAGATGGAAATGAGCAGGAAATAATTCTAGAGCCTGGATTGAGCAACGAGAAGGAAAATAATTACAAAGTTCGAACCATGATTGGAATCGGCACACATTTAATCTCGACATCTCCTAACAATTTGTTTGTAAAATACGATGATGACAATGGTGCCGAAATTTTATCGCTTAATAATGGTTTTAAAGGACGTGATTTCGAAATTATTTCCAGTTTTGATATGGATTTCCCAATCAATAAAAATCTCTTTATAAGAGGTGGTTATACTTTCGAATTTGCTAATAGCATCTATAAAGAACTTTCTGTGGGACTTGGATATCAACTGAAACTTACCAAGGAAGGCCGTCCTTTTTATTTAAGAGGAGTTACTGGAGTTGATCGATTGCGTTATGCTCGTAAAATCGGTCAAGCAAAAAATGAGTATGGAAAATTTAAAGTGGGAAAAAAGAAATTCAAGGCAGAAAATATAAATCTATATTATGGGAGCCGTACTTTCAATTTAAAATTATCTGGAGAGTTGGCGATGGAATTTGATGGAAGTCCGCAGATGTATTTAAGAGGAACTTATTATTTACCATTCAGTCAAAGACAAGATCTTTGGTTTTTTGAGCGAAAGAAAATTGGTAGAAAGAAGCGTTATGTGCCTGTGGATGATGAGCGCGTTTCAGTTTTAAGAAATGATATTTCTTTTAATGAATCGATTATTTCAGAAGGAAGCTTTTCGATTTTGTTTGGTATTTCTTTCTAACAATATGATTAGCAACTACACATACCAATCATAATGATAAATTCTTTGTAAAGTCTGGAAAAAAACTCGTCAAAAGAACCCCTGTTTTTTTTGAGGGCTTTAAATTCAGCTTTCAATTTGCTGATATCGGTTGGGTCCAAGTTTCCTTTGATGGCATAAAAATCCATTTCACAGAGTTCTCCATCATCGGCACTAAAGATCTTTATCATATCATAAGATTCCAGCCAAGAATTGTCTTCTGTTTTTAATTCTTTGGTACAAATTCTTCCATACACATTTCCTCTAATTACTGAGGTGATTACAATTGGATTTTGAATAGTTATTTTGGTAAAGTCAATAGGGTCTGTAAAGTTGTAGAATCGATCAGGTTGATTTGTATCTGTATTGTTGAGGTGTTTCATTTCAATAACAGACAATGATCTAAAAGCAAATAATCTTGCTGTCTTCAAAGTCTCATTATTGATGATTTCTGAAAAGTCTTTTACATAATTCCAATCATAATCATATAAGCAAAGGTCATTGTTTTTTAATTTTCCTTTGCTCTCCAATTGTACAAAATATTCTTTACCATCCGCTTCAAATGTGATAATATCAAAGGTAGGTATATCCGCAATTGCAGCAACGATACTGATCAACGAAAAGTAAATGATTAGTAATTGTTTCACGAAAAGTCATATTAATTAATAACAAAAATACTACTTATTTTTTTGCTTGATCATGGCTAATATTTTCATAGTCAATAAAATCCCAGACAAAACAATCATCACTAAATTAGCAATAATGATCGGCAATTCATTCAAAATGAATCCATAAATCACCCATAAAATTACACCAACAAATAGCATTGAAAAAGTAACTAAAGAAAGATCTTCAGTCGACTTGGTTTGCATTACTTTATAAACTTGTGGAAGGAATGCCGCAGTAGTGAGAAAGGCGGCAAGGTACCCGATGATTTCAATCATAGATGGTGATGCTTTTTTTGATAAGCTGATTTTGAAATTTTTTGAACCGCAGAAACTGCTGTTCAATTTCCGATCGTTTGTTATTTAGACAGGAGTTTAACTAACCGCTCCGAGCGGATCAGGTGCTGCCAAGATCTTAATATCCTCGTTTTTGATATTCTTTTTATACGCTTCTAACAATTCTTTTGTATATTCATAATTTTCATCTTCCTCCGTCATGTCCGCCATTTTTAAGTGCATCTCTTTTGCCTTTTTTAAGAAACGGAAATCGTTATACAGCATCAATGCCTCTTCAATTTCTTCATTTACTTGACCTTCTTTGTCCATAGCACCATAGAATTTTTGAAGGATGGCAGCTGTTGCGAATTTAGGAGTAAAACTTTCTAATTCCGGTTTTTCAGCACCATCCACATTGATGATAATATAAGCAGCATCTCCATCGTATTCTACTCCTGTTTCTTTGTGGACCATTGCATAATCTTGCGCAGTTCCTTTTACTTTCCCAGGTTTATAATCATTGAATTTTACTTGATCTTTATTATTGCACATCAAGATCATATGAGCAAAAGAATTGGTCAGTCCACCTTTCCCAAAAGTGAATGATTCAGAATCTTCTAAAAATGGTTGACTTTCTACAACTGCACCAATTTTGTCAACAATTCCTGTGACCAAAGAACTTCCTAACAATAAACTTGCTTTTGAAGCAAAAACAGGTAAGTTTCCGGCAAATGAAAATAGTTTTTTAATTCCATCTGCTGTTTTATTATTGAAAGTATCTGCAATCATTTGAAAAGTACAGATCGTTTCACTAGTGTCTAAGGCAGGTGCATAGTAGACAACTTTGCAAGACTCTGTGATTGCTCCAAATTGCATGCGTTGACGTTCCTTGATCTTGCACATCAGGTTTATAGCTTTCAAAGAAGCACCAAAAGTAGAGTAGCATTTAACTGCAGAAACCACCAATAGCTCCGTTCTTTTTTTCCATTTGCTATTTTCAGGATCGCCTGTATACACACTTAAAATCTCGATACTCAACGGTTTACCGATACCAATAGGCGTATAGGCATTGACTAAATCAGTCCCATCACTATCTGAATCACCTCTGGTGACAATACCTGCTGTCTTTTTTGTACTGTTAGCAACAATGGTTTTTAATTCTCCAGAATCTGATTTCTGTTTTAATTCATCTGGTGTCAAAGCGATATCGCCAAAGAAATGTAGGGTCGCCATAATTGGTTGTTTTTAGATTTAAATTTAGAAATAAAAGTGAAGGTGAGATTTATTCATATAATTGTATATAATAATACGAATAAATCTATTATTTCTTAGAAAAAACAAAGAAAAAAACAAAACGTCACTACATTTTTATAAATCGTGTCGTATATAAATCGGTATCATTTTCAAGTATAATCGTATAGGTTCCAGATGGAAAAATTGAGACAGAAATTTCTTGTTGTATTTTGGAAGTGATTTGTTGAGTTACTAATAATTGACCGATTTGATTATAAATTCTAATAGTACCAGCTTCGGCTGCATTCGTATTTTCCAATCGCAAAACATCTTCAACCGGATTCGGATACATTTTAAAGCCCGACTCATTAAAATCAAGAATTGCAGTCGCATCTAAATCTAAAACGCTGAAATCATCGAAAAAATAATAAGCTCCGTAAGTTCCTGGTTCTCCTGAAGCATTTGGATTGGCAAAAAGATTGGTATTATTATCTGTATTAAAATTCCCGATCGTCATGAATTCGTAATTATCATCAGCAGTAAAATTTGCAGTAACCAAAACCCAATCATCGAAATTTCCTAAATCAATATCAGAAACGATTTGTGGACTCACACTAAGTGGTGCCGATCCATTCCCTGAAAGTTGATTGGTAGAAAAATGAATCCCGATTTCTTCAATTTGAAATTCTGTAAAGTCAGCTAATGATACATAATAATTGATCTCATATGCATGCCCGATGACCATAGGTTCAGACAATTGAGTTTGGACATATTCTCTTTGATTCAAACCATCTATTGAAAAAAGTCCAGCTCCAAGCATTGCGGTTCCAGAGTTGGGTGTTTGATTTCCTTTGAGTCCGATTGGACCATCATATTGGCTGAAAGGCTGAAAATTATAACAACTCGTAGCCACATTCGTAAAATAGACATCAGGTGTTCCATCCGTTGGAGAATTCCAATCCATTATTGTTGTTGTAAAATCACTTGTGTTCATGATACCGCAAAATGTCTCAGTTACATTTTCAAAACTAGGATTAGGTATTAAATTTTGAGCAGATAATTGAGCCGTGAATATCAATGCAATTAAAAAAGTGGGGATAGATTTAAGCATAGAAGGGTAGACTGGTTTATGAAATAAATTGGAATCACAACAAGATAACGAATCTCATCATACAATTGTTGAATAATAGAAATAAAAAAAGACCTGTCAAATGAATGACAGGTCTGATGATTTTTTTTAGAACAATGTATTACTAATCGGTAGTTTTAGTTGGTTTGATGGCTGGTGTACTTCCATTTTCATTGGTATCCTCTTTTGATTTATTAACCAATGCTTCTGGTAAACTCATTCCACTTTGCTCAAGGAAATCATTCAATTGTGGGACCATGCCGTAAAGACCTTTTACGAAATTTCCAACACCTTGTCCGTTTCCACTATCGTAAACAACCACCTTGTCGATTTCCATATCTCGAATTGCTGAAGTTTGAATTTGAGCTAACTCCGTCAACTTATCAATCATCAAATATCCGATTGCACTTTGAGGATCTCCTCCCGCCGCTTGTACCAATTTAGCAAAACCTTCCGCCTGTTTAGTCAACAAAGCTTCTTGACCTTGTGCCTGCGCCATGTATTTTGCTAACAATGCATCTGCTTCTCCTTTTGCAGTTTCTCTCTGACGCTCTGCTTCCGCTTCTGCAGCGATGACTGCCTTTTGCTTTTCAATGGAAGCATCAACAACTTCATCTGCTTGTTTCTTTGCCAACTCCATTTTTGCACGTGCATCTTCCGCTTCTCTTTCTGCGACATAAGACTCTTCCAATGCTTTTGCGCTTGCTACTTTTTTCGCAGCTGTTGCTTTACGTTCTGCCTCTGCGATTTCGATATCTCTTAGTGCATCAGAGTTTGCGATTTTAATACTCGCTTCGTTTTTACCAGCAGCAGCCTTTGCCAATGCAGTTGCTTCACCGACTTCTGCTCGTGAGTTGGCATCAGAAACTTGCGTTCTTTGATCTTGCTGCGCTTCCGCCTGACCAATTGCACCCGTTCTTTCCTCATTTGCTACTTTAATTCTTGCATCGTTGATTGCTTTTGCCGCCGCTTCCTTACCTAATGCTTGGATATATCCAGACTCATCTTGGATGTCGGTAACGTTTACGTTGATCAGTGCAAGACCGATTTTGTTCAATTCTTTACCAACATTTAGGTAAACGGAATCTACAAATTTATCTCTATCTGTATTCAATTCCTCAATGTCCATATTTGCAATTACCAATCGCATTTGACCCATAATAATATCGTGTGCCAATGAGCGAATCGATGGTTGATCTAAACCTAACAATCTTTCTGCAGCAGCCAACATTAAGTCTGGCTGATTACTGACACCTACTGTAAATTGTGCAGGTACAGAAACACGAATGTTTTGTTTAGAAAGTGCATCTTGCAAATTGACATCAATACTTATTGGCGTCAAATCTAGATACCGATAATCTTGAATCACAGGCCATACAAAAGTGGCTCCACCAGCATAGCATTTTGCAGATTCTCCTCCACCAGTAGCACCATAAACGACAAGGATTTTGTCGGAAGGACATCTACGATATCTGCTAATAATGAAAACTGTGATTAAGACAATTAGGATAACAATGAATCCTACTAACATAATAATTTCACTACCCATAATTTATAAAGTTTTGTTTGTTATTCTTTTTCTTCCTGAACCACGATCACATAATTTTCATCCACTTCAACTATTTTCACAGGTGATCCAGTAATTATTTCTTTATTATCAAAAGATTTTGCTTTTAATTCTCGATTGGTTCCTTTAATTTTTACATGAACAATTCCTTCTCCTTTTGATGCAGGAATTTTTAAATAAACTTCTCCTTTTTGAAAAAGCGCGTCTTCCATATCCCAGTTCACATTTTCAGCACTTTTCAACAATAGTTTTACAATGCTACTTAGTAATAAAAAGGCAAGTAATCCACAGATAACTCCGATTGCAACTGCAATACCAGGATGTTTTCCACCTACAAGAATTATTTTCATAACCCAAGTACTTACGGAGATAAAGGTTAAAGCTCCTTTTATGAGTCCCAATCCTCCAGCATCCACATCTACATCGCCACCACCAATATCTAATTCCAAGTCCAGACCACCGATTAATGATAATAAAAGCATTAGGATTAAAAGTCCTCCAGTGACTAGTGATACGTATGTTAGTATTTCAATCATTTTACTTAAATTTAATTGCTTAAAATTTAACTTATAGGCTAGGATTTAACACCCTGCTTACAAGCTAGTGTTTATCTTGCTTAACATAAAAATAGTATTCGACTATTTTTCAACAAGTTAATCAATGTCTGTATCAAATTAACATAATATTAAGACTTCTTAGTTCATTCTTACCCTTCAATTAGTCTAATGTTTCACGATGTTGGTCGAACTAGCACGAAAAATCGGAATTATTTGTCTTTGTAAATGAACTTACTTTATTTTGATGAGATGAAAAAGATACTAGACGATAAAGAAGAACGGGTTGTCAATATATTTGATAAGTAAATTTATGGCTGCACCATTTGGTCGTTTAATGCAAATTTGGTCGAAGAAAAGAAACATGCTGAATTTTACAACAAATTGTGCACAAAGTAATTGTAAAACTAACGCTCGGAGAGTTGACCAAATATTAAAATAAGCATATTAAAGTAAAAAATCAGTTGCAAATTTGATAATGTTGTATAACGCTCAGAGCGTTTTAGATAAAGAAATTATTAGAAAAAAGGAACTTTATTTTGATACAAGCAAATTATAAAGACAAAGCATTAGTAGTTGATATATTGACTTCGGCATTTGAAAATTATACAGACGCCAATCAGATCAATTTGGTAGTTGGATATGGAGCAGATCGAGTTCAAAAAATGCAAGTTTTAATGGCCTATTTATTCGAAAATGCCATGTTATTTGGAAAAGTTTATTTGTCAGATGATAAAAAAGGAGTGCTATTATTGAAATTTTCAGAAAAAGAGAAAACGACTTTAAAAACCATCTTATTAGATATAGAATTAGCGTTTAAATGCATCGGTCTAACCAATGTGCCGAAGGTATTGAAGCGACAACGACTGGTCAAAAAAAATCATCCAAAAGAAGATCATGTTTCTCCTATGATTTTTGGTGTCAAACCTGAAGTGAAAGGAAAATTAACCGCTGCTAGATTAATCCAACAAGTAATGCGCAAACACGCAGACAATAAATTACCCATCATCATTGACACCGTGTCGGCATATAATTTAAAACTATATCAGAAGTTCGGATTTAAAATTGTGCGAAAGGAAATGAGCTTGGACTTCCCGGTATATTTTTTAATGAAAACGGTTGACGGTGAACGGCAGGACTGATAACGAGAAATACGTGAGGAGTACGTATGCACACATAATTCACACATAATGCACACGTACTCCCCGTTAACCGTTCCTCGTCATCCGTCCACCGTATTTACATACTCATCAATTATCTCCTGCAAATTCGGCTTAGGAATCAATCCAGCGTATCGCTCGGTCATTTCACCCTTATTAAAAAAGATTAGGGTAGGAATCGACTTAACTTTAAAATGTGCACTTAATTCTGGATTCGCTTCTGTATTGACTTTGGCGACCAGCGCTGTTCCTTCGTTTTCTTCCGCCAATTCATCGATAATAGGACCGAGTACTTTGCAAGGACCACACCAATCTGCATAAAAATCTAACAATACAGGCACTTCAGACTTGAGTACGAGTTCTTCAAAATTATCTTTTGTGATTTGAGTTGTTTGGTATTTAGGCTTCTTCTTCCAGAACATATTATTACAGAATTTGTGTCCTAGTTTAACACCAATAAAAGGAAATTGTTGCTCCAGTAGAATCGAAGTGAATTCATTGTCAAGGCTCGGACAAAAAAATGCTTAATTGATATTAGTATCTTTTGTTTTGAGGCTGTCCTGATTATTAGGATCCGTGATGGACTTTTCCAAATGATTAGATTTCGCTAATTGTTCTGAAAATATTGATTTTGAAATGTTATTGTTGGAATAAATTTCCCATTGGAAAAAATCAGTAAGCAATGCGATGTTTAGACAAGCCAACACCATAATTGGTACGAGATATTTGAAATTGATTTTCATATGATGGAAGGTTTATGAGGTTTCTCTATTGCAAATCTAATACAATACAAGGTACTATGCAATACATAGTAGTGATTTGTTTGTGTTTTAACATTTGCAGAAATACACCATTATGTTGTAACTCACTGATAAATAATAACTAACGCTTAAATAAGATAGAAAGTGTAAATAAGTATTATTTTTTCGATTCTGAACTTAATTGCCTTTTAAGCCTAACAAATCTTCAAAATTTGAAACATGAACCAATCAAAACGTAAATCATTTAGAGCGCGTTATTAAGGCAATTTAATCAATCATATATTCAGCTATGTCGTATAATAACTATTTGAACGAGGGATTTCTAAGCGATGATCGTCATAAGACTTTATTTTTGGAGTTCATTTAGAAATAAAAGAATGGACAGATTGGTTTCTATTGATAGAGATTATAAAAAATGAGACGAATTTACTTTTTTGTGTTTCAGTAAATTAATTGACAAAGCATCAAATATAAACAGTACAATTTACTATGAATTAGCTTTAAAGTTTGAAGTCCAACATTACCTATTAACTTTGCGGAGGTTAAAGTGAAAAAAAAGAATCGATAGATCTAAATACGACTGACTATTTGTAGATTTCACCAACTAAATGACAAGGGACTTTTTGAAAATAAAATAAAACCAAATGTTCGATATAGATTTAATGAACTTTAATCCAGAAGCGCCCAACTTCTTGGTCATGCTTATAACTGCGTTGTTCGCTTTTTTCCTTTCTTCTGTTATTGCAGTTACTTATGAGTTCACCACTAAAAGTATTTATCGAAGAAATCATTTTTTACAATCTTTGGCACTCATTGGTGTGGTAGCTGCTACGATTTTGCAAGCCATTGGAGAAAGTGTTGCGATTGGGTTAGGTATTATTGGAGCTTTATCTATCATCCGTTTTAGAACTTCATTGAATGACCCACGAAACATGACTTTTATGTTTGCTTCTTTGGGGTCTGGAATTGCTTGCGGTGTCATGGGATTTGGTATCGCCACAACAGGAACTTTGGTTTTTTGTTTAGGAGCTGTTATATTAAGACTATCTCCGCTGAATGATAATAATGAACTGATCGGCGAAATAAAATTACGGGTACCAAAAGAGGAGCGATATCAAAAAATAATAGAAAAAGAATTGAAAACCTTTTGCAGAAGTTTTGAATTGAACCAACTTCGGTTTTTGAAAGCAAGAAAGTTGAAGCCACTGGAAGAAGGTGAAACGCCACCCATCGATACGATTGAAAAAGTTGATAGAGAAAAATTACAAGAATTTATTTATTTAATTCGATTGAAAAAATCCGCAACAGTAACAGCAATAGAAACAAAGATGAGCAACATTGATGGCTTAGAAGATATTCGAATAAGTTTCCAAAAACAAACTACTAAACTGTAATTGATATGCGATTTTTCAACTTGTTTTATATAGCAATAATTGCTACGGGCTTTGCTCTTTTTTCTTTGCTTCGACCTGATTTTCATCAAGAATTATCATTTTACGGATTTGCGGAAAGTAGAGCTACAGAGATTAATTATAATTACCCAATAGTTGTCGAACAAATATTGGTTAAACCAGGACAGGCGGTCAAAGCAGGTGACGTTCTCATGCATCTGTCAAGAAGAAAATCAAAAGAAACATTAGAGGATCAGAGTTTTCGAATCGCAGAATTGAAAGCCGAGGAAGCTTTGTGGAGACAAAAGCAAGAAAATCAAATCGGAGCATTAGAAATGGATCAGCAAACTAAGCTGTCTGAAATTGATGCAAAAATAAAAAGCACGCAAAGTGAACTCGCCTATAAAAAATCATTAGTCGAAGGCCTTAGTTCTATTGAACCAGTAGAGACTTCTTATAAACCGCTGGAAGATGCAATCAAAAGATTCGAACAGGAGAAAACTGATTTGATTCAATTTTATGCATTCAAAATCAAAAGTATCAATGAAGAAGTTTCATTAGGACAAAATCCATATCGTGAACAAATTAAAAGATTGATCGCGGAACAAAAGTTTGATGAATCCCAAAAAGTTCAGCCCATTGTTGTAACGGCACCTAGTGATGGCTTAGTCGGAAATATTTCTTGTAAAGAGGCAGAACATATCGCTTCTTATTCTACCTTATTGATTTTTTACGAACCGCATTCCCGTATCATCAAAGGTTTTGTACACGAAGATTTGACTTTGGAAGTTGAAATAGGCCAAGAATTTACCATTTCTAGCTTGAAAGATGAAACGATTAGTTATCCAGGAAAAGTGATTGGACTTGGTTCACGAATCGTTGAGATTCCTGCACGTGTCAGAAAAGTAGAAATGGTCAAAGCTTATGGGCGTGAAGTACTAATTGAGATTTCAAAGGATAACTCTTTTCTGCAAAAAGAAAAGGTTAGTATAAAAATTACTTCTAAAGATCCATCTAAATTTTAGAAAATGCGTTTAATAATTTTTTGCCTTTTCCTTCCATGTATTTGCTTTTCACAACAAACCATTAACGCGACGCAGTTTTTTGATAACGGATTAGCTGGTTTTGTGCAAGCTGAAAAAACGACGGGGAAAAAAGTAAATTTCCCTTGGATCGACCAATATGAACTCCGAACAGAAACCCGAGATTTTGATTTAGGCAAACAGGAATATACTTTACGAGTATCACCGAGTTCTGGAAAAATACGAAAGGCACAAAAAGCATTTTACGAAGAATTGATAAATGCTCCAGATTTTGATGCGCAGGAAATCTTTTGTGATTTAGCGTTGGTGCTGCAGGATGACTGGCTTTCACTTTTTATTCTGAATGAAAACCAAAGTGTCATGGACGAATTGGTTGTAATATTAAAGGACAAACAAACCATCTATGAAAGGATGATGGGAACTTACGAGTTCAATCCACAAAAATTGTTGAGACTACAAACTGAAAAAAGTGATCTTGAAATCACACTTAATGAGATTAAACTAGAAAAGGATTTTCTTTTGAATAAATATGGAATTGAGGGACAAGAAATAGATTTTGGAGATTTTGCTACAGTTGAATCCATTTCAGAATACTTGGCGAACAACGTCCTTAGTCAAAACCAATCTACTATAACAGATGTAGAAGTCGAATACAAAAAACAGTTGCTTTTAAAAGAAATGGAACTAGAATCATCTGAGGAAAAACGATTGATTGATTTTGCACAAATTAAATACACAGGCCCTCATGATGATCTGATTCAAGAAAGAATTTCAATTGGAATGGGTATTCAGTTTTCCAATTCTGGCAATACAAAATTGAAAATGCAGGAATTAAAATTGCAACAAGAAGAACTTGAGCGAGAATCCGAAAGAGACATTCAAAAGATTCAAACAAGATCAGTCGCTTTTGAAAACAAACTACAAAGAGATATTCAAACTTATTTTCTGTTTCAAAAAACAATGCAGGAAGAAAAAACGCAATTGGAAGAAATGAGTAGCAAAATTTCTCAAAAAGAAGGGACCTCTCCACTATTTTTACTAGAAATAAAAGAAAGACATCTTTTTATGAAAGCTAAATCCCTAAATAAAAAAGAAGACTTATTACGGGACTACCTAAAATATTTACATCAGTCCGGCAAAATGTGCGAGTCTGCTACATTTACCAATTATCTGATTCCATAAAGGAAACAAGAACCATTTAATTTGAGAAAGGGAAGATAGAATTTGTTTTGAATACAGTATAATTACAAATTCATTCCTTTTTTTAATAGGGATCTTAGAATTAATCCAAAATATTGATAATCAGCAGTTTGGATTATAATATTCTCTTATCATTTTAACAATTTTGCCTAAAAAATTTCAAAACCGGGGTGATAGAATAAATTCAACATCGTATTCAAATTGTTATATATTAGCTTTAGAAAGCCATGAGCAGAATTTTGAAGCGGGTGGCGGATTTTAAATGTTTGAGGGACGAGTTTTTAAAATCTAGAATTTTGGTTACTTTTTTTCAATTGAAAAAGTAACAAGAATAGACTCCTTGAAAATCAAAAATCGGATTGAAGTGATATTGATTCTTATTCAAATTTAATGAAATTCGAATTTTTCGCATTCGAGAATAAAAATTTATTATTCCTGATTACGCCTTAATATTTCGACCAAGAATAACCAGCGCCAATTGTAAATCTAATACCAGAAGCTTCATATGGAAGCGTAGTAATCTTCTCATCATTATACGTAATAAACGGATTATCTTCATCTATATTTAATGAAGACGAACTATCCTCATCACTTCCTGAAGGCGGCGTAAAAGTTAAAGTAGGTCGATCGTTTTTAGAAGCAATATCATAAGCGATATTCCCAAAAATCTTGAGATGATCCATTAAGATAAAATGAAAATCTATTGTTGGACCGTAAATAAAAGTTTGAGATTTTAAATGTAGTTCAAGTGAAGAATCGTAGTACTTCTTGTCTCCAATTTGAATATAGACATCATTATTTTGCAAGTTTCCAACATCAAACCCGAAATTACCAAAACCAGCATTTATAGCAGGTCTAATGATTAATGGACTAATACCAATTTCCATCGGAAATGAATATCCAAGAGAATAATAAACCAATCCTCCTTGATGTTTTCCCATAGAAACATCGACATTAACCGAATGAGAAAGCCCTTTAAATTTCCCCCAATTGAAGGCAAAGTAAAGTCCAATTCGTGTGTAATTATCTTTAACAATTGTAGTTGTAGTAAGATTATCCATAGATGGAGAATCATCGACATAGGAAGTAAGAATCGTTCCCGGAGTAGTATTCAGGGTACGTGGACCAAAGCCTAAAACAAATGAACGATATTTATTTGGAAATTCAGATGAAGCATCAGATTGAGCGGATCCTAGTTGGCAAAAAAGGCAGATTGCCAAAAAAGTAAAAAGAAGTGATCTTGACATAATGTTTATTTAGTTGGAGTTATTAGTTTTATTTTAATCAAAGTTATAGAATTCATATTAAATTTAAAAGTAATTAATTAGAGTTAACAAATTGATGCTATGTTTTTTACTTCCAACACTATGTTTACTTAAACAGCAATTTATACTAAACTGGTTCAAAATCAATGCATTGTAAGATACCGTACAATTTGTTCTAATTAAAAATTATCATTTAAGTCTTAAAGAATTATCTTTGATTTTTTAAAATTACGTTTAAATATTCATAAAAATGATCCGACTTTCTCTTTTTACCTGCCTCTTTTTTTTAACCCAATTTTCTCTATTTGCACAATCTTATCAAAGTGCTGAGAGTGCAGCTTACGATGAAGCCAATAATCGATTCCTTATTTCTAATGGTGCGAATATGCTAGCAAGATCGGCTACGGATGTATTGACCGTTTTTGGAAATGGGAGTACTAGCTTCGGCTTAGAAGTTTTAGGAAATACAGTTTTCGGAGTTGAAGGAAGTAGTATTGTCGGATACGATTTGGATACAGAGGACGAAGTGATGTCGATCACTATATCGGGTGCTAGTTTTTTAAATGGTTTGACGAATGATGGACAAAACACACTATATGTTTCTGATTTTGGTGCCAATAAAATTCACAAAATTGATGTTTCTGATTTTGCCAATCCGACCCAAGAAATTTATCTAGATAATTTAGCTGACAAACCAAACGGATTATTATGGGATGACTTCCGGCTATTGTATGTTACTTGGGGAGTTGGAAAAATCATGGAATTTAATCCCAATACAAATACAATTACCATGTTATTAAATACTGGATTAACAAATATAGATGGAATTGATGATGATGCAGCAGGCAATTTCTATGTTTCTTCATGGTCACCTGCTCGTATTACAAAGTATGATTCCAATTTTGAAAATCCTGAAACCATTTCAGTTCCCGGAATCAGTGCACCAGCTGATATTGGCTATGGACAAGCTGTAAATATACTAGCGGTACCTCAAGGAAGTAAAGTTGATTATGTCGATTTGAACCCAATTCCAAATGCACAGATTGATATTATTGATCGTAATTTGGGTTTGATGGTTTTTCCGAATCCTGTTTCTGATTCTAGTTATATTCAATTTGAATTAACTGAAAAAGCAACTATTTCTTTATCATTATTGGATATTAATGGGAAATTAGTGCACGAATTGTTAAACGGAATTGAAAACACTGGTTTACATCAAGTTGTTCTTAGTGGAATTGACCTGCCAACTGGTATCTACAATTGCATGTTGAAAGCAAATGGAGTAACTGAAATTGCTAAAATAGTCGTTAATTGATTTAATTATTTTAAATAAAATTCAACCTATTAAATGAAAGTAGCGCACATAGCAATTTGGACAAATGATTTAGAAGCCATGAAAGCATTCTATCTGCAGTATTTTGAACTAACAGCAAACGAAAAATATTATAATCCATCCAAAAAATTCAGTTCCTACTTTTTATCATTCAAAAGTGGTGCTCGAATAGAACTGATGCATCGACCGGATATTGCAACATTTATGGAGGCAGCTGATTCCAAATTGGGACTTGCTCACTTCGCAATTTCTGTAGGAACAAAAGACAAAGTAAATCAACTCACAAAGTTGTTATCTGAAAACGGGCATCCTATTATTGGAGAGCCTAGAACTACTGGAGATGGATACTATGAAAGCGTTGTTGCTGACATAGAAGGAAATTTGATTGAAATAACTAGCTAATTCTATTCAATCCAAAATCAAAAACTAGGTAGATTTCTTTGTAAAACAGCATTCTTTTAGAATAAATGAGGTTTTTTAAGCAGAAAATCATTAAATTTAGTATTCCTCAATTTGCGCAATCCCAAGGTCCGGAGCATATGAAACATGAACAACATTACAACGCAAAAGGCTGTACAGGCGTGTCTATCTTATTTTGACATATTTCAGCATCCGCTGAAAAAAGAAGAAATCGCCAACTTTTTAAGCATCTCTTGTGAGGCTAGGGAACTGGATACTGCAATTTCAGATTTAAAAGATGCTAATTTAATTTTCAATATAAATGATTATTATTCGTTACATAACAATATAAATCTTGTTATAGATCGAATAGCTTTTGAAAAAAGAGCGGATGAAAAGATGAAAGAGGCATTGCATTATGGACAGTTGATTCAAAAATTTCCTTTTACAAAAGCAGTTTGCATTTCAGGAAGTTTGTCCAAGCATATCATGAAAAAAGATTCTGATATTGATTTCTTTATCATGGCAAAAGCGAATCGAATATGGATAGCAAAATTGTTGTTGAAAATGTACAAATTTCTGTTTCTTAATAATTCTAAGGACGTCTTTTGTATCAATTATTTTATTGCTGAAAATAATCTTTCGATTGCAGAACAGAATACTTTTACGGCAACAGAGTTGGTTACATTGATTCCGATTGGATGTCAGGTTGAATATGAAAAGATATTGAAGCAAAATAAATGGTACAAGGAATTTCTTCCTAATTATACCAATGTTTCCAAAGAATCTTTTCCAATAACAGCTAAAGAAAAACCATATGTTTCCAAATTATTGGAAATGCTATTTTCAGGAAAATGGGGTAATTTTATAGATACTAGAATTATGAAATTGCATGCAATGAGAAATAGAAAAAAATACGCGAAGTTAAAAAACAATAAAGACTTTGAATTAATGCTTAGAGCTACCAAGAATCAGATAAAAGTACATCCACCTAATTCTCAAAACGTAACTTTAGCTAAATACAAAAGTCTTATCAACAATCTCGATAACAGTTACTAGAAGTGAGCTTAAAAATCCTTTGTACCAATTCCTACTTTTATCAATACGATGAAAAGCAATGGAAAATGGCCCAGCCATATCCACCGCTTGGTACTTTATATGCTGTGTCAGTTTTACGCCAAAATCAATTCCATACTTCTTTTTTTGATAACAATTTAGTTTCAAACCATAATGAGATCTATCAGGTCATCGAAAATGAAAAACCTGAAATACTAGTCATTTATGATGATGGGTTTAATTATTTGACAAAGATGTGTTTGACAAAAATGCAAAACGCAACTTTTGAAATTCTGAAATTTGCTAAAGAAAGAGGCATTATTACGATTTGTAATAGTTCAGATTCAACAGATCATTACCAACAATATCATGAAAACGGAGCGGATTATATTATTCATGGAGAAGGAGAAGATGCACTCGTAGAATTGTGCAGTACCTTATCTAATAACGAATTTGTAAACAATTTGTTGGGAATAAGTTTTGTTGAAAATGAGAAAATTACTTTAAACGCAAAAAGATCGGTCAAAAAAGACTTAGATAGTTTGCCAATGCCAGCTTGGGATGTAGTTGATATTGATAAATATAAAAATATCTGGGAGTCTAATCATGGTTATTTCTCTTTAAACCTAGCGACGACGAGAGGCTGTCCATATAAATGTAATTGGTGCGCAAAACCAATTTATGGAAACCGCTACAACTCTAGATCTCCAGAAAAAGTAATGGATGAAATCGAATATTTAGTCCAAACTTTTGAGGTACCTTACTTTTGGATGTGTGACGATATTTTCGGGTTGAAACCTGGTTGGGTGCAGAAATTTAACGAAGAAAAAAGAAAAAGAAACCTCAAATTTAAATACAAAATTCAATCTCGTGTAGACTTAATGCTGCAAGATGATCATTTGGATGCGCTGGCGGAAAGTGGTGCAGATATGATTTGGGTTGGAGCAGAAAGTGGTTCTCAGAAAATATTAGATGCCATGGATAAAGGCACCAAAGTAGAACAAATATATGAAGCAACAGAAAAATTAAAATCACGTAATGTTAATGTTGCATTTTTCTTGCAATTCGGATATTTAGGGGAAACTTGGAAAGATATTCAGCAAACAATCAACATGGTTTTAGATTTAGTGCCAGATGATATCGGAATTTCTGTATCTTATCCTTTACCTGGAACTAAATTTTATGACAAGGTAAAAGCAGACCTTATTTTGAAGACCAATTGGACAGATTCTGATGATTTGGATCTAATGTTTAAAAATAATTTCCCGCCTATCTTTTACAAAACGTTGCATCGTTATGTTCACAACAGATATCGAATTAAAAAAGGAATTTTAAGTTTTAAAACTCCTTTTTCGTCCATGAAATCGAAAGGATTTGATTTTTTAAGAATGATTTATCATTTGCCACTAGCAATGCTTAATCGCCTATTATTGTTGAAGCATACTTTTCGTCAACCATGAAAAAAGCAACCTTTGACATAGAAGCAAGTAACTACGATCAGCATTTTACAGATACTAAAATCGGTCGCATCCAAAGAAATCGGGTATGGAAATACATGCGCAAACTATTGGCTGGTAAAAAGCAACTCAAAATATTGGAATTGAATTGTGGTACCGGCGAAGATGCTGCTTTTTTTGCTGAAAAAGGACATATGGTTTTAGCAACGGATCTATCTCCCAAAATGCTAGAGGTCGCAAATCGAAAAATTTGGAATAAGGGATTGAAATATAATGTCCAAACACAAACGCTTGACCTCAGAAATCCCAAATTGAAAAGAGGTGAAATGTATGATGTGATTTTTTCAAATTTTGGAGGATTAAATTGTATTTCCAAAACAGAATTGGATCAATTGTCAGATGTGCTTTCTAAACATCTACTTCCTAAAGGGAGTTGTGTTTTTGTTGTTATGCCGAAAAATACTATTGTAGAAAAATGGTTTAGAAAGTATAAGAACCAATCAGATATTTTTCACAAAAGAAACGCGCAAATTCCGCTTAAAGTCAATGTTAGTGGAGAATTGATTAGCACTTATTTTCATTCTGATGATGACCTAAAATCATCATTTTATAAGTTTCAACACATTGTAACAAAGCCAATTGGATTTATTCCTTCTTATTTTGAACATTCTAATCGATATTTTTTGCTAAATATTTTTGATAAAATAGCAACGATCCTAAAATTTAATGCGAACACAGCTGACCATTATTTGATTCATTTTCAAAAGAAATAATGAAAATACTTTTGACACATGGCTATTTCATCAAGGAAGATGAGAAAGAGCAGAAAATAATGAAGCCTTATCCGCCATTGGGTATTTTGTACATCTCAGCATGGCTGGATAACAATGGCATTACAAATGATATATTTGATACGACTTTTTCTAGAAAACAATTGTTGTATAATTATCTCGACAAGGAAAAACCAAATGTAGTTGCTTTTTATACGAATTTAATGACCAAGGTGAATATCATTGAGGCTGTCAAATATATTCGTTCAAATCCAACTTTAAAAGATACAATTGTTGTTTTAGGTGGACCAGATGTTCGGCACAATAAGAAAGATTATTTGGATACCGGTGCAAACATTGTTGTATTTGGTGAAGGAGAACAAACAATGCTTGAAATAGCAAATGCTGTAAAAGCTGGAATTATAAATGAATTTGGACATATTGATGGCATCGCTTATTATAGCAATGGCGAGGTAATTGAAACTAAAGAACGTAGCAGAATTCGTCCTGTTGATAGCATCCCGTTTCCCAATCGACACAAAATTAATATTCAACAATACTTAGACGTTTGGAAAAAATATCATGGACAAAGCGCGATGACCGTAAGTACTCAGCGTGGTTGCCCATATACCTGTAAGTGGTGCAGTACCGCCGTTTATGGCCAAAGCTATCGTCGACGAAGTCCTAAAATTGTCGTTGAAGAATTAAAACACATCAAAGAAACTTACAATCCTGATACCATTTGGTTTGTGGATGATGTTTTTTCTGTTAGTCACAAATGGATTGAAACCTTTAAAGATGAGTTATTGAAACAAGATGTACACATTCCTTTTGAGTGTATCACACGAGCGGATCGAATGGATGAGCAAGTGATCAACTGGTTAAAAGAAGCTGGTTGCTTTAGAGTTTGGATTGGTGCGGAAAGTGGCTCGCAGAAAGTGATTGACTTGATGGATAGGAGAGTAAGTGTAGAACAGGTCCGGGATATGATTCAGTTAACCAGGAAAAAAGGAATGCAAGCAGGTACTTTTATTATGCTCGGTTATCCAGGAGAAACGGAAGCCGATATTATCGAAACAGTCAACCATTTGAAAGCATGTGATCCGGATTATTTTACAATTACAGTTGCTTATCCAATCAAAGGAACTTCCCTTTATAACGAAATTGAAGCCATTCAAACATCCAATTTGGAATGGGACAAAAGTACGGATAGAGATCGTGACTTTGAACGAAAATATTCCCGAAAATATTATGAATACGCCGTAAAATGGGTCGACAATGAAGTCAGATGGTATCAAAGATGGAAAGAAAATAATTGGCAAAATAAAGCTGCTTTTAAGTATAAATTGAAGGCTTTGGTGAGTCGGTCAATGATGCGATTTCATATTTGATTAGATGTTTTTGTTAATCATTTCTTGGTTTACCTTTATTTCTAGGAAGTTTTTTTTTTGTTTTTTACCACTAAGCAGGTTTTACCACTAAGAAGGTAAGGCACTAAGAGGGACTAAGATCAGGTATAGTTTCTGAGATTTATTTAAGTAATTTTTGGGAAGTCTTTTATGTTTTTTTACCACTAAGAAGGTAAGGCACTAAGAGGGATTCAGATCAGGTATACTTCCTGCGTTGTTTTGCGCTTTCTGCGTGAGGCATTTTAAGAAACAAGAGCATCGGAATATCAGAAAAAGTCGTAATTTCCCACATGTCTTATTCCAGAAAAATCGTCTATTTATTATTGTTAGGAATTGCAATGACACTTGTATTTTGTCAGCGAGATGCTGTTGTCGAAACAAATGCAAATACGTATCAAAATTTACAAGATTCAGTCGCTTATATGGGTATGCAAACCTGTAGAAGTTGTCATAACAATATCCATCAAACATTTATAGAAACAGGTATGGGGCAATCTTTTGATCATGCTACTCAACAAAAAACAGCCGCAACTTATGGAGCTCATGCAGTGGTCTATGATAAGAAATCAAATTTTTATTACCAACCTTTTTTTAGAGATTCGATTTTATATGTGATGGAATATAGATTGGAAGGAAAAGACACGATTCACAAAAGGATTGAAAAGATTAGCTACATCGTTGGGTCAGGTCACCACACCAATTCCCATATTATTGACGAGAACGGATATATTTTTCAGGCACCGATTACTTTTTACACACAAGAAAAGAAGTGGGACATGGCGCCAGGTTTTGAAAAAGATAATTTACGTTTCGAACGTTTTCTAACAACGGAATGTATCACTTGTCATAATCATTTCCCAACTTTTGTAGAAGGCTCCCTGAATAAATTTGAGTCCATGCCTTCTGGTATTGAATGTGAGCGATGTCATGGTCCGGGTGAGATTCATGTACATGAAAAATTGGCAGGAAACAACATCGACACCTCACAGTATATCGACTACTCCATCGTTAATCCAACAGATCTTTCACGAGAATTGCAAATGGACTTATGCCAACGTTGTCACTTGCAAGGACTAGCAGTATTGGAAGAAGGGAAAACCTTTTTTGACTTCAAACCAGGAATGGAATTGTCTAGTATAATGAATGTATTTTTACCTAGATATACGGATTCTCATGAGAAATTTATCATGGCTTCTCAAGCAGATCGATTGCGATTGAGTAAATGCTATACCCAATCCGAAATGACCTGTTTGACCTGCCATAATCCCCATCATAGTGTTAGGAAGTCAGAAAAAAATGATTTTAACAAGCCATGTATGTCTTGTCATACCACCAAAAAAGTAAATGAATGCAGTGTACCTTTGGCTGAACGTGCTCAAAATAATAATAATTGTGTCAGTTGTCATATGCCACCTTCAGGAAGTACGGATATCCCACATATCAATATTACAGATCATTACATAAGCAAAGTGACTTCCGTGAATACTTCAAAAAATACATCTGATAAAATTAATACAAAAGAGAAAAATTCAATTGCTCGGTTTTTAGGACTGAAAATTTTGACAAAAGAAAAAGCTACTTCATTAGACATGGCTCGTGGATATATTGCTATGTATGACAAAAGTGTAGAAGCAGATGCTATTTTGGATTCCGCCCATTATTATTTAATTCAAGCGAATAGTATCAATGATTTGACATTTAAAACGTGGATTCATTATTATTTCGCAAAAAAAGATTTTAATTCGATCATACAAAAATCAAAAGGGGCTTCCGCTGCATCAATACAGGATGGATGGACTGCTTATCGAATAGGAGAAGCTTATCTCAAAAATGGAGATTCCAACAAGGCGCTTCCTTATCATAAAAAAGCAACTTCATTGATGCCTTTTAATTTAGATTTTCAAGAAAAATTGGGAATCACACAAGTTTATTTACAACAGTTGAAAGCAGCACAAGAGACCTTTAATTTTGTGTTGAAAGAAAACTCAAAACGACCGATTGCTCTGTGTAATTTGGGTTTTACGAAAGCATTAGAAGGTGATTTTAAAATTGCAGAAAAATATTACAATCAAGCCATTCAATTAGACCCAGATTATGAACAAGCTTTGGTTAATAAAGCAGCATTATTAAGGCACTTGAAAAGAGAAAACGAGAGTAATCAATTGTTTAAGCGCGTATTGAAAATCAATCCTAATAACGAACAAGCAAGGCAATTTTTAAAATAATTTTATTCAATTTACTTCCTTGATTTAATTGGGTTTTGTATTAAAGTAAATTAATATTTACTCTAAAAACATTGGGATTTATCTTATTTTAGTAGCTAATAAAAATCTAGTCTATAAACACCGAAATTATGAAACATTTAATTGCATGCTGTGCAGTTTTTGCCCTTCTTTTCTGGACACAAAACATTGATGCTCAAGTTGTATTCGAACCAGGTACTCCTATTTCTCTTGACAAATCATTAAAGGACAATGTACCGGTAGAAGTCATGACCGAATTGGATTATGATAAGCTGGCACTTGAAGACAATGATATATTAAACGAAGGTCAGCCTTTTCGTTTTGGTTATATTCACGATGTAAATTTCAATTTGAATAATTCTGGTGTCTGGGAAACATTACCTAGTGGTGATAGAGTTTGGCGATTGACCATCGTTGCACCGAAAGCGTTGACCATTAATTTAAATTATAGCACCTATAACTTAGCTCCTTATGGTAAACTTTATGTCTACGGTGAAGAAACGGCAGCTTATTTAGGACCTTTTACAAAAGCTAATGAAAAATCAGATGGAAATTTTGCAACTGGTTTTACTTATGGAAATAGATGTACCATCGAGTATATAGAACCTGCAAAAATGGCAGGGCAAGGTCAATTGGAAATTTCTGGAGTAGTACATGGTTATAATTCAATTAATCACGAAGTAGAAAATGTATACAAAGCATTCCAAGGCTCAGGTTCTTGTAATTATGATGTTGGATGTACTATTTCTGCTGGTTGGGAAGATCAAATAAAGTCAGTTGGATTGCTTTTGACAAGTAACAATTCCCGTTTTTGTACTGGAGCATTGATAAATAATACTGGAAATGATTGTAAAGCGTATTTCTTATCCGCTAATCACTGTTTTGCCTCAGATAATGTCGGTGATGTATTGACTGATATTGTAATGTTCAATTATAATAGTCCAACGCCTGCATGTCCTGGAACACCCACTTCAGATGGTATCACCAATCAAACCGTTCAAGGAGCAACGGTAGTGGCTAAAGCTAGTAGTTCAGATTTCTGTTTATTAGAACTCACAAATAATCCAATTGATTTCTATGATGTCTATTATTCAGGTTGGAGTCGTGCTAACAGTGGATTTACAAATAACGTTGCAATTCATCATCCAAGTGGGGATGTAAAGAAGTTTTCGACTGATGCGGATGCACCTATTTCTTCAACTTATACGAATACAACTGGTTCTCACTGGCAAGTAGGGGCGTGGGAAGAAGGGACAACAGAACCTGGTTCTTCAGGTTCTCCTTTATTCAATCAAAATATGCAAATCATTGGTCAATTACATGGTGGAACTGCTTCTTGCTCTCAACCCGGAGCACCTGATTATTATGGAAAGATTTGGTATTCTTGGGATCAGAATGCAGGTGCAACAGCACAATTAAAACCTTGGTTAGATCCCATAAATTCTGGTGCAATTGCGATTGGAGGATCTAATTGTAGTACTCCTATGCCACCAGTTGCAGCGCTTAGTCCTGCGACTGGAAGCAGTTATGAATTTTGTACTAGCGGAACCATCAATTTCAATGATTTATCTACATTTGCACCTACCAATTGGTCATGGTCATTTAGTGGAGCAGGAGTTTCTCCGACATTTTCAACAGCTCAAAATCCATCCGTAACAGTATCTACTTCAGGTACACTAAATGTTGCATTAATTGTCTCAAATGCACAAGGAACAGATGCTATGACACATACTTACAACATTACAATTACAAATTGTGTAGAAAATAGTTATTGCAATACAACCTCACTTGATATTCCTGACAATGATCCCAATGGCGTACAATCTTCTTTAGTTGTTCCGGCCAACAATATCATCACAGATTTGAATGTCGAAGTAGATTTACCGCATACTTGGGTTGGTGATTTGTTCATTTCCTTAGCACATAATGGAACCACTGTCACTTTAATGGATCAACCTGGGGTTCCAGCTTCGCAGTATGGATGCAATCAAGATAATGTGCTTGCAACCTTTGATGATGAAGCCGTTGTTCCGGTTGAGACAGCTTGTGGTACTTCAGGATCAGGTGTTGGAGGTTTTGTAATTCCTGAAGCTGCCTTGTCCGTTTTTGATGGGATGGATCAAGCAGGAACTTGGACCCTTTTTATTTCGGATGCAGTTGGTCAAGATCTAGGAACGTTGGAAAATTGGTGTATTAATGTTACTTCAGATGCTTCTTCAGATTGCTACAGTATGCTAACAAATGGGGCACCTGGTATCGGCTTGCAAAATACTGAAACGGGTGTTGCAGATTATGAATCGAGCGATTGGATAGAAACTACATCAGGAGTCTCTACCATTATGCAAAGTGGATCTTCAGTTGATTATGATGCTGCTCAATATATTCAATTAAACGACGGTTTTGAGGTTCAACTTGGCGCTAATTTTCACGGATTTATTGATGGATGTGACAACGGTGGAGGAGGTATGAATAGAAATGACGTGGACCCTACTACAATAAAGGAAAGTAATAGTAAAAACTAATTTTAGCATTTTAAACTATTGTAGTTTTTTTAAAATAGCACTCAGGAATTAAGTCTCTGAGTGCTATTTTTATATGCAGATATTCAGAAGCAAATTACTTAACTGATTACCAGTTTGTTGTTATGGTAAAATCACGTAATAACAATATGGTTTAGTTTATTTTGGTCGAAAAACGGGTAAACAATTATTACATTAATTAAATACGGGCTATCCAACTGTTGATAATTAGGAGTTGGTTAAATTTCAGGATTGGCATTATACAGTTTAGTGGAGAAAGTTTTAAAATCCGTTAAGAAATGAAAACTGTTAGATCAAAACGAATATCACACTTGAAACTCGCCTGTACACAACATAGCAAAGCAATTAAACCTGAAAAAGA
>CALDGQ010000023.1 GCA_937941765.1 uncultured Saprospiraceae bacterium
GAGTATATCTTTGTGTGTACATACATTGTTGAAAATGTTGTTTTGTCACATTTCACTTCTGTCTCAAGTGGTGCTATATTAATAAAATTTCAAATAACTTTTTTGGTTCTTTTGACCTTAGTACAAACATACGAGTTCACATTAGACACAAAATTCACAAAGGATCTTGTTTCGTAAAATTACCTCACGCAGAAAGCGCTGAATTTCGCAGAAACTGGACGTGAAAATCACGCAGGAAATCGCAGAAAGAGGACGTATAGATTAAAACGCCAAGCAGTTAGAAACCATCTATTGCAAGAATATTCGAAACTTCTGGAAATTAGTTTGAAAAATTTTATGAATCAAAAAGCACTTCGCAATCTGATTGTCATTTTAGAAGCAATTATATTGTTAGGTTCAGTATATATTTTGCACTGATCAATCAATTTTCGTATCCTAATAAATTTTCAGCTCTTGAATTGCAAGACCAAGTATTATTCATTTCTTTAGGAATTCTTTGTGTGAATGCTTTTTTAAAATTTGTATTAGTACGAAAACATAAATTGCAAATAGAAGCCGCGATTAATTCTAAAAATTTAGATACGATTTTAGATAGTGATGTTGTAAAAGGAAGTGATAAAAAAGAGTTATCGCTCCAATATCCTATCTATCAAATGTTGTTGATGGTTTGGCAATTCATTATTGCATTGATGATTTTATTTTTGTATCCGGATTTTAATTTACCAAATAAATTGTGGGTCAGATTATTTATAGTTGCGGTAATATGGGCGGCCACGATTGCGTCCTTCATTTATTTCGTTTATTTGAATGAGGAGGAAATTTAGAACACGATTTCAGATTTCTTAAGCCTTTGAGGATTGAGAAACTTTGTAGTTAGAATTAAGTTTAAGAATCCTGGGAGGCTTCTCAAACTCGTAATACTTATAACGATTTCAGGTTTCTTAAGCCTTTGAGGATTGAGAAACTTTGTAGTTAGTAATAAGTTTAAGAATCCTTGGAGGCTTCTCAAACTCGTAAGAATCAAATTCTATTTATGAGAAATAAGACACTTCGAAACTTAATTATTTTCTTAGAATCCTTTATTCTTTTGGGTGTTCTTTAGTACGAAAACATAAATTGCAAATAGAAGCCGCGATTAATTCTAAAAATTTAGATACGATTTTAGATAGTGATGTTTTAAAAGGAAGTGATAAAAAAGAGTTATCGCTCCAATATCCTATCTATCAAATGTTGTTGATGGTTTGGCAATTCATTATTGCATTGATGATTTTATTTTTGTATCCGGATTTTAATTTACCAAATAAATTGCGGGTCAGATTATTTATAGTAGCGGTAATATGGGCGGCCACGATTGCGTCCTTCATTTACTTTCGTTTATTTGAATGAGGAGGAAGTACTTTGATTTATAACAATATATTTTCTTTCTTGACAGGTCAGAAATCTAAGTCTAAGATTTAGAAGCTTCTCAAACATATTTATCCTATTTATAATCAAACTCAAAGCGTAAATATTATGTTATTTGTTTTTGCTGTTTCCTTCAGGTTTAGTTACAAAGGAGCAAGACTCAATTTCTGCCCTAAATCCAGCTCCTTCCATTACTTCAAATCCTGGTATCAAATCAATAAAGCTACCTTCATAAGTAATGTTTCCGAATTGAACCACTCCTTCTGAAACAATATTGTTGACTGCCGAAACATCCGATACAATAGTCCCTCGATCAACTAAATCGACTATACAATAGTTCCCATCAGTACAAAATGTAAATTGCTCACCAGAACCATAGGAACTTCCAGTACGAAGCTCTAAATTATCAAGAAAAAGCTTGTATTCTCCTTCTCCCCATTCACAGCATATCCCATCGGCTTGGCTATCTGTTATCTCAAATACATAACAATTATCTTTTTCCAAACAATAATTCATCCCTGTAGTAGTTGCGGTTGAATATTGTGGAGATTCAAGAATAATTGCACCATCAATAGGATTCGACAATGTCCAATTTATTTCAGCAGGATAATCATCCGTTGACATTTCTATTCTTAGGGTAGATAATTCTGTTTCACAATTACCATCATCACAAGTGGCAGATGGATTATAATTACAAGCAAGTGGATTCGTACAACCCACCAAACCATAAATACAACTGCCATCATCACAAGTGGCACTTCCGTCATAATTACAAGCGTTAAAGTCTGTACAACCCAAAAATGCTGAGCATGGATCTGGACAACCCTCCACACCATAATCGCAAAAGCCATCATCGCATTGAGCAGCTGGGTCATAATTGCAGGCGCTAGCGTCCCTACATCCACCATAAACGCAACTTCCATCTTCAAAACAGGCACCTGGATCATAATTACAGGCGTTAGCTTCCGTACAACCAAACACAGGGTTACATGGATCAGTTGAACAATCAAAGTTACCATAGTCACAACTGCCATCATCAGTTGTAGCATTTGGATTATAATTACAAGCTATCCCGTCCGTACAACCAGGGATAACAACAATTGAAACTGATGCAGCCCAACCTTGGTGTGTCTCTGAACCATCTGAATCGAAAACAAAAGTTAAACACCCATCAGCAGCAGTCGAGGTAAAAACATCTCCTGGTTGCAAAAGGGAATTAAACTCAGATGGATCCTCGCCTACTTCGCCGCATAATGTTTGCTCCAAAATATTAGTTTGATTATTACCATTATAAATCGTTAGAAAGTCCAGCATCCATCTTGAACTCCGTTTCCAGTACTGACTTCTATATCCACCTCATTAAATATAACCGTTACTTTTGAAGTACCATCGCACGGGCAATATGTCCAGCTCGTGAATTCATTATTCTCATAATTTCCATTTGCTCCTCCACTATCATAGAAGGTAGCACCACTAGGTCCAACACAATCTTGTGCAATTAGTGGAGATGAAATCATGAAAAATAAAGTAGATAAAAAGAGTAAGCATCTTGATATACCAAGAGAGCAACGTCGAATCAAAATACAAGAGGTTAGATATCGGGAATTGGAATTCTTGCAACGACTTTTCATAGCCAGGGTTTTATTAGTCCATAAAATTATTCGGTTTGCATATGGGACCATGCAAAGCATTCAAAAAGTATTTACTTGTTGGAATAATAAAGGTGTGTGGAAAAGTGATTGGTTTAAAGGTAATTTATTTATTCAATATTTTATTTATGAAAACAAAGTATTTATTGATTTAAGTTAATACATGTGACATATCAATAATGCATTTTTTATTTTAAATTTATTAGTAATCGTTAGTTTCTTCATTACTACGTTACAATTATTTTTTATTATAACAATATATATACAAAGTAGGGATGCGCAAAAAGAATTGAGGTTTTAAAATGACGAAGAATTGTAGTAACAAACAAAACGCCAAGAGGTTAGAAACCTTTGGCTCGCGTAGGAGCACGTCCGAGATGACGATTTATGCCGTCGGCACACAGTTCAACGGCTCATCTCGTGCAGGCAACATAAAAAAAGCTGCTCACAAGAGATCTTTATCTCTTGGAGCAGCATCGGTTCTTGGTAGCATCTAAAGTTGTATTATAAAAGCTACATCTGTTGTTTTACAATTCTGATGGTCTCGTGAATGTTTTCCGCCCTTACATCGAGCAAGTAAATTCCACCTGGATAATTCGATAAGGAAATTTCAATAATATTATTTCCTTTTGTCAAATTGGTAGACCTGCTTTGAACTACTTGTCCTTGTGCATTCAATAAATAAATCTGAGCCTCAACATCATTGTCTTTCATGTAATCCAAAGTCATCATTGCAACCTCTTTAGTCGGATTCGGATAAACCGTCATATCTTGGATGGCCGCTTGTTCCAATTCTGTTTCATCCTCATTTTCAATCAAACTTTCGCATGGTGAAAACATGGCTACAGACCAATCGGAAGCATCATCTCCTTGTCCATCATAATGAATTGACATAGGATCTGGGAATGCTGGAACGAAGTCGTTGCTTGACCAAATTCCGGCAGCAATTGCAACATTCGCACGGGTATGTCCTGTACTTCCCCATTCAACATAATCAATGATACTATTTGGATCACTCCATGAAGTATTTAAGTATAATCCAAATTCTCCATCATCACCTGAAATATCGAAGTCACTTACTAAAGTTACTACCTCACCTGGCTCTAAAACTAAGTCCCCATCGCATTCAGATTCAAGATTGCTCAAAACAGAGTAGCTTGGAAAATCACAAATCCAGTAGTTAGAAATGTCAACGGTTGTAGTCCCCGTATTCTTGATTTCAAAACGATCGTTTCCATTAATTTCATTGATTACGATACCTCCATTTGCTGGTCCTTCATCTATTCTTGTAACTGTAATTGAATTTGACAAACTATAACATCCAACCAAGTCACTTGCATTCATTCCAACTTCTGCTCCTTCCAATCCATCTTCAAAACTTAAACTCCAGATCAAACAAACGCCTGCGCCTGCTCCATCAAAATCTACTGCTTCTGGTGTTGGTGGCAATCCTAAAATATTCCCTTGCTCATCTGTAATTACCCAAGCTTGATTGGTTCCTACATTTCCAGTTAAAGTAATTCCTGAAACGAAATCAGAAGTGCCATCTACTATGAATTCGAATGGTCCGCCTTCGAGTGTTCCTCCAGCTACTTCTGTTCTGTTAACTGTAATTGAATTTGATAAACTATAGCAACCATCTAAATTTGCAGCATTCATTCCTTCAGTCATTCCACTTAAACCATCTTCGTAGCTGATGTGCCAAACCAGACAGACACCCGCACCTGCTCCTTCTAAATCAAATGTTGGTCCAGCAGGAGTTCCTAAAATATTCAAATCGGTATCGGTGATAATCCATCCTTGATTGCTTCCAACGGCACCTTCAACTGATACTTCAAATGCGTCAGAATTTCCATCACCAGCACAAATAGACAATTCAGTAGTTTCAGGCATATAGCTATAAGTAGCTAATCCAAATGGATTAAAACCAACACCTAAAGAGGTTATCAAAGTTGGAGTTGGAGATAAGGAATAAACACTTACCGTATTATTTAACATGCCACTATGTGTCAAATACATGGTGTTGTTATCATTTGTAACAGCATAATTGTGAGGTGCACTAAAAGGAGCATCCACACCTCCACCTATTAAAGTATTTGTTGAAAGATCAATTGTATAAGTCGCGTCGGTTCCACCATCAGAAATATTTCCAACATACAAGTAAGTACCATCGGCATTCATTCCTAATCCGTGTGCATTAGGTACAGCTATCGTTGTAACTTCACTCAAATCACTTCTATTTAAAACTTTCACTTCACCTGATCCTTGACTAGCAACATAAAGTTTGTCATTTGCATCTGTAAGTGATACATGAGGATCTTGTCCAACAGCTTGTCTAGCGGTTTCCTGGAAAGTAGTTGCATCATATTTTACTACATAGTCTTCTGTATCACCACCAAGCATTGTTACAAATGCTGCTGAATTGTCAGGCATTACAATAACATCATGTGGCTTATAACCAGCTGCTAATAAATCTTGAGGAATAGAGAATGTTGTGATTTGTTCTAAAGTAGTAGGGTTGACAACGGATACTGTTTTATCCAATTCATTGTTGATCCAAAGTTGTTGATTGTTTGGACTAATCCACATGTGAAAAACTCCGTCGCCAGCTTCAACACTTCCTTGAACCGAAAAGTCATCTCCGTCAAAAGCGACTACATACCCATTATAATCACCTACTAATACGGTATTGTTTTCATTATTGTAATCGACATACATTGGCTCTCCGCCATTTGGCATATCGTACGTTCCTATGACTTCATTTGTAGCTGAATTAATAACTGAAATAGTCCCAGACAAACGGTTGGCAATGACTGCTCTGTGATTGTAAACCCCTTCAGTAGTCGAAATTGTTCCTCCTTCAGTAGCAGATCTTGAAACGGTTATTGAATTAGATAAATCAAAATTTCCTACCAAATCAGAAGCATTCATTCCGACTTCTGCTCCCATCAAACCCATTTCATAAGATAGGTGCCAAATTAGACAAACACCTGCTCCTGCTCCATCAAAATCAACCGCATCTGGTGTTGGTGGCAATCCCAAAATATTTCCTTGCGGATCCGTAATTACCCATGCTGAATTGGTTCCTGTATTTCCAGTTAAAGTAATTCCTGAAACAAAATCGGATTCACCATCTACGCAAAATTCAAATGGGCCACCAGCTAATGTTCCACCGTCCACATCAGGTCCTCCAGTCGTTCTAGTTACAGTAATTGGATTAGATAAGCTATAACATCCAACTAGATCACTTGCATTATTACCTACGGCTGCACCTTGTAATCCATCTTCAAAACTTAAACTCCAAATCAAACAAACACCAGCACCAGCTCCGTCAAAATTAACTACGCCAGGCATTGGTGGTAATCCTAAAATATTGCCTTGTTCGTCGGTAATTACCCATGCCTGATTAGAGCCTACATTTCCAGTAAGCGTGATACCAGAAACATAATCTGCATTTCCATCTATTGTGAATTCAAATGGTCCGCCTTCAAGCATACCACCATTTACTTCATTTCTAACAACAGTAATTGCTGTACTAGAAATATCCCAACATCCATCCGATATCGGAGAAGAAAAAACAGAAGTTCCAGTTGGTGCAACGATATTTCCAGTATAAGACATTCCCCAAACTAGGCAAGTTCCTGCAGGCACACCATCAAAGTCCATTGAATCATCCATGGATACCGCCAAGATATTATTGTTTATATCTGTAATAAAATAAGCATAATTTGCAGTAGTAGAACTATTGTTAGTAAACATAACAATGTCATCATTTCCATCGCCAACACAGTGTTCGATATAAGTATTTCCTGATGGCATTTGTACTGCTCCACCATCAACTTCATTTCTATAAACCGTGATAAAATTATCAGAAAGATCAAAGCAGTTATCAGCCAACTCAACAGTTGCAGCATTTTGTCCTACTTGTGCAATCAATGTACCTGTATATGACAATCCCCAAACACGACAAACACCTACTGGTGCACTTGATAAATCTGCGAAGTTAAATTCAGGAATTGCTAATATATTGTTATTTTCATCGGTAACGACATAAGTGTAATTGGCAGAAGAGCTTGTTGTTTCAAATGAAATCAAATCGGAACCTCCATCATTTAAACAAATATTTGCAACGTCTCCTCCTCCATTTGAGAGTGAAACATTGCCTCCATCTACTCCTACTCTAAATACGGTGATACATTTATAGGAGATATTGTAGCATTCATCCGAAAACATATTTCCGAAAACAGATTGACCTGGTTGTGCTAAAAAATTTCCAGTATAAGCTACGCCCCAAACATGGCATTCACCTAATGGCGCATTTTCAAAATCAAATGAATTGCCATCAACTATCTCGAGGATTATATCATTCGCATCGGTTACTAAATATGCGTATTCAGAATCTTGTGATCCTGTATTTTGAAAAACAACGAGATCACTTTGACCATCTCCTGGACAAGTGTAAACCATGGTTTCGTCAGTAGAAGTACTGATCGCTCCGCCAATGCATTGCGCAAATGACGTTTGTCCAAAAAATAGTAGCAAGACCATGGAGAGGAAAATCTTGAAGTCATTTGTTCTTTTCATAATTGTTAAATTTTGGTTTTAATAAATTAGATTCTTAAACTCTTCATTTGGGAATAGACATAGCATTTCTGTTCTGAAAGTTGCCACTTCACTATCCCAAGTTGGAAAAGTAGATTTTTGAAAAATTATTATTTGCTCAAAATCACCTAGATTTTGAATCGGAATTTGAATATGGATTTATGCTTATAATATGCAGCAGGTCTATCTTTGGTTGCCTCGTTTATTTTTTTTCGGATAAAAAGTTTAGGTCTTGCCTCAATGACTAGTTATCATCTACTGCTTTTTTACTAGCTTTGAAAAAACTATACTTCAATGAGTATCAATAGATCAGAAAATTTATTAAAAATTCGACCAATCATTCCATCAGCAAAATTAAAACCAGCAGTTAGTGAGGTAGAATTTTTTCAAAATAGAACATTGCGACCTATCATCAAATTTCAAAATGATATCTTGATTGCCGTTTTTAAAAGCTATTTGAATCAGAAAAAATTGAGTTCTCTGAATTTATCTCCAGATAAAATGAAAAATATAATTGAGCAGGTATTTCAAAAAGATGTGCGATTTAAAATTAGAATTCAAGGAATTATTATTGGACATTTTACTTTGACGGAATATGATAATTACCTGAAATTTGAAAGTGAGATAAATAAGCGTATTAATCAAATAATTAAAGAGCGATTACTAAGTAAGTTTCTATAAAAAAAGGCGAACACATTGTTACAATGCATTCGCCAAAATCTATTATTAAATCTCTCTTTCTTGTTTAAAAATTATAGCCTACTCTTAGACTAGCATTCAATCCATTTAATTTGGAGGTTCCTTGATTTATCATTGGATGGACAAAAAATGATTTAAATGCTTGCTCATAATTACTATTTAAGCCTATTGCAAAGTGATTATTTAGTTTATAATCAAGCTGTACTCCTAAATATCCTGACAAAAACAAATCATGATATACATTGGCAGAACTACCAGTTGTTGCTGTCTTATCCATCATCACCTTATCGCCAAACATTACTTTCATATTCATTTCATCTTTAGATTTCAACAAAGTATTGGCGCCCAATCCTCCATTTAAATATAAATCGAATTTTCCAAAATTAACTGCACGATAACGTGCTCCTGCTTTGGCACTAAGAATATTAAGAACAAGTTTAGTTTTCGTGTCATTTAACATAATGTCTCCATCTTCCATTTCATTTTCAGCAACAGGCATTTCAACTCTTTGATAAACAGAATACATTGGATTAACCGTCACCATATCCATATTGTAAACCAACTCTCCACTATTGTTATATCCTTCTTCAGATTTGTCATAAATTAATTCACAGTTATAATTACTTGAAGTATGCATATTTCTGAAAGCGATAGAATAGTCTAGTGACCATCTATCTGATAGTGATTGTGTCATACCCAAACCAATTTGACCTCCAAGACCAACTTCATTCGTAACACTTGCATCGATTGGAAAAGATGTTTTAAACTTGGAAGCATGCGCACCAAATAATAGATAAGGAGACCAACTTGTTTTATCTTTTTCCTTTTTATATTTGGCTTTTTCACCAGCTTCAACAAATTCAATTGGCAAGGTATCGTCAAATTCATTGTGAATTTGAAAACTTAATGTTGGAATATTATTTAGAAGTATAAAATTATTGGTTTTTAAATTAGCATTATAGAGTTCAACACGATCTGAAGATTCAGTTGTTGAAGTAGCCGCCACTTTCGAAATGCCAACTGACTTCCAATCTGACTTCAAATTTGAATTCAGAATTGAATTTGAAATCAAATTGGAAGATCTTGGCTCATTTACACTTTGACCAAGCGCTCTAGTTGTGCTTCTAATAGACTCGAATGAGGATTTTTTATTTGTATACTTATTGTTTTTGCTTTCCTTTTTGTTCAATACTTTTGGCGTTGCAATATTTGCAGCAACCTCTTTTTTAGTAAGTATTGTATTACTATTGTTTTCGACCTTTTCGGTGTTGTTTTTTGGCGTTGATTCAATTATTGTATTTTCTTTTTCTTGTTGCACCTTATTTAATACTTCAATCTTCTTATCCAATTCTACTATCATAGATTGATTTTGGTAGAACAAATAACCAATCCCACCTAACATCATGAACCCAAACCCAAACAAAAACAGTAATGGCCAGCGACGTTTTTTCTTAGGCTGCTCTTCCTCGATTTCCGAAAGTGCATTTTCGAAAACATCTAATGGTGGAACATTCCACTTATTGTCGGCCACTTCATTATTTTGAAGTTTTGACCGAAACAATCTATCCAGTTCTTTATTATTCTTATCTAACATAATTTTATTCTTGTAGCAAAGTTTCTAATTGCTTTTGCAATAGTTTTCTTGCTTTAGATAATTGAGATTTTGAAGTACCGATCCCTATATTCAACATGTCAGCTACTTCTTGATGATTAAATCCTTCAATTACATATAAATTAAAAACAGTTCTATATCCGGGAGGCAGTTTCTGAATCATTTTAGTCAATTCTTCAGCGGACAAAATATCCAATGCTGATTCCACTTGGTCTGGGATAAACAATACATCTTCTAACGCATCCACTTTAAATGAACGAACTTTCTTTCTCAAGAACATCAGATTTTCATTTACTACAACTTTAGATGACCAGGACTTAAAATTCCCCTTTTCGCCATCAAATTGATTCAATTTTGTAAATATCTTAATTAAAGCATTTTGTAAAACATCCTGAGCATCTTCCTTACTTTGATGATATCGCAAGCATATCATATACCAAGTCGTTTGATATCGATTATAAAGTTGAACTTGCGCAGCACGTTCCTTCTTTAAAACTCTAGATATTATTTCGTTTTCAGTCATTTACAAATAAAATAAGCTCGTTCAGACTAAATATGCATCAATAAACCAAATGGTTGCCTGCTCATCAAAATAAGTGCTTTCTACTTAAAAAAACACTTGAAATCTAACATTTACCTGTATTGTCCTTCAGAATACAAAGCTATTTACGTAGAAGTGAATAAAAATGTAATATTGAATTAATATTGGGTTGATATTCAGTTCTTTTGTATGAAATGTAATTTATGTTTGGATGTCTCCATTTACATCCAATTTTAGCTAAAAAAAGAGATAGAATTAACACTGACTTAACATTGCAATATTATATTTGCACTGCTTAGGTTGTATAACACAAATGCGCTAATGAGAAAATTTTTAATGACTTTTGCCACCGTATTTACAACTTGTTTTTTGACATCCCTTCATGCGCAAATAAAAATGCCATCGTTTGGTAAAGGACTTCAAATATTGGCGCAAGATTCTACTATTTATTTAAGAGTCGGAGCACGTTTTCAGTCATTAATGGTTAATCAATGGGATTTAGAAGACGACCAATTTTCTAATTTAGGGAATCATGAAACTAGTTTTTTGATCAGAAGATCAAGACTCAAATTTGATGGATGGGCTGTTACTCCTAAACTTAAGTACAAATTGGAACTAGCACTTTCTAATCGGGATAATGGTGGTGGAAATTCGGCTACTTTTAACAATGCAGCCAACATAATTTTAGATGCAGTAGTTGAATGGAATTTTTATAAAGGTTTGTCGATATGGGCAGGTCAAGGAAAATTGCCTGGAAATCGGGAACGTATTGTTTCATCTGGCAATCTTCAATTTGTGGATCGGTCAAGATTAAATTCAAGATTCACATTAGATCGAGATGTAGGTATTATGTTAAAAAACAAGCATAAAATTAATGATGATTTTGTTTTGAAGGAAACGATAGCAATTACTTCTGGTGAAGGAAAGAATATCACGACGACTAATGTAGGTGGTTTAGGATATACTTTAAAAATTGAAGCATTCCCATTCGGAAGTTTCAAATCAAAAGGTGCTTACATCGGAAGTGCAATAAAACGTGAAACAACTCCTAAATTAGCTATCGCAGTAGCCTATGATGTCAATATAAATGCGGGTAGAACAAGAGGTCAAAAAGGTGCTTTTATAATTGATGAAAACAATATACCTGCAGGAAAAAATTTAAACTCTTTTTTTGCAGATTTGATGTATAAGCATAATGATTTATCCATCATGGCAGAGTTTGTAAACCGAAAAACAGATGATGGTGATCCAAACGTATATTCTAGTGAAGATGTTTTATTGGATACTTATTACACTGGTACTGCATTAAATTTTGCGTTGGGTTATATGCTGAAAAATAATTGGGAAGTTGCAGGACGATGGACTTACATAAATCCAGATGAAATGGTTGCAAATGATGAAAATCAATATACCTTTGGCGTTTCCAAATATATTGTTGGAAACAAATTGAAAGTGCAAACCGATATTACTTATCGGTCAATAAATACACTTGATGATCAGCTTTTTTACCGATTACAAATGGACATACATTTATAAACAAACTATTTTAAAACTAACAAAACAATTCTAACATGACAGCTGGCTTTTGGTCAATCCTAAATATTGTAGGTGCATTAGCATTTTTTATTTATGGAATGAAATTAATGAGTGATGGGATTCAGCGTGCCGCAGGATCACAAATGCGCAACATACTGCGTACGATGACGAAAAATCGATACTTAGGAGTATTTACAGGATTTTTGATTACTGCATTGGTTCAATCTTCATCCGCTACAACGGTAATGACCGTGAGTTTTGTAAATGCTGGTTTGTTGACCTTAGTTGAGTCCGCTGGAGTCATGATGGGTGCCAATATCGGAACTACAATTACGGCATGGATTATTTCCGTATTAGGTTTTAAAATAAAACTTAGTCATTATTCCTACCCGCTATTCGCCATCGGAATTCCTTTGTTTTTTGCCAATAAAGGTAAGCTAAAATATTGGGGTGAATTTCTAATAGGATTTGCAATTCTCTTTATTGGTTTATCCGAATTGAAAGGTGCTATGCCAGATTTGAAGTCAAATACCGACTTACTGGCTTGGATACAAAATGTCAATAGCTACGGTATTTTTTCTCGGCTATTGTTTGTTTTAATTGGTGCTTTTGTGACTGTTTTAGTACAATCATCTAGTGCAGCGATGGCCATAACACTGACTCTTGTTTATACCGGTTGGTTACCATTGGACGTTGCCGCTGCCATGGTATTAGGAGAAAATATTGGAACAACGATAACTGCGGAGTTAGCATCACTAGTTGGAAATGCAACTGCAAAAAGATCTGCCCGAATACATTCTATGTTCAATATAATAGGTGTAGTCTGGATGGTCATCCTGCTTCCCTACGTAATAGATTGGATCAGTACTTTTGTTGAAAATTTCTCTCACCTTTTTGAAGGTCATGTAAAAATAAAAGATGATGTGGATGCGTCCAATGCTTTAAAGACTTACAAGTTATCTGCCTTTCATACTTTTTTCAATTTATTGAACGTGTTGTTCATGCTGCCTTTTGTTCCGTGGTTGGTTAAACTAGCTACTTGGTCAGTTCCTTCTAGTGAAGAAGATGATGATGAAGATCACAGATTGAAATTCATCGGTACTGCATTGAAAACACCAGAATTGGCAACAGTGGAGTTACAAAAAGAAGCTGCACACTTTGGAAATGTAGTTTCTAGAATGTCTGGATTCACCAGAACTTTAATGAATTCAGCAGAACCGAAAGAGCAAAAGAAAATGCTCAAAAAGCTAAAGAAATATGAAGAAATATCTGATGACATTGAAATCGAAATTACAGAATACATCACCAAATTAGCCAATCAGGAGTTGACGCCTAAAACAAGTTTGCGCCTAAGGTCGGTGATCAATGTGTGTAATGATTTAGAAAGAATTGGAGATATTTTCTACCAAATTTCTAAGACTGTTGAATTGAAAAATGAAGAGCAAGCCTACTTTACTCCAGGTCAACGTCAAAACATCAACACGATGTTAGATAAAATTGATGATGCATTTGCAGAGATGATTAGCAACTTAGCAACACCTAGTTATGATAATGTATCAAAAGCAAAGGCGGACGAACTTGAGCATGAAATCAACAAGTTTAGAAACTTCTTGAAAGAGGAACATTTGACGAACTTAGGTTCACCTAATTATCCAGTAAAATCAGCGATGATTTATAATAATATTTTCAATGCATTGGAAAAAGTTGGAGATCATATTATTAATGTATCTGAATCTGTTGTTGGAGAAATTTAATTGATCCTAAAAGCTAAAAGCCCAATTCGCATTCTTGTGAATTGGGCTTTTTTTATACATCACCCAAAGTTTAATAACCTTTGGCTGTCTTACCAAGAGATGAAGTTTCTACCCCCTCATCACTAGCACCAAAATATCTTGGCAACCCTGTAGTGAATGGATTTGAGAGTCAAGCTAAAATTCCTATATTTATCCTACATAAAAGAGAAAACAAAATGAACTACGATCTAATCGTAATTGGTGGTGGAGCGGCAGGATTTTTTGGTGCAATCCAAACAGCTGAAAGAAGTCCAAATGCAAAAATCTTAATCTTAGAAAAATCGCAAAAAGTACTTTCAAAAGTTAAAATTTCAGGTGGTGGTCGTTGCAATGTAACGCATAGTTGTTTTGATCCGAAAGAAATGACTGCTTATTATCCACGAGGTAATAAGGAGTTACGAGGACCTTTTCATCGTTTCCTTTGCGGTGATATGATGGGTTGGTTGGAAGACAATGGTGTGGAGACAAAAATAGAGGATGATGGAAGAGTATTCCCTATTTCTAACAGTTCACAGACGATCATTGATTGTTTTCAAAAAAATTGCAATAAACACGGTATTGAAATCAAGTTGGGAAATGGAGTAACCTCACTTAGCTACGAAAATGAGCTTTGGAATATTAAAACGAAAGAAAACGATTTTCAAACAACTTCCATTTTATTGGCAACTGGTAGCACACCATCAGTTTGGAACCTGCTCAAAGAAATGGGCCATAAAATTATCGAACCAGTCCCTTCCCTATTCACCTTCAACATACAACATCACTTAATCAAACCTTTACCTGGCATTTCTGTGCCAGATGCAAATGTCAAAATATTAGATACCAAATACGAAGACAATGGTCCATTATTAATCACGCATTGGGGCGTTTCTGGTCCCGCTATTTTAAAACTATCCGCTTGGGCTGCACGTGAATTAAATGAAAAAGACTACAAGTTTCAAATCGAAATTAATTGGTTAAATGAAACAGAAGAGAATCTGAGAGACAACTTATCTGCGATTAGAAAAGCAAGCGGCAACCGATTGTTACGAAATTTTCAGTTGATTTATTTTCCAAAAAGATTATGGCACGGGATGCTCGAAAACTTAAAATTGATGGACAAAAATTATGCAAGTCTTACTAAACAAGATATTGATGGATTGATCAACATTCTTTGCAAATGCAAATTTACAGTCAATGGAAAAAGTACTTTTAAAGATGAATTTGTTACTTGTGGTGGAATTGATACGAAAGAAGTTAATTTTAAGACAATGGAAAGTAAGCTACACCCAAATCTTTTTTTCGCAGGAGAAGTTTTAAATATAGATGCAGTAACAGGTGGCTTTAATTTTCAGGCTGCTTGGACAACTTCCTTTATTGCTGCGGAAGAAATTGCAACTCAAATACTAACTCACTAAACAGAAAACAAAATAAAAAATGAAATTAGATTTCAGCAAAAAAATCCTTCTTGAAAACGACAGCGTTCGCTTAGAACCACTCAAGAAATCAAAACACTTCGATGCATTGTTAGCATTATCCGAAGAAGATCCGACGCTTTTGAAATATTCACCTTCTCCATTCGGAACTCCGGAATTAATGAGGAAATATTTTAAAATTTACAAAAAAGATCATACAGCTAAAACCAGATATGCATTCGCAATTTTTGACAAAAAAACGCAACAATATGCAGGCAGTACCAGTTGCGGCAATGTCTCAAACCTTAATCAGAAATTTGAAATCGGTTGGACTTGGCTAGCTAAAGCATTTCAAGGAACTGGTTTAAATAAAAACTGCAAATACTTATTGTTACAATTTGCATTTGAGGTTTTGCAATTTGAAAGAGTAGAATTGAAAACAGATGAACGTAACGAGCAATCGAAAGCTGCCATTAAAAAGATCGGTGCTACGTATGAAGGGACTTTGAGGAGAAACACTTTGATGCCTGATGGGTTTTGGAGAAGCACTAGTTATTATAGTATTTTAAGATCGGAATGGGAAGGTGTAAAGGACAATATATTTATGGATTTAAAGTAAAAGAAGGAGATGATTTGTAATCATCTCCTTTTTGTTTAGTTTTTTTGACAATTACCGGTACATCTTATAGTCAATCAATATTCAACTTTTACAAACACTACAATTATCTAAACCTATGAAAACATACATCGTCGACTCTTTCACAACCGAAGCATTCAAAGGAAACCCGGCTGGTGTTTGTCTAACTGAACAAGATTTACCCGAAAAAACTATGCTTTCAATAGCAAAAGAGCTAAATCTTTCTGAAACTGCATTTGTTAAAAAACTAGAAAAAGCCAACCACTACTCCATTCGTTATTTTTCTCCTGTTATGGAAATTCCCCTATGTGGTCATGCAACACTGGCATCTGCGAAAATATTGTTTGAAAAAGAACCGCTTGAAGACATCCACTTTCTAACTATTGAAAATATTGATTTGTACATTCAAAAATCCGATGGTGAAATAAAAATGGAATTTCCTATTTATGACTTAGAATCAGCAACAATTCCACCTGCTACTTTACATGCGTTGGGGATTCAAAAAATCGAAAATTGTGTCTACAATAAAGAAACAAATATCATTGTCGTTGAAATAAAAAGTACTGAAAAACTAAAAAATTTAACACCAGATTTTGAAGCTTTAAAAAAATCGCATGATTCCATCAATGGTGTTTTAGTTACCGCAAAGTCTGAAAATGACGAATTTGATTTTCATTCTAGATACTTCTGGCCTTGGAGTGGCACTAATGAAGATCCAGTCACTGGAGGTACGCATACTTTCCTAACAAAATATTGGGGAAATAAATTAAATAAAACAAAAATGAAGTCTTTTCAGTCCTCGGCAAGAACAGGATCTATGGAATTAGAATTAATCAATGAAAAAACATTTACCATCAAAAGTAATGCTGTCATTGTTTTTGAAGGAACCCTAAACCTACAACTATGAATATCGAAATCCGAAAAATCAATGCATCCGAGCATTATTTAGTCACAGACATGTTTGACAAATACAGAGTGTTTTACAAACAAGATTCTAACAAACAATTAGCGAACGATTATATCAAACAAAGATTAGAAAATAACGAGTCTGTCATTTTTTTAGCAACCAATTCAGAAACCTATCTTCCGGTTGGATTTGCACAACTATTCCCTAGACCTTCCTCTATTCAGGGTCGTATGAATTGGCACCTAGGTGATTTGTACGTCGAAGAAACTGCTCGTAAAAATGGAATTGGCGGTAAATTACTTAGAATGTCAGAGACCTTTGCTCGTGGTGAAAACTCAGGTGTACTCACATTAAACACTGGCACTGATAACCTTACTGCACAAAGTATATACGAATCCAATGGATATAAAAGGAAAAACTATTTGGAAGGTTACTTCCACTATCAGTTGGATTTGGAATGACTAAAATTCATGATTTCTCCCTTTTTTTCACTCATTTAATAGGCTACTTGATTCCAAATAGTTTGTTAATTGAGATATTTACATTATATTTATTTTACATTTGAATTGCCCAATTCATTAGTAGCGTCTAATCAAGATGCTATATTCCCTTGTCTTCCAGTTTTTAAATTTGTCAATATTTTATAACAAGAAAATTGTATAACTATGCGTTTATTAATCTCAATTTGGGCATCACTGTGCCTAATGATTACCCTCGAAATTTCTGCCCATCCTGAATTCCGAATCCCGACTGCTCATGAAAACATGTTTGGAGAAGCAATGATGAGTTGTGCGTTTGAAGGAACTTATGGTCCGACTATTGTGCCTGGTGCAACATTTTTCAAACCTACGCTCTTTGAATCAAATGGGAACTATGCTTTTATCTTTTATCAATCAACTTCAGGTCCTACTTTTTATCGTTCTTCAGCCTCATTAGACAATGCAGGTAATGCAACGTATTCTAGTAATGTGAGTTCTGTAATTAGGCCAATTGAAGGACAAGATTTTGATTACGCAGTTACCCAATCTGGGAATAGCATCACATTAACAAAACGAAATTACCCTGACGGAAACACCTTGTGGACCAAGACCTATCCTATTCAGGTAGGTGAATATTGGAATCGATTAAGTGCAACAAGAGTTGGTAGCAGAATTGTTATTTCTGCATTGGTACTAAATCCTAGCCCTGTCCATTTCTTTTTAATTGCGGATTCAAATGGAAATGAACTTAATCAAAGTACTTCAACAGAGGAAGCTACTGCTCTTCCATCTATGTCAGGTGTAGTATCAACACCAGATGGCGGCTACATAATGAAATTTCGTGAAGGTTCGAATTCTGGTTTATTAAAGATTAATGCAAATGCGACAGTGGCTTATAAGTTAAGTAAAGTCGGAGATTTAGTTTCTAACCGCGATTTCTATGAAGGAGTTGCTTTCAATAATTCTGGTTACTATGTTGGTGTTTCTGGTAGAAGTAACAACTATGCTGAAGTATCTAAATACAATCTAAATAACGGAAGTTTATTGTGGAGAATTCGACTAAAAGATCAAGTTTTTCCAAACTCAAATCCTCCTATTAATTTCCAAAGACTTTTAGGAATCGAAAGAACACCTGATGGTGGTGTGATTGTAGGATATGGATATTCTAATGCTGGTTTTGATGATGGCGGAACTTGGATTTTAAAACTAGGTTCAAATGGAAATGTCGTTTGGAAAAGAGAATTGGACTTAGACTTAAATGCTGCTGAAAATCCATTTACAGTTGAATATGGAACTGAAGATGGAGGTTTCTTTTGGACAAAATTTAATGACGATAGCATCGATGTACAACGTTACAATAGTGATGGTTTACGACTTCCAGAATGCGGAGGTGGTGGCGGTTGCAATGTTGCAATCACTTCCTCTAATGGTGGTGTTACGATTACTGGATTAACGAGTGACGCCAATTCCAAATTGTTTGATTCCAATACACAAGCAGTTTGGAGTTGCAACCCATGGCAAGGAAATGTTTGTACTAATAATGAAACCGTTTCAGGCTTGGTTACTGGAGCAACTTATTTTCTTTCAGTTCAATCTGCATCTTGCAACGAATGGATTCCAATTACAATCCAAGGTGGTGGCAACACTCCTACTTGTAGTGATGGTATTCAGAATCAAGGAGAAACAGGTGTTGATTGTGGAGGTCCGTGTGCACCTTGTAATGGAGGTGGTTGCAATGTTGGTATCACTTCTTCAAATGGAGGTGTAACTATTACTGGTCTTGTAAGTAATGCAAATGCGAAACTATTCACTTCAAGTGTACAAGCTGTTTGGGGTTGCAATCCTTGGCAAGGAAGTCCTTGTAGTGGAAATGAATCTGTATCAGGCTTAACAGTAGGTGCTACTTATTTTTTAAGTGTACAATCAAGTGCTTGTGATGAATGGATTCCGATTGTAATACAAGGTGGCGGTGGCTGCATTGACAATGACAATGATGGAACTTGTAATGAGGATGATTGCCAACCTAATAATCCAAATCTACCAGCGGCACCAGGAACACCTTGTAATGATTTCAATAGCGGCACTACCAATGATCAAATTATTGAAGATGGATGTACTTGTCTTGGAAACCCAATTTTTGGTGGCTGTAATATTAATGTTGTTGCTTATGGTGGCGGTGATATTGGAATTTCTGGATTAGCAAACAATGCAAATGCAAAATTATTCAACTCAAACACTCAAGTAGTTTGGAGTTGCAATCCTTGGCAAGGTACTTTCTGTCCTACTTTTAAATTCATTGAAGGACTAACGATTGGAGCTACCTATTTTTTAAGTGTTCAATCAGAGTTTTGTGATGAATGGATTCCTATCGTGATCCAAGGTGGTGACTGTGGCTGCTCAACTGCCAATCTTCCTGTTTGTGGCAACGGTATCTCTTTCGTAAATGAATGTGTGGCCGAATGTGTTGGGGTATTTAACTATACGCAAGGTTTGTGTGATGATGATAATACAGGAGGAAATGGTCCAGATTTGTTAACTCAAAGTCTTAACATCGGTGCAGGTGCTCCAGGTGAAATACTTGGATTTACATTTGATTTGGTTAATCAAGGAAATACGACCGCTTCTGGAAGTTATTCAATCAAATCTTACATCTCTAATGATGGTACATTAAGTGGGGATGATATTCAAGAAGGGACAATTAACACTGGAAATACGCCTGTCGGATCAACTTCAGTTAATGGCGCGATCACTGTTCCAAATCTTCCTGCTGGAACTTATTTTTTCTTTCTAGTCGTTGATGATGGAAATAACATTTCTGAAACCGATGAGAATAATAATGTAAGAGTTGGTTCATTAGTCATTACCTCAGGTGGCAATGGCTGTAATCCTACCAATGTCGCTCAAGGTAAGTCAGCAACTCAGTCTTCTAACTTAAATTTTGGTGGCATCAATTCTGGTGCATCTAATGCTGTGGATGGAAATACAGATGGAAATTATTATAATGGCTCCGTTGCAGTAACAAACGATGAAAATCAAGCTTGGTGGCAAGTGGATCTTGGAGCACTTTACGAATTGTCATCTATTCAAGTGTATAATAGAACAGAGGGAACCGCTCGCTTAAATGATTTTTATATACTAACTTCAAGTAATCCGTACACGTCAGGAAATTTAGGAAATGCAAGAAGCAATTCTAATAACGAACGATATGTCTCCGGCCAAGCTGGCACTCCAACTACTTGGAATTTTTCTGGTGCTCCCGTCAGATATGTCAGAATTCAAAGAACTGGAAATGGCTACGCAACAATCGCAGAAGTAAAAGTAAATGGATGCCTTGTTTCATTACCTGAAAATAATATCCATAGTTTTGAAGCACCATCCAAAGATGAAACAGCTACTCTTCTTGTAAGTGATTTATTCCCTAATCCAACCACAGGAGAAGTATTCAGCAAGATTGAAAGTAGTACTAAAAAGGAGATTTCAATTCAAGTAGTCAATATTTTAGGTCAAGTCAATTTGCAACAAAAAATGCAATTGGAGGCTGGTCAAAATAATCTTCAACTAGATTTGGATAAATTGGAAAATGGTATTTATAATGTTATAATTTATGACGGCATCCATTATATTTCTAAACAGTTGGTGATCGCTAAGTAATGATTTTGATATTTGATGTATGATTTATGATGTATGATATGACGTTGATGCGTGAGTTCGCGTGCAGTTGCTTAAAGCCAATTTGGACGCAAACTCACTCATTGACGGTCATATCATAAATTATACATCTTAGGATCATACCTCAAAGAAACTACCCCTTCCATTTCTGAACAATCTGGAAAACGGTCTCCAACATATGCGGCTCCCATTTTTCAATTTGCCAGTCTGTTTTCGCTAAGGAAGAATTTTGAAGACGCAATTTTACATCATTGTAATCAGTAGCGTTTTCTAAAATACGGGATAGTTCAATTTGTTGTTGATGTAATGTTGGATGAATAAGTGGATTTGGATTTACTTCGAATGGAGTCGTAGGAATAAAATCATTTAAAATTTCAATTGGTGTGGATTTATGTTGATCAATAATATCGGTCATTCGATCAAAATCATTTCTGAATTGTTCATGACTTTCGGCAGATTTTAAACCAGTGCCTACTTGTTCAAGAACAACATATTTTAAATTAGGACATTGCGGGATCGTTTTTTGCAACAACTCAAATACTTCATCAGGAACTGCTTCATCATGTGTATCTCTTCTGATTTTTTTATCGGGCACGATTTCAGAATCTTCCCAACTACCACCAGATACATGAATTTCTCTGACCAATTCTAAAGGATATAAAGCAATGATATCATCATATTCTACATCAAAATTATGTAACTGGCAAAATAGATTGTGCAAATCTAAAATAATAAAACCATTTACAGGTGCTACTAATTGTTCTAGAAATTCACCATGTCTTTTCACCTCTTCGATGGAATATGCAAATGCTAAATTTTCTAATCCAACAGGACATTCACAGGCATTGTAAATTCGCTTGAGCCGATCATGACCGATAGACAAGGTAGTTTTATTGAAAGGAATACTGATGGGAGCACCTTTGTGGAAATTTTCGCCTGTCATAAATCCAAAGTGTTCGGTGACATGGTCGAAGTTAAAATGTTTAGACATTCTTTTGAGTCGCTTCAACCAATCATCTTGATCGGCACTCCAATTTCCAGAAAAAATAGAAAAGTAAACACCATGTCCAACAATGCGTTTCTCTTTCCCATAAGCATTTAACAATTCTGTAAACCAACTGGGAATATTACGCACTCTGAAAAGTGTATCAAAAGACCACTCTATTGCCTCTACTTTTTCAGCAGCAAAAAGAGGGAGTGCTGCCTGCAATACATTATGATCTAAATTGCAGGCAATGGCAGCATAAATTTCTCTCATTTACGACAAAATATATTATCCCATGCCACATGGTGGGCAATCGTCGTAATGGGTTTGATCATCCTTTTTCATAGTTGGTAAATCACATCCTATGACATCATTGGCGACAGCGCAAGAAGAAAGCGTACCAATCGCAACGCCTACTGCAATCGCTCCTAAAAGTGTATTAGATAATTTCATATCAATCTAAATTTCATTTATTAAAATTGTTGTCAGTTAGAAAACGTAACGTTTAATTAGAAGGTTGGGTGTGTCAAAAGAAAATTTTAATAGTCCTAAAAATAGCAATTTCAAAGCATCCGAATTTAATCATTAAGTGTTAAATTTATCGAATTAACAGTGAAAATTCGCCTAACATTACGCTTTACCATATTAAAACTTACCGTTTTATTAAAACTCTTGTAACACTTCAATTTGTAATTTTTATTTAGTTACTTTAGTCCGATTTTGATGAACAATTTTCGTTTTTTTTAGTTGAAAATTGGGCATACTTGTGAGAGACTTTAAATATCTATGAAAACGACTGATATATATCTACAATGGATATATCTCCCTTTTCTAATTACTTTGAATTTAATTAAGCCTCTTGTACAACATGTGATTTAAATTTGGAATTTGAAAATTAGATTCCTATAAAATTCGAAGAAATGTTAGACAAAAAAATGAAAGCCTATACGCGACCTCAAGAGGTGCAAAAACAAGGTTTTTATCCTTACTTCCGCGCTATTGAATCAGAGCAAGATACCGTTGTAAAAATTGATGGAAAAGAATGTTTGATGTTCGGCTCCAATAGTTATCTAGGTCTTACCAATCACCCAAAGTTAAAAGAAGCTTCCAAAATTGCCATTGACAAATACGGTTCAGGTTGTGCAGGTTCTCGTTTTCTGAATGGAACATTAGATTTACATTTAGAGTTAGAATCGAAATTGGCGAAATTTGTCAACAAAGAAGAAGCATTGGTTTTTAGTACTGGCTATCAAGTTAATTTGGGCGTCATCTCCTCGATTCCTGGAAGACACGATCTGATTATTTTGGATGAATATGATCACGCTTGTATTATTGATGGTGCTAGATTGTCTTTTGGAAAAGTGAGAAAGTATGCACATAATGATATGGCTGCTCTTGAAAAGATTCTTAGCAAAGCACCCGATGGTATTGTGAAATTGATTGTAGTAGATGGTGTCTTTAGTATGGAAGGTGATATTGCCAAATTACCCGAAATTGTTGAACTTGCTAAAAAATACAATGCCAACATAATGGTAGATGATGCACACGGGCTTGGTGTGTTAGGAAAAAACGGTGAAGGAACAGCAGCTCATTTTGGAATGACTAAGGATGTAGATATCATCATGGGTACTTTTAGTAAATCATTGGCTTCTATTGGAGGATTTGTAGCGGCATCATTCGATACCATCAATTATTTAAAACACACTGCACGCTCATTGATTTTTAGCGCCAGTATTGCACCTGCCAATGCTGCAAGTGTCATTGCCGCCCTTGATATCTTGAAAGCGGAACCAGAACGTATTGAAAAATTGTGGGAAAACACTCGATACGCGATGAAGCAACTGAAAGCAGTCGGAATGGATACTGGACATACCGAAACACCGATTATTCCAATTTATATAAGAGATACGATCAAGACATTTCAGCTGTCCAGGCAACTGCAAGATTTAGGTGTTTTTGTAAATCCTGTTGTCTCTCCTGCAGTGCCTAATGAAGATTCATTGATTCGATATTCATTGATGGCAACACATACAAAAGCCCAAATTGATGAGTCAATTGATAAAATTGCTGCTGTTTGTAAAAAATTGGATATACACACCAGAAATAGCATTGAAATATGAGTGCTACCCAAACCGTAACAATCAACCAAGTAGTAGCAAGTAAGGATTTTAAAAAATTTGTAGATTTCCCTCACACACTGTACGCGGGTGATCCAAACTATGTACCTGAATTGCATATTGCCATCCGAGAATTACTAAATCCAAAAAAGAATCCTTTCTTCAAACATTCGAAAGCTGAGTTTTTTCTTGCTAAATTGGATGGGAAAATAGTAGGTAGAATTGCTGCTATTCGAAACAATAATTATAATAAATTTCACAACTGCAATATTGGTTTTTTCGGTTTCTTTGATGTGATAGATGACTATGAAGTTGCAAAATCATTGTTAGATAAAGCTACGGATTGGTGCAAAACAGAAGATTTCGATGCTATTTTGGGCCCTACGAATCTAACTACAAATGACACTTCTGGCTTATTGGTGGATGGGTTTACCAAACCTCCTATCGTCCAAATGACCTATAACAAGCCCTATTATAAAGACTTTGTTGAACAATATGGTTTTGTAAATGAGATGGACTTATTTGCATACTGGATTCCTACCGATACTGTCAATGAAAAATCACTTCGATTATCCCAAAGAATTCAAGAACGATTAGGTAAACGTGGTATTACTTTCAGAAATATTGATGTGAAAAATTTCAAAAAAGAAGTTGCAACCATCAAGGAAGTTTATAATCAAGCCTGGGAAAATAATTGGGGTTTTGTCCCTCCTACTTCTGAAGAATTTGATCACATTGCAGAAGGATTGAAATTGGTAGTAGATCCGAAGTTCGGTTATGTAGCAGAGCATAATGGGAAAATGATTGGTTTTGCATTAGGCTTACCGGACATCAATGAAATATTAATAGATAATAAAAGAGGTCGTCTTTTTCCTACTGGAATTTTCAAATTATTGATGCGTAAAAGCAAGGTTAAAAAAGTAAGGATCATTTTATTAGGTGTCATTGAAGAACATCGCAAAGCAGGAATTGAAGGTGTTTTCTTTTCAAAATTTATCCAGGCAGCAAAAGACAACGGCTTGTTAGGTGGTGAAGCTTCATGGGTGCTTGATAGTAATGAAATGATGAAAACTGCCGCAGAAAAAATGAATGGAGAAAAATATAAAACCTACCGAATCTATCGATATACCATCAATTAAATGAGTAAACTACTAATCACAGGTGCCAACGGATTTATCGGTAGTCACTTGGTGGAGGCCGCTATTGCTAAAGGATATGAAGTACATGCAGGTGTTAGAGCCAATAGCAATAGAAAATGGTTGACGCATCCATCTATAAAATTTGTAGAGATGGATTTTGAAGCTATTGAAACGCTCACTTCTATTTTCCAACAAAACACATACGACTATATTGTTCATTGTGTTGGTGTTACCAAAACTTCAGATACTAATGTCTTTCACAATGTGAATTTCACTTATGTCAAAACACTAGTAGAGCAAATTCGTATCAATAAGGCGATTCCGAAAAAATTAATTTTCTTGAGTAGTTTGGCCGCTTATGGCTCAACTGATTTTCAAGAAACTGATTTTGTCAACAATGATAGCACGCCTTTTCCTGTCACTCAATATGGTAAAAGTAAATTAGCCGCAGAAAGATATCTGGAATCAACTACGGATATTCCTTATATGATCTTGAGACCAACTGTTGTTTATGGTCCTAGAGAAACCGAGTTGTTCATGGTCTTCGAATTACTCAACAAACGACTAGAATTATACTCAGGGACCAAGCCTCAATACCTAACTTTCATTTACATCCATGACTTAATTGAAATTATTTTCAGATCAATGGAATTTGATATTTCAAGAAAGGCTTACTTTGTTTCGGATGGAAATCTCTATCCTGCTGAAAAATTAAATAATGTCATTAAATCGTTATTAGGCAAAAAAGCTTTTAAATTAAAATTGCCACTTTCTGTTGTAAAAGTAGTCGCTGGTATCTCAGAACAAGTCAGTAAAATAACAGGCAACTACCCTGCTTTAAATCGGGATAAGTTTGAAGAGTTGAAGTGCCGAAACTGGAATTGTGATATTTCCAATTTGGTGGAGGATTTGGATTATACGCCGGAACATTCTTTGGAGGATGGGATGCGGAAGACCGTTGATTGGTATCGTAGGGAGAAGTGGTTGTAGTTGAGGACATGTTTTTAATACAAAGAACTTGATGCGACAATTCGTAAAGGACGTTTTATACAAACATACGAGTTCACATAAGAAACAGAGTTCACAAAGGATCTTGTTTCGTAAAATTTCCTCACGCAGACGTCGCAGAAAAACACAGAAAATATGTCGTGAAAATTACGTAGGGAAATCTCAGTAAGCATGCGTACACCTAGAAAGGGATTTGTAGTTTTATTAGAAAATAGATTTTTAATTTTTGACAAAATTATTTCAGAAAATTCATCCCTTTTAAGATTTTAAAACCTAAACACTAACAATACAAAACCATTTCAAATAACTTAACTACAATAATATTAATATAACATCATTCATCTGGGAAAATTTCGTCTGAGTAAAAGCAAACACCAATATTTAAACTATAACTTCTCAAAGTCAAGTATTAAGAATTTTCAATTTCCCATAGTTTTGGCTAATTTGGTGATACTATGAATGAAAAACAGTTAGAAGCTTTGCGCTTCCCTATTGGTCCATTTATTTGGCCAGAAAATATTCAAAAAGAGGCGATTCAAGAATGGATACAAACGATACAAAGCTTTCCTCAACAGTTAGCTGAATTAACAAACGGATTGACGATTGACCAACTCAACATTCCATATCGACCAAATGGTTGGAAACTAAAACAAGTCGTACACCATTGCGCGGATAGTCATATGAGCAGTATCAAACGATTCAAGTTGGCATTGACAGAAGACGCTCCTACTATTCGACCTTATCCTGAACATCTTTTTGCGGATTTGATTGACTCAACAGATAATGATCTTACCGATTCGATGGCGATTATAAAAGCACTTCACAACAAGTGGAGCCAGTTACTTATGAATATGAATGAGGAAGATTTTGATCGAACATTTGTTCATCCCGAATATAAGAAAGTTTATAAATTGAGTGAAGCGACGGCTTTGTATGCTTGGCATTGCGAACATCATTTAGCACACGTTAAACTTTGTTTGCAATAATTCATTTATGAAATCATTGCTCTATATTCTTTCTTTTTGTACAGCAACTGAAAGACCATTTTTAAAACGATATTTGAAACAATAATCTATGCAATATAACAATCCAATTGAAATATTTAATAGTACTCAAATCTTAAGATTGAATAGCGGTTCACTCGAATCATTGAAAAGTGAATTGATGGCTCATTTTCAATCATCTGAATCTGCTACATTTGAAAAAGATGGAATTATTTATAGCAAAAAAGAGGTAAGTGAAATTTTCAATACCCTTCAAAACAATCTAGATCTTCATCTCAAAATCCATCATCATAAATCACTCTTAGCATTTTTACAAAAAGGCGATCTTCAATTCTTCTCCAACAAAAGTGATATTGCTCAAATAACAAATGATCTTGCTTATAAAGAAGCTATTGACAAATACATTTCTAACAAGTTAAACACACAAACTTATGATTTGATTGATCAATTTGACAAAAACAGTTTAGTGCATTTAGAAAACATTCAGGGATATACTAATCAAATGAATGCAGCTCATCAAAAAGAAGCATATGCAACCACTTATGTGAAGCTGGAAAAATTTATAAAGCAATTACCAAAAGATCATCCGCAACCTTTTGCTGGTCCTACTGGATTACAACTTCATTCTGAAATTCATAACAAAATAAATGCGCAATTATACAATTGCTTCAAATATTTGCCCGATAATTTTAAAGACCTGTCCTATCTTTATGGTGTTTGGTGCCATAACGATGTTGTCAATACGGCATTTAAAAGAGAACAGAAATTTCAAAATTATGAACGCAAGGATTTATTAACCCTTTTTAGAGCTATGCAGATTGGTTCAAAAGTCACTAAATCTGAATCCTTCAAAGAAAACACTGCTACTGTCAAACAATATTTGATGTCGAAATCAAGTACCAAAGTTGATACTTCGACTGCTACTGCACCATCCTCTGGAGGTGGTATGACTGCCTTAAAAGTTATCTCTTTTTTCTTAATGATTTGCTGGGTGGGTGTCAAATGTGCCCGTATTGTTAAAAATACTAGTCAAATTGCTAGCAACAAGTCTAGTAATCGTACCAATTCGCCAAGTATTGAAGATATATTGAAACAACAAAAAAGAAATTCTGAAAACGCAGCCAATTTAGATAAGAAACTTACTTTACAAAGATACACTGGAGACCAAATCGATTTGTGGAATAATAAATATATCAAATCAAAAGAGCATGAAGTGTATGAAGCTTTGAACATTGAGGTGGGCACCTTCCCTACTGCTTATGCTGATTTTGAACAATTAATTCCACAAGACAAAATCAGGAAATACGTCAAACAAAAAGAACAACAATTTGTTTTCATTTTTACAAACCCTGATTTTCCTAACATAAAAATGAGGCATCGGGTCAAGGCAAAGTTCGGTAATTTGCAAATGAATGCTGTAAAATATGATGGTTTAAAAAACAAATCTAAAAAGGACAAAGTAAAACTAACCACCAAAAGATTTTCTACGAAAAATGGAAAATTGAAAGGAACCATTTCTAGATATGATCATTTAAAAAGTGAACCGATTTCCAAAGAAAAATTTTCGATCGAGTATGTAAAATCTGAATATGAAAGATTGAAAGCTGAACAAAAATTGGACTTAGGTGGTCCTTATGACAAATATCAGCCTTACCGTATTAGAGGTATAGAAGATAATAATTTGAAAAATGTAATCCTCAATAATTTATCTATCGTTCACAACAAACAATTAAAATTAGGAAATTACTACACCTTAAAAGATGCCGCTACCTATATTCCATCGAGTGGCAAAACACCGATTCAATTTTCAGTAAATTCAGTAGAAGAAAAAAAGGGTTCATTGTCATTTAGCCATATATCTTCTGAGGATGAAATCGGAATATGCACTTTAAATGGAAAGGAATTTCAAATAAGATATTTCGTCAGTAAAGAAACTAAAAAAGTAATAGGGATGCATATGGTCGTACAAAATGATGTAAGTAAACAAATGGAAGTGATTGAAGTATTTTATCAATAACAAATTATTTACATTTGGCTAATAAAATTAATACCGCTTCTTTTTTCAAATTCACTTTTTTGGTATGGGTGAAATCTGTGTTCTTCATTCTGATAGGAATTGGAATTGCCTTTATTTTCAATGGTGATTATCCATCCTCTTCTTTTGACATAGGCCATCTTGGAAGTGCATTGTTAATCTCATTATTAGCATATATGTACACCGCTCCATTTGCCATTATAATGTTGATCGTTGTGTATCTGCTTAATCGAACTAAATTAGAAATCACGCTTCAAAAATTGATCATTTTTGGAGTGTACACTTTGCCATTCCTTTTCTTATTTTTCATAGAACCCAATAGCAGCTCTTTTCAAGATACCGAAGTACTTATGCTAATCGGACTAATTCTTTTAATTCCTGCAATCATGATTTACTTAACTGAATTACTTCCAACAAACCGACAATTGGCAACTAAAGATGGTAGAGATGATGTAATTGATGATTTGAGGTTTTGAGGAATGTGCAGACGCCAAGAGTTGGACCTGTGTGCCGACGGCATAAAACTTTGGCTCGCGGTGGGAGTACGTCAGACTCCGCATTCCTTGTGAGTTTAGTAACAAGATCTAGATTATTTTATGTTCATATTTCCATAAATGAAAGTAAATAGTACTATGACTGCGTACAGTAATTTCGCCATCTATGTTTGGTTCAAATCAATGATGGCTGTGACAATAATCATGATATTATATGCAGTATATTCTGGGCAGATTGATTTTGAAAAAAGTGTTTTTGAAGGATTCGGAATATCTGTATTTTTCATTGTTATGTGCTTTTTTATTTCGATTCCATTTCTGTTTTTCATGATATTCATTGTTAGTTGTATTGGACATAAAAGACGGACTGTCCCCCAACAAAAACTACTTATTTGTTTTTCCTACATTGGAATGCTTATGATGACAATATGCATAATTAAATTTTTCTCGTCTCCATCAATAGAACAGAAGCCTGAATTAATGGATCAAATTATTTCGTGGGTATCAGTAGGTTCAGTACTTATAATTGTTCCTTGTACTTTTGTATATCTGACACAACTAAATGGGGCAAAAGGTTGAAATCTTTTGCTCTCGTAAAGACAAGTATGAACAACTCCGAGATGCCGGTTTCCTCCGCTCATCTTCCGCTTGATAATATGGTTGCCACCAAGATTTATAAATCAATAAAAAAAAGACCTTACACGCAAGCAATACATACTCACACAACAAGGTCCCATTTTATTTTTTCATTTTAAATTTTACATTTCTTTAAGTAATCCGATGCTTCCCAACTTTCATATTAGGAATATCAGATTTACTAAATTCATAAAGCTCATTTGCTTCTTTTTCCTTAAACTCCATGACCAACTTCAAAGCATCCGGCACCACATCACTACACATTGTTATCAATGAACCAGGAACTGCATTTTCAATCGCGTAGGTAATAGATTCTTTTTCATTTTTGAAAATTCTTACCTTTTTATTCGGATCTGCTAAATGAATTCCTTTCATCAACATCGCAATCAATTCTTCTTCTGTTTTTCCTCTCAAATGTTTGTCTTGGCGAATATAAACTTCATCAAACATTTCTCCTGCTAATTTACCCATTGCCACATTGTCCTCTTCTCTTCTGTCACCGATACCTGCAATAATTCCAATTTTTGGAGCTCCATCTAAGTTCTCAATAAATCTAAACAAAGCTTCCATACCCGCTGCATTGTGCGCATAATCTAACAATACTTTGAAGTTTTTAAATTCGAATAGATTTAGACGGCCAGGTGTTTGTGATGGAGATGGAATGAAGCTTGTCAATGCACTTGCAATATCACGTAAATCGAATCCTCTGACATATCCAGTCAATACGGCTGGCAATACATTTTGAATCATAAACCTAGCTTTTCCACCAAAAGTCAATGGCACATTTACTGCCTTAATCACACGCATTTTCCAACTTCCTTTACAGACTGTGATATATCCATTTTCGTACAGCGCATATAAACCATTTCTTGAAGCATGCTTCTTAATTCGCTCATTTTGTTCATCCATTGAAAATAATGCGATATTGCACTTCAAGTCTTTTCTCATATTGTATGTCAATTCATCATCTGCATTTAAAATCGCATAACCATCTGGCAAGACCGTTTCGGGAACTACGCCTTTCAGTCTAGCCATTTGCTCAACAGTATTGATGCCACGTAACCCAAGATGATCAGGTGCTATATTGGTGACCACTGCGACATCACAATTGTGAAATCCTAAACCAGCTCTCAATAAACCTCCTCTCGCTGTTTCTAAAACTGCAAAATCTATAGTTGGATCTTTGAGAACAAATTCGGCACTTTGCGGACCTGTGCAATCACCTTTGTCGAGCATATGATTTTGAATATAAATTCCATCAGAAGTTGTGTATCCAACTTTGTGACCCATCATTTTGACCATATGTGCAATCAATCTGGTTGTTGTCGTTTTACCATTTGTACCAGTAATTGCAACAATAGGTATACGTGAAGTACTTCCTGGTGGATACAACATATCCATTACGGGCGCTGCAACATTTCTTGGCAATCCTTCAGTTGGTGCTAAATGCATTCTAAATCCTGGACCTGCATTTACTTCAAGAACAGCACCTCCTGTATCTTTGATTGGTACAGAAATATCTAAAGTCATCACATCAATTCCACAAATATTCAAGCCAATCACTCTGGAAATTCTTTCCGCCATGAATACATTTTCCGGATGTACAATGTGCGTGACATCTGTTGCAGTTCCGCCTGTACTTAAATTGGCGGTATCTTTAAGGTGCAATTTTTTTCCTTGTTCCAAAACAGATTCTAATGTTAAGTCTAGATCTTTTAAAATATTTTGGGTCATTTCATTAACTGAAATTTTTGTCAAAACATTCTCATGACCATAGCCACGTCTTGGATCATCATTAACTCTATCAATTAATTGTTGGATGGTCGAAATTCCATCACCAACCACGTGCGCAGGTGTCCGCAATGCTGCTGCGACCAGCTTGTGGTTGATTACTAATAAGCGATAATCATCACCTACTATATATTTTTCAACGATCACACTACGAGATATTTTTTTGGCTGCTTCAAAACCAGCCAAAGCATCTTCCCAATTCTGTATATTGATTGTTATTCCTCTACCATGATTACCGTTGATCGGTTTAATAACCAAAGGATATTTGATGTAATCTACTGCGTCTTTGAGTCCTCTTTCTGATCGTACGATCTCGCCTTTTGGGACTTCAATATTCGCTTGCTCTAACAGATGTTTGGTATCTTCTTTATCACAAGCTATTTCTACGCCAATGCTATTGGTATCACTTGAAACAGTTGCTTGGATTCTTTTTTGATTTACACCGTAACCTAGTTGACACAAAGAGTATTTATTTAATCGAATCCACGGTATTCCTCGACTCACTGCTTCTTCAATGATAGATCCAGTACTTGGACCGAGTCTTTCATTTTCTCTGATTTCTCTCAACTCTTGAATATCTTCTTTCAAATCATAATCTGTTCCTTCCTTTAATGCGCGTGCAATTCTCACAGATGCTTTTGCTGCATATCGACCTGCTTTTTCTTCAATGTAACTAAACACAACACTATATACCCCTTCCTCTCCATATCCTCTTGTTCGACCAAATCCAGTTTCCATTCCAGCCATTGACTGTAATTCTAGTGCAATATGTTCGATAACATGTCCCATCCAAGTTCCTTCTTCAACTCTTTGAAAGAATCCTCCTGCCGTACCAATCGAACAACGATGTGCATACATGCCCGGGAACAGGTTTTTTAAACGATCATAAAATCCGGGAATTTTGTTGGTGGGTAATTGCTCATATTCTTGTAAATCCAAGGTCATGACAATTAATTTGTGTCTCCTGATGGACCAATAATTAGGTCCACGCATAGCACGAATTTCTCTTATTTCCATTTTCTCAGTTTAGTTTTTGAAGTTTAGTTAAGCGTTCTCAATTAAATATAGCAAAAACATGGAAAATTCAATTAATAGATTCGTAATTTTACACTTTATATATACTTAAATTAATTTTAAAAAAGAATGGCATTTAAAGGAATATTGATACCAATCGGGGGGAATGAAGACAAAGGAAATAGAGAAAAGGAAGCAGATGGATATTCCTTAGACTTTGTGAAAGACGGGATTTTGAGTCGTGTTATGCGTGAGAGTGGCGGTCCAAATGCACATATCATTGTAATCCCTACTGCTTCCAGAATACCAGATGAAGTGGGAGAAAATTACTTGACTGCTTTCAAAAGTTTAGGAGCAACAAATGTGCAAGTATTAGATATAAGAGAACGTGCTCAATCTGAAGAACCACACAACATAAAAGCGATACAACAGTCCGATTGTATTATGTTTTCAGGTGGTGATCAATCAAGAATCGTAGACATTATTGGAGATACTTCTATGCACCGATTGCTAAAACATCGATTTCAAAATGAGCAGGTTGTGATTGCAGGAACAAGTGCTGGAGCTATGGCGATGTCAAGTGAAATGATTTCTGGCGGAAGTAGCTCAGAAGCGTTGGTTAAAGACTCTGTAAAAATGAGAGAAGGCATGGAATTCATTCCAGGACTTATCATTGATTCTCATTTTATTCAACGCGGGAGATTTGGTCGATTGGCAGAAGCAGTAGCGAGACATCCTCATTTACTAGGTGTTGGACTTGCAGAAGATACCGCTATTATTATCGAAAATTGTAATCGTTTTAAAGTTATCGGCTCAGGAATGGTCATTGTTTTTGATCCTTCTACTTTGACCCATAATAATATTGAAATCCTTCCCCGTAACACACCAGTGACAATGTCTGATTTGACCGTTCATGTCCTTGCTAATAGTGATTCTTTTGTGATCGATACCAAGAAAATTGAAGTGTTGCCGATTGATGCGGCTTTTGAGCATTAAAAGGATCTGAACCGCAACATATCGAACAAGGAATATCGAATATCGAATGTCGAAGTTGAGTACGTGTGCATACGTACTAAGCGTACGTGCTCCACTTCGAAATTCGACAACCTGCCGTTTGATATACTGCGGTTCAAAAAACAATTTCAGTTCAAACAAAATATTACTTATAAATTCTAACAACTCGTTCCCTAGCATTCCGACAAGCACGATACATCCCTTCGCAGTTAAAAGTCATCACAATATTTCCAGCTGCATCCATTCCTACAATTCCTCCATCTCCGCCAATAGCTGTCAATCTGTGCACGATTGCTTCTTCAGCTGCAGCTTCTAAAGACAACCCTTTATACTCCATCAAACAACTGATATCGTATGCACTAACTGCTCGCATTAAATATTCCCCACTTCCAGTACAAGAGATGGCACAGGTTTTATTGTTTGCATAATTTCCTACTCCTATAATTGGACTATCACCAACTCGTCCAAATTTCTTATTAGTCATACCACCAGTTGAAGTACCAGCAGCTAAATTTCCATGTTGGTCCAAAGCAACAGCACCAACCGTTCCTAAATAAGGTCGATCTTTGCTATGATCTAATTGAAACGATGCAGTCCCTTTTACATTTTGCCATTGCTGATACCGATATTCATCATGAAAATATTCATCCGACTCAAATTTGATCTTAAATTGTTCAGCAAATTGAATTGCTCCATTTCCAATCATTAATATGTGATCAGAATGTTGCAATATCTTATTCGCTAGTACAATTGGGTTTTTCAAATTACGAACCGCTGCAATTGCTCCTGCATTCAAAGTCGCTCCATCCATAATTGAAGCATCCATCTCATGTTGACCAGCTGAATTAAAGACGGCTCCTTTTCCAGCGTTAAAAAGTGGACAATTTTCTAACTCGATAATAGCAGCTTCAACTGCTAACAAAGAGGTTCCGCCTGTTTCTAAAACCGCATAACCAGCATCCACGGCATTCGTTAATGCATTAGTATAAGCAGTTTCTTTTTCAGGTGTCATTTCTGATTTTAATATAGTACCAGCACCTCCATGAATAGCGATTCCGAAATTATTCATTATAGTATTTTTTCTAAAGCAAATTTATGCAAAATGTTTGTTTACTGAACCTTTAAGTTTTCGTAAACATACATCTATTATATTTATTCCAAAAAAAATTAAGTTTACCAAACGCTAAAAGTTTAGTTAACTGAGCGATTTGCTAAACGAAGTTTGTAATATATATGTACGAAAATACTAATCAAAAGAGGCTACCTAAAATGAATTAAGTAGCCTCTATAAAAAGGTGTGTTCAAATGTGGTAATTACTTACCAAAAATATCTTTAGCTTTTCCTAGAAGATCTCCAACGCCACCAGCAGCGCCATCAGCACCACCTTTTAAACCGCCAGTTACGTTTTTCAACATATCTCCAACGCCACCAGGAATCAAATTAGCCAATCCGTCCAAGCTGAATCCGCTATCTGCTTCATCAGTCGATTCGAATTTTTCTTTCATACCAGCAATTAAATCTGGAGCTGTGTTTGCCGCTTCCTTTTCTGCATCTTCTGCACTCATCCCTTTTGCTTGTAGCACTTCAGAAAGTTTTCCTTTTGCTTCTTGGAAAATAGAATTTGACTCCATGTCTCCACCAGAAAAAAGTTCTTTTACCTGTGCTCCTTGGCCACCAGCCATCTTTGATTTAATTATATCCATAATGCCACTTGCACCTTCAGTTGCCGCTTCTTGTGTCTCTGTTGCACCTAAAGCATTTGAAGCCATTTTAGCCATCAAACGTTGCATTGCCATTTGTTTTAGATTGTCAAACATATTTAGTTCTAATTTAATAAGTGAATAATACCTTTTTGACGGATTTCCTTTTAATCCGTCACATCATAATACGTAACGGGCTGAATTACTGACAGTTGCATTAAATAAGTTAAGTTTTCTTAATTTAACAATTGAATCAAGCACCTTTATATTGGCATTAAAATTAAATTCCCCATACAAATCATCAAATGAATTTTTTCCATCCTAAAATATCAAGGCACTTATTGTTGCTGATATCTTCGACTTTGTTCTTAGTATTTTTTAGTTGTTCAAACAATGTATTTACAAATTCAAATTATCAACAAGCGCCCTTTAAAGGGTATGACAAATTGTGTACAAATGATTGGTGGAACCGAAACAACAACAAGATTATAAATCTAAAGGTCGACAGAAATAAAGTGATTGCATTTGGTATATACACTGTTTCAGAAAATACTTTAAAACTGACCGCCCAACTTTTTCCACTTTATCCAAATGAAACAAGAGTCATACAATTAAATATTTTTCAAGATAATAAATGGGTAGAAATTCAAAAAACAAAGATTAATGAAATCGGTTGGTCTGCTACTTTTAGAATTGAAAATTGGGATGACACAGAGGATGTTAAATATAAAATTCGATATGGATTGGATGCTTTTTATGAAGGCTTGATTCGGAAAAACCCAATGGATAAAAGTGAATTTTCTTTTGCGGCACTTTCTTGCAATAGTAATCGAGATATTGGAAACCGTCAAAATTATGTTAGAAATATTAACTACCAAGATCCTGATTTAATCTTTTTTGCTGGAGATCAATCCTATCATCATAAAGAGCATACCGCTGCTTGGTTGAAATTTGGCATGCAATTTAGAGATATTTTCCGCAATCGACCTTGTATCACCATCCCTGATGATCATGATGTTGGACAATTGAATTTATGGGGAGAAAATGGGAAAAAAGCAAAAACAATATTAGGAGTTAAAGGTGGTTATCATGCTCCTGACGATTATGTGAAAATGGTAGAGCGCTGTCAAACCGCTCACTTACCTGACCCATTCGACAACACTCCAATTGACCAAAATATAAATACTTACTATACCCATTTAATTTGGGGAGGAATGGATTTTGCTATTTTAGAAGATCGAAAATTTAAGTCAGGACCTAGTGGAAAAATAAATGGTAATGGAAGTATTCGAGGAGACTTAATTAAAAAGAAAAATTATAATCCAAAAGATATTGATTTACCAAACTTAAAACTACTCGGAGAACGACAACTTGATTTTTTAAAACAATGGGCAAATTCTGAATCAAAACATCAAAAAGTGGTGCTTTCTCAAACTGGATTTTGCAACACTTCTCACTTGGCAGGTCGATTTAAAAAGCGAATTGTAGCAGATTTAGATACGAACGGTTGGCCGCAAACAGGAAGAAATAAAGCACTACAACTGATAAAAGAAGCCAATGCTTTTCATGTTGCCGGTGATCAACATTTGGGAACCGTTATCCAACATGGTATTGACAAATTCGAAGATGGACCTTTTGCTTTTACAGTACCAGCAATTGTAAATGATGTTTATAGTAGATGGTGGTCTCCTATCGCAGACAATAAAATGGGTCATCATCTTGATGGTTTTGGCAATCTATTAACGATGCATGCATTTGCCAATCCAAATAGTCATTCAGGTGGTTCTGGTTATGGTTTGGTTCGAATTCATAAATCAAAAAATGAAGTTACTTTAGAATGTTGGCCTCTTGATGTGGACGTGAGTCTTCCAAATGCTAAACAATTTGATGGATGGCCAGTTTCGTTTGGTATGAATTGAGTGCAAATATTTCTTAAAATGTTATTATTTCTGTTCCCCGAGCTAATGGTTTATGCCGTCGGCACACAGGTCCAACCTCTTGGCGTTTGTGTAAAGTTCATTAATTATTATTTAATCCGCGACCTCATCAATTAGAAAAATCTAAGGAAGAATTAATTATTCAAACAATATTTTTACAAAATAATTTATAACGTTAATACAGATCAAGTAAATCAATGCCCATTCTTCAACAATTCAGGAAACTTAGCTTGAAATTTCTTAAGTCGTGGAATTGAAACATTCTGAATATACCCCTGATTCGGATGTAGTCGCTCATAATCCTGATGATAATCTTCACCGACCCAAAATTTCTCAAATTCCATCACCTCTGCAGCCACTTTTTCAGGACTTAACTTTTCATTTAGTGCTTTGATTTTCTGATCGATGATTTCTTTTTCTTCTTCATTTTGATAAAAAATAATAGATCGATATTGGGAACCACGATCTGGACCTTGACCATTTACCTGAGTGATATTTTGAGAACCAAAATACACATCTACCAATGATGCAAAACTCACCACGTTAGGATCATAATAAATTTCTACTGCTTCTGCATGTCCTGTCTTCCCGGTATTTGAAGATTCATAAGTTGGATTTTTGGTATGACCTCCCGAATAACCAGAAATAGATTCTTCCACTCCTTTTACACTTTCGTAAACTGCTTCGACGCACCAAAAACAACCAGAAGCGAAGTAAGCTTTTTTCAAATTATTCAAGTTAGCTATCTTTTTTGACGCTACATTTGAGGATGGATTGGCTGCCTTACTTTTTGAAGTATTGCAAGCAAAAAAGGATAGTAATAATGCCAATAGAAGTACGAAATATTTCATGGTTACGGAATTTTGAATTAAACAGAAAACTACTTTCAAATGTTCTAGCTATTCAAAAAAAATAGTCATCAAGCTTATAATAATTGATGAAAAATTATAATATACAAGGTAAGTTTGGGAGACAAAATTACACTATTTTTAACCGGCTTAATTTATATGATAAAGAAACATCAAAATTTATTAACTAATTGACAATCAACTAGTTAAAAATTTGTTGTAGTAGTGACGTAGTTCTATATTTACTAAAATAATTCAAACTTAATATATTTGAGACCAAGGCTGAGACATTCTATGGAATTCGAAACCTTTCCATTATCTAATTTACGCAGTAAAATCACAAGATGAAAATTAACAACATACTATTCCTGACTTGCATTGGGTTTTTCGTAATATTAATTCACTCCTGCAATTCCACAAAAGAAACTAGTAATTCAATGGCTGTATTAACAAGTGAAAAAGTTGAAGACGACGAAGTTTCCAAAAAAGTAAAAGAGCTGCTCAGCAAAATGACATTGGAAGAAAAAATTGGACAAATGAATCAGTATACTGGGTTCTTTGATCCAACTGGACCATCACCAAAAGATGGCAACAATAAAGAAAAATATGAGCACATTGAATCTGGTCAAGTTGGTTCCATGCTAAATGTAAGAGGCGCAAAGGAAGTTCGTGCCATGCAAGAAATTGCGGTTGAAAAATCACGACTTGGTATTCCGTTAATTTTTGCTTTTGATGTGATTCACGGTTTTAAAACCATATCTCCTATTCCATTAGCAGAGGCTGCAAGTTGGGATTTGGAAGCGATTGAAAAGTCGGCAAGAATCGCCGCGATTGAAGCATCCGCAGCAGGATTAAATTGGACTTTTGCTCCGATGGTAGACTTATATAGAGATGCTAGATGGGGACGAGTAATGGAAGGTGCTGGTGAAGATACGTATTTAGGAAGCAAAGTTGCTGTGGCAAGAGTTGAAGGTTTTCAAGGAGATGATTTATCTGCAAACAATACAATTGCGGCTTGTGCAAAACACTTTGCGGCTTACGGATTTGCAGAAGCGGGAAAAGATTACAATACCACAGATATCGGACTATCTACTTTGTATAACGTGGTGCTTCCGCCTTTCAAAGCTTGTTCAGATGCAGGCGTTGCTACTTTCATGAATTCATTTAACGAATTAAATGGAATTCCTGCAACTGGTGATGCTTTTCTTCAAAGAGATTTGCTAAAAAAAGAATGGGGATTTGAGGGATTTGTCGTTTCTGACTGGGGATCTATCGGAGAAATGATTGCACACGGTCATGCAGCTGACGGAAAACATGCTTCTGAGTTGGCTGCTAATGCAGGTTCTGACATGGACATGGAATCCCACTTATATGTCAAACATTTGAAGGAACTAGTCGAATCAAACAAGGTAAGTATGAAGCATATTGATGACGCTGCTGGAAGAATTTTAAAAATCAAATTTGACCTTGGCTTATTTGATGATCCATACAGATATTGTGATGAAGCTCGTGAAAAAGAATTGATTCTTAACAAAGAACACGCGGATGCGGCTTTAGATATGGCTAAAAAATCCATTGTACTTTTGAAAAATGAGAAGAACTTACTACCGCTTGCTAAAAATGGAAAGAAGATTGCCTTGATCGGACCGCTAGCAGAGGACAAAACCAGTCCGCTTGGAAACTGGAGATTAGCAGGTGACGATAATACTGCAATTTCTGTAGTAGAAGGAATGAAAAAATATAATGATAGCTTCACCTACTCAAAAGGAGTGAAATTCGTAGAAGAAAAAACGATGTTTCATTTACACGTCCCTTACAATAAAGATGATAAAACTGGTATCAAAGAAGCAGTCAATCTTGCCAAAACTTCAGACGTCGTAATTATGGTGTTAGGTGAACACGGAATGCAATCAGGTGAAGGCCGTAGTCGTGCGCAAATTGACATCCCAGGTGTTCAGCAAGAATTATTAGAAGCAGTTTATGAAGTCAACAAAAATATCGTTTTGGTACTAATGAATGGTCGTCCTTTGGCATTGCCTTGGGCCGCTGAAAATATTCCTGCTATTCTTGAAGTATGGCATTTAGGGTCACAAAGTGGAAATGCAATCGCTGAAGTTTTATATGGTGATTACAATCCTAGTGGTAAGTTGCCAATGACATTTCCTCGCAATGTTGGACAAGTTCCAATTTACTATAACTACAAAAATACGGGACGTCCAGGTCCGAAACCAGAAGTATTTTGGCAACATTATTCAGATATGACAAATGATCCATTGTACCCATTTGGATTTGGATTGAGTTACACAACTTTTAAATATTCAAACTTATCTGTAACCAAAAATGGTGGCAACAATGTATCCGTTTCTGTCAATGTCAAAAATACTGGAAAGGTTGCCGGTGAAGAAGTTGTTCAATTATACATTCGAGATCAAGTGGCTTCTGTCACGAGACCTGTAAAAGAATTAAAAGGTTTTGAAAAAATAAGGTTAGCATCTGGCGCGAGTAAAACAGTACAGTTTACATTGACAGATAAGGAACTTGGTTTTTATAATAATCAAAGGAAGTATATTGTTGAACCTGGAAAGTTTGATGTGATGGTTGGTGGAAACTCTGTTGATTTATTGAAAGATGAATTTGAGTTGTAAACGAGTCCTATCCTTAATTAGAAATCAATCTAGGTATTAAAAAAACGCCTTGTTTGTACAAGTTACAAACAAGGCGTTTTCTAATTTGTCGCTATTACTACCTCCTACTAGCCATCATCCGAATTCCATTTTTCGACCGCAATGTAACACCAGGTAACATCTCAACAACATGTCCTTCTTTTAATGTGAAATCAAAATTTTTCAGTAAAGTATATAGTATCAACTGCATTTCCATCATAGCGAATTGGTTACCAATACACAATCTTGGTCCACCACCAAAAGGAAAATAAGTATAGGCTTTTATGGACTTCAATTTATCTCGTTCAAAACGTGCTGGTTCAAAAACCGCTGGATTTTCCCAATATTGAGGATCGTGATGCACGCCATAAACATATAAATTGATAATTTCATCATTGTACAAATTTATGCCATTAAATGAATCGTTTTCTATCGCAACTCGATCGATGATCCATGCAGGTGGAAATATGCGCATTGATTCTGAAATCACTTGACGAATATAATCCAACTTCATAATAGACGCCATCGGATTGTTAGGATCAATTTCATTTTCACTAATTTCTTTTTGTACCAATGCTAATTTATCTCGATTTTTATCTAGCAAATAAAACGTCCAAGACAATGCATTTGCAGTAGTTTCATATCCAGCGGCGAACAAAACTAAACATTCATCCAATATTTGTTTTTCGGTCATACCGTCATCTGTCCCTTCATATCTTGCTCCTTGCAGCATATCCAGGATGTCATTTTTGAATTCACCAGATTCTCTTCTTTCAGAAATAATTTCTGTCAACAAATCATAAAGTGATTGTGCTAACTTTTTATTTTTAGCATCTCGACCACTTAGTTTTCTCCACCGAGCAAAAAATGGTTGTCGGATTTTTACCACCACTTCTGCTTGCAAATAATCTACTTTGTTTCCAATACTCGTTATTTGTTCTTCCGTGATACTTCCACTAAACAATGTTTTGGCTACCATAATTAATGCCAGTCTAGACATCTCTTTTAGCATCAATAATTCGCCGTCACCTTGATCAATTTTGTTGGACAAATAGTTATTAAAAGTAACCACTTCTTTGCTCATAATTCGAACAAAAGAATCCAATGATTTTTTATGAAAACCAGGTTGGATTAATCTCCGTTGTTGTAACCAATAATCTCCATTTGAAGTCAACAGTCCTTTGCCAATAAAAGATGCTAGATGCTCTGTTTGCAGTATCGACTTTTTAAAATTGCGATTATTTTTCTGCATGATGTATTTTATCAACTCGGGATCTTTGGTGATGACAGACTTAGTCATTGCACCCATATTTAATCGAAATGATGGTTCTCCAAAGTCCTTAAAATTTTGATCAATGATAGGAATTGGATTTGTCAAAAACTTAAATATGTTTCTGATAATTTGAAGTTGTGGAACTTTTTTTAATGTATTGGGCATAACTTTTTTCTCAGTTTCAACAGAGTAAGGAATGATTTGGCTAGGCTTTTACTTTAAATGGTAATTTTATTGTTGTAAATTTCTCCCCATTCATCGTTTTTTCTTCTTGGAATGTATTTTTTGATTGATGATAATCAGATTTTTCTAATTCATCTAATTCTAAAATCGGTGCTATACATACATCTTTTCCTTTAAAAATAGAAACCCATTCATCTCTTGTTTTTGTTTTAAATAAATCCGTCACTTCATTTTTTGGAAAATTGATTGTTAATAATTCAGTTTCATTATTGCGTTGCCATGCTGGTTTTTTGACAATTTCGCAGATGTTGTTCCAAAACTTAATTTCCATAGCAGCAACGGTCAACCATTTTCCATCGGCACATTCGTAGGTAGCATAATTGACGGTTGTTTTTCCATTGATTAGGTTGAATTTTTTATGATCTAAGCCACCACTTTTCAACCCAAATGGAACTGCTAAAAATGGATGAACTGCATCCGACAAAGCTACATCAATATAACAACCTTCACCTGTTTTTGTTTTGCTCAATAACGCACTTAAGCACGCCATTACTGTCATGTAAGCTCCGCCGATATCCGCTATTTGAAAATCTGGAACGATTGGTTTACCGTTTTCATCTTTAATCAAATCCAGCATACCAGCATACGCCAAATAGTTCATATCATGTCCAGCTTCATTTCGAAATGCTCCGTCTTGACCATAACCCGACAAGGAGACATATATAATAGCAGGATTTACTTTTTTTATTGCTTCATAACCTAATCCCCACGCCTCCATTGCACCTGGTCGAAATTGTTCAAACAATACATCTGCGTCTTTGATTATTTCTAGCATCTCCTGTTTTCCTTCAGGTGAGTTGTAATCAATCGACTTCAATTCCTTATTGTGATTGAGTTGATGAAAAAGAACACTTGCCCCATCTACTTGTGTACCACTGAATCGAACATAATCCATTCTTTTTGGACTTTCAATTTTAATTACTTCCGCACCCATTTGTGCCATCAGCATGGTCGACATAGGTCCTGGTAGTAGACGAGTGAAATCTATAATTTTTATGCCTTGGAGTAGGTTCATTTTTTTATTTTGGTTTTAATAATTTCAACTCCAATTTGAGCTAGATTAACAAGCAATAATTATCACACTTACAGTCTTAAGAAAAATCATGAATAGAACTCCCATTCTCCGCCATACTTCTCAATTTATCCGAAACCATCCAACGTTCTCCATATTTCTCTCTAAATAAATCACAATCGGCTACAAATTGTTTGATACCAACAAAATCAATGTAAGATAAAGCACCGCCCGTATAAATCGGGAATCCCCATCCCAAAACAGAACCAATATCTCCATCCATTACAGAATTCAAAACACCTTCCTCCAAACATCTAAAACTTTCCAATGCTTGCCGATGCATGATTCGATTAGCAACTGTTTCTTGGTCGAGTGCATCCATGTTGGAATTGTATTTTTCCGACAAACCCTTCCACAACTTTTTCTTCTCACCAGCTGGATAATCGTAGAAACCTTTACCATCTTTTTTACTTGTTCGACCGTGATTTTCGATAAGGTCTTTTACCATTTTATAACTTCTAATCGTGCTTGGTGATTTGGGTCTTGGATCACTTTCTATAACATGAGCTGACAAAGTAAGAGTCACTTCATCATGCACAGCTAAAGGTCCAACAGGCATTCCTTTTTTCCGGGCAATGTTTTCAATCATAGCAGCAGGCACTCCTTCTTCCAGTAAAAACATTCCTTCATTTACGAAAGTACCAAAGCAACGAGAAGTGAAAAAACCACGACTATCATTGACAACAATCGGAATTTTACCAATCGCAACTGTATAATCTACTGCCGCTGCAATTGCTTTTTTAGATGTTCTTTCACCAACAATAATTTCAACCAAAGGCATTTTGTCGACCGGTGAAAAGAAATGGATACCTATAAAATTTTCAGGTCTTGCAGATGATTTTGCCAACAAAGTAATTGGAATTGTAGAGGTATTGGACGCATAGATTTTAGTCGGGTCTAGGACTGCTTCTGTTTCCTTAGTCACTTTATCTTTCAAATTTGGGTCTTCAAAAACTGCTTCAATTACTAAATCACAACCTGCCATTTTAGACACATCGGCTGTTGTTTCAATTTTTGATAACAATGCAACTGCTTTCTCTTCAGTTGAACGACCTTTAGCTATTGCTTTGTCTAATATTTTTCTAGAATAAGCTTTACCTTTTTCCGCGTTTTCAATAGAAATATCTTTAAGAATGACATCCATTCCTGCTTTGGCGGACACGTAAGCAATACCTGCTCCCATCATACCTGCACCAAGAATTCCTAATTTTTTTATCTCATACTTAGGTTGATCTTTAGGTCTTGCTTTCCCTTTTTTGGCAGCTTGCATTCCCATAAATCCAGTCCGAATCATATTCTTAGCTTCTCGACTTCCTACTAATTTTATAAAAAATCTAGCTTCCACTTCCAATGCTCGATCTATTGGAATTTGTAAACCATCATGCACCACTTGAAGAATATATTTTTGAGCCGGATAATTTCCATGTGTCATTTTACTCACATTTCCAACTGAACCCATAATGGTTTGCAATCCATTCGGTGTCCAAAAACCACCTCCGGGCATACGATGTTTTTTATTATCCCAAGGTTGTATAGGAGTAGGATTTGCTAATATCCAAGCTTTTGATTTCGCAATTAATTCTTCTTGATTTTCCGCCAAATCATTTATCAAACCATCTTTCAATGCTTGTTGTGGTCGAACCTCTTTTCCTTGCAACAAGTAGATTAACGCATTTTGAATACCCATTAAATAAGGAGACTTGACGGTTCCACCACCTCCAGGTAAAAGGCCAACTTTTGATTCTGGAAATCCTAGTTTTATTTTGGTAGAATTGAGTACAATCCGATGATGACAAACCAAACAAAGTTCTAATCCACCACCCATTGCAGTTCCATTAATGGCCGCGACAAAAGGTTTTCCTACAGTTTCAATCGCTCTGAATTGTTGATGCATTTTCAAAGCTCCATTCAATTGTTGCTCCAAGTTTTTACTCATACTTTTCAATTCTCTCAAATCTGCTCCAGGCATAAACATAGTGCGCCCGGAAGTGATGATCACTCCTTTTACCGTATCATCTTCTACCGCTTGTTGAGCGACTTTTATAAATTCACCTATAAATTCTAGACTAAATAAGTTGGTTGGATTATTTACTTGATCGATGGTTAATATGCCGATACCATCTGCACCTAATTCGAAGTGAAATAAATCGTTTTTTATATTTTGCATTTTATTGTTTTAAAAAATCTTTATTAAAAATTACCCGACACGTTCAATAATGGTCGCAATTCCCATGCCTCCACCAATACAAAGCGTCACTAATCCAGTACTTAAATTACGTCTTTCTAATTCGTCCATCAAAGTACCTGTCAACATACAACCTGTAGCACCCAACGGATGTCCCATGGCAATCGCACCCCCATTAACATTGACTTTGGAATGATCCACACCAATGTCACTCATCGCTTTGATAACAACTGCGGCAAATGCTTCATTAATTTCAAAAAGATCGATATCAGATGGCTTCATTCCAGCCTGAGTAAGTGCTTTCAAAGAAGCAGGACCGATTCCTGTCAGCATAATTGTTGGATCCGTTCCGTGAATGGCAGCTGCTCTTATTTTAAATTTCGGTTTCAAACCAATTGCTTCACCAGCTGCTTTACTTCCTACTAATGCGATAGCAGCTCCATCAACGATTGCAGAAGAATTTCCAGCATGATGTACATGCTCAATCGTTTCTACTTCAGGATATCGGTCGATAGCAACGGCATCAAATCCGGCCATTGCGCCCATCATTGCAAAAGAAGGTTTTAACGTACCTAATGACTCAACAGTCGTGCTACTTCTTACATTTTCATCTTTATCTAACACTTTAAATCCGTCAATGTCTTTAATCGCAATTCTTGATTTAAAACGGTTGTCTTTTTCTGCTGCTACTGCTCTCATTTGTGAAGTGTAAGCGAATTGATCCACATCATTTCTAGAATATCCATATTTCGAAGCTATTAAATCTGCGGATATTCCTTGAGGTACAATATTTCCAGGAATAGCAATCGATGGATCCATAAACATACCACCTCCGTCCGCACCCATTTTGACACGAGACATACTTTCAACACCACCAGCCACGATCAATTCTCTAAAACCTGACTTGACATAGGCAGCTGCTTGATTGATCGCTTCTAGTCCAGATCCACAAAAACGATTTAAGGTAACCCCGCAAAGATGATCTCCGTAATTAGAATGTTGAGCTGCTGTCTTGGCAATATTAGCCGCTTGATCTTTTACCTGACCGACACATCCGAGAATTACATCTTCCACTTGAGTGGTGTCCAGATTATGTTTTTCTTTCAGTGCAATCAAAGTTTGAGTGGCTAATTCTGTTGGGGTAATTCCAATTAAAGCACCTTTTTTATTGCCTTTTCCTCTTACCGTCCTAATTGCATCATATATATAAGCTTCCATTTTTTTGTGTTTTAAATTCTGATTAAATTCAACTGTCGAATATACTCAAAATACTCTGAGCCTTAGTAAATTTACCGTCATCAATTATAATTTTTTTTAATTAAACTTTGAGTTGCTAAATTCCTTTAAATGATTATTTCAACTGTACGATTGAGAAATTTCCCTGAAGAAGAAAAAGATAAATTTCCCTGGACACTTCCTTTGATTCAGAATTTTGAGGAATTGGTTTTTGAAAAAAATATTAGCTTTTTTGTTGGTGAAAATGGTAGTGGAAAATCTACGATCTTGGAAGCAATGGCCGCTTACACAGAAGTCCCTCTAGCAGGAAGTCTTCGATTGGAAGATGATGAATCTTTGGCCGCTGCGAATTCTTTGGCCAATTATCTTAGTATTCGATTCAAAGAAAAGACAAGTCGCGGTTTCTTTGTTAGAGCGGAAGATTTTATCGGTTTTGCACGTCATATCAAAAAAGAAATTAAAGATTTATCAGACGAAATTGAGGAAGTAAAAGCCGGTTGGAAAGGTGGTGATTTAAAATTAGCAATTGGTGCTATCGAAGGTGAAAAAAATAGTTTAATCCAAAGATATACGGCTGATTTGGAAGCGATGTCGCATGGTGAAGGTTTTTTGAAATTTTTCACTTCAAGAATTACAGGCAAAGGCATTTATCTAATCGATGAACCGGAAGCAGCGCTTTCTCCAACAAGACAATTGAGTCTGTTATCATTAATAATTGAAAAAGTTAAATCTACTGGTTCGCATTTTATCATTGCAACTCACTCTCCTATTATTATGTCGATTCCTGATTCTGAGGTTTTCTATTTTTCGGAAGGGAAAGTGGAGAAGGTAGATTATCGTGAGACGGAGCATTATTTGTTGACTAAGTCTATTTTGGAGGATCCGGAGGGGGTTATGCGGGAGTTGTAGGATCCACCTTCTAATCCGCCAAAGGCGGATAGGCTCCTCCTTGAAAAGGAGGAGTGTTGCGCGGGGAGTACGTGGAACAACTGTGTCGTATTTTATTTGCTGAAATAAAAAACATTACTTTCACGTAACAACTCGCGTCCTCACGTGCTCCCTTTCCTTTTTTGGGAAGAAAAGATAAGGGACGTACAACTTGCTTGTAAAGGGATGCCTGTCTGAGACCATCGAGCAAAGCGAGCTACACATTTAAATCAATCGGTTTCCAGCTTGGAAATTCATTTTCATCTTTCATTCCACTTTTAAATTTTCGAAAACTTTCTAACCAATCAATTGGTGACGATCCCGTCTGATACATAATACCTGTTTCCTTATCAACGAAAACAGGTCCACCTCCAATTGCTCCAAAACGATTTTCCTTAGTTTCATAATACTGTTCAGTACAGTAAGCAATTGACCAACAAATTCCTAAATCTTCACTCCATTCTTCAACAATTATTTCGTGTGCTTTTGATTCTACATAACTGTCAGGTTCTATATACCACTCTGGGAAGTCTAATTTAACTCCATTTTTAAGTTTAAAATAATTTTTAAATATCAAAAGCTGAATTCGCTTAGCTAAACTTTTGTAAACTGGAATTTTAAAAATATGAAGATAAGGTCTATTATTTTGTTTATCCAAATACTTTTGAACTGATAATATTGCATTTGATTTTGATACCATAAACTAATGTTTTAATCACTTTACAACAATATCATTCCGCCCAGCCCATTTGTTCAAATCTTCTTTCTTAATAGCAGCCGACATCAAGTCAGGAAACACATCAGGTGTACATGCAAAAACTGGAATGCCGATATCTGTAAATCGTTTTGCATGATTTTTATCAAATGAAGGACTTCCATCATCATTTAATGCTAACAAACAAATTACTTGAACACCTGAATCTACCAACTCGTTGGCACGTCGATGCATTTCTTCTGCATTTCCACCTTCATACAAATCAGTAATTAATACCAAAATGGTGTCGGATGGTTTGGTAATAACATTTTGACATTTTTGAAGCGCTAAATTAATGTCTGTACCTCCACCCAATTGAACACCAAACAATAAATCTACGGGATCTTTTAAATCTTCGGTCAAATCAGCTACTTTGGTGTCAAAGACAATCATCTTGGTGGTGACATTAGGAATTGAAGCTAAAACAGCACCGAACACACCAGAGTAAACAACTGAGGTACCCATCGATCCACTTTGGTCAATGCACAAAACAATATCTTTTAGAGAGCGACGAGATTTTCGACCGTACCCTATTTTTATTTCTGGAATGATGGTTTTGTAATCGGGTTGATAATGTTTTAAATTTTTTCGGATCGTGGCACTCCAGTTAATTTCTTTGAATCTGGGTCTTCGATTGATACTGGACTTATCGATAGCACCATTGATGGCGGAAATTGTTTTTTGTTCTAATTTGGCCATTAATTCTTCTACTACTTTTCTGACTACTCTTTTCGCTGTTTCTTTTGTTTTACTTGGAATCAATTTTCCTAATTCCATCAATGTAGCGACAAGATGAATATCGGCTTCTGCCTGTTCCAAAATCTCTGGTTCAAACATCATTTTCTGTTTTAAATCAGGATGTTTCATGGCATCATTTTGCATGACCTTGACAACAGATTGTGGAAAATACTTTCTAATATCACCAAGCCATCTAGCAATTTGCGGGTTGGATTTCCCTTGTCCACCTTGCCCTTTTTCATTATCATACCCAAATCCTTCTTGGGCATCGAAATCATACAATGCTGTTAATGATTCATCGATGTTTTTCATCATGTCGCTCAATTCAAAATCAGTACCATCTGCTTCATCACCTCCAAGCATCAAACGCCATTTCTCAATATTTTTTATTTCTTGTTCGCTCATGTTGTTCCTAATAATTTGGTAATAAATGGTAATATGGAAGCAGCTTGTTGTTCATCGAATACTACTTCAAGATCTGTATCATCTATGGTGCTGACTTTGCTTACACCTGCTTTTGCTTTTTGACCGATTTGCCTCCTTTCTCCAAAAGGAAACTTGGAAAAAGCTCTTCTTAATACGGGCAACAATTCCATAAAGACTTCTTTTCCTACTTGATCTACCCATTGAAAAATAAGGTTCCAAATACGATCATCATAAATCAAAATCAATCCACTTCCTCTCAAAAAACCTTCCATCCAATGTGCTACATCAACGGGTTCATTACTCGCTGAAAGAAAATAGGAGAATAAATTGGTTGACTCTTCTTTTGTCAATCGATTGTTATCAAATAGCAATCGAACAGTACACCCTATGATGACATTATGCACGCCTTGTTTGTTGACAATCATTTCTAAAGCATTATACCAATCCGCTCGCACATCATCCTCCTCCAATATTTCAACTGCATTGTTGACTTGACTGATTAACTCGAACATATCATTTGAATTTTGCTCATCCAAACCATAACATGCATTCGACAAACTAACACATACTTTTGAAAACAATCTAATCGTAATGTTCCTTAGCTGTGTAACATCGGTTTTACGCACATTTCCATATTTGATAATTTCAACCAATCCAGGAATTGCCGTCATTAGATCTTTGGTGTCAGCTGAAATCGCAGATTCATTATTAATCTTCAAAAGTAATTTGTCAATCGAATCAAACAACTCTACTGGAATACAAAATTCTACCAATTTTACCAACTCAGAAATAATTCTGGTTTTATTCATTTTGTGATAGATATAACCAACACTTGCATCTACCAATGTATTTCCAAAATGTGCTTTATCAATCAATGCGATTTGCATTTCGGGGGCCCATTCTAACACCCAACTTTCCTTGAAGGTTCCTTTGCTTCTACTTTCTGCTCGTGTTGCCCAATTTAATTCAAGCAATTCTAATCTATGAAAAAAGATACTTCGCTTTAGATCTAATGGCTTCCTTAAATCTAAAGCAAACTTTTTTTCCATCGCCGACATCGTCAATCGGAGTGATTTTGCTGTTGTTTCAAAATCTTTTTGTAGTGGAACTTTTGGCAATTCATCAGGTATTTTTCCTAATTTTTCACCAACAATAATTTTCTTTTTTATTAATTCAAACAATATGCTGTCACCCATACACATGACTGTATGTATGGATTCGTTGAGTTCTTCTAGTGAAATATGAGACTTATTTCGAAGTGCGGCGAGTGCATGTGCCAATCGGTAAGTTTCCAAAACGTGAGCAGTGGAAATATCAACACCATCCGCTCGAAATGCAGTCGCTACTTTGGACAACCACTCCACTTCCATATCTTCAAGTTTGTTCCACTGGTGCTCGTACCAACCTGGAGACCGCAAACCAGCTCCATATCCGGAGAACATAGACAGTCTTCCATTGGTCCAAGGTATCCACGTGCACGCAATGTCAATTTTTGATTTGGGTAGTTTCTTAAGTACCTTTTGGTCTTCTTTTATTTTGTCATCAATATCATAAAGCTCAGGTCCATGCCAAGCTCCACAAACCACCACTATATTGTTATACAATTCCAATTGCACCGCTTGTATAATGTCTCGCATATATGCTTCCCGTGCTACATTTTCTTCATCGAGACTTGATAATATATTTTCGTCCCGTAAAGTTTTCATGGTCAAATGCACGGCTTCGAAATGTTCCTCTGCAGGTGTTGCAGATACTTTCTCAAATTGATGCTCCCACCAATCTTCTCCACTTCTAAATCCAGAAGCTTCTGCCATATAAGAAAGTGGATCTTTGATTGGCTTTGGTGCTTTTTGGACTTCTTCCAATGCAATTGCCTCTGGATTTTCCTCCATTTTCGTTGCTAATTCTTCTGCTTTTTTCTGCAACGCTTTATGTTCATTTTCTTGAATCTTAAATGAAATAGCAGCTGGTAAATCCATTGCTCGAACAGGTATTTTATTTTTGTTGGCATACTTAGCAGCCACCCATTCTGGAGAAAAATCTGCGAATGGATAGAAAGTAGAAGTTGCTGGAATTTTACTGTTATAAACCATTAATGCAACTGGAGGTACCAGGTCTTTTTTACCGATATGTTTTAGCATTTCGGTAATTTCTGGTGGACCTTCTATCAGGATGATGTCGGGTTTTATTTGTTGTAGGCGTTCTGCTACTTTTTTGGCGGAACCTACTCCGTGGTGTCTTATTCCTAGTATGTGTGTTGGCATTTTTTTCTTTTAATGCTTAGGGCGGTGCCCTAAGCTAGGTGCTTGATCCCGTTGGGGTCTTAAATTTACTCCGCATTTATTAATGCTTTTAGATCTGCGATTACTTCGGAATAAAAAATCTTTGGGACGTCTTTTAATTTAATTTTATCTTGCCAATTTTCTCCTGTAAAATAAATTTCGTGTAACGTTGCTTTTGTTTGACCTCCTTGATACCAAGCTGTTGGCCCTTCTATGCTTGGACGAACTTGAATTTTTGGGTTGTGACAAACTTTATAAAAATTTAATGTACCGCCATCAGCAGTTTCTTTATGCCAGCCTTTTCTTGATAAAAAGCTGACCACATAATCTGCTCCTTTCGGAATATCTGTATTCAAAAATACTTTTGTGAAAGATGAATCTTTTTCTTCTTCCAGCACTTCAGTTACAACTCTATCAAGGATTGGGAATTCAAAATCGAAATCCATATCGTACATTTTCTTTTTCCATTGCTCTAATTCAATAGCTGTCAAGTGAAGTGGGTGTAGAATTTTAATGGCATCTCCATTTTCCAACTCTACTTCTTCATCACTAAAATTATATAGCTCGATATCTTCATCACAATAAAATGCATCCACTAATTTATCATCTTTAAATAATCCCCATAACAATTTCTGCACATAAATCAACATGATCGGACTATTGCGATAATATTGATTCCATTCATCTACTGTCCATGATCTTTCCGTAACGAGATATTGCTCCAAGCGACCGGCCTGTGCTTTTACGACTACTCTTATTTCTTTGTCAATCGCTTTTAATTCAGCCACTATTTCTTTGGGAGTCTCTTTGGGAATTGATTTTCTTAACTTATTATCTTGATTGAAATAATGTAATTTATTGTCTTTGGAAACGAAAGCACGATAAGTATCATCACCTACTTCAAAAGTTTTATATAAATCTTCAAATCCGAAATCTGGAATAATCCGATCAGCTAATTGATCCGCAGTAATATTGAATTCTATAGCCACCGCATTTAAAGCTTCTCTAGCAGCAACACCAATTTTTGGTCTTTTAGAAGCGTATTTTCTGGACAGCATTTCTACAATTCGCAAAGCTTTATTAGAGCCAACCATCGCGATTGCGCCTACTAAATATTCTGCCAATCGCCATCGTTTGTTGGTGATACAGCTTCTGAATAGCGTATTTAATTTAGGTAATGCAGCATCTCCACCTATCAAACCTGCTACGGTCATATAGTATTTAAATTTGTTGGCTGCATTACTATCTTGAAATGCCTTTAACAATGCGTTTGCAAAATTGGCTGTTTTGGTTTTGTCCAATTGCGCATACATTTGTTTCGCTTCGATATCTGAGTTGAGTCCTTTTGCTCTTTTGGATCGGTAGAATAAAAAACGAACTTGTGTTGATGTCAAGGCCTGTCCATTTTCTTTCCAATATAGTTTGGGTAATTCTTCTTCTTCAATCCATTTTTCTCCCCATCTTGATAATTTTTTCCGTTTATCTGCTTTTTCAATCATCTCGATGACCTCTTCGTATGTATATGGTTGGGTAAATTTTAGGTCATGTAGTGATTCTAACAATATATCTCTGGTATCGTCATTTTTTTCTTTGTCTAAAAATTCTAATAAATAGTTTTTTATTTTTTTATCTTCCGAATGAGCCAAAATCATTGCACCAACAATACGTTGGTCTATTTTTTTACCTTTCGTCAATTCTAATGCTTGTGGTGTGATTTTGTCAACATATTTTATCAAGAAATCGGCCGCTTCTTTTTTTGTTTTTTTAGTACTTTTATTTACTGCGAAATCGATAATTTGATCTAAATGAGAAGAGACATCAAACGGCTTTAGTAAATCGAATAATTTTTTGTGATAGTCCTGAATATTATAATCCGTAAATTTGGGTTGTTTTTCCATCGCAGCCAATAAATACGGAACTGCATCTTCTTTGAAGGTATTTGACAAGAATTGCACGTATCGATTATTTAGCATTTGTGCATGCTCGATAAAGTTCATAATTTTAGATTTTCCATCTTCTATATCTCTGCTCAATAAATATCTAGAATAAGTTATTGGATCATGTCCATCCCTACTGTTATAATATTTTGACGGAGTTGTTTGTATAAAAAAATCAAATCCTTTTTCTCCAAGCGCTGTAACTTGGTCGTGAAATTTTCCTTTTGCAAATTGATTGAGTATATAATAAAATCTAAATTTTTGGCCAGCTGTGATTGCATTCTTTTCAATGGTCTCCAAGATCAACTTTTCTTGTTCGTCCACAACCAGATGAATCAATGTTATCAAACTAGAACTATTGAATTCTCTTAAATTTTGATAATTTTTTTGGTACAAATATCGGTCAAAATCATTTCGAATCGTATCCTTTGAATGATGAATCAAAAAACGTAAGATATTTTCGGTTGAGGTTAATCTATTATGTGACAAAGGTAATTCATGTAATAAATTCATCAATGAATCATCTGGCAATTTATTGACTAAATATTCTCCAAAACTAGTTAATTCTTTTTTTGCTCCGACACCTTTTTGTTGTAATTCGGTTGAATACAATGGCGAATCATATTTATACAAAACTGCGCGATTAGAAACCAGAACTCTACCGATTATCTCTCTTTCCTTATAACCTATTGTAAGAAGATACTTGATAAAGTCATCACATCTTCCATTCACTATCCTTGAATTAATGTACTGCCAGCCCATATAAAATCGACCTGTCATATCATTCAATTGTGCTTTTAACATTCCTTGCACGAGTGGATCCTTTTCATTCCACATCTCAGCTTCATTGCTTTCATCTTGTGTTTTTGGAAACCTATACAATATTTGAGTAATGAAATTTTTGGAAGTTCGAAAAAGGCCATAATTTTGAAGTTTCAAGAAAAGATCTTCATCAACCGGAATTTCTTCGCATGCCATTTTTGATATTTTCTGAATCAATTCGCAATCAATAACATGATTCTCCCGATTGTATCGAACCGCATTGTCTAAAAATGTTGTTTCCGTCTTTTTTATGAAATCTATTTTTTCTTGATTGATTGGCATGTTGATTTATTTAAAACTTTGAGTTAAATCCCTTCGAGGGCTAATTCTCGTAGATTTTGTATTTCTCGATATATTAATATTGCGTTTAAGGTCTTACTTTTTCTATAAAAGCCCTCAAAGGGAAACAAAAAACATATTACACCCGTACCTCCTTACATGCCCGATAAATATCTTTCCAACCTTGCCTAGGCTTCACCACCGTCTCCAAATAATCATCCCAAACTACCTTATCTTGAATCGGGTCTTTGACAACTGCACCAACCAATCCCGAGGCAATATCTTGTGACGATAATTTCCCATCACCAAAATGAGCAGCCAATGCGAGTCCATTGTTAACAACTGCAATTGCTTCAGCAGAACTCATGGTGCTTGACGGAGATTTTACCTTGGTTTTTCCATCTTCTGTAATACCTGATCTTAACTCTCTAAAGATAGTTACGATTCTTTGTATTTCTTTTAAGGTTGGCAATTCTGCAGGAAGATCGATATTAGAGACCATTTTTTCGACTCGTGTTTTAACGATATTGACTTCTTCCGCTGCCGTTTTGGGAGTTGGCAAAATGACTGTATTGAATCGGCGTTTTAGTGCGGACGATAATTCATTGACCCCTTTGTCTTTGTTGTTGGCGGTTGCTATCACATTGAACCCACGTTGTGCTTGCACTTCTAGACTTAATTCTGGAATGGGTAATAATTTTTCGGATAAGATGGTGATTAAGTTGTCTTGAACATCAGCAGAAATTCTTGTCAATTCTTCCACTCTTGCCACTTTTCCCTCTTTCATTGCATGCATTAGTGGCGTTGAAACCAATGCTGCTTCTGTCGGGCCTTCTGATAATAATTTGGCATAATTCCATCCATATCGAATGGCTTCTTCGCTGGTTCCAGCAGTTCCTTGGATTAACAAAGTTGAGTTGCCAGTTACTGCAGCCGCTAAATGTTCAGACACCCAAGATTTCCCAGTACCTGGAATTCCATATAATAACAATGCTCTGTCGGTCGTCAAAGTGGCAACAGCAATTTCCATTAAACGGCGATCTCCGATATATTTTGGGGTTATTTCAAAACCATTTTTCAATTTAGTGCCGATCAGATAATCGACTACGGCTTGTGGCGACATTTCCCAATTAGTTGGTTTATAACCTTTGTCCACCTTTTTTAAGGCTGCTAATTCTTCCTTAAATTCATCTTCAGCATGTTGTCTTAAAATGCTCATATTTTTTTTATTTGTAATTTTTTAATAAAGAACGGATTGATGTAGTTTCCACAATACGTCCATAAAAATGTTTTTGCCACCAATTGTATTGCACCAATATATTTGCTTCAGATTGATGAATTCGCTTTAACAACGGCAAACTATCTACATTGAAATAAATGGAAGCGGTTGCACCGATTTGATAGTCTAACGTAATTTTTTGTTCATGTAATTTCTTTGTTATGTTTTTAACCAAAGTGTCCGTAAATTTCTTTGACCACTCTTCTCCTTCTTCCAAATTGCAAGAAGCCAATACATGACCTTGGTAAAACAAATCTTTTTTGATGATGTATTTTTCCCAATTTTCAGGTGTCAACAATTTCAATAATTCAACATTATCGTATCTTCCAATTGACTTAATCAATAGTAAAATCAATTCTTGATCCTGATGATTATTCGCCATTTCAACTAATGACAACAACAGATTACTCTCTTCTTTTCCTTTAATGACATTTACGAATTGTTGATCTTTTAGAAAGAAATCTAACGTTGATTTTCGGTCTAAGTTTAATATCGTTTTCCAATTTTGAAAGGGAATCGATTGAACAAAACAAGAAAACCAATACAAAGCATCTGATTTGTATCTGGCAATATCTGGATTGGAATCCTCAAAACCGTAGGCTTCAACCATGACTTGTGGATTCCAGAAATCATCGTGTTCATTTGGTAGTATAAAAGGTGATTTGTTTTTTGAAAATACTTTAGACAATAACCCTTTTGATTTTTGATTGCCAATATATTTTGCAAATTGACTGATCGTTTTTTGGTGTAATTCAGAAGATGGAATAGCTAACAAAGTGTCTACTATAATTCGACGACATGCTTTGACCAATTTCTTTTCTTTAGGTTTGAATTGAAATTCAGAATGGTATAATTCTTCCAAAAACGGGATATCACTTATATCATTTGTCAGCTTAATTATTTTTAAAAAAGCCATTTTATCTCTAATTGCCTCTTCATCCCAAGTAGATTCTAACAATTCAATTGCACTAGCTTTATTTATCTTTCGAAGTGACTCAAAATGTTCTTTTCTAGCTTTTGAATTTCCTTCGGTCCAAATTTTTGAGGATGCTACTTGCTCATCCAATGTTTCCATTTTAGGAATTACGTAGGCCTCACTTTGATTCATCACCCATTTTCCTTTATCGCCAATTACTTGAAGCACTTTTGATTTAATTTTCTTCGAACTTGTTTTTGCGAATTTTAAAATCGGGACAATTTGATTGGCAGAAATGATTTGCGATTTACGAATCACCGTATTTAGCCAGCTATTCATCAATCGATCCTTCCCAGCTATTTCAAGATCTATTATTTGCTTAAAAATATCCTCTAATGCATCATCAATAACCGGATTAGACTCCTCAATTGGAGTAGCAAGTATTTCACCTGTATATTGTTGCGGAACCGATCCTGCTTGCGAATAATAATGTTGTAGACTCAACGCTTCTAACACTTTGTCTTCGACATTTTCGAAAGATTTACTTTCCAAAATTGAAGCAATTACTTTTGGTACAAGAGCAGTGTCTAAAGGCTTTCGTGAACTTCCCAACAATGCAATTTCTTTTAAATGTTGATTTGATTTCACAGACAAGTATATTTAGTTGGTTCGAAAATTCCTAACGGGTAAATGCCACTTGCTTGTTCTAAAAAAGCTAAATCAAATGGTTTATTATTCGACATCAATAACAATGACATAATTTTCTCTTCACTGTAAAACTTACTGATGGTCTTAAAATTCTTGTCTTCATCCACCAATAACCAATATTTCCCATCACCTACTAGTTGGACATTTTCAATGACAAAAGAGCGATTGCTGGTCCAAGGATTTGCTTTTAAGAAATCGACTTTTTGTACATGTTGTGTTTGCCAATTTTTATTGAAATTTGGAGGAAAAGGTAGCTCCTTTGTTACTCCGTTTTGCTTTTTTATAATCGCTCGATGAGGTGCATTGTCAGGATAAAAAGCAAGTGCAGCTGTCAGGATAGAACCATCCATCAAAGTGACATTAGAGACATTTGAGAACTTAGATTCAAAAACGATAATAATGGCGCTTTGGCCTGATTCTAAACCATGTAACCAGGTTCGATGTATTGTTAAGTCATCTCCTTCTTCTTTAGTAGAACCCAATACAACCCAATCATCTTTTTGTATTTTTGTTGTTGGATTAGCCAAAATATCTTTAGCTTTAAAGGTATATCCTAAATGACTTTTGACCGTATTTGCCATTATTTCATTTTCAGGATCCATGTGATGAAAGGATTGCAACAATAAATTTAATTTGCTTATAATCTCAATCGCTTCGTCTTGCCAAACAGATTTGTCTTTATAATTCAAGTGATTGAATGCTCTTACCCAGCCAGCAAGTCCAGGTGCTTTTGCGTCCACCATTTTCTTCGCCATATTTTCAAAATAAGCTGGTGTTTTGGTTGGCAAAGTCAGCAAACCCAATCGAATTAAATCTTTCAACCAAAGACTCAATTCCATGACACCAGTTAAAACAAAATCCGCACGTTCTCCATCTCTTTTTGCTTTTGAACTTGCTCGTTTTACTTTATCTTCTGCTGTTAGTTCTTTTTCTTCTTTCTCAATTTTAGTAGCTCGGACTTTTCTTTTATCTAACCACTCAGTTACATATTCTGGTTCTTTTTTTTGCTTGAAATTTTCCTTAGTGTGTAATAACAATAATGCTAAACTATGTTTACAAGGAAATTGGCGGGACGGGCAGGTACACTTATAGGCAAGTTCTTGAAGATCGATTTGAACTTTGTAAGGATTTTTTCCAGAGCCTTTGACATTGCCCCAAATACTTCGATCACTTTTTGCAAAAAAATCCCATTTAGCTGCGTTGGCTAATTTTTTACCTGCAATAAATGCATTAGGTTTTGGAGCTAGTTTCTGAATATTTTCTTCGGTATATATCGTATCTCCCAAATTGAATGGATAAGTATGTTTTAATGTAAATCTGTTGTAATCTTATTGTTTGCAGTACATAGTAATACCTATTCCCATTTTGGAAATAAGTTCCTTCTATCCGCTATATTACTGAAAGTCTAAATATATGAAACTCTTAGGGAGTTGCCAAATTTTTCTAGGTTGAACAGACATCTTACCTGTTTGTTATAATTACAATAAATCAGACAAAATGTCTATCCAACTTTAGGATAGTCACAGACAGGATGTCTGTGCTACTAAAAGTGCCAAGCAACGATTCTTGTAATTTTATTGCCAGTACCCATTGGGATTGTTTTTACTTCTTTTGCGTTGGCGATTTCTAACTCTTTGTAAATTTTGCCTAAGTTGATTTTTTTGGAAATTAAGGATGTAAACCACTTACACGCATTTCGATACGTTTTACTTTCTTGAATTAATTTACTTACAAAATTCTTTTCGCCACCTAAGTACCACAGCTCATTGTTTTGACCTCCAAAATTTTTGACAGGTTTTGTAACTTTATTGTTTTTTAAATTCTTTAATTTTCGCATGGTTGCCTTTTTAGCAGCATCCGCAGAAGTATGGAAAGGAGGATTGCAAATGGTAAGATCGAATTGCTCGTCTTCTTTGATAATTCCATTAAAAAAGTGGGTTCTGTTTTTTTGATGCCTAATCTCAATCTTATCTTTCAAAGAAGAATTTGAATTAACAATTTTGGTAGCAAATTCGATCGCAATGGGATCAATATCTGAGCCTACAAATTGCCACCCGTATTCCTTTGTGCCTATGATTGGATAAATACAATTGGAACCAACTCCTATGTCTAGACATTTTATAGCAACATTAGGTTTAGTTTCCCCTAACATATCAGCTACATAATGTAAGTAATCAGCACGGCCTGGAATAGGTGGACATAAATAGTTCGGAGGAATTTCCCAATTTTCAATGCCGTAATGTAATTTTAGTAATGCCTTATTCAACATTTTTACTGCTGCTGGATCGAAAAAATTAATGGATTTATCTTTGTAATCATTAATTATTACAAATGAAGCCAACTCAGTTGTACTTTCAATTAATCTTTGAAAATCATATCGTTCGCGATGTTTGTTACGCTTATGAAGTTTGGACTTAACTTTTGCAGGTTGTTTTCTCATTTGAATGCAAAGTAAGCATAATAGAGATTGTACAAACGATTCTCTACCATTATTTTACAACAAAAGCCATCCTTAAGTTGTAAGAATGGCTTTTGAATAAATGAAAGAAAGAGACGAACTAATCAATCAAGTAAACAATTGTCCCAGTAAATTCTCCTTCGAGGTAATCTCCAACACTGATTGTGTGACTACTCATCAATATTGCTCGTCTTGGTCCGTATTTTATTTTGTAAGCATCAACGATATTTTTATATTTTGTTGGTAGCGGGATTTGTATTTTTTTTCCATTTATAGCAATATCATACTTAGGAATTTGTATAAAAACAAACGCTTCCTTTGAATCGATTAAGTTATCTAACAATAATTGTTCGTATAACTCTTGATGGATCATTTTTAGCTTTTCATATTTTACATTGGCTGGAAAAAATGATTTTCCTTTTGGAGTAATATCAGATTTTGCCATCACTTTATTGGCAAATTTATAAAGTGCTTTTCTTTCTTCTTCTAATAGCTCTTGTTTGGTCTTTGCACTTTCCATCTTTTCTGACAAAGTTGTGATTGTTGGAAAATCATCCGTAAAAGTACCCTCTCCATGTCCTCTGAATTTTTCTCCATCAAAATCACCTACTTTTATAAAATTAGAAGTGAATTCAATTCTTCGATTGGGCCCTGTGCCTGCAATCATGGTTAATTCAGCGTATTTAGAATAGAACTTTTTTGGCAATTCAACTTTATTTAAAATTATTTTTTGGCTTGGTAACTCAATGCTTACAAACTGACCTTTGAATTTAATTAAATTATCTTCTGTCAAATTTTTATACAAAGTTTTTCTAAGCTTTTTTAGTTGTCGATCATTTAGATCCGGAATCGCTAAATTTTGACCACCAATTAACTGCTTCGGAATCAAAGAAGGCACAGGTTTTTTCTCCACCTTAGAATAATTATCATTTTCTGTTTTTGCTGGAATCACTTCAATTGGATCTTGTTCTGTAATTATTTCAGCAGGTGGGGCTATCGGTTGCTCTGTTTTTATGGGAGAAACACTTTCACTTATATTTGTAATCTCATTGTTACTTTTTTGAACAACTTTAGGGTTTGGTAAATTAATTGTTTCGATTTTTTCCTCCAATACCGCTATTTCCGTATTTAAAATCGGGGTTTCATGATTTGTAATAGTGGTAGATAAATTATCTATTGAATTTGAACTCAAATGATCAGCACTTGTAGTAGACAAAGTCATTGCAACCACTAAAGCTATAGGAATGGACATCATAATTAAATTATTTAAATTAAAAAAATGGGTCCAATTATTTGTTGGTGGAATTGAAGTTGGAGGAATTGTGGGAAAGTTTTTGATAATAGATTCCACCCTAGCCTCGCTAAGTTCTGTTGGAACTTTTCGAGCATTGTCAAACAATCCTTGATGTTTGGTATCTTTTCGTTTCATAAAGCGATTGATTTGGCAATTTTTAGAATGGATGTAATCGTATTGTTTTTTTCTTTCAGCAAACCTTTTAACTTCTGTCTACCTCGACTGATTTTTGTTTTAACAGCGCCTTCTGTACTCTCTTGAATCACTGCAATCTCTTTCATACTAAATCCGCTAACTTCGAATAAGATCAGTGCATCTTTTTGTTTTTCGGGCAATTTATCAAGTGTACGATAAAGCAATTGAATATCTAATAAAGTCTCTGCAGATACTTCTTTAGATTTCAAACGTTCAGCATGTCCTTCTAGCAATTCTGCTTTGTATTTCTTTTTGCGCCAATTGCTAATAGATTTATTACGTGCTGCTCGAATCAAATAATGTAAGAGTTGATGCTTCTTTTCAATTTTATCAAAATGCAAATAAGCAGATAATAAAACATCTTGCACCAAATCCTCCACATCCATCTTTCCATAAACCAATGCCGAACAGTATCGGAGCAAAGGTTCGTGACAAGCTTGATACGCTTTTAAAAACGCCTGTTGTTTTGAATCAGCCATACATAAATAATTGTTTCATGGGGATAGTCGTGTGGGTAGTGAAAAGGTTACATTGGATATTTTGAACTGCAGAATATTGAATAAGGAATATCGAATGTCGAAGTGGAGCTTGTGAACAACCACCTGTGAATTCGCTTTTAAATTGTCTTAATATTCTGTCAAATTTTGAAGGTCATCAATCATTCCATTACCTAATTTTTATTTGTAATTTTGATTTTTCAATATTCTTAGAACTTCTTTTTTAAAATAGTGAATTTAGCATAGAATACCAATTTCTAAGAAACAAATCAACTTTATGAAGGCTGCAACTGTCAAACAAATAAAAGAAGAATTAGTAGAAAGATCGCCGAAAGAGTTGGTGGAATTGTGTCTTCATTTGTCAAAATTCAAAAAGGAAAATAAGGAATTGTTGACCTATTTATTGTATGAAGCGGGTGATGAAGCCAATTTTGTAAAAGAATTGAAAATAGAAATAGATGAGCAATTTGAAAATGTAAATCGGAAAAATTATTATTTCATGAAGAAAGGGATTCGGAAAATTTTGACAAATATTAAAAAGCATATTCGATATTCTAAAAACAAAGAAACAGAAGTCGAGTTGCTAATTTATTTTTGTATCAGCTTAAAACAATTTTCTCCTTCTTATCGGAATAATTTAATGATAAGAAATTTGTATCGACGACAAGTAGATTTGATCAAAAAGAAAGTGGCTAAATTGCATGAGGATTTGCAATTTGATTATGCTGGAGTGATTGAGGAATTGTAAGTTCCCTAATAGCACTGTTTGTTTTCAACAATACAACTACAATATTTATACTAAACCCTATTTACTAGCACTAATAATATACCGATCATAAAAACTATTCATCCCATCCAATTCTAAGGTGTTGCCATCCAAGACATAATTTAATTCCAATATATCTCCGCCTCCTGAAATAACAATGGTTTTGGCAACTTCATCAATTACATAGGTTGAGGCATCCACTTTTTTTTCATCACTAATATTGGTCGAACTTGCAATTACATTTCCTTCATAATTATTTGACTCTTGAAAATCTAGTGAAAAATCTTTAATTGAAAAATCGATCATTTCTTGACCATTAATAATGAAAGAGGAAGCTTCCCAATTTGCAATTAGAAGGTCTTTGTCAGTGATTAGTTCCTTTGAACAACTTGAAAGGAACAAAAGTGCAAACAATGTTATATTAGCTGCGATGCTTAATGAATTAGTTTTCATAGTGGAAAAATATTTTGTGATAATAATTGGAGGGAGGGAGTAGATTGGCTTACATTATTATGAACTCCTAATATAATGCCAAATTATGTTAAACAGAATTCAGGCTTCTGCCAAATAAAAATAGCCTAACTGAAATGCTCCAGTTAGGCTATTACTATTTTTTTTAATCAATTAATCTTCAACTAAGTGTCTAGCCAAATCATCTCCCGCTAACACTTCCTTAGGATTGGGTCCATATTTATTGGTACCTGGCGTGCCATCAACACACATAAAATAAATCAGAATCAGTCCAATTAAAGGAATTAAAGCGATTAAAATAAACCATCCGCTTTTGTCTGTATCATGTAGCCTTCTGATAGCTACCGCTAGACCTGGAATGAATGATGCTAACGCATAAATTCCATAAAGGACAGGCATCCCATATAAACTGTCAATTCCAGCTGCTACCATCAAAGCGATGATATTGAAAAGGAAGAAATACCAATATTCACTTCTTCGAGCACGGCCATTGAAGTCAGCGTACTTTTTGAAAGCTCGCACATAATAATTGAAAGGATTCATAAGGTTTGGTTTAAAAAGGTTATAAAAATTGGTTGTTTCATTTTGCTTTCACTATTCTAATTTAGTAAAATAATTCAGTTATTAATAATTTGAATCATTTTTAATAAATATAAATTCAGATAATATATTAGAAAAAAAACAGAGAATCAAGTGTGTACATTGTTGTAAACATAATCCATATTATGAAGGATTTATAAGAAATAAAGAAAAATTTATGGAGATAAACTATTCTAAATTAAACTTGACAGGTAAATTAACAACTGTATTGATTGGTTGACCATTCTCCTTTCCTGGTAATGCCCATTTTTTTAAGTATGTTTTTACAACATTGAAAGCTTGCTCTCCACATCCCCCACCTACGTTTTTTACTATTTCAGGATTTTCCATTACCCCTTCATTGTTGACTAGAAAACGAATGATGACCTCTCCTTGAATCCCTTTTTTTCTTGCTTCAATTGGGTAACGAACACTTTGATAAATTTTAGTCAACATTTCTTTATTGGAACATGCCTTTCGTGATTCTAGGTCTTCCGTGTTGATACAAGATTTGGAGTAAACTGGCATTTCTTCCGGACTCGCGTAATAGATAGTTGGATTGTTATAATTCAAATTTCCATTGTTAAAATTGGCCCATTTCCCATCCACTTGAACACCAAAATCATTATTATAAAACGCACTTATTCTATCAAATTGAGGCGCTTCTTTCAATTTCCCTTTTAAGGTTAACAATCCTAACTTGTTATTTTTCTTGATGACAATATATTTAGAAATATATCCTATAGAGTCGTATTTTTCGCTTTTCGAATTTCCTTCAGCATCGATTAAAAAAGATTCATTATTGAGTTTTACGGAAGCTAGACCTTCATTAAAATCAGATGCCCTTTGATACTTTAGTGGAATAATAATAGTCATCCACTCGTTTACATAACCCCACTTTCCTTCTTTGTTAACGGCCGCCAATCCTTCTTGAAATTCTTTTACATCTTCGTAATAATCTGAAATCCGTTTATTGGTCTGATCTACGAAATAGCATTTCCCTCTTGTACATTTCTTTTTTGGAATGGTAAGTTGTGCATTGGCTGTAAATCCAATACACATTAATCCTAAAAATAATAAATACTTCATTTGCTTTGAATTGATTTTCTCTTGAGACTGTGTTTCTCTAAGATAGCATTATATAAGTATTTTGAATGGGAATTGGGTGGAAATAATTGTTTTTGGGAATTTTGGTTATCTTGGATTTAATGGAAATGTCTAATCCATTTGGCACTTTCACTACATTGTTTTGCGAAAGAAATGATATGACTTACAATAGTTAATTTTGATCATCATTTTTTCCTTGATGAAAAAACGAAGCAAAAAAATCACGGCTGTAAATATTTATCTAAAATTTAAATTGCTCCACGCAAAATCTCGAAACTCGCAACACTTTCAGTGGCTCAAACAGCGATCTTTTTTCCTCCCTCCGCACTTCTAAATTTCTTAACGATAAATCTTTAATGCCGAGGCCACCCGCCTCAAATCCTGCAACTTATTATTTATTAGAGTATAAGATATTGTTTCAGGAAAACTGCAAAACAAGTACTCTGCACCTTTTTATAAATGTTTGATACTATCCTCTCTTGATCTCAATCTTAAAATGCACATCATGTATCTTCTTAATTTCGATAATAAAATCTCGATTTTCAGCAGAGTCATACTTAGTAAAATAACATGCTATTTTCAAAACATGATGACGTTCTTTTGGATCTGGAAAAGGAAATAGTCGGTTGTGTAATTCTACAAATGACGGTCCGATTTGATAACGCATTTCATCAAAGGCATCTGCTTTTTTCTGAGAAATTTTGACTAAATCTGTGGAGATTTCGTTTGTGGAATAAGCTAATTGTTCGATGTGCTGGACGATGGTGTCAAATTCATCTAACAATTCAATTGGAGATACTGGGTTTTCAATATCCAATGCTTCTGCCAAATATTCCTTAATCAATTTTGCTTTATCTGTGAATGGCGCTAAGTTTTCGTAGTTTAATTCCGAAGATTCAATAGCGTCATAAAGGGATCGATCTGTATTCATAATATGAATTTAGAGAAAATCTTTTTGTAAATGAATATTCAATTGAGATTAAAATAAATACCACTACAATTTTAAATTGTAGTGGTATTTTTAATTTCGTATAGTGACAGATTGAAATCTAATTTCAGACAAATCAAAATAATCTTCAATAACTTTCTATCTCTTTTTTTAGTTTCCAAGGAATCTGATTTTGTTACTTTTTCAATTGAAAAAAAGTAACCAAAATTCTAGATTTTAAAAACCTGCCTATGCCGGCAGGCAGGCTCGTCCCTCAAACATTTAAAATCCGCCACCCGCTTCAAAATCCAATCTTTGACTTTATCACTAGACAATATTAAACCAATTTAATTACTTCAATTGAAACTATCACATCTAAGTTTAATCTTTTATGCTAACTCCAAAGCAATCTTCATCATATCCGTGTATGACTTTTCACGATCTTCCGAAGAAGAAGCTTTTCCGGTAATGATATTATCACTAACTGTTAGTATAGACAAACCACGTGCATTTAAACGGGCTGCTAATGTATATAACATTTGCGATTCCATTTCTACTGCCAGGACATTGTGCTTGATCCACTTATCCCAACGATTTGGATTGTCATCATAAAAAGTGTTGGTACTGAAAATATTTCCTTGAAGTGTTTTGATTTTTTTCTTTTTGGCAATATTATAAGCTTCCAATAATAAATCAAAGTCTGCAGCTGCTGCATAATCCAATCCTTCAAAGTAATATCTATTCGCACCAGAATCTCCAGAGGCACTCGTCGCTAATATAACTTGCCCGATCTTCAGATTTTTTTGAATGGCACCACAAGTTCCAACTCTGATGACATTTTTAACACCAAATCCTGATATCAATTCATTAACATAGATACTTAGAGAACCCATTCCCATTCCTGAACCTTGAACAGATACTTTTTTTCCTTTGTAAGTTCCTGTAAAACCCAACATTCCTCTTACGTTATTGTAACATTTAGGATTTTTAAGGAAATTTTCAGCCATAAATTTGGCTCTTAACGGATCACCAGGTAATAAAACTGTTTTGGCGATTTGTGATTTTTTTGCTCCTATATGAAAACTCATTGCTTTGCTTTTTTTCTGCAATGTGGTACACACATTGCAAGTTAATTATATCACCCCTGTCTGACCTGGCGATCTGCCAGGCAGGCTTTGAGGGTTTTTATTCGTTTAGGCTCCGTAAGGAATCCAGATGTTTTTAATTTGTGATGCCTTTCTTAAGAATAATTCTCCTTCACCCATTTCACGATCTTGCCAGTCTCTATATTTTCCAAAATTCACCCAGGTACGCTTCATGTTTTCAGCTGCAAATAATTCAACTTGCTTACTACCTTCTTTTGTCCCGAAATACCACATGCCATCTACATCGTAATGTTTTGCTAATGTATCCGCCAATTCTTCTTTGTAACCAGTAACGATATTAACAGTGCCTGCAGGAACATCTGAAGTTTCTAGTAACTGGTAAAAATCAGTTGCAGAAAGTGGTGATGTTTCAGAAGGAACAACAACAACATTGTTGCCCATTGTGATTGCAGGAATGACCGTCGAAATAAATCCTAACAATGGAAAGTCATTTGGACAAACAATTGCCATAACACCAATATTTTCTGGCATTGCAATCGTTACATTTCGGTGAGCTGTGTGATGTACATGTCCGTCATACTTGTCGGCCCAAGCTGCATACGTATAAATACGATCAATCGACATGTCTACTTCCTTCAAAGCAGCAGCCATTGAGCATTCTGTCATGCTTGCAATTCGAGTTGCAAACTCTTCTTTTCTTAGGATTAAATTTTCCGCTAAATAGTAAAGTACTTGTGCTTTTTTGTGACCAACCATACCTGCCCACTTATTATTTTTACGAGCAGCTTCTACGGCATTACGAATGTCTTTTCTATTTCCGAGCGACACTTCTGCGAGATAATCTCCACTTGGATTGGTAACTTCTAAACTATAGCCACCATCAGGTCTAGCTTGCTTTCCGCCGATGTACATTTTCAACGTACGATCGATATCTGGCATCGCTAAATCATGTTTTCCATTCGACTTGGCAGAAACACGTTTTCTAGTAAATGGTTTGTTAGATAATTTACTTTCTGATTTCAGTTTGATGTATTCATGCAATCCTTCACGTCCACCTTCTCGTCCATATCCTGATTCTCTATAACCACCGAAACCTGCTGCTGCATCAAATACATTGGTACAATTGATCCAACAAACACCTGCTTTGATTTGAGGGGCAACATCTAGTGCTAAGTTGATATTTTCAGTCCAAATACTAGCTGCTAATCCGTAACGTGTGTTATTTGCTAATTTCACTGCCTCTTTATGGGTACGGAATGTTGTAGAAACTAAAACAGGTCCAAAAATCTCTTCTTGTGAAATATAAGAAGATGGCGCTACTTCTGTAAACATGGTTGGTGGATAAAAATAGCCACTTGTTGGACAAGACCATGATGGTTGCCATAATTTTCCGCCTTCTTTTACACCTTTTGCTACCAACTTGGTAATTGTTTCTAATTGAGATTTATCAACAATAGCACCGATATCAATCCCTTTATCTAGTGAGTCTCCAACTCGCAATTTTTCCATTCGGTTGCGAATTTTTTTGTATAATTTCTCCGCAACACTTTCTTGAACTAACAATCTAGAGCCGGCACAACACACTTGACCTTGATTAAACCAAATGGCATTTACAATTCCTTCTACGACACTATCCAAATCAGCATCTTCAAATACAACAAATGGAGATTTACCACCTAATTCTAATGATAATTTTTTACCAGATCCTGCTGTTGATCTTTGTATAATTTTTCCAACTTCAGTAGAACCAGTGAATGCAATTTTTTGTACATCTGGATGTTCTACTATAGCTGCACCTGTCTTTCCATCACCTGTGACGATGTTGACAACACCTGGAGGCAAACCAATTTGATCGCAAATTTCGGCAAATAATAGTGCCGTTAATGAAGTGAATTCAGCTGGTTTTAAAACAATACAATTACCAGTTGCTATGGCTGGTGCAATTTTCCATGCCATCATTAATAATGGAAAATTCCATGGAATGACTTGACCGATTACACCGATTTCTTTGTAGTCCTTTAAATCCGTTTCCATCAATTGTGCCCAACCAGCATGATGATAAAAATGACGCGCTACTAAAGGGATATCAATATCACGAGTTTCACGGATTGGTTTCCCATTATCCATCGATTCTAACACTGAGAATAATCTCGAGTGCTTTTGAATCTGTCTTGCGATTGCGTACAGATAACGTGCACGTGCATGACCACCTATTTTGACCCAACCAGGTAATGCTTTTTTCGCTGCTTTTACTGCATCATCAACATCTTTTTCATTCCCTTCTGCAATTTTGGCTAACTTCGTTTTGTTGGCTGGATTGACAGAGTCAAAGTACTTTTTGGAATTCGGTTTTTTCCATTTTCCATTGATGTACTGGTCAAATTTATTTCCTCTTGATGCTAAGAATTCGAGTGCAGCTTTGTCACTTTCTGGAGCTGGACCGTAATCAAGTGTTTTATATATTTCTTTAACTTTCATAGTTTATCTTTACTAGGGGATGCTCCCTTGGTTATCTTTTTACCGTTCCGTTGGAACTCTTTGTTTTCTAATAAGAAGTTGTGCCTCCTAATGGATGTCTGAATGATGCGGAATATCTTCCGGTCACGTGATGTTCTAGTTGTCTTTCGATATCACCTAACAAACTACTCACACCAAATCTAAACAGGTATGGATCTAACCATTCATTACCTAACTCTTCTTTAATCAGAATCATCCATGCGATTGCTTGTTTAGCAGTTCTGATTCCTCCTGCTGGTTTGAAACCGACTTTGATTCCGGTCAATTCATAATATTCACGGATACATCTTGTCATCACCAAACTTACTGGAAGTGTCGCATTGACAGGTTCTTTACCCGTACTAGTTTTAATATAATCGGAACCAGCCATCATACAGACCCAACTTGCTTTCGCTACTTTGGTCAATGTTGGAATTTCACCTGTTGCTAAAATGGTTTTCATCCTTGCGTTTCCACAGGCTTCACGGCAGGCTTTCACTTCTTTATATAGTGCTTTCCAATCTGAATTTAAAACCATCCATCGGCTGATTACAATATCAATTTCATCTGCACCTGCTTTGACGGACAGTTCAATTTGCTTCAGTTTTTCTTTTAAAGGAATATGACCTGCTGGAAAACCCGTTGAAACCGCAGCAATTGGAACTCCAGAATTGCCTAATGCTTCTCTTGCATCTTTGATAAAATTGTGATAAACACAAATTGCACCTGTTGTAATATTCGCATCCGCCATTCCTAGCGCTTCCAATATATCTTGTCGGACAGGAGATTGCGCTTTTGCACACAAACGTATTACATTGCCCCTGGTATCATCACCCGCCAATGTTGTCAAATCAATAAACCCGATCGCTTTCAGCAACCAAGCAGCTTGATAATTCTTCTTGACAGAACGACGTGTTGCCAACGTAGCACCACGTCTTTCAACGGCACTTCGATTGATATTTAATCCATTAATTAAATCCGGATCAAATGGAATACCTGCATTTCGTTCTCTCGAATTTTGCGATTTCTTTTTCGTGGCTGCAACCCCATTTTGGCTTGCTTTTGTTTTTGCCATAGTTTTGACAATTTTTCTATGATTTAACTGATCAATAAATCAGTCTATAATTTTTAAAATTAATTTCTTTTTTCTTGGTTTAGCTGCTTTTATAGTATACGCGTTTAACAGCATTTCTTTTGCCTTTTTAAGTGATTTTTTATTTTGTGTATACATTGTTGCCAACACCTCTCCTTTCTTAACCTTTTCTCCAATTTTCTTATGTAGATATATTCCAGCTCCAGGATCAATCACACTTGCTTTTGTTTCTCTTCCGGCGCCCAATTTTACAGATGTTAATCCAACACCAAATGCTTTTAAATCTGTAACGTATCCGTTTTTCGGACTCAATACGTTTGCACTATGTTTAGACTCTGGTAATTTTTCCGGATTTTCAACTAATTTCACATTTCCACCTTGTTCTTTTACCAACTCTTTGAATTTATCGAATGCTTTACCTGACTCAATTAAGTCTTTCAAAAGAGCCTTTGCCTTATCAATGCTTTTGGTTTTCTTCGCCAATACTAGCATTTGAGCACCCAATTGATAACAAAGTTCTGTCAAATCAGCAGGTCCATTTCCTTTCAAAGTTTCAATTGCTTCTTTGACTTCAATTGCATTCCCAACTGCTCTACCAAGTGGTTGATCCATTGACGTTGCAACCCCAATTACTTTTCTGCCCATCTGCTTCCCGATGGCTTGCATTTCTCTTCCAAGCTGAGTGGCTTCTTTCAAATTTTTCATAAAAGCACCATCACCCACTTTGATATCAATCACGATTGCATCTGCTCCACAAGCTAACTTCTTACTCATAATACTAGACGCAATCAATGAATTTTCACGAACCGTTCCAGTTACATCTCGCAATGCATATATCTTTTTATCGGCAGGAACCAATTTTTCATTTTGTCCACAAACCGCAATTCCATTTTTTTTCAAACGAGCGATGAATTTCTTCTTACTCATTTCGACGCTCATCCCTTTGATGGCCTCCAATTTATCTATCGTTCCACCGGTATGTCCCAATCCTCTTCCTGTCATCTTAGCAACAGGAACTCCTGCAGCTGCTACTAATGGAGCTAAAATTAGCGTCGTTTTATCTCCAACACCACCAGTACTATGTTTATCAACTTTGATTCCCTTGATGGATGACAAATCGATAACTTCTCCAGATCGCATCATCAACTCAGTAAAGGTAGCTGTTTCTTTAGGCTTCATTCCGTTGAAGTAAAGCGCCATTAAGAAAGCTGACATTTGATAATCTGGAATTTCACCAGAAACGAATCCGTCAACAATCTGTTTTAATTCTGTTTTCGATAACTCTTTACCGTCCCTTTTTTTTGCAATAAGTTCTACCATAGTTTTGTTCTGTATCTGTCTGTCGTCAAGTTAAATTAAGAAATGATTTCTTTCAAATAACTTTTTCCTTCCGTATCCAATTTCACTTCCAAAGCTTCAGCAATAGTTGCTGCTATATCTGCGAATGAATTTCTTACGCCAATATTAGCTCCCTTGGTAATGTTTTCACCATAATTTAAAATCGGAATATATTCACGAGTATGGTCCGTTCCTGGAGCAGAAGGGTCATTACCGTGATCTGCTGTGATAATTAGTAAATCATCAGGTCGTAAAGCATTTGTTATTTCAGGTAATCTCGCATCAAATTCCATTAATGCATTGGCATAGCCAGGAATATCTCTTCTATGACCAAATAACATGTCAAAATCTACCAAATTGGTAAATATTAATCCATTGGTATCTGAATTGATTGCTTCAATTGTTTGGGTAATTCCTTCTTGATTATTGGCAGTTTTTACGTATTTTGTAATTCCTTTGTTATTAAAGATATCTACAATTTTCCCAATCGAATAAACTGCTTGACCTGAATTTGAAATAGCATCCAAAATATTGTCCGGAGGAATGACAGAAAAATCTTTTCTTCTACTAGTTCTTGAGTAGTTTGCAGGCTCACCAACAAAAGGTCGAGCAATCACTCTTCCTACTTTCATTTCACCTTGTAACATTTCTCTTGCGATGCTACAAATCTCATATTGTTGCTTTATTGGAAAAACATCTTCATGCATCGCAACTTGAAAAACACTATCGGCAGAGGTATATACAATTGGACGTTTTGATTTTACATGTTCTTCACCCAATTCATTAATAATCGTTGTCCCGGAAGCAGATTTATTGCCAATTGTTTTATGACCAATTTTAGCTTCAAATTTGTCCATAAAATCCTTTGGAAATCCATCAGGGAAAGTTGGAAAAGGAGTTTTAAGTACTAGCCCACAAATTTCCCAATGGCCCGTTGTGGTGTCTTTTCCTGCAGATTGTTCTATTGCTTTTCCGTAAGCGGAAGTTGGAATTGTAGTTCCAGTTATCACATTATTTGGATCAATGTTCCCCAGACCCATTCGGACAAGATTTGGGATTTCAAAATTCGGAGTAAGTTTCGCAATATTGCCAAGCGTATTGCTACCTACGTCATTATAAAGATGTGCATCTGGCAACTCACCGATGCCGACACTATCTAAAACCATTAAAATGACCCTGTTGATTTTTTGCATTTTTGTTTGTTATAAAACAGCCGTCAAAGATAAGGAGTTAATTTGGTATTAAAAAATCGTTATACCTTGAGAATCACAGATTTTGACTGGAAATTTCAATTATTTTGTAATTTTATTTCATGTCAAAAAAGTTTAAACTAAAATCATCAGAAATTAAACAACTCGTACCTGCAATGGGTGGCTGTTTGGCAACGGATAGAATTACTGTTGAAGGATTGAAAGTCGGTTTCTTTTATAGAGAAAATCCTCGATTTGAAAATGACAGTGGATGGAGAATATTTTCGGGTACGGAAACACAAGAATATCTGGATGACCCCAATAATAGTGCGGTTTATGATGTAAATACGATTGCGAATTACGACCCTGCAATTATCGCTTTTTTAGATTTTCCGATTGGATCCGAATTTGAAAGAAAGGCTGGAACTGATATTTTCAAATTGGTTTAACCTTTAAATTCTTTGATTTCGAAACGCCTATTTATGTATAGCTAATTTTTATATGTAAATTGTCCAACGAATGCTAATTCAGCTTCGTTTACCAAAAAAACCTTATAATATGAAAAAATTTATCCTGTTCACCCTTCTGTTTGCTGGCATCTGGGGATGTTGTGGCGATGTAAAAGATAATTGGAATATCGATAGTATGAATATTCTTGTTTTCAGTCAAGACGATGTAGCACCTTCTAATAATATGCTTACTGCTGATTCTATTCAACTATTGATTGGATTAAATGCTTCATTTGTTTCCAACGATGCTTTCAACTTTGAAAATCCGTTCATGGCGACAGCTTATGCAACAAGTTGTGAATCGGATGGTCACCTGGGTATGGACGACAAAATTTCAGCGATTACTGTTACATCTAACAAGGATTTTGGAAGTATAGCTGCTGGAGAATCTTTAAATGACCTCATCTCTTTTAATAGGACAGAAACCATGATGGATTGGGCCACTGATATTCGTAATAAGAGTTTTGAATTTAATCAAGAAACTATTTTTGTGATTGGGCAAAAACCATTTGATACGGAAGAACGTACTTTTATTGTTACAATGGAATTCGTTTCTGGCAGAACGGTTTCTGGTGAGACTGCTTCTTTTGTTTGGAATTGATTTTTTTAACACGGAGTTGTAATTCTAACACAGTGTTTTCATTTTAACACAAAGATCACATAGATACATAGTTCACATAGGATCTTGGTTTCTTAAATGCCTCACGCAGAAGGCGCAGAAAACGCAGAAGGAGGACGTGATAGAATACGTTAGGAAAACGTAGAAAGCGGACGTGAGAACGCGCTTAAATTCTTGGTGTGCCTTACTTTTTTAGTGCTCTTAGTGGTAAAAATACGTACACAACTCTCAAATAACAATTCAAAAAACATGGACCGACAACAAGTTTTAAACGAATTAATACTTGGATATAGGAAAATTCTTGAAGAAAGGTATCAATATAACAATATAAAGGTAAAATACGATCTGCCAAGTTCTTTTGATAAAAATCGGGTTGAACTCTTCAGGAAATTCTTTTTAGAATATATTTATCCACATCCTGAAACGCGAACTGAATTAAATGATGCTTTTAATTCTTTGGATGGTTATATCAAAAATCCTGAAAAATTATTGCGTATTTTAATGGACTCTGCTACGCTTTTATTTAAACATGGAAGACACCTACCTAAGATTTTAAAAGCCGGAATGAATGCTTTGAAATCATTTAGGACGGCCACACAATTCGAAAATAGGTTGGTTAAAAAAGCAATGGAGTTGGAAATGGCACCTCCCTATTCTACTCAACAAATTTATCAATTATTTGGGGCACTTACACCTGCTGAACTCGATGAATTTATCAAAAATAGCCAAACACTTTTTGAAAACTTACATGATCGGGCACTGGTTCAAAAAACCAAAGTGATTGTTACACACCTTGCTGACAAAATGAAAAAGCGACCTAGCTTATACGCTAATGCAGAAATAAATGGTTTGGAAATTGGAAAAGAAATCATCACAAAAGGGGATCAGTTATTTGCGCAATTATCCGTGGAAGAACAACAGCAAATAATTAAAACGGTTATACAAATTGAGCGAGATGCGTTGAAGTACATTTATTCAAAAACTTCTTAAATACCAAAATCATTTAATGTCCTATTAACAATAAAACATTAACTATGCTAGAATTAAGACCCGTCTGCGAAAATTGCAACAAATCACTTCCGAATGATAGTGATGAAGCTATGATCTGTACTTATGAATGTACTTTTTGTGAAGACTGCGTGAAAAATAAATTCTACAATGTCTGTCCCAACTGTGGTGGTGGATTTACCAAAAGACCTACTAGACCAAGTGCTGGTTTAGCAAAATATCCAATGAAAAAAGAGCCTTTTCATCGACCTGTTAATTTTGATGCTTTTCAAGATAGATTAGATAAAAATAAAGACATTGATCCACGTATGAGATAATTTTTTGGTCTTGTTGATTCCATGAATTCTATCCAAAGATTATTTTGTATTTTGTTGAGAAATAATCTTCATGAGAAAACCGACACTTCTTTTGTGCTTTTTGCTTTTCATTTTCACCAAGACAAATGCACAAAACTATATCCTCAATTGGGCAAGAAATATTGGTGAATTATCTGACAATTATGGGTATGAAGTAGTTTCTGACAACAATGAAAATACTTATGTTTCTGGGACATTCACCACTACCCAAGATTTTGGTGGTGTCACTTTAACTGCGCTTCCTCCTGCTGATTTCTTCATTGCTAAATACGATTCTTTAGGTCAGCTACTTTGGGTGAACCAAGGCGGCGGATCCAGCACTTGGTATGAAGAAGGTAGGTCGATTGTCGTCGATGAAATGGAAAATGTATATGTAACTGGAAGCTTTTATGGGACTGCTGATTTTGATGGAAATACCTTGGAATCATATGGTGAATATGACGCATTTGTAGCTAAATATGACATAGACGGGAATTTAATTTGGGTCAATCAAATCGGTGGTAGTACAACAGATCTTGGAAAGGAGCTAGCCCTTGATAATGATGGGAATTTAATCTGCCTTACCGGGTCTCAAAGTGCCTATGTTATTTTCGATATCAACACTGTTTTACAAAATGGCAATCTAAATGGCTCCTTATATGTTTCTAAGTTTTCTCCCAATGGAAATCTTTTATGGGCTAACGAAATAGTCAACAATGTGTTCCACAACTTAAACGGATTTGAAATCGATTCTAATAATAACATTGTAATTGCAGGCACAGTCATTTTCAATGCTTCATTTCAAGGAACTTCTTTCAACACAGTTGGGTTTTTAGATGCATTTTTAGCTAAGTATGATCCTCAAGGTAATTTGGTTTGGCTCGAACAAGGAGGTGGTCCGCTAGATATAGTCTGCAATAGTCTCTGTTTGGATGCAAATGACAATATCTATTTGACTGGAGACTTTAAAGGTGCCGCAAATTTTGATGGAATATCCGTTCAAAGTAATGGAGAACAAGATGTTTTTATTTCAAAGTATGATCCGAATGGAATTGCTGTTTTTACTATTTCTGTAGGTGACGAAAATAGAGATGAAGCTTTTGATATTGACTACTCCACTAATGATGAATTATTTATTGTAGGTAGATTTCAAGATTCATTAATTTTTGATGACGAGATTTTACAAAGTAATGGTGCTTGGGATATATTCACTGCGAGATATGATATTAACGGTAACTTTATTCAAGCAGAAAATTATGGAGGCGATGGTAACACTTATTTTGATGATAGAGTTTGGGGCATAGATGTTAGTCCTAACAATTCAGTTGCGATTACAGGAAATTTCTCAGGTGAAATGAATTTAGGTACAGATACTTTGATCGCAAATGGTCAACATGATCTATATATTGTTAAATGGAAAATTGAAGAAATAATTGATACTGAAACTAGTGAAATTGTTTCACCAAAATTGCACCTCTTCCCAAATCCTACAAACAATAACATCAGCATTTCAACTGATAATTATTCAAAGGTACGGGTAGATATAACTACAATAGATGGCAAATTACTTAATTCACATTATTTTTTCAATAACGAATTGATTCAAATTTCACTTCCTGATTTGTCTGGAACTTATATAGTCAGTATTCAAATGGATGAGTTGGATAAAATTAGTGGACAGGTTATTAAAGAGTAGATTAGAATAAATGAAGAATTATAATTAATGAGAGAATTAGTCTCTGGTTTTTTTGTTAACTAAATCCTTGCAAGGGCTAATTTCTATCAAATATTATGAAAGGAGTTACGAGTTTTAATCTTTGTTATTTGTTGTACGTTAGCCCTTGCAAGGTGGAAACTAACCCAAAAAGTTGGATGAAATTAGTAGACAATTAGTGTCTGGTTTTTTTGTTAGCTAAATCCCTGCAAGGGCTAATTTCTGTCAAATATCATGAAAAGAGTTAAGTTTTTTAATCTTTGTTATTTGTTGTACGTTAGCCCTTGCAAGGTGGAAACTAATCAAAAAAGTTGGATGAAATTAGTAGACAATTAGTGTCTGGTTTTTTTGTTAGCTAAATCCTTACAAGGGCTAATTTCTGTCAAATATCATGAGAGGAGTTACGATTTTTGTTCTTTGTTATTTGTTGTACGTTAGCCCTTGCAAGGTGGATACTAATCAAAAAAGTTGGATGAAATTAGTAGACAATTAGTGTCTGGTTTTTTTGTTAGCTAAATCCTTGCAAGGGCTAATTTCTGTCAAATATCATGAAAGGAGTTACGAGTTTTGATCATTGTTATTTGTTGTACGTTAGCCCTTGCAAGGTGGATACTAATCAAAAAAGAAAATTACGTCTGAGTAAAATAAAATTATAATAAATATGGCATCAAATAATACCTTAAAAGTCGGACTTGCCCAACTCTCCCTGATCTGGCTGAACAAGCAAAAAACAATTGAGAAGATTGAATCCTACATCGTAGATGCGGGTACGCATGGTTGTGATTTGGTTGTTTTTGGAGAAGGCCTACTCCCTGGTTATCCTTTTTGGATGGCTTTTACCAATGGCGCAGCATGGGATGATCGAGTGCAAAAAGAAATGTATGCACATTATGTTAGAAATTCGATTGAAATTGAGAAAGGAGACTTAGATTCGATTTGTAGTTTGGCTAAAACACATAATATCGCTATTTATTTGGGCACTATTGAGCGTGCAAGCAATCGTGGTGGACATAGTGTATATGCAACTTTGGTTTACATCAATAAAAATGGAGCAATTAAATCAACACATCGAAAACTACAACCAACCTATGATGAAAGATTGGTCTGGTCACCTGGAGATGGGAATGGGTTGCAAACGCACTCGCTTCCACCTTTTACTGTTGGCGGATTGAATTGTTGGGAAAACTGGATGCCGTTGCCTCGAACTGCTTTATATGCGATGGGCGAAAACTTGCACATTGCAGTTTGGCCAGGAAGTGAAAGAAATACGATTGATATTACTCGATTTATTGCATTGGAAGGTCGCTCCTATGTAATTTCAGTTGGTGGGATGATGTATAAAAAAGATATTCCAACAACGACTCCACATTTTGATTTATTGATAAAAAATGCACCTGATGAAATGGCAAATGGTGGTTCGTGTATTGCAGGACCTAACGGTAAATGGATAGTTCAACCTCAAGTCGGAAAAGAAGGATTGTTTGTAGAAACATTGGACTTCAATCGAGTACTAGAAGAACGACAAAATTTTGATCCAGTTGGACATTATTCTCGACCTGATGTAACGAAGCTTTTGGTGAACCGGGATCGACAATCTGTAATAGGAGAGTTTTAGGAAACAAAATTACTTATTAGAAATATTAAAGTCATAATTATTATCAATTAAACAAAAGACCTCTTAAAAAAATGAACCATTTAAATCATACCAAATTGTCCAAAGTATTAAAAAGGTAGCTATTGTTGCAATTAAAATTCTAATAAACTCAATTTTTCTAATACGCTCTTTACCATACAATTTTAGGAAACATCCGATATTAATTAAAAAAAAGATATAAAAAACTACAATAAAAATCTTGTTACCTAACCCTGATGACAATTGCATAATATGCTCTTTGCTTTCAAGTCTTATTTGTTTTACAGTTCTAAATATTCTCGTTGTTTGAAATACAACATTCTTGTTCAAAATTCTTGCTGGTTTATACAAATTAAACTTATATCCATTTAGGGTTTCATATTTTTTCCAGGAAAATTGCTTTGCCACCTTACTCTCCCTATATATTGTTGGAATTGCATAATAGTCAACCGTATATATTGACAAAAATCCGATAATAATTGCAAGAGCAACCTTTGTAAATTTAACAATTTTTCCACCTACAACTGGCTCCTTATAAATTTCGACTTTTAAATTATTCTCCTTAATCAATTCACCCAACATTGAATTCACATATCTATATTCCTTCAAATACTCTAAAGTAATATGATCTTGCTTTTTCATAGTTTTTCCATCGTAGGTGGAAAAACTTTCTTTTTGATTTGATATTAAATAAATAGTACCTTTTCCATCTTGGCTTTCTACTACATGCGTTTTGCAAATTGAAGATATCGGCAGTGCTTTAACTTTATAATCAATAATATTGTAAAACTTAAACAGCACATACTTATCAGTAATCGCATATTCAGTTTTTTGATTGTTTTTATATTTAATGTAATCAAAAACAAATGGGAAAATAACTCCAATTATTCCACCAATAATTGCAATTATCTCGAATCCCGATGAGTATATTAAATAAAATAAAACTCCGATGAACATCATGTATAAGGTAAGGATGGAAGTTAAACCAGTAACGACATCATGATGATTGTCGCCTTCCAAAATTCTAGAAGTAAATTCAAAATTAGGTTTTCCTCTCCATTTAATTTCATCTTCTGAAAAAATGAAATTTTCCCAACCACTTAAAAATTCCGAATCAATTAAATCTTTATGCATTTTTGAAAGACACTATTAGTCAATGAAATTAACAATTTATATCCGAATAAAAAATATTAAAAAGTACCAAAATTTATCCCTCTTTAACTAAATTTGTTCGATGAAAAATGGTTTCACTTTTATGCTTTTATTCTTTGTTTCACAAACAGTATGGGCACAGCATGTTGGAATGTCTGTCAATAGTAGCAATAAAGGGAAATTCTACACCTATTGGGGTTACAATCGTTGCTGGTTTACAGATGCTGATATACAGTTTAAAGGAAATAAATACGACTTTACTTTAAAAAATGTGGTTGCCAAGGACCGCCAAACCCCTTTTTCAATAAACGAATATTTTCATCCGGAAAAAATTACCATTCCTCAATATAATTTCCGTATCGGTTATTTCTTCCGAGATCACTACTCTATTTCTATTGGTACCGACCACATGAAATATGTTGTTCAACAAAATCAAACGGTTAAAATTAATGGTGAAATATCATTGCCTGATTCTCCATTTAATGGGATTTATGCCAATGATGATTTAGTACTTACGGATAACTTCTTGCAATTTGAACATACGGATGGATTGAATTATGGAAATATTGATGTTCGCCGATTTGATACATTTTTTGCTTTTAAAAAAGTGAAAATTTCTTTGACTGAAGGACTTGGATTCGGTTTACTAATTCCTAGAACAAATGCCACTTTACTCAATAATAAGCGACATGATCGGTTTCATTTATCTGGTTTTGGCTTGAATGCACTGGTTGGGTTGCAAGTTTGTTTTTGGGATTTCGTTTACATCCAGTCTGAATTGAAAGGTGGATTTATCAATATGCCTGATATCAGAACGACCTCCTCCAAAGAGGATAAAGCTAGTCAGCAATTCCTTTTTTCCCAATCCAATTTTTTAGTTGGTTTTCGGTTTAGTTTAGGAAAATAAATTGGTGTATTTTCTTTATATTCGCTGACTCAAATAATATATGCTTCTTCTAATGTATGTTATTTGTAAAAACTAAATGAGAAACAAAACATGGGAAATCCTGAAAAAATTTACGAAGCTTTTGGTGAACTAATCTATGTTGTCGCAATGGCAGATGGAGCAGTACAGCCTGAAGAAATTGCGGTCGTTAAAAAAGAATTAGCAGATTATAAATATGGTGAGCAAGTCCTTTGGTCATTTAATTATGAGATGAATAAAAAAAATCCAGTAGAAGATACCTACAAAAAAGTAATTACTTGCTGTGAAGCACACGGACCGGAAAGAGAATATCAATACCTAATTAATTTGTTGGAAAAAATGTCGAAAGCCAGTGCGGGCATGGATGACAATGAGGCTAAGAAAATTTCTAGCTTCAGAGCTGACTTAATTAAAAAATTCATTGAAGCTACTAACAAAATAAATGCAAACCGAAAATAGATGCTGACTGATGATATCAAAAAGTATGTAAATCAAAGTGTTTTGTGTTGGTTGGCAACCGCTTCTAAAGACAACATTCCAAACGTTTCCCCAAAAGAAATTTTCCATTTCCATGGTGATTACAACATCATAATTGCAAATGTTGCATCTCCTCAATCTGTCAAAAATATTTTAGAAAACAATCATGTCTGTGTCAGCTTTATTGACATCTTAGTTCAAAAAGGATATCAACTGAAAGGTACTGCCGAAATCATCAAGAAAAATGATCCTAAATTTAATGACATTGGCGCACCATTACTTGAAATGGCTGGTGAAAATTTTCCATTTGGAAGTATTATAAATATCAAGGTTACCGATTCAAAGCCAATTCTTGCACCTAGTTATCTCTTTTATCCTGAAACGACCACAGAAGCTGACCAAATAAAAAGCGCTTTTAAAACATACAAACTTAATTGAATGGAATTTTATATTTCCACCGATAAATCATTGTTAGACACTGCTTTAATTCACAAATATCTTTCTGAAGATTCTTATTGGGCCAAAGGACGAAGCATTGAAACAGTGAAGATTTCTATTGAAAACGCTATCTGTTTTGGGGTATTTAATGAACAACAACAAGTTGGATTTGCAAGAGTTGTCTCTGATTGTGCTATCTTTGCTTGGATACTGGATGTGTTTATTTTACCTGATTTTCAAAGAAACGGACTAGGTAAAAAATTAATGTCTGAAATAATGAGTTATCCCGATTTACAAGGACTTAGTCGTTGGGGATTAGGAACGGCGGATGCTCACGGGTTATATCAACAATTTGGATTTACACCAATTGCAGTACCTCATCGATTGATGGAAATTAAAAACAAGCTAAATGTTTAAGGAAAGTCATTTCGAAAAAACCTTTAAAAACATTGATTACACGGATGAAAATATAGCGATAGGCAGTTATGAAAATTGCACTTTTGAAAATTGCTTATTTACTAAAAACAGGCTATTTGATGTCAATTTTTTAGAATGTGAATTTACAGATTGTGATTTTAGTAATGCGAATGTTCATAATGCAGCATTTCGAGAAGTAGTTTTCAAAAACTGTAAATTAATGGGACTGCAATTTGAAACTTGCAATCAATTTTTATTGGAATTTTCTTTTGAAGATTGTATTCTGAACTATTCGACTTTTATAGATCTAAAGATTAGCAAAACTGTTTTTAAGAATTGCTCATTAGAAGAAGTCGATTTTTCTAATACTGATTTATCCGAGGCTGTTTTTGAGAACTGTAATTTAGCAAACGCCACATTTGAAAAAACGAACTTAAAGAAGGCCGACCTATCTTCCGCAATCAATTTCCAAATCGATCCAGAAACCAACAATATTAAAAGTGCTATTTTTTCAAAAGAAAATGTAGTCAATTTGTTACACAGATATAGCTTAGTTATAAAATAATGCATTGGATTACGAAGTTGTCGAAGCGAATTATTGGAGTTGAAAAAACTAAAGACTTAGTTGCTACCTATATCATTTGGGCTTATAAGGCAATTATTATAAAAAATGCTTTTCGAAGAAAACTGATTGGTCGTACTAATAATAAGTATTTATTTATTCTGTCTCCTCCATTTTGCGGCTCTACTTTGTTAAATCACATCATAAGTTCTTCCAAACAAGTATCTTCTAACAATGTTTTTCATTCTAGAGAAGGACAACAATTGCCTAAAATTAAAGAAATCATTTTTGAGAATAAAAACAGATGGAATCCGGATACGACTTTTGACTGGAAATTTATAAAATCAGAATGGGAAAAATATTGGGATACAACCAAACCCATTTTATTAGAAAAAAGTCCTTGTAGTATTTTGAGAGCTGATGTATTAGCCAAAGCATTTGATCCAGCCCACTTTGTAATTATTTATCGAAATCCGTATGCACATTGTGAAGGTATCATGAGAAGAAATAATTGGAGCCCTGTCAATGCTGCTAAATTTGCTATTAAATGTTTGCGCTTTCAAAGAAAAAATATGCTTCTTCTGAAAAATACAGTTGCCTTTTCTTATGAAGAAATGACCGTAGATCCAGAAAAAATCATTGCAAAACTTCATAATCACTTACCTGAATTAAAAGATATTCAACTCTCCGCTGCATACCCAACGCAAAATGTTAGAAATAAAAGCTTGGCAGTAACCAATCTGAATGCAGAAAAAATTGCAAGTTTAACCCCCAATCAAATAGCAAAAATCAATAGCATCTTTAAAAGAAATGAACACTTACTAACATTTTTTAATTATAAAATATTGAATTAACAATAAATTTTCGGTTACAGGTTTAATTTACAAACACAATCGAACTTACTATACAATGAAACAATTTCTCCTCTTACTTTATTGACCAAAAAACTTGATTTGAATTCGAATATATAGAATTGTAAATAGATTGTTAATTTTTAAATTGATATAATATTTTGTAAATTTAAGTATGTCACGAACCCTACTTTTGTTTATGAGATTTATTGGTACAATACTACTTGGATTATTCATTCTCTTGTCTTCCTGCAAAAAGCAAGAACAAGAAACTTGCTTATCTCCTTTTTACATTACTGGTCATGTCCCTAAAACCATTCGTTTTTATGATGGAGAAAATCAAAGTTATACCTACGAAATAACTTACTTTTATGAAGATAATTTCTTGACTGAATTTACGCGCAAATGGGGAAATAATGAACCTAATTTCTATTACTACAATTACGAAAATAATATTCCAATAAGAGCTAATAAATATGATTTTGATGGAGAAAGATTTATTCGTTCTGATATTTCTTACACAGATGAATTCAAGATAAGCGCCATTGAAATTTTTGAAAGGTTAAATGACACATCTACTTTTAGACAAAAAAGAATCCATCACTTTGTATATGATAACAATCAACTCTCAAAAATTCATAATGAATTTGAAAACAGAGTATTTACATTCTCTTATAATGAAACGAATGATCAACCAATAAGCTCGTATTTGCAAAATCTTGGTACGATTGATATTACAACCGACTATTACTATCTAGATACTCCTACTCCGTTTACCAACCTTCAAGTCTATAATCCGTTTTTCGATGGTTTTATTTTCAATAGAATTAGATATGATTACCAATTATTGGAATCGAATCCATCCTATTTTATCGAGACTACTGCCAATGGTGATGTCGATACTATTTTATTCAATTATGAATATCATGATTTTGGACTTCCTGCTTATCAAGAAAATTCAATAACCAAAGATCGATTTGAATTTGAATATGTTGAATTGTAAATTTTTTGTGCTTCAATTAATTTTTTGTTAAAACAATTTGATACTTTGAATAACATTGATTTATCGATTATTTTAAAGTACGATTTATGTTAGAAGTTTAGTTAAAAGGCAACCCATTTTAAAACACAAAACAAATCTAACATGAAAAACACATTTCTATTTTTAAGTTTCTGTTTTTTTATATTCTCTTCTTGTACACCTCATTATTATACACAAAGTGCGGTTGGTGGAAAACAAATTAAATTGTCAAAAGAACAAACTATTGACGCAGAAGGAGTTTGCTGGCAAGAATGTATCATGCCGACAATCTACAAAGATGAGGTGACTACTTATCATGTCTACACGGGCGACGCTTCCTTAGAAGAAGTTGAATTGGAAGAAGTGGTTGTAGAAACCAAGCCTGCCGTTGCGGAATGGGAAAAGAGAAAAAAACCAGGAAATTGTAAGTCTAAAAAAGATGATTGTTACATGTGGTGTTTTGTCAAAAAGCCAGCAGAAACGAAAACTTGGACTATTCTAAAAAACCCTTCACAATCTGAGAATTTTGAAATTAAAGAAATCTCCAAAAAAGTGCTTGTTAAAAAAGGAGGCTATATCGAAAAACAAAGAGTTGTTTGTGATGAAAAAATGACGGAATCTTTGGTTATGGAATTGCAACAAGAATTAGAAAATCAAAAGTTTAACACAGGTGCACCAGCCAAAAAATTAAACGCTTTCGTTCGAGAAGGACTACATAAATATCAACGTGCAAATAATTTGCCTGTTGGCATGTTGAACTTTCAGACTATGGATAAATTAGGAGTGACATATGCTAAATAAATAAACGCTTTGCAAAATATATAAGAACTGCTACTTGATTTATCAGGTAGCAGTTTTTTTATTTCTTATATTTATACAAATTGAATTCTGAAATTTTAAGCCATGACTATGATGTTTAAAAATGCTTTGCTCGCTTGCCTCCTTTTTTCATTTTTGATGCGTATAGATGCTCAAGAAAATTTACTGACCATTGATAGAATTTACAACTCAAATGAATTTAAAGAAGATAGACAACGACCTATTAAATGGATTGAAAACGGTAAGGCTTTTATAACAATTGAACCTTCTTTAACTACTCAATCGGATGAGTTGATTCGATATGAAAGTGCGACTCAAAAACGAAGTATTTTTATTAGCTCTGACGTGCTTAATACGAATGGAAATCCAATGAATATTGAAAGCTTTTCATTGTCAGAAGATAATTCCAAAGTATTGTTTTTTACTAACTCAAGTCGTGTCTGGCGATCAAACACTAAAGGAGATTTTTGGGTGTACGACTTAGATACAAAAAAGTTAAAACAATTAGGTACTTCGTTTGAATCCTCTTCATTGATGTTTGCTAAATTTTCTCCTAACAATAAGTTTGTAGCTTATGTACAGGATTTCAATATTTATTTAGAAAATTATAAAACAGGAAAAGTTACCCAACTTACCAAAGATGGAAGTCGTGAAATTATCAACGGAACTTTTGATTGGGTATATGAAGAGGAGTTTGGTAAACGAGATGGCTTCTCCTGGAGTCCTGATGGTACTCACATTGCATTTTGGCAATTGGACGCTTCAGAAATTGGGACCCACTATATGATCAACAATACGGATTCGATTTATTCACAAATGATTCCTTTGCAATATCCGAAAGTGGGGCAAGATCCATCAGCAGCAAAAGTTGGTGTAATTGATATCAAAACCAATAAAACAACTTGGGTTGACTTGCCTGGTGGTCAAAAGGAAAATTATATTCCTGCGATGCAATGGGTGAAACCAGATTATCTACTAGTTCAGCAAATGAATCGGAAACAAAATCAATTACTGGTGTATTCTTATTTGCCTCCCAACAACTCACTTACTAAACTATACACTGAAAAAGAAGATACATGGGTTGATCTAGGTTATCCGGATATCTCTGCAAATAGTTGGGGAGAAAATGATTTACCGCTGATTGAAGACAACACTTCGTTTTTAAGATTGACAGAAAACGATGGGTGGCGTCATATTCACAAAGTAAATTTGAAAAGCAGAATAGCCGTAAATGTAACACCTGGGAATTATGATGTTGCCTCAATGTGCAGCGCAATGGATGACCAGATTTATTATATTGCGTCCCCTTTCAACAACACGGAAAGGTATTTATTTCAAACAACTAACAAAGGAAATACGGAACCCAATAAAATCACACCAAAGAAATATAAAGGTGTTAATACATATGATGTTTCACCTAATGGGAAGTTTGCAATTCATCATCATCAAAGTGTAACTGATCCGAAGACAACTCATTTTATTAGTTTGCCAGATCACAAAATTCTCAAAACGCTTGTTGACAATTCAGCTTACAAAAAGAAATTAGCCACTTTGAAAATGCCTAATATTGAGTTCTCTGAAATTAAAACCAAAGAAGGTATTCACATAGATGTAAGAACAGTGTTTCCAATAAATTTTGATAAAACAAAAAAATATCCGGTCATCTTTCACGTTTATGGAGAACCGTGGGGACAAGTCGCTACGAATACTCAAGTGGGACTGTGGAACATCCTGATGGCTCAAAAAGGGTACGTCATTATCGATATGGATCCAAGAGGAACTCCTTCTTTGAAAGGAAGTAAATGGAGAAAATCTATCTACAGAAACATTGGTAGAATCAATGCGTTGGATCAAGCAAGTGCGACCGAAGAAATTTTAAAACTACCTTATCTCGACAAAGAACGCACGGCTGTTTGGGGATGGAGCGGTGGAGGATCAATGACCTTGAATATGATGTTTCAATATCCTGATATTTTTAAAACCGGTATTTCAGTTGCGCCTGTTTCCAATCAATTAATTTACGATAATATTTACCAAGAAAGATATATGGGATTGCCACAAGAAAATAAAGAAGATTTTATCGACGGCTCCCCTATCACTTATGCCAAAAATTTGAAAGGTAATTTATTGGTTATTCATGGAACGGCTGATGACAATGTGCATTATCAAAGCATGGAGTTATTAGTCAACGAGTTGATTAAACATAACAAGCAATTTGACATGATGTCTTACCCGAATCGATCTCATGGAATTTGGGAAGGTGATAATACTAGAAGACATTTATACACTTTGATGACTAGATATCTTGATGAGCATCTTAAAGAAAAAACTACTAATTAAATTCGTCATTTGTTACGTGATTTAATTGTTTTAAATAATTATAATTCGCTTCTGCTTCTTCACAATATCGATTTTCTAATTCGCATCTTTTTTGAAGGACTTTTGTGTATTCAACTCTTGCATCTATTCTAGTTGGATTAATATTTAAAGCGAATTCAAAGGCACGTTGTGCATTTTTGTATTCCTCAAACTTCATATGTCTTTTTCCATCCTTTACGAAAATCGCATATGCATGACGATCCAAACTAATTTGATCTTCTAATAGCAGAACATTCTTGCTAGCATTGTTTAAATCTGTATTCAGTGAAACAGCTGTATAACATATTAACTTCACCAACACAAAAGTTGCAATGAGAAATAACGGCAATTGAAAACCATATTTTACAACTTTCTCCAAGCTACTTTGCTTGTATTTGGAAATAGTTTTTTTGTTTGGCGACAACTTGTTATTCGCTACTTTAATACGGATCGTCTTTTTCTCACTTGATGTAGAATCATTATGTTTTCTAATCGCAGCAAATGCTTTTCGATTTTTATTCGCAGTCCCTGAATGACCTGCTATATGACATCCTGAAAATCCCATAACAGTATGATTTGGTTATTATATTTTAGGAATTAATTGTGTTTTATTCAAGTTTCATCGATGAAATGCCTTAGAATTTCGATAACTTCATATCCAATCATTTTATTCACATTCTTTATTTTTATATCTTTAGGTTATTATATTTCACCAAAAAAAATTTATTTATGACTACTCAAGAAATTGCCAACAGATTGGTAGAATTGTGCAATAAGCAAGATTATGAAACTTGTTACGAGGAATTGTATTCTCCAGAAATTGTAAGCATTGAAGCGGATGGAACCAGTGTTCAGGGGTTTGAAGCAATGGCTGCAAAAGGTAAACAATGGAATGAAAGCATTGAGAAATGGAATGGAGCTGGTGCCGGTGCACCTATTGTTAGTGGTAACCATTTTTCTGTTCCGATGTGGATGGATCTTCAATACAAGGGCGCTCCTGCTGCTATGAAGTTTGAAGAAATTGCTGTTTATCAAGTTAAGGATGGTAAAGTCGTGAAGGAACAGTTTTTTTATGAGGAGCCTGGGCAGTAAGAGATTAAAGAATGAAATTTTAAAAAAAGCATCTACTTTTTAGTGAGTAGGTGCTTTTTTTAATTTTCCTGATGCGATTCAAACATTAACTTCTGGAATTTAAAAATTTCATCCTACTTTCAACCCAAATCAAATAATCAAAATATTTGTAGTTCTTTTGTTTAATTTCCTTAAAATTCATTTCGGAAAATTCTTGCGCAACAGTTAGTAAAAATTGATACTCATTTTTTGGTGATCGTAAAATTTGTTTAAACAAACCAATCATTTTTTTTGCAGTAATATTATATTGTTTGTGTCGTTTCAAAATCTTATAAGCAGTACTTATCTCAGATTTTAATAAAATGTGGTTCTGCATTTCTAGATGAATAATTAGCATAAACAATTTAATGTGCATGTAATAGTACGCTATTAATTTTAATTGAAGCCATTGATTAATATAGTCCAAAGCCTTTTCAAAATCTCTTTGTATAATTTTATTTCTTACTAATAGAAAGTATATGTAATTATATTGTGTTAATTGCATTTCATTGCTATTATTTTTTATAAAATTAAAAACCTCATTATCCAATTGTTCACTCTTTTTAAAGTCATTAATTTGATAATACATCTCTAGACTCCTGCTATAATAAATGTACTTTGTATAATTGGTCTCCTCTACAGTTTTCAGTTTTGCTATTGCAACCTTAAATGCTGATATATCTTTGACCAATGCACAATTAAATAGATAGTTGCTTAAGTAAACTAAAAAAACATCAACTTTAAATAAGTTTTTATGTTGTCGAATAAATACGATACCGTCATCAAATTTAGAAATTGCATTGTTATGTTTTTGAAGTACAAAATCTCTCATTGCTACAATATAATGCCAATGCTCTAAAGCGCGAACACTAAAAGCCTTTTCTTTGCCACTCAATATTGGAGCATTCAGAACAGGGTGTGATTTTATTTTTGAACTCAAATATCCTTCTTGAAACCAAAGCTCTTTAATCTCTTCTCTAAGCAACCTAAAACGGGTTAAATTATTTATCTTATCTATCAACAATTGTCTTTCAGCACTGAAATCTTTTAATTTCTCAGTGAATCCTAAAATACCTTGTTTGAATAATAGCTCCTCTTCCAAATCAATCAAGGTCAGTACTTCAGAAAAATATTCATTCTTATAAGCCAACTTTTTAATATGTCTTAAAATCTTTAGTGCTTTTTTCCTTAGGCCTTTATCGATTAAAATATTAATAAATTGAATCGACTTACGAATCTTGTTTTTTTCAGATTTATCAAAATGATAGTTAACCAAGCTTTTAATTAGTTGCTCCGCTAAGTAATTATATTCAGAACTCAAATATTTACCTAGGCTTGAATCTTTAAATTTTTCACGAACATCAGATTGATTATAATTAGAATTTTGCTCAACGTATTTGTACAAACGCAAGTAATTTTTATCGTCGTTTCCACTTAAACTTGACATAGTTTTAAAGTATCCCTTCTCACGCATTGTCATCTTATTTACTAAATCGTGAACATATTTACTCATTCTAATTCCTTATTTATTGCCAATTTTTAAACACATTTACAAATATTTATATTTAAATATGAAATTTTAATCCATATTCTAATTCCTTAAATTACATTATTTTTCTTAAAAGGAATGACTAATTAAAAGTAAATTGAGTAATTAATTTTTATTTCTAAAACGAATTCCGAATCATGAAAAAAATCTTTACACTACTAATTTTGACTATAGTAATATCAAATATCTATGGTCAACTTCCTGCGAATTTTGTCGCGCCAGATTTTACCGTTACTGACCTCGACGGCAACCAACATAACTTATATGATATTTTAGATCAGGATAAAACTGTCATCATCGATATTTATGCAACATGGTGTGGACCTTGTTGGACATTTCACAGTGAACATGTCCTAGCTGATATTTGGGATGAACTAGGACCGGATGGAACGAATGAAGTCTTTGTTATGTCTATTGAATCTGACCTAACAACCGGTCAAGCCGAATTAGAAGGAGGCGGTGCATCTCAAGGAGATTGGATTACGGGTACACCATACCCAATGATAGATGAAATGGAAGGTAGTGGTGAGATTGGAAACATTGCAAATGACTATTATGTTATTGGGTACCCTACTATTTATTTCATATGTCCGGACAGGTCAGTTGTGGAAGTAAACTGGCAAGATGTTTCTTCTACTTACAATAATGTAATTCAGTCTTGCCCAGAAGCAATGGGGGCAAATAATGGAAAATTAATTGAATATATCGGTGTGGAAGGCGTTGTTTGTGAAGAACAAACATTTACTCCAAAAGTTACTTTTCAAAACAGAGGAAGCCAAGTTATGACACAAGCTACTTTTGCGATAAACATCAATGGAGCGACTGAGGAAATTAATTGGAGTGGTTCTTTAAATCCATTTGCAGTAAGCGAGGTATCTTTTCCAGAAGTCGCTGCAGCTAACACTGATATTACAATCGAACTAACTAATGTCAATAATGTTGCTGATGAATTTCCAGATGATAACATTTTGACTTCAGCTATTCTTTTTCCATCAGCAACTCAAATGCAAACTGTCAACATTGAAATTTTCACAGATGACTATGGCGGAGAAACTTATTGGGCCATTTTAAACGAAGGAAATGAAATCGTTGCAGAGGGAGGAAATCTAGCTGTTGGTTTTGATGTGAATGTTGATACACAAGGAAGTGCAGATGCGCCAGAAGATCCAGGTGCATATGAGGCAAACACATTATACATGGAAGAAGCACTAATTCCAGCAAACGGTTGCCATCGTTTCGTTATAGCAGATTACTATTTAGATGGAATTTGTTGTGAATACGGAGATGGCTATTTTAAAGTTATCTCTCAAGACAATGGTGTTTTAGTAGATGGTACAGGCGTTGTTTTTGAAGCATCATCAGAAAATCCTTTTATTTTCAATGGTCCTGTTGGAACTAAAGAAACAATTATTAGCGACTTAGAGTTATTTCCAAACCCATTGTTAAATGAACTAACGGTCGTTATTCCAGAAAATACTGCAGCTGTAGAAGTCATTAATATTATTGATCTTCAAGGGAAAATAATTTTTGGAACCCAAAACTTTAATACTGCAGATAATAACATTAAACTGAATTTAATCGATCTTAATTCAGGTCTTTACTTTATCGAAGTGAAATTTGAAGATGGTAGCATCGCACAAAAGAAATTAGTTAAAGATTAGTATTTAATCATTGTTTTTTGAGGTTTAAATGGGCAATAATAGCGAATGCTAGTATTGCTCATTTTTTTATTCCTTAATGCATCCGAATCCCATCTTTCACTTGCTCTCTAACAATTGCCAATCGCTCCATTTTAGATTTGTCAAACATCTTTCCTTTTATTGGTGATATGAAATTTTGATGAAACCGAATTAAATTATCTTCTCTTCTGACTTTATCTAAATAAATTTCTTTTGCGTTAATCAACTTGTGCTGAACAGCAGCATTCTTTATAGTTGTATTTTCTAAAACCCTCAGTGCTAATTCACTATTTTCTAGAAAATCTTCTTTAACGATAAAAAGCAATCTACGGATTAGGAATGGTTTTGTAATGGTGTGATGTGTCAACGTTGTTAGAATCTGTTTCCTTGTTTTGAAATCACCATACTTTAGTCCAAAATAGATTAACCAAAATTCTTGCCCTATCAGACTTGACTCAATATTTTCAGTAGTGAATTCGTGAATCTTTAAATAGACCTTTAATAATTTTAGCATAATTAGACGTTTACTATAAAGTAACTGGTTTAACTTTATAAAGCATTTTTTAACGATGAATGAAGTTGACTTTTAGACGAAATCGAATAAAATTTGTATTTATTTCTTCACCCTATTTTTTATAACATCAAAAACCCCAGTACTCACCCAATAAATATCTTGATTGCTAGTATAGAAAAAATATTTCCCATCGTGTGTTACAAATGGACAAATTTCATGACCTTCGGAGTTGATGGTTTCGCCCATGTTGATGGCGTCCGTCCAATTTCCAGATTCATCCTTGAAGCTAATATATAAGTCCCCTCTGCCAAAACCGGATCTTCTCGCCGAACAAAAAATAAGATAAGACTCGTCAGGCGCAACGAATACATCTGCTTCATATCTTTTAGAATTGATAGCATCACTTACTTTTATTGGTGTTTGGAATTTACCATTTTCGAAAACTGACTTGAAGATATTAAAATCATGTTTTCTGTCTTCGTAATTTTCTTTGTTGGTCGCGAAATACATCGCTCCATCATTGGAAAATGAGATATAAAATTCGTTGGCATCAGTATTGATTTCATGGCCTGCATTGATTGGTTCTGACCAGCTATATCCCCAATCATATTCATCTTTTTCAGCGTACCAAATATCAAAATCAGCAATGGTGTCGGTCTCATTTCTTGGCATATTTGATATATAATACAGCCTAGTTTCATCTGGCGAAAGAAAAGGATCATTATAACTATAAGTTGGATGGGCGACTATTGTTATCGGTTCAAGCCATTGACCATCCTTTATAGTTGTGTAATTTATTTTCGCATGACCTTTGTTATCAATTGCGAAGAAAAACTCATCTCCCTTTTTGTTGAACACGGATCCGAATTCCGCAATGGTATCTTTGCTGATAAAATTAGGCGCAAATACTTGTGGCTGATTAAATGGTTGTGATTGGTCTATATAAATCAAATTATTTGGAATCTTGGGATTGCAACTTGTTAGGATTGCAATACATAAAAACAATAGAATATTTGATCTTTTCGTCATGATTTGTACAATTCATTTCTAAATAATATTTAGAACAAAATAAAGATATGAAAAAATCTGATCGAATAAGTATTAACTTTTCGACTGCATTCCAAAAAAAATAGACAGACAATTTCTTGCCCATCTATTTATTTTATAACAATTTATTTGCAAATCAAATCATTGACTGGTATACTTATTATTGAAAACACCTCCGTCATTCATTATTTAAATCCTTTTGCATGTTGCATCAACTCGATCATCTCTGCACGATAACCATCTACATCTAAACCTACACTACTATTTGCCATTTTAATTGCAGATTCCCAAGTGGCATTGGACTTAAATTTTGAATCTCTCAACAACATACCAAATTCTGCAACCGCCGCAGAAAAATGGAAATTATTGGTTACTTGATTTTGAGCAACAGACGCATATTCGATTTGTTCTTCGACCAATTTACTATTGGTTCCTTTTGGCTCTTTATAACGTAAGCTTAATGTTAATAAATCAGTTTCTTCAGGAGTTGAGCTTGCCAAATCAGAAGTGTGATATTTTCTTTTCTCAGGCGCACTTACTTCTTCTTTCAGCTGAATTTCATATAAGGCAGTGACATTGTGACCTGAACCGATATCGCCCGCATCTTTTTTATCATCTTCAAAATCTTTATCTGCCAACAATCTATTTTCATATCCAATCAATCTATAGGATGAGATAAATTTAGGATTGAATTTTAATTGAAACTTAACATCTTTTGCAATGGTATGGAAAGTGCCTCCAAACTCTTTGACTAAAGTCTTTTTGGCTTCTAACAAATTGTCGATATATGCGTAATTTCCATTTCCGTTATCCGCAATTGTTTCCATTTTGGAATCTTTATAATTTCCCATTCCATATCCTAAAACTGAGATGGATATTCCATTGTCTCTATTTTCTTCAATTAAATTTTTCATTGCGTCGTCACTACTTACTCCTACGTTGAAATCACCATCAGTGGCTAAAACGATTCTGTTGTTTCCGTTTTCAATCAAATTTTCTTGTGCCACTTTGTAAGCCAATTTCAATCCTTGTCCACCGGCAGTTGAACCACCTGATTTTAGTTTATTTAATGCTTCAATTATTTTCTTCTTTTGATTTCCAGGAGTTGATTCTAATACCAAACCTGCACTTCCAGCATAAGTCACGATTGCAACTCGGTCTTCTTTTCGAAGATTATCGAGTAATAATTTTAAAGACGATTTTAACAACGGCAATTTATTAGCTGCGCTCATTGATCCTGAAACATCCAATAAGAAAACAATATTAGAAGGTGGCAAATTGTCTTGAGGAATTTCTTTTCCTTGCAATCCTACATGTAACAATAGGTTATCTTCATTCCAAGGACAAGTTGCAATTTCCGTGTTGATACTAAACGGCACTTCATTGTTAGGTTGAGGATAATCGTAATTGAAATAATTAATCATTTCCTCAATTCGAACTGCATTTTTTGGTGGCAAATTTCCTTGATTGATGTACCTTCTCACATTGCTATAAGCTGCATTATCTACATCTACTGAGAAAGTTGACATTGGATTTTCACTAACAGTTTTAAACTCGTTTTCACTTATTTTTGAGTAGCTCTCGTTAAATGGCATGAAGTTACCGCTTGGTGGAATAGGCGTTGCAGATGTATACGCCATTCTGGTAGATGCAGGGGCTTTGATAACTTTCTTTGTTATGGTCTCATATTCTGCTGGAATTACTACTTCACGAATACCGTCAGGCGTATTAACAAAACTTCTAGACTCGGGTTTTGATAAAACTTGTTCTGTAACTGTTTCGTATTCAACTGGTGATGGCTTTATCGTTGGTGACATCGAAACCATGATCTCATTTCTACCTTTAATCGGAATTTCTAACTTATCAAAACGACTAATACTGAATACAAGAATTTGAGTCGAATCGGCTTCAATTATAAATTTACCAGTTGCATCTGTCCTCCTTTTAATGCTAGTTGAATCTGAGAATACAACATTTTTTTCACCTTTTATGGATACATCTACGCCCTTTAGCGGCAAGCCTGTGTGGTTGTTAAATACCACTCCTTCTACTTTTATATTTTGCGCAAATAAATTGTTTGAAATACAACTTATAAAGATTGCAATGATTAGAAATATACTTCTGTTCATATCTTGAGTTTTTTGTTTGTTTTAGAATACAAATCTAGAATGTTTGGATTTGATCGTAACTACAAGATAGATGTAAACTAGGTCGGAAACGTTGTATGTTATATGTTAAATTTGGAAATAAAAAATGGACAGGCAATTACTTACCCATCCTACCTACATCGAATTACCTACATCGAATTAGCTTTTTAGTGTTTCTATTTGTGTAATTTATAGTCGATGTTTAAATAGATTCGTTGAAAATCGCCTCAATATTAGTGATCATTTCTTTTTGCTATTTTCACTTGCAAATTGATGACACCAAGCAATAATTTCCGGATACAAATCTGCCACCGTCTGCCCCTCCTTCCGATTGGTATATAACTTAATTAGGTTTTCATTAAACGATTTAAAATGTTTGAATCCTCTCTTATTTGTTTGCCATTCTGTGTTTGCTTCAATTGCACTTTTATAAACATTTTCGGGTGTGGTGTCCAAAAAATATAAACTTACTAAGCACCAATTCATGTACTCATTGAAAGTACTTGCTGCATTGGAATAGCTTTTAGCAGCAACACTTTCTTCTACTGTCCAAAAACCTAAATTGGAAAATGCTTCTTTAAATTGTTTGGTTTTAAAATATGGTTCCGCTTCTGGATTGATGAAAGCATGATTGAATTCTGTAAACAATATTTGCCCATCCATTAAAATATTTTCCGCTTTCGTTCTCTTTTTGTCGGATTCAGAAGGATAAGGAAAATTGATATGCGCTTGTGCTTCTTTGAAACCATTGTTGTCAAACCAAGCAGCAGATTGATTCCAATCGACAAGTGGAGAAAAAATTACTATGAAACAATCATAGGAAGTTTTTGGGAAATTTTTATTCAACCAACTTTGCATTTGAGCAGTATTGATTTCTTTTTCGAAATGAGCAATTTGTTTGTTATATAAATCTAAGTTTCGATTATAAAATTCCTTAAAGTTAGTTTTATGGTAAAAATCTTCTAATTGAAGTAACAATTCGGAAGGCATTACATTCTCTCCTACGTTTTGAGCAATCCGATTGTAAATTTCTTTTGAAACTATTTTATCATCAACAAAATGATAAATATAGCTATCCATTTTTAAGCCATAATACATTGAAAAATCAGCTCTCAATATTTCATCAATCACTTTTACAACTTCATGCTCTTGATACTTTTCAAACCAATCAATTACTACTTGGTGGTAAGGAACATCGGTACGAACCACATGTGAATTTTCTTCAGCCGAAAGAGAGGTCAATGCAAAAACAACATTGATGAGTTCATAAATTTCAGGAATTTCAACAAACGTCTTATTTCTATGCTCACTTTGATAGGCTTCATCAAACACTGCTTTTACATCCACACCTTTAATTTGCAAATTAACTGTATCTTTTTCATTTAAAACTACTTTGAATTTTATCAATTCATTCAAATGAACATCAAATGTTAGTGAATCCAAGTCCGTGATATAAGTTACTCGTTTCGATTCATTGGGCTCAGGCACTACATACCAAGTCGATGGATCCTCATAATCAATAATTTTCCATGAATCCTCCCAATAGGAATCACCTGCTCTGAAACTAGCGGTGTTTTTCGATGAACGAATTATCTGTGGTTGAATTTTGTTTTTGACAATTTTCTTTATTTGCTTCAAAGCATCCTTTGCATTGTTATTTTTGGGATTAAGCAACAATGATTTTTCATAGTTGCTGATGGCAGCTAAATAATTTTCGTTTTTCCAATAAGCTTCCCCGAGACTATCATAAAGATTGGCATCATTGGGCATAATATCCGTAGCATATTCGAATATTTTAATAGCACCTTTAATATTATTTTTATCATAAAGCCATTCGTACCCTATTACGTTTATGTTGTATGCAAATCCACTTTTGACTAATTGTTCTTCTGTCCTGGATTCTTCTTCTACCCATTCTCTAACAAATCTTGCTGGGTCTTCAGCGTCATTAAATTTTGAATAATTTTGATACCCTTGAGAATCCTTTGAAAACAATTCAGGTATCATCATTTTACGATCTCCTTTTTCTAATTCTTCCAACAAATTAATTTCAACATATTCGGAATAGTCATGAAATAAATAAACCCGAATTGTCAATTTTTCAAGGTCATAAATAGTCGAATATTGGGTGAATCCATCAGGGTTTGAAAAATTATTCATCACTGTTCCACAATATTCCAAAGTAGGATCTGGCGTTACATTTTTTAAGTAGGCCAAACCATTTTTGACATTCTGTAATTCAACTTCTTCAATTGATTCAATTTGAGAATAATAAAAATTAGAAAACGATTTTTCTGATTCACTACCAATTATTAACTCATCTCCTTCGACGATCAAATAAGTTCCTGATCTATCTACAAAAACCAATTGACCACCAGCTAATGAACTTAAATTAATCGTTGATAAATAAGCTTTAACCTCTCTTACATTTTCGTATGAATGCATAATTTTGCGAACAGCTTGACCAATCGGAATGTCCTTCTTCCATTCTACATTTTTTATTTCTAGGAATGGATTTGCAAAACCATCAAATACCAATCCTTTGTTATTAATAGCACCTTGCGCAAAATTATTTATCAATCCAACATTCATAACATCATATTCCCCTTCTTCACCTTTCACAAACCAAAACTGACTATTAGGACTGATCCAATCTTCGTTATTCCCGACAATAGTTTTTCCGTCTTTGGTGATTTTAAACATGGTACAAGCATTTGCCGAATTCGACAATGAAAATGTACTTACCAATAGGATAATTAAATATTTCATTTTTGTTTTTTAAATGTTTGAAAAATTGGACAGCCGATTGCTCGCCTATCCAAAAATCGAATCAACTCTTTACTCTTTCTGTTTGGGCAGTTTTTAATCACCCTTCAATATTATAAGTGGAGATAGAAGACTGTTGTAACTCTAATCATCTATCTTCTAACATTTCAATTGCTTTCAAAATATCTTGTTTGTCTTTTTCTAAATCATTGGCCACGCTTCTGAAAAACGTTTGTATATCTGATGGGTAATCCAATTTGTAGTCAGGTGGCACGCCCTTGTTCTCATAAAAATTGCCATTATTGTCCTTTGCGATTTCATTGGAAATGCAAAATAACCAACCATTTGGCAATCTTTTTTCAAGTGCACTTGACATCGCTCCTGCTGTTGGGGAACCGATTCTTTTCACATTGACCATTTCCATTGATGCCAGTGAAAACGACTCAGCCGCACTTCCTGTTTTTCTTGAAGTAAGGATGTAAACTGGTTTTGTGTACGCATCTTTTCTTCCGTCAATATAAATAGGTATTAATTCGGTATGTTTATTTCCATACCTAAATTGATGGTTAGCCACCCTAATTCTTTGCGGAATAAATCTGCTCAGTATTTCGTAGCTCACGGCATCTTGTCCACCTCCATTAAAGCGAACGTCTAGTATAATTGATTTCATGTTTGATAAATCATTCATCACCTTATCCATCGTATTGCTAATTCCTTCAACTTCCTTTGCTACATAATCCGAATCATACATTTTGTTGAAAACTTTTATGTAAGCTTCAACAAAACCTACTTCGTCAATTAATTGTTGGGGAATATCCAAATCTCCATGTAACCACATTGCTTTAATTTGCACATATCCGATATCATTGTTTAACTTCCCCCATTGTACCAACCAAGAATCTTTTGTCATTTCTTCTTGCAAATGATGTTTTGCCACCATTTCAGCCACAGGTAAATCTCCATATTCTGGCAATGCATCGTCATCTGTACTTTCAATTTCATCATCAAACATTGCATCTACGGATTCTTCAACCTCATCGGTGGCTTCCAAGTATGCATGATTGTCATTTAATTTCTCTAGTGTTTCTTCGAGCAAAAGATATAATTCTGCATCTGTAGTTTGGCTATTCAACTTACTTTTTTGCTTTAGATAAAGTTCATTCCAATTTATTTTGTTTAGCTCCAAATAAGCATAATGTTCTTTTACAGTTTCGGCAAAAACATCAAAATTGTAGATTGGATCCTCTGACTTAACCTTATCTATTTTTTGATTACATGCTTGTGGTAATTTTTCAGCCCTGACAAATTTATCCCAATAAGCGGATGATGCTACATAAAGCGTATCATTACTCAATTTTAATGATTCTTTTATTTCTTTAAATGCACCACTTCTTTTTGTCAAACATGAAATAGCCGTATAATCATAAAACGTATATTCAATGCTATCTTTTATTTCTAACATCCAACCGGAACCAAGTGATTCCCAAGTGCCATTTGTTGACGGCGCAATTATTTTTTCTTGTGATTGACAAGAGGTAATATATATCGCTAGACAAATTATTAACCCAATATATTTTCGCATAATCATTATTTAATTCTGTTAAAATCAGCTATCCTTTTTTTACAATCCAAAACGATAGGTAGCTTTTAATAAAAATATATTCTCCAATTTTTCTCCCAATATCTCGTCATCCAATGTTTTGACCAAATCATCTTGCGGATCACCACCACCAGTTGCGCCTTGTGACCAAACCAAGAATAACTCAGACCCTGGAAGGTACTCCCAACGCAATACTAAATTGGAGCGAAACTGAACATAAGAGAAGTCCGGATTTCCGATTGAAAATTCATTTTCACCATCAATATTTTTGTCAAAATGGTACGCATCACCATCTACATCGAAACTAACTTGGTTATCTTTGTAGGCGTCAAATTTATCAGCATATCCTTTTGCAATTCCATTTGTGACTTCTTTAAAATCTGAATATTCGCCTTTAGTTGCATAAGGTTCACCATAATATTGCAAAGTTAAATTCGGATTTATAGTATAGTTTACACGCAATGACAAGGCAAGTGTTTTTCTGTCAATTTGCGAAATGATATATTTCGTTTGATCCGCTACTTCAACTTGCGTTACATATTGTAGTTCATTTTTGGAAACAGAATGATGTAAATTCAGTCGAAAATCTAAAGTATTCATTGGTCTACATTTCAAATAAATGTTTCCAGCCATATTTTTATTGGCTTTATCTTTTGCAAAATTCCCCCAAGTATTGCCTCCCCAACTGATTCGTTTTCTATTATCAGAATTAAACCACATAGATGGACCCAATGAAGGCATCGATGCAAATCTTGGTCCGCCTCTTAAAATACTATTTGAAATATCTACTGCAATTATGTTGGAACCAATTCCAAAACTCATGTTATTTTTGAACCACATATTCATATTGAAATTGTAAGACCACTCTTTTAAATTTCCTCCAAAATCAGTCACGATCCATTGGTTTCCATTTACCTGCATATTGTTAAATATTGAGAATGGTTCTCTCCAACCATACCCTGCCCAGGTAAAACTTCGGATATCATCACCTGTACGTAAGAAGCCAATGTCATTCAATTCTAGTTTTGGTGAACGGAACGTAGCACCTGTTTCAAACATAAATTTTTTGCCCGTTACTCTACCGATTTTCACCATTCCACCAGCCCCTCTAAGACTCGTGGCAGCAGTATCTACTTGTAAATGAGATGCGCCAGGTCGATCCAATAAATGAGTAATGGAAGTTTGCGTATTGTAAATGGCGTCCTTTGTTCCACTTACTTGGCTTGCTATAAAGTTACCCTTAACATACCATGCACGATCCTTCCAAAAGTGACTAAAATCTAGCCCACCAGTAACTGCCGATTTATGTAAAAAATCTAAATCACCTTCAATTTTTCGGTTTGTGGAAGTCAAAATTCCACCTATAATAGAATTTCTTTTATTGAAATCTTTTGATACTCTAGACACAAAATAACTAGTCAATGGTTCGATCAATTCTTCACGCGTTTCTCCATTGTTATCAATTGTTTCGTATTCCTTTGCAGTTACACTTTCAGAGATTCCGATTGACCAACCTTTCTTTGTTTTACCACTTAATTTAGCAGCACCTAGAATCGTTGTATTGTTCGGTCTCTTGGAATATTCATTGTCTCCTAATTCGGGATAATAAGAAGGGTTCTTTCCAATTCTTCTCGAATAAAATAAATTGTCACTCCAAAAAGTATTGCCTGCTTCAGATCTAGAAAATGGGTAGCTGAATATGTTGGAATTTTCAACAAAAAACGGTCGTTGCTCATCAAAAAACTGCTGATACCCATCTAAAGTAACTGCTGCAGGATCCGCCTCTACTTGACCAAAATCTGGGTTGATAGAAAAGTCCAACGTTAGATCATTGGTTACTCCTATTTTCCCATCCAATCCAGCATTTATTTTTGAATCCGAACCAGTCTCGAAAGGATTTCCAGGTTCACTTTCTTTCTTTTCTAACTTTGCAACTACGTAAGGTTGTAATTCAACTTGTCTCTTTGGCTTTAAATTTTTCAAACCATGAAGTTCACCAAAATTACTAATCCAACCTGCATCATCTTGACGTACTCGCTGCCATCCTACTCTTTCAGTGGTGCGAAAAATCTTACGATCAACTTGCAAACCCCATACTTGATTTTCGACTGCACTGAAACGTAGTTGTGTTAATGGAATTTTCATTTCAGCTGACCATCCATCTGCATTTATTTGAGCATCGGTATACCAAATTGGATTCCAATTGCCATCACTACTGTTTCCGTTTTGAGATAACAATTCATCTCCTTTAACTCCAGCTGCTGTAACCACAAAGGAAAAGCAAGTTGACAAATCATGATAACTATCCAAACTAACAATAATAAAATCTCCCTCGAAACCATCTCGTCGAGATAATTGCTTAACGATTTTATCAGGCTCTGTATCTAAGCAATTTAATGCAACATACAAGAAACGATCATCATACAAAATTTTGAATTGTGTATTTTGACCAGGTGCTTTTCCTTCATCTGGAATACGTTGGATGAAGTCACCACCCCATTCTACTTGATTCCATGCTGCATCATTTAAAATACCATCAATTTGAGGTGGTACATTAGATTCAATTTTCTCGGTGTTGTATTTTCTTTTTTCCAAAGGTTGTTTTTTCTCTTGGGCAGATAAATTGCAACATAACAACATCAATACAAATACATTAATTAGTTTCATGGCGGTTTTATTTTAGCACAGCTTCCCCAGGTGAATGCATGTCCATTCACAAAAGCTTAGGTGATTTTTTTATTAGTTTATACGATTAATTCAACAAAAGATAGGTTTGTTGAAATTAGATTTTTCTTACTTTGACATGTCCATTCATTGTTGAGAAAGAGAATTGGTCTCCACCTCTTCCAGCTTTGTAATTTGCTTTCTTACTCATTCCAGAACAAGTTGCTGAACAAGAATTTTTCTTTTTCTTTGAACTTGGACTTGTGTTGGTTTGACTCGATAGATCGGTAAAATCAGAGTACAATTTTCCGTTGTTGTTTACAACTTGTGAGATATCCGCATTTAATCCAGGCTGAAAACCGATGTCTACATGACCACTCATAGAAGTATATTCAGAAGCTTTTTTCGGATTTTCATTGTAGTTAATAATAACATGTCCGCTCATAGAAGTTGCATGGGTAGCAGCTCCACTTACAGCGTTGAGTTTTACATGACCACTCATTGTTTGAGCAGCTAATTCATCCGCAATTATTTCTTCTCCTTGAATATGACCACTCATTGTTTGAATATCGATATCTTCAACATCTAAGTTGTTGACAAAAATATGTCCGCTAGCATTTCTGAGATCCATCATGTCCCCTTTGATATTGCTCACTTCTAATCTAGGACCACTCAAATTATCAATCTTTACATTAACGGTTCTTGGTACTTTTACTTTGTAATTTAATTCATATCGATACGCATCATTGATATCTATCGCATCCCATTTTGCACTTTCGCAGTCTTTATTTTTATTACTTTTTTTGTAATCAAAATTCATGTCTTCTTTATTGAAAGTGACAAATGGTGCATCCATATACAAACAGACACCATCCTTGTTTTGAAAAACACCAAGATTGATATCTTTAATTCCTTGTGCTAAAAATTCTCTATCATCGTATTTGATTACTTTCTCTACTTCAACTTGAATTGTGTTACCACCATAGCCTTCTACTTTAATATTTCCGTTTACATTTTCAATCATAAAAATATTGTCGTTACTATTTCTTTCGAACTTAATTTCCTTAGTAATAATTTCAGAATGAGTTTTATTGAAACTATTGTTGTTCATTGAATTACAACTCTTTTTTTGTGCAAGTACTACGTAACAATTCAAAACGCAGAAACTTAAAATAATTAGATTTTTCATTGTTAATATTTTATTGGTTAATTAAAATTTTAAATCAGTTTAGACATAGCTCCGCCACTGTTTCTTAATTGACAATTAAAAAATGATGGTTGTTAGTTCGTGACCAACTAGAGCTTAAAAATATTGTTTGATATTATTTTAGACCGTGTATTCGTAATTCGACATACTTTGAAAGTGCTTTGTTAGCATGTCCTTTTCTTTTCGCTTTTGCAATAAAGTCAGCTGTTACTCCGTGTATTCGTGCGGCAATTAATTCTTGTAAATCTATTTCGCGAGCTCCAGAATCTCTGATGGACGTTACATATTTTTTAGTGACACCGTGAATTTTTGCTGCAACTATGTTGGATGGCGTTATATCATCTAAATCCATTTTTCGAAACGCTTCAATATCCCTAACATTGACGCCATGAATCTTAAATTCAACTAGTTTTGTAGCACTCATATGGGTCAAACCAACTGAAGACATTTCTTTGATATATTGAGGAGTCACACCGTGAATTTCCATTTCAATCAATTTCTCAAAAGAAAAATTTTCAAAACCATATCTATCCAATGCTTTTTGCACTTCTGGATCTACTTGGTGAATTTTCGCAGCAACCAAATTTTGAATGGTTACATCGCGATCACCATTTTGTAACATATCATCTACAAATTCTTCATCAACCCCATGGATTTGCATTTCAATCATTCTTTTAGGAGAAATTCGTTTTTTACCTATTTTCTTAGCGATTCTTTCAAACTCATTTAGTTTAGAACCATTGATATTGAAAATTCCAAATTCTACCAAGTTATCAACAGAAATATCATAACCACTTTCGACAACTGTTTTTACAAAATTTCTATCCATGTCGATTATAAAAAACATAAACATATCGCTGTCATCCACCTTTGCACCACTCAAAGCATTTTCGATAAAACTTTTAAAGCTTCGATCATCTTCAAATTCAAAACTCCCTGATCCATTTTTTCTTTTAAATGATCCATCCAATGTCAAAGTACCAGCATCCCTTACCACTTGAAAAGTAACATTTTCACCATCTACAAATCCTTTGATCTCACTGATCTCAATACAGAATGATGTATTATGGTTGTTTTTATAGTTTAGATTTAGACAAAGCTCTTCCCCTTTCACTTTACCATCCCATTTACCTGGGCGTACCTTGTTAATCGAATGACTTGTTACATTACTTACAGGGTGTTTTTCTTTTTCAGATTGATATTCAATTCTATCTGTAGAAGCTTTTTCAATCTGTTGCTTTTCAAATTTTTCAATAAACGCTTCACCCATTTTTTGATATTCATTAGCATGAGCTTTTGCTATTTCTTTGCTTGTATTTTTAATACTTTCTTGGAAATCGCCAGTAAAGTTGTCAAAGCCACTAAATTTCTTCGAACTAGTTGATGAATTTGTTTTTGAACTAGTCGCTTCTGCAATCGTACTTAATATTTGATCAGTAATCTGTTCCTCGAATGTTCGACGATTTTCTTTTTGAATCGTTTCCATCTGATTTTCCACTTCGAAATTGGTTGTGGTGGTAGTCGTAATTTGGGTGTTATTTTTTTCTTCTTTTTCATCACTTTCGATTTGTTGACCGACAACTAAATTTTTGTTACTGTTCTTTTTTGTAGTCGGTTTTTTCGAAATTACTTTTGTGATTTGGTTTTCTGATTCAGCATCCACATCTGAAATATTACTTGTCAATTCAGTTGTTATTGGCTTTACTGCATTCAATGTTGCCATAGACAAACCTAATAATGGAAAAATGAGTAGATACTTCCAACTTGATCTAGCAGATGATTTTTTAGCATTCATCATTTTGATTCTTTCAGATAAGAATGACTCATTATAATTAGTCGTCAGATTCAGACCATGTTGAGGAACTGAAACTTTGAGCAAACTCATTTGATAGGTTTTGGGTTCTGTTCCTTTTCCGATCATTTCAAAGTCCGTCAAGAATTCTAAATTATTAGTGATTGCTTTTCTGTACATCCAAACAAATGGATTGAACCAATTAAAAATCACCGCAATTTCAGCCAACATTTTGTCAAAATAATGTGCTTGAGCAACATGGATTTTTTCATGTTCCAAAATCTGATTATAAGTCTCAAAATCATACAACTCTGGATTGATGAAAATCCAACGCATAAATGAAAATGGAGAAGCGTCTTCAGTTAACTCATAAATTTTGAACTTACCATCTTGAATGTATTGTAGATTACGTTTTTGCAACATGATAATTACAAATTGAATTAAAAACGTAATTGCAAATATCCCAACACCAATTAGATAAATGTACCAAAGTACTTTCCAATAATTGACCTCACTCAATGTTGCCAACCAACTTTTATCTGCTTCCACCGGTTTTACCAACAATGCCTCTTCGCTAATTGACTCAATATTATTGATAATCGCAGGAGCTTCTGCATTTTTGGTATACCTTTCATTTCTCATTTCAGTCAGCTCAACAATTCGTCCCGGCTGCGTCGTGTTGGTGACTTCTACAACTGGTGGTCTAAATGAAATATAAGAAGGTACGGTCAATAATGGGATGACCAATGAAGCAAAAATTGCTCCTATTAGAAAAAAGCGATTTATTTTATAAAAAGTCTCTTTTCTTAAAAACAACCAATACACAATGAAGGTGGCTGCAAACAATATGGAAACATAAGCGATGTAGGGTATCATGACTTTTTGTTTTTGATCATTTCGACAATATTATTTAATTCTGCTTCATCAATTTTCTCTTTTTTAGCAAAGTATGCGATCATTTCAGAAAATGAATTGTTGAAATATTTTCCCAACATATCATTGACAGCATTACTTTGATATTCTTCCTTAGGAAGGATCGCGTGATATTGATGACTTTTTCCAAATTCAGTATGACCAATAAATCCTTTCGTTTCCAAAATTCTAACCATGGTCGATACACTATTATAATGTGGTTTGGGTTCTGGCAATTTTTCAATTATATCTTTTATAAATGAAGGACCAATCTCCCACAACACATGCATTATTTGCTCTTCTCTTGGTGCTAACTTTTTCATAGACTATTAATTTTAATTCAAATCTATAACTAATCGATTAGTTTATCAACTAATTTATTAGTTTTAAAATGTTAAAGTTTTGATCAGATTTTTATAAATCATTGATTATCTGATACTTAACTAGGTGTTTTTATAACTAATAAATTAGTTTGAAAGCTGACAACACGTTCATTTTTAATCACAATTATCAAATAAAAAGACCTTAGAAGCCTGCATATACTTCTCAACTACCAAATAAAAGTGGATTAATTTCAAATTCAAGAAATAGCTAAACCATTTTAAATCAGTTTGTTACCATAAAATTTGAAATTATTATGAAAAATATACTTATCTTTATACACGAAATGGGAATTGAGGGAACTTCTTTCAATTTTCCAGAGTTATTATCATGTTAGTCATTTAGTAGTTAATCAGTTTCTTTGCTTTCAAGTAAGTTATTAGTCTTTGTCTTCTCCTAATCCGACTCTCAATTTTTTTTAATTTTTAATTTTTTTTTATTATGAACATTTTTGTAGCCAAATTAAACTTTGACACTCACGAGTCTACTTTAGAAAACGCATTCGCTCAGTACGGTGCTGTAGATTCAGTCAAAATCATTATGGACAAATTTACAGGCAGATCTAAAGGTTTTGGATTTGTAGAAATGGCAAGCGACGAAGAAGGACAAGCAGCAATTAACGGTTTAAATGACACTGACCTAGATGGTAGAACTATCGTGGTTAAGAAAGCAGAACCAAGAGAACGTAGAGACAACAACCGCGGAGGCGGTGGTGGTTACAATCGCGGTGGCGGTGGAAACCGTTACTAGGATTTATCTTTAAAAATATAATTCTAAAAGAAAGCCTTCGCGAAAGCGAGGGCTTTTCTTTTTTTTAAAATGAGTATCTTTAAATAAGATTTTATACTAGAAAAATAATTATGAAAGCGCACAAATTGTCTAACGTATCAGTCAAAGAATACATTTTAAAAGAACAAGAAACAAAAACTAAACATGAATTTCATAACGGAAAAATTTATGCTTTAGCAGGAGGTACCTTAAATCACGGCTTGATTGGAGGGAACATATATAGTAGTTTACGTAAAAAATTAGAAGCAAAGGAATCGACTTGTTTACCTTTTAATAGTGATGTAAAATTATTTATTGAAAAATCAAATAGTTATGTTTATCCAGACTGTATGGTGATTTGTGATGAAATCAAAACCGCACCAGAAGATGAAAATTCAGTTATGAATCCCATTTTGATAATTGAAGTATTATCAAAATCTACTTCAGATTATGATAGAGGTGATAAGTTTTTTTTATATAGAAAAATTCCAAGTTTCAAAGAGTATATTTTGATTGATCAAAAAAGACATATTGTTGATGTCCATTTCAAAAATGAAAATAGTGATTTGTGGCAAATTATTAGGTATGAAGGAATTAATCAAACAATAAAAATACAATCTTTAAGTATTGAATTGACGATGGAGGAATTGTATTATCGAGCTACTATTTCAAAGGACGAATAAATATTTTTATCGTTAATTGCTAATTTTCCCAATCACTAAATTGAATTTTCTCAGATTCAATTGGAGCATCCTTACTCCCTATTTGAGTATTTACATTCAACAATCCTTCCCACCCTATAGCTTTACTCAGCCTTAGGAAACTAAGTACCTTCTTAAAAAAGTAAAATTCCAAAATATCTTCCCTATTTTCCACCTATGAAAAAATACACCAATATCATCTGGGATTGGAATGGAACTTTGCTAAATGATGTAGCGCTTTGCGTAGATATCGCCAACGGAATTTTAGTCAACCACAATGATACGCAACTTAATATCGAAACTTATCGTGATGTATTCGGATTTCCCATTACTGCTTATTATGAAAAGATTGGGATTGATTTTGAGAAGGAATCTTTTGAAGCACTGACCACGAAATTTATTACTGCTTACAATGCAGATGTCAAAAATTCTTGTCTACAGGTATCTGTGAATGAGGTGTTAGAACAATTTAAACAAACTAAAATTGATCAATTTGTTTTGACTGCGGCTTATAAAAAAGATGCGATTCATTTGCTAAATCATTATGGGATTATAGACTATTTCAAAATGGTAGAAGGATTGGATAATTACAGAGCAGAAAGTAAAATGGATCGTGGACATCATTTATTAAAGGTGAATAAAATAGATAAAAGTAAAACCGTTTTAATTGGAGATACGATTCATGACTTGGAAGTTGCAAATGAATTTGGCGTTCATTGTATCTTAGTTGCAAACGGGCACCAGTCCAAAAATAGATTAGAAGCAAGTGCAACTCAAACGACTCGTGTAATTGACAATTTAAATGGACTCACAAACATATTATTATAATTTATGCTAAAACTAAAACGTACCAATTCGAAAAATGAAGATTTTATCCAACTTGTACATCAACTAGATGCTTACCTTGCTGATATTGATGGAGATGAACATGATTTTTATCACCAACATAATGGTATTGAAAATTTAAACAACACCATTGTTGCTTATTGGAATGAGGAAGCAGTTGGTTGTGGTGCATTTAAAAAATTTGACGAAAAATCCATAGAAATCAAGCGTATGTATGTGCATCCAAATTTTCGTGGTAAAAAAATCGCGACTGAAATTTTAATCGCGTTAGAAAAGTGGTCTCAAGAATTAGGATTTGAAAAGTGTGTGCTGGAAACAGGAAAAAGAATGAAAGATGCGGTGGCCTTTTATTCAAAATTAAAATATGTAATCACACCAAAATTTGGTCCCTATAAAAATATCGACAACAGTCTTTGCTTTGAAAAAGTATTAAATCGAATCGGCTAAAATCCAAGCTTATGAAAACGATCGTCAATACAACCCTATTTCTAATCATCATCTTAATTCAAAGTTGCTCTCCAAAGGTTTTACACATTGAGCCTGTCTTAAATAATCCAACAACACAATTGGAAGATGGTTTTTATATTATTTCTAAAACGGCAAATGATAAAAATTCATTAATGCCATTGGCTAACACACAACGAATCATTACTTACAATAAAGATTTTTATGATCCAACAGATGATAAATTTTTAGTAGTTGAAACTGCTGATTTTGTTCCGTTAAGTTTGAAGGAAAAACCAACTTCGGAATTACAAAAAGACAATTCTCAAAACTTCTATCTTACTTTAAATGATATTGCCAAAACAAAATTAGAACAATTCACCACTTTGAATTTGTACAAAACAACAGGTATCATTGTTAATGGAGAAGCATACACCAAACACAAAATTAAATCCGTTATTGATGGAGGTAAACTTCAAATCACACAATGTACAGAAAATACGTGCAGGGTGTTATACGATCAATTCGATGACAATGTAATTGGTTTGCCTTCTGATAAAGATTGGGCAAATTTACAACGATTTGCTAAACAAAATAAAGCACTCCATATGCCAAAGAAAAATGAACAAAGAATTGTTTTTATGGGAAATTCTATAACTGAAGGTTGGCTGCAAGAAGGGCTCACTTTTTTTGACAATCCAAATTATATCAATCGAGGAATCAGCGGTCAGACGACTCCTCAGATGCTCGTTCGATTTCGTCCTGATGTCATTGACTTAGAACCAAGAGCAGTAGTTATCCTGGCAGGTATCAACGACATCGCGGGAAATACTGGTCCGATGACCCTCGATGCCATTTTTAACAATATCAAATCTATGGCGGATTTAGCTGATGCTAACAATATACAAGTGATCCTAAGTTCTGTTTTACCAGCTTATGATTTTCCTTGGAATCCAGGCTTAAACCCTGCAGGAAAAGTTTTGAAATTGAACAGCATGATGAAAACATATTGTGAGGAAAAGGGATTTATTTATCTCGATTATCATACACCGATGAAAGATGACCGAAATGGTTTGCCCGAAAAATTATCATATGATGAAGTGCATCCGACGATTGATGGGTATAAAATGATGGAAGATTTATTGGAAACTGCTTTGAATAAATTAAAATGATTTTACATAAAATCTTGAAACCGGGAAGGAAGCTGACTTTATTATTTTAGACAGAAATATTTTTGAAATTCCAACAACACAAATAAAAGAGACGAAAGTAGAAGAAACGTATTTGAGAGGACAATTGATTTTTGAAAGATAAACTATTTAGAATTATCATTGTTTTCATTTTTGAACTATTAAGCATTTTCAAAGTAAAAAAGACACTGTGAAATATATAGGAAAGACAAATGAATATTTTGAAGTAATTGATATCACAGATTTCAATAAGGATGAACTAAACCAGCAAGATGATGATGTTCTATCCTTTCTATGGCTAGAAGAAGATGAGAATCACATGACGATTGATTCAAAAGCACAAGTACTTAACAAAAATCAGATTGTTTGTTTTACAGCATTTCATAAAGTGCACTTCAATAAAATTCGAAAAGCAAAATATTTAAAATTTAATAAGCCATTTTACTGCATTTTAGATCATGATAGTGAAGTCGGTTGTAAAGGCGTACTCTATTTTGGTGCGGCCAAAGTTCCTATCCTATCTCCTTCAAATGAAGATATTGAAATTCTTGAAACCGTTTGGAAAATGTTGTTGATTGAAATGAACTCAAAAGATAATCTTCAATTGGAAATGCTTCAAATGATGTTGAAACGAATACTTATTCTATCAACAAGAATTTATAAGTCACAAGAAAATTTTAATGCAATAGAAACTAGCCAAGTTGATATTGTCAGAGATTTTAACTTTTTGGTAGAACAAAATTTTAAAGAAAAACACAGTGTTGCCGAATATGCAGCATTGCTCAATAAATCACCAAAAACATTGTCCAATCTTTTTGGAAAAATTTCTGACAAAACACCGCTTCAATTGATTCAAGATCGAATTATGGTCGAAGTCAGACGGTTATTAAAATACACTTCTAAGCCAGTCTCGGAAATTGGTTATGAAGTTGGTTTTCAGGATATACAATCTTTTAGTCGATTTTTTAAGAAGAATGAAGGGGTCTCTCCTAGTGACTTTCGGGTTAGTTGAATTATGATGTTTGATTTATGATGTATGATTTATGATTTATGATTTATGATGTATGATATGACCGTTGTAACGTGTTCACATGCTCACCTATAAACGGTCATATCATACATCATACATTTTTAATCATACATTTTAATAATACATTTTTTAATCTACGGGAAAAATTGACAACTCAAAGGGAATACAAGCCTATTTCCAAGCCTCCATGTGTCCCTATATTTGTATTGTAATTAAAATTTATAATCAAATAAAAATAGTATCATGGCTACAAAAATTAATATCAAAAACATCCCAACTGGTTATCAATCAATCATTTCAAACGGTACGCATACCATCATTGGTGATGAACCGATCAAAAGTAAAGGAACTGATTTAGGATTAGCGCCGACTGAATTGGTGTTAGCAGGATTGGCCATGTGCAAAGTTGCAACTGTACGATATATTGCTCGTAAAAAAGGATGGGAGATTAGAGATGTTGATGCAGAATTGGTTCAAAATGTTAAAAGAGGAGCTGATAGAAAATTGACGCCTACTGTTGAAGTGCAAATGAAAATCGAAGGGGATATTACGGATGAACAAAAACAAGAATTATTGTTAGAAGCAGATAATTGCTACATTCATCGTTTACTACATTCTGATTGGAATATTGAAACTGCAACAGCATTAATTTCAGAAAAAGAAACTTCAAAAATTCAATAATATGAAACTTTACCAGTTAGCTTTTATAATTATCTCCCTTTTCATTTTTCAATCCTGTATCCAGGATGATTTTGTAGATGATATGGTGGAGCCTAATTTGAGAATCAGCACGCCTTTAGATACAATACAATTAAATACTGATTTTCAATTTGAAGAAATGTTTTTAAATAACATTGGGAATGAGGTTGCGATAGAAGCTATCTGGTCAAGTTCAAATCCTGCCGCAATTAGTATTACTGATGATGGATTGGCTACCGCGAATATGGAAGGTACATCGACTATATCCGTAACTTACAATGATGGCACCAATGAATACCAAGATGCTATTATTGTAACCGTTGGGGCTACTACTATTATAAATCTTCAAGTATCAACAGGAGCTATTGCAACTACTTCTTCTTATGAGCTTACTGGTGATTTTACTTTTGAAGAAACAATTGAAGGGGTGAAACTAACTTTCGAAGATAATTATGCTGCTTCTACTGCTCTTCCCGGATTATATGTTTATCTTTCTAACAATGCAAATTCGGTTGGCAATGCTTATGAAATAGGCGCGGTAGAAGTATTTAATGGTGCACACGAGTATATTATTCCAAATGTTGATTTCAGTGATTATCAATATGTCGTCTATTTCTGTAAACCTTTTAATGTCAAAGTTGGAGACGGAGATTTGTAAAATTAATATTATCCTTAAAAATTAATCAAATGAAAAATATAATCATCATCCTAATTTTGTCAGTCTCGATTTTCAACAATGCTTTTGCCGGTGGACCTTGGCCTCAACCAAAAGGAAAAGGTTATTTCAAACTATCAGAATGGTGGACTGTATTTGATCAACACTATACAGACGCAGGCTTAATTGATCCTAATGTCACTACTGGAATTTTCAATACTGCCTTTTATGGAGAATATGGAGTGACCGATCGTTTGACAACCATTTTGAACGCCAATTTGTTGAGTAGAAACTATATGAACAATTTAAAATCGATGACAACTCAAGAAATCATTGTCGCAGGAGAAGCCATCATTACTTTTGGTGATGTTGATTTAGGAATAAAATATGGATTAACAAAACCAGGGAAATTGCCAGTTTCAGTTTCCCTTATACTTGGAATTCCATCAGGAAAAGTAAATGGTGGAACGCTCGGCAACTTAGCAACCGGTGACGGAGAATTCAACCAGATATTGCAAGTGGATACTGGATTTGGTTTTAAAATAGGCAAACACATTTCATCTTATGTAAGTGGTTATGCTGCAATCAACAATCGTACAAAAGAATTTTCCGAAGAATTCAGATATGGAATTGAAGCTGGAATTGGATTGTTAAAAAATAAAGTTTGGATAACTTCCAAATTGAATGTGGTAGAATCTTTCAAAAATGGAGCGACTGCTGAAAATGTAACGAGCACTAGTATTTTTGCTAACAACACTGAATTTGCAAGTATCGCCTTTGAAGCTAATATTTATGTTACAAAAAACATTGGTGTGTCTCTTGGAACAGCAGGTGCGATGCGGGGAGAAATCATTGCTGCAGCTCCTTCTTATTCTGTCGGTGTTTTCTATGATATGGCCAAGTAATATTTAGGTTATTCGATAAAAGCATTATATTGTTTGCGCAATATGATAGACCTAAAAAACCAGATATCTAGTAAAGCAAGAACGATTGAAATTATCCTGCATGTTTTATTCTGGATATTACTTATAACCTCAATCAATATCAATTGGACACAAGATTGGTTTGATAAATCATTGAGACCAAAAAGCCCTGCTCCACTGTCTGTATTCTTTTTTGCATTTGTATTTTACTTGAATACCTTTTGGCTCGTACCAAAATATCTTAAAAATAAAAAGTGGGCATTATATATCTTGGGTGCATTTGGAGCATTTATACTACCGGAAATAATCCGTTCTGCTATTTTCACCGGTTTTCCAAACAATATATTTGATAATTTTTATTCGGAATTTAATAGTCGAGATAGCTTCCTATTTGGAGCACCTAGTGCTGTTTATTTAGGATTAATTGCCTCTTTGATTTATTGGGGAATCAAAGAACTATTCAGCTATCGGTTAAAAATGGAGCAGTTGGAAACTTTAAAATTCAAGAATGAAATTGACCAATTAAAATCTCAATTAAATCCTCATTTTCTATTTAATAATTTGAATGCTTTGGATTATTTAATTGATGATGAAAATGAATCTGCCAAAGAATACCTGCATTCACTTTCCAATGTTTATCGTTCTTTTCTAGATAATTCTAATCAAAACTTAGTTTCTCTTCAAGATGAATGGAAACTGGTGGATGATTATTTGAAATTGTTAAAAATTCGATATTCAACTGCTTATTCTTTTGAGAAAAAATCTAAGATTCTCAACTTAAATAATTACGTTATTCCTCCCGGTACTTTACAAGGACTTTTGGAAAATGTGGTCAAACACAATCAAGGAGATATTAATAAACCACTGGTTTGTACAATTGAGATTACCGAAGATAACATTATAATTTCAAATCCAATTCGACAAAAATCGACTTTATTAAATGAATCAGGAAGTGGGATTGACAATATCAAAAAACGGATTTTGTTGTTAACCAACAAAGAAGTACAAGTTATAAAAGACAAGCAATTTCAAGTCATCCTTCCACTTATCAAAAAATCAGCTATCAAATGAAGTTAAACATTTGTGTTATTGAAGACGAGCAACAGGCCGGAGAAAAATTGATTGGGATGATCAAAAAGGTTGCTCCGGAAGCAGTCATAACATGGCTCCGAAGTATACAAGAAGGTAGAACTCACTTACAAAACAACCCAAAATCTGACCTCATTTTTTCCGACATTGAATTGTTAGATGGAAATGTGTTTACACTCTATAATGAAATAACTCCTGATTGTCCAATTATATTTTCAACTGCTTACAATAATTTTTACACCGACGCTTTTGATACTAATGGAATTGCCTATTTATTAAAACCTTATAATAAACAACAATTTAATAACGCCTGGGAAAAGTATATGAAATTATTTAGTCCCAAGGAATCTACTTTCGATAATGCACAATTATTAAACGTCATTCAAGAAATAAATAAGCACACAAAACAAACTTATAAAAAGACAATCACGATAAAAAAGCGAAACGAAAGTTATTTGCTAAAGGTTGAAGACATCCTATATTTTGAAGCGGATGATGATTATATCATTGCATGGGATCGGCAACTTAAAAAACATATGTTTCTAGATACTTTAAAAAATATCGAAGAAGTTATTGACCCAAATTTGTTTTTCAAAATAAATAGAAGTGAATTGATTAATTTCCATTCTATCAAAAAATTTGAGCCGTATATTAAGAGTAGATTGGCGATTACGCTAACTATTGATAACAAGGTGCTTTACACAAGTAATAGTCGGTCTGCAGCGTTTAAAAGTTGGTTGGAGCGATAATTTCTAGTCTATAGTACAAAGTAAAAAGTAGAGGACGTGAACCAACATTGTGGTCACGTCCTCTACTTTTTACTTTGTACTTTGCACTTCGTACTATATACTACCGCTTTAATCCCTAACTCGATAAGGAAAATGCTTGGCAGATCTATTATTTATATTTGATACTAATTGATTTTGATGTTGTCTCCAATCTGCTTCATGATTATAACCAATCGACCAAAGGACCGTGCCATCACTAGAATTCACTAAAGAATAATTCGTATTTACATTTTTGTTACGATTAGAAACTGCTGGAACGACTCCTGTATCGCCAAAAACTTCTGTCAAAATATTGGTACCCACTTCTATTCCTACTGAAACGCCATCAGAAAAATACTTATGTTTTTTTATTCGACCAGTCACGACCGCATCAACACCTAATATTTTTGCCAACTTTGAAGGGTCTTTACTCCAAGAATCTCTGATAGAAACTTCACTTTCCTCCAATCGTTCAACCGTTTTAGCATAATGCTGCAAATTGATTCTAAGATTCTTTTTACCTCTTTTGGTACTCGATAGTATACTGTTGTAAAATGATACCTGAAAAGCCTTACTTTCGTTTTCTTCTATCTCTACGATCATTTCTGATGTCAATTCTTCTGGCACATGCCCTGTTGTAATTACTTCAAATGGTAAAACTGCTACGGTTTTATGATTCTTTGAGATTTCTTCAAAATCATTTGCTGTATAATAACGTTTGCAACTTGAGAACCAAACCACGATAGAAAAGATAAAAATTAATTGCGTTTTCATAATGGTAAATTTTAAGCGTTAATAAATGAGAAAGGTTTTTGGTATTATTAAGTTAATTAGGAAACGTTGTAAAAATAATTTCTGTAAACCTATTAACTTCGAATTAACGGAAATAATCTCTTTTTAAGATTTCGAAAACATTTTGGTAATTGTTATTGGTTACTAGTTAATGGTATTTGACAAGCAAGAGTGAGTTCGCGAGTGCCTAGTGTAATTCACTCCTGCCGTTCAAAACCAAAAATCAGTAACTAATTACCATTCCACTTCAGATGAGTAAAACCTCGTCAATTAAAATCGAGCAAATAAATTAACTTAAACTGATACCCAAAAACAAAACCCACCTCACCGATTTACTTACCCACTTCACCGAATTTGCCTTTGATTATCAAGCATTTGTGCCCATATTTGATAAAAAATAGTACCAATGAAACTAAATATTCAAAATCTAAATAAGACCTATCCAAATGGTGTCAAAAGTCTCAATGAGGTATCCTTAACACTGAATGCCGGCATGTTTGGTTTGTTGGGTCCTAATGGAGCTGGTAAATCTTCATTGATGAGAACTATTGCAACATTACAATTACCAGATAGTGGAAAGATCGATTTTAATGGAATTGACATTTTGGAGGATCCATTTAGTTTAAGAAAACAACTTGGATATTTGCCACAATCTTTTGGTGTCTATCCAAAACAATCTGCACGCAAATTATTAAATTATTTTGCGACCCTAAAAGGAATTGCCTCACAAAAAGATAGAAATAAAATTATAGAACAAGTCCTTCACTTGACCAACTTATACGATGATCGCAATAAAAATGTAAGTAGTTATTCAGGAGGAATGAAACAAAGATTTGGTATTGCCCAGATGCTTTTGAACAATCCAAAATTAATTATTGTAGATGAGCCTACAGCAGGTTTGGATCCAGCAGAAAGAAATCGCTTTCTCAATATTTTAAGAGAAATTGGCACCAATAATATTGTGATTTTCTCTACTCACTTAGTAGAAGACGTAAAAGAGCTGTGTACTAATTTGGCAATTATCAATAAAGGTCAAATCATCAAAAAATCAACACCTAGTGCATGTATCCAAGAAATCGACGGGAAAGTTTGGTCTATAAAAATAGATAACAATCAATTTGCAAAATTAGAAAAAGAACATCAAGTTTTATCCAAGAGTTATAACGAAGACAACAGTTTGTCGGTTCGCGTTTACTCAACTTTAAAACCGCAAGGTCCATTTGAATATGCTGCACCCAATCTCGAAGATGTTTATTTTATTTCTCTAAATACTCCAATAAACGACTAATTATGTTTTCATTCATATATCAATACGAATTAAAAGAGTGGTTCAAAAAGCCGTCATTTTACATCTATCTACTTTTCTTCTTTTCAATTGCATTGTTATCAATGATTGGAACGGGAGGATACTTTGATGGACCAATCAAACATAGTGACAAAATGGTTCGGTTAATAAATTCGCCAGCGGAAATCAATTTCATCATGCAATATTTCGGTAAATTCTTTTTGTTTTTATTACCTGCAATTATTGGTACAACGATTTACAAAGATTATAGCAGTGGCATGCATCATATTCAATATAGCTATCCAATTGATAAAGCAGGATATCTATTTGGGAAATTTTTAAGCGCATTTACAATTGTATTGTTAATTGCTGCTTCAATTTACCTAGGTTTTTTTATTGGTGAGCTGATGTTAGGGATCTCAAATCCCAAAATTGGTCCTATGAATTTATTGGGATATATTAATTCGTTTTTCTTTTTTCTCTTGCCAAATTTACTCACTTATGGAATATTGGTCTTTGTAGTAACCGTTGCTTTTCGAAATATTTATGCAGGGTTCATGTTTATATTATTGCTTTTTTTATTTCAAATTATTACTGAAAATTTATTTCACGGAAACTCAACCTTCATCACTTTATTAGATCCATTCGGACAACATGCAGCCGGATATGAAACGAAATTATGGACTTTAGAAGAAACAAACATCAATCAAATTCCAATCTTTGGCAGTGTTATTCTAAACAGATTATTTTGGTTGACTATCGGTTTGGTTTCATTTTTATTCTTTTATAAAAAGTTTTCATTTTCACATGAGACTCCTTTTAGCATTCCTTCATTTTTTAATAAAAGCAAAAATGAATCTAACACTTCATTGATGAATGTAAACCAAACAAATCAAATCATTAAAGTTAATTATCAATACTCCACTCTTCACCAATTAAAATCGATGTGGTCGCTTTCTAATTTTAATTTCAGGTTTATCATTTTCAATTGGATGTTTTTAGTTTTGGTGGCTTTTGGAATATTTGCAATGTTGTTTGCATTAGGGAAAGTAACGAATACGAGTGACATGATTTTTCAACCACTGACTAGGATCGTTATGTCTATTCCGTTGACATTTTTTACAGTGATTATTACATTAATTACATTCATTTTCTCCGGCATGCTAGTTAATCGCGCAAAGATGAATGCCACCGACCAATTAGTAAATACAACATCGGTTTCAAATTGGGTATTGATGGGTTCCAATATTTTGGCATTGATAAAAATGCAAGTACTATTACTTGTAGTTATTATGTTATGTGGAATGACTGTTCAAGTAATCAATGGATATTTTCATTTTGAAATCGGCTTATACTTGTATCAATTGCTTGTTTTAAACTTACCTATTTTAATGATTTGGGCGATTACTTCGGTATTTGTACACACAATTATCCCAAATCAATATTTAGGCATGTTTATCCTATTGTGTGGATGGATTGGAAGAGATCAATTAAATAATTTTGGCATTGAAACTTCATTGTTAGCTTTTAATGCGCCTCCCAATTTACAATACAGTGACTTAAATGGATTTGGACCATCTTTAAAAAGCTATCATTTGATTACAGCTTACTGGTCCGCATTTGCTGGAATCCTCTGCTTCATCGGTCTTTTATTTTGGAAACGTGAGTTTTCATTTTCAATCAAAGAGCGATTTTCATTTGCAATGAAAAGAATGAAAGGTGTCATTCCCATTGGAGCTATTTTATTTACTACGATGTTTTTCTTTTTCGGTTTTACCATTCATCAAGAAGAAGACAAAAAAATAGACCCTTCCCTTTTCAAAACGGCACTTAAAGATTTTAAAACTAATTTTGAAAAGTATAAAAACATTTCGCAACCAAAAATTTCAGCTATCAAATTTGATATGGATATTTATCCTGCGTCCAATTCATTTACTGCAATAGGAAATTATACCATTATCAATAAAACAAATACTCCAATTGACACCTTAATGATTCGTACCGGATTTGATGAAATAACCAAATACGAATTGAATAAAAATAACACTTTACTCGCAAAAGATACTTTCATGCAATTCTTTGTTCACCTCCTAGAAAAATCTTTGCAACCAAATGATAGTTTGACGTTAAATTTTGAAATCAATAGTAAATCCAATTCTCTTTTTGAGCAAAATTCAAATGTTGTTAAAAATGGAACTTTTATCAAACACGATGTATTTCCAAGACTGGGATATCAATGGAATCAAGACGTGCTACTTCCAAGCGATTCACTCAGCGAATTGACAAATTTTTATGCGCAAGATGCAGATCAAATTTTGATAGATGCAACCATTAGTACGGCTTCCGACCAAACTGCAATTGCAACTGGTTATTTGAAAAAACAATGGACTGACAATCATCGAAATTTCTTTCATTATCAAACGGAACAACCTGTTAAATTTAATTTTGCGATTAATTCTGGAAAGTTCGAAGTCGCTAAAGACCAGTACAATGATATTGATTTGGAAATATATTTTCACCCCGGACACGATCAAAATAATAAAAAATCATTCGCAGGAATCAAAGCAGCATTGGCATACAATACTAAATATTTCAGCTCTTACAGATATAAGAATGTCAAAATGATTGAAATTCCAGTTACAGCAGAATCGTTCGCAGCTACCTTGATGTCTAACACGATACCTACATCTGAAAAATTGTTTGTGATGAGATCAGAAGATGAAGGATATCAAGTGAATTTGTCCTACTATGTCCAAGCACATGAGATCACACACAACTGGTTTGGCAATCAGATGATGCCTGCTGCTGCGGAAGGTGCTAAATTGTTGACTGAAAGTTTGACCGAATATATCAGTTTGAGAATTTATGAAAAGGAATTAGGGAAAGAAAAAGCAGATAAATTTCTAAAAACGCAACATAAAAGATACTTAAAAGGAAGAACACAGGAATCAAAAAAGGAAAACCCACTCTATCTTGTTAGTGAACCCCAACAATATATTGCCTATGGTAAAGGAGCAATTGCCTTAAATACTTTGAGCCATTATCTTGGAGAAGATAGATTTAATGGGATACTAAAAGATTTTTTCTTTGAGTTCAAAGATCGAACAGATCGTTTTCCAACATCAATCAACTTTGTAGATCACTTAAAAAATTCCATTGCTACAGAATACCATTATTTGATTGAAGACTATTTTGAGACAATTACTTTTTATGATAATAAAATTCACCAAGTAACTTCTAAAAATAAAAATGAAGACTTTGAAATTTCCATAGAATTTGAAGTAAACAAATTCCGAAGTGGAGCTCCTGAAAATAAATTAAATCTAAATGATTTTGTTGAATTGGGTTTTTATGACCAAGATGGGAAGTTGATTCAATTGGAAAAAATTAAAATAAATTCCCAATTAAATACCCATACCTTCAATTTGAAATCACAATGTTACAAAATTGTATTAGATCCAAATCTTCTGATGATTGAGAAAGATAAAGAGGATAATATTTATGAGATGTAATTCAAAATTTATTATTAAAAAAAAGCCCACAACATAATATGCTGTAAGCTTTTTTGAAAAGTTGGTAAAAATCGTTTGTTAAATCTTATCGAACACTATAGGTCGCTGAATCCTTATTTTCATCATGAACGATATAGTAAGTACCCGCTCTGAAAGAAGTAAAATCTAGCTTGATCCTATTTTTTTGATCTTTTTCAACATCAAATTTTTCTTCTAGGACAACCATTCCTATTGCGTTGAAAATAACAATAGTCGCACTAGATGAATTAGCATACAATTCGACAAAAGCTTGGTTTTCAATCTCTGGATCAGGGATCACAGACATTTTCATGGTTTCGTTTTCGACTACTACCTCTGTATAGCATGTCAAATTTGTGGTTGCATTCATCAAAGTTACAGATGTAATTAATAATGCAAATAGTAAAGATAATTTCAATACCTTTTGGTTAATTAATTCTCGAAATTGAGTTACATAAATTTTCATAAGTCTGAATTTTGGAGTTAAAGGTTAAATTGGTTTTTTGTTGTGTGCCTCTTTCTCCCATGCTTCCAAAACAGTACCTCTTTGCCAATTTCAAATCTAATCTGTGACATTATAATGGAATTCATATACTAGCAATTTTCAATGTCAATTGAGCTACCGCAACTGATATCGATTTAATTCAACATCTTTAAATCATCTTGGATGAACTACATAAATCAGGTAGTATTTATTTAACTAATATCAATACATTTACATTCTTCAATCAGTGAGCTAACAGTTCTTTTGAAAAAATTCTAAATAAAAACATTATTTACGTTTTCAAAAAAGTTGCTGGCACCTCATTAAATATTAATTTATTTAAATATTATTCTAATTTTAGAGTCTAATAAAAAATTAACTCATGAGATATATTTCAATCCTTTTCTTTGCTATTATTTGCCAAATTGGTATTTCTCAAGATGCTAGATTTGAAATTTGTCCTTTGAAGGTCGGAATGGATATTCCAGAAGCAGCAATTTACAGCATTGATCACAAACAAGTTTCTTTAAACGCGCTTACATCTGAAAAGCCTACGATACTGATTTTTTACAGAGGTGCTTGGTGTGGCTATTGCACGAAACATCTAGCTGAATTAAATGATGCAAAAGAAAGTATTGAAAACTAGGCTATCAAATAATAGGAATCACGATTGATAAAGTGGACAAACTATCAGAATCTTCAAGTACTGAAATTCCAGTTTATTCCGATGCCAATTTAGCAGCAACCAAAGGATTTGGATTGGACTGGAAAGTAAATGATGAACTATTCAAAAAATATAAAGAAAAATACAATCTTGATTTGGAAGATTGGAGTGGTCAATCACATCATGAACTCCCAGTTCCCGCTGTATTTATTGTAAAAGATGGAACGGTTCAATTCCAATATGTTAATCCAAATCATAACACAAGACTTAAAGTAAATACGTTGTTGGGAATTCTTGAGACTTTGTAATTAATATACATCAACTTAACTTGACAAACATTATAAAAATACCCTATATTTGCGGCACTTTATAACTAATATCAATTAAGCAATTTAATTGATACAAAAAAATATTTAAAAATGGGATTAATTTCATTCATCAAAGGAGCAGGGAAAAAATTGTATGGTAAGAAAGAAGCCGCTCCAGTTGCACCAACAGAAACAGCACCTCCAAGCAAAACAGATTTATTGAAAGCAGAAGTTGCTAGATTGGGTATTCCAGTAGAGAACTTAAATGTAGAAGTATCAGAAATGGTTACCGTTTCAGGAGTCACTAACAACAATGCGGATCGTGAAAAAATCATTTTGGCAATGGGGAATATCGATTGTGTTGGTTGTGTTGATGACCATATTACAGTTACCAATCCAGAACCAGAAGCAACTTTCCATGTTGTACAAAAAGGAGATTCTTTATCAAAAATTTCAAAAGTAGTTTATGGAGATCCTATGAAGTACAATGCAATTTTTGAAGCAAACAAACCAATGTTGGATCATCCTGATAATATTTATCCAGGTCAGACATTGAGAATTCCACCAGTTGCATAAATTTTCATTGAATCAGCTTGTAAAAAAGAGGTTGGCTAATTGATTAGTCAACCTCTTTTTGGTTTTTGGTTGCTTAAAGCGTCTCCGCTTTAGATGCTGATTGTAACATACACTAACCTCTTTCAAACTTCTGAAGCGAACACACTTCAAGTAACTGACTGAGATTATTAAATAAACTCATATCAACTTATGATGTAACAAGCAAATGAATTATCTTAGAGCTTTAACGCACAAATTTACAACATGTCTACTAAATTTACTTTCCTTTTTCTATTAATCACTTTTGCACTTCATGGACAACAAATTCCAGATGAAGCAACTCCTATGCGGATAGTGAGATGCAATGCAATTTCTCAAACATCTTCAGTACGTAATATCTTTGTTGACAAAAGCAATAACAAGTGGACTGCAACAAATGGAGGAATTTTCAAAATACATTCCGCAGATAATGCAACCAAAGAAATCATTCCTCCAAATTCTTGGTCTCTACTCCGATTCAGAGGTGGCAATGAAATGATTCATTTGGACAGGCAAAAGATGTCAGACTTGTTTTTGGAAGCAAATGAAGAACTTATTGAAAAAGATAAAGTAACCGCTTCGTTTTTGGATAAAAAGAAAAATGAACTGTGGGTGGGTACTTCTTTATCTGGTGTTTATCAATTTAAAATCGGTGATAATATCACTTTGATGAAAAGATATAATACGGAAAATTCTAAAATGAAATCAGATTATGTCAACTCCATTTTAATAGACAAATATTCGAGATTTTGGATTGGAACTAAAAGTGGTGTGCTATATGGCAATCAAAAAGGAAAAGTAAAACACTATGAACCGGATCATAACATTATTGCAATTACTGCTTTAGGACCTCATGTTTGGATTTTAGGAAACAACGTGTTATGGCAAATTGATCAGAAAAATAGATGGATACCCGGCTCAGTAGATCAACGTTGTGCAAAAGGAGAAATTAAAGATATCCAATATGACAGCGAAGGTCGACTTTGGGTGGCATCAGATATCATTGTTAGATATGATGTGGTTAATGATGTGGTTGAAAAATTTGATAAATCCAATGGATTCAATGGTAGTAATATTAATGTTATACAAGTAGATCAAGAAGATGCACTTTGGGTGGGTACACAGAGTATGGGTATGTATTTGATCGAAAAAGAAACGGTGATGACCGTAAGTTGTTCTATCGAAAAAGGATTGGATTGTAACCAAGATTTAAATGATGCTTCATTGAAAGTCAAAGTGGTTGGTGGTAAACCTCCTTATCAATACAAATGGAGTAATGATGATACTTCTGACAATCCTAAAAACTTAGGTCCCGGAACCTACGTTGTTACCGTCACTGATACAGAAGGAAATGAACGGTCTGCAAAGGCACAAATTGACAAAGCAGCATTGATTGCAGAAATCAATTTAGAAAATGAAGCTATCGGTGAAGAAGGAATGGATGGAAGTGCTTCTGTCCAAGTAACTGGCGGTGTCCCAGGCTATAAATACAAATGGGATAATGGAGAAACCAAAGCCAAAGCAAGCAAATTAAGTGGCGGCAAACACAGTGTTATAATCACTGATAAGATGGGTTGTTCAACTACAAAATCAATAGAAATTCCAATAGCACCAGAACCGGAAGAAGAAGAAATTGTGGAAGAAGAAATTAAAGCGGAAAAAGAAGACCCTGCAGAAGTGGTTGCAGCGGTGGCAGTTGAAGAAGAGGTCGCTCCTAAAGATCAACCGCTGAGTGTGACAATGCCTAAAGTAATCGAGTTAAAATGTGGCATCGAAACCATGAGAAATGTGCCTATAAAAGTCGTTGGTGGAACGAGTCCATATGTTTACAAATGGAGTGAACCGGCGCTTAATACATATCAGTTTACAGCAGGTGATTTTATGGTAACGGTCACAGATGCTAAAGGCGCAGAAGCTTCAACCTCATTTTCAGTGAAAGCACCACCGAAGATAGAAATTACGATTAAAAAACAAACAGATGCTTCTAATGCAAATAGTCGAGATGGATTGATAGCAGCTTCTGCCAAAGGTGGAACTGGACAACTCGTATGGGAATGGGATAATGGAGAAACCAAATCAACCGCTCGTAAATTAACTGTTGGAGATCACAAAGTTACTGTCTCTGATGCCAATGGTTGCTCCGTTTATAAGAAAGTCAAAATTAAAGAAAAAGCAGTTCCAGAATTAAGAGCCGAAACCTTAAAGTCAGGTCAAACCATCCAATTGAAAAAACTATATTTTCAAGCTGATAGTAAGGAAATTGAAACACCATCCTACCCTACACTTGATGAAGTTTCGAGATTTTTAAAAAGCAACCCTAAAGTAATTGTTGAAGTTGGTGGACATACCAACAATATACCAGCACATGATTTCTGTGATCGATTATCTACAGAACGTGCAAAAGCAGTTGCGGATTATTTGATTTCAAAAGGTGTCAATCAAGATCGAGTGGTTCATAAAGGATATGGAAAAAGAAAACCTTTGACCACTAACAAAACAAAAGAAGGTAGAATTAAAAATCAGCGTGTGGAGTTGAAGATTTTGAGTTTGTAAATAGTTTGTTTCAGTTTTTCTAATTGTAAAAAATAATAAGTAGCTGCGTCAAACAACTAAACTAAAACCTAAAAAACATGACCAATCTAATCCTACGAGCCAAACATTGGCAATTGTTTTTATTAACCTTCGCCATCCCAATGTTTACTTATATGATGGTCATGGGATACATGGTCAGTTCATTTATTGAAGCTATTGAGTCTAGTGGTAGTAGTTTTGATCCAAGAGAAACATTTCGATTTGTCAAATTAATTCCTATTATTTTAATGATTTTAATGACTGCACTTTGGTTGTGGTATTGGTCTCTCGGAGTCGGTATTCAAAAATATATACCTGAAGAATTAAAATTAAATACTGGTCTATTTAAAACCCTTTATTTCATTCCGATTATTTTCATGGTTGCTAGTATGGTATTTATGAGCATCATGATTGATCGGATGTTTGCAGATACTTTTGACTTTGATCCAGAAAGTTTTAGTTATTTCTTTTGGTTATTTATGGCACTTCAATTCATTGTTATGGGCTGCATGATATACCTACTTTATTTTGCGGCAAAAAGTGTAAAGACGGCACAATTAAAAAAGAAAGTTAAGTTTGGAGAATTTGTAGGTGAATTTTTTCTGCTTTGGATATACCCGATTGGGGTGTGGATTATACAACCTGAGGTGAATAAAGTAGTGGATGATTATACCATGGAAAATTTTGACGCATGAAAAAATTATTAGCGGAGATCTCAAAATGTCAATTGTGTGCTGAGCATCTAACTGAACACGGGGTGCGTCCTGTTGTAACTGGTCATGCGAAAAGCAAGATCATTATCATTGGACAAGCGCCAGGTATTATTGTGCATCGTAGTGGCATTCCTTGGGATGATAAAAGTGGTGAGAATTTAAGAAGTTGGATGAATATCGAAAAGGAAACTTTTTATGATACCAAACAAATTGCTATCGTCCCCATGGGTTTTTGTTATCCAGGTAAAGGCAAATCAGGTGATCTCCCTCCTCGCAAAGAATGTGCGCCTCAATGGCATCCACAGTTGCTGAAAAAAATGAAAAATGTTGAGTTGGTTTTGTTGATTGGTAAATATGCACAAGATCATTATCTCGTGGATGACTATACTAAAACTTTAACGGAACGTGTCAAAAACTATAAAAAATATCTTCCAGACTTTTTTGTCTTACCGCATCCTTCTCCTAGGAATAATATTTGGCAAGCTAAAAATGAGTGGTTTAAAACGGATGTATTGCCTGCTTTGAAGAAAAGGATAAATTTGATATTAGATTGATTGTTTGAAAACAAAAATGTTCTAATGGAAAACACAATTCTATTTATTGTAATCGCAATAATGATTGTTTTGATTATTTCGTGGGCAAATCATTTTACTAAAAGACAAGATATCAGACATCCAATGACATTAATTCCTATCTTGTGAGTCAAATACAAACCTGTTAATTTCCATGCCTGACCATCGTCATTTCAAACTTCACAAACCTGATGGTTATATCTCACAGTTTATTTATAATAGCTCTAGAAAGAAAAAAGTCTTAAGCGAATTATATGATTTTCCTGACAAAACAATGTCTATAGGACGTTTGGACGAATTATCTGAAGGGTTATTGTTATTGACGACAGATGGAAAAATGAGTAATTACATTACAAGTCGAAAAGTAGACAAAGAGTATTACGTTTTATTAGATGGAGTCATTACCCAAGAAGCAATTGAAAAAATGAAAGCCGGTGTTAAAATTGGAATCAAAGGCGAAAAATATTTAACTAAACCATGTAAAGCGCACATCCTTACCTCTCCTCCTAACTTCGCTCCTAGAAATAAAAGAATTAGAGACGATCGTCACGGTCCAAGTACCTGGGCATCTATCACTATCAATGAAGGAAAATATAAACAAGTTCGCAAAATGACTGCCGCAGTCGGTTTTCCAACCTTGCGATTGATACGTGTTCGGATTGGCGATATATTGTTAGGTGATATGAAGGCTGGAGAGGTAGAGGAAATTGAGTTGAAACACTGAACGGCAGTAATCACTGAAAGGCAGTAATCACTGAAAGGGCTTCCTAGTATAAACTAGTGGAGCAATCATTATTTCTTGGATAATTTTGATAAAAAAAAGATGCCCTTTTAGTGATATTTAGACGAAATATAAAACCTTCTAATACATATCATTAAAAGGGCTGGAAGAATCTATAGTCAGATTTTTTTGAAATTGAAAAGTCGTTTTTATCAAACTTTGGAAGCCCTTTCAATGAGACACTGAAAGGGCTTTCCCTCGTTAATTTAAATGGACAATTATTAATTTTAGGAATCTTTCTATTATAAAAACTATGCCCTTTTAGTGTTATTAGACAAAAGATCAAACCTTCTTCTTCATATCATTAAAAGGGCTCGAGGAAGCTTTCAATAGTTTTCTGAAATTTTTAAAAGTCGTTTTTATCAAACTTTGGAAGCCCTTTCAATGAGGAATCACCCAACTTTTTCCAACAACCAAGCTCTAACTGAAACAGAAAGCACACGCTCCTCTTTAACCTGTTTTCTCAACTCAGCACGTTGCTCTTTCTCATACGAAGGCGTAGATATTATTTTACGAACAAAGCCGATAATATTAACAAAATTCTTGCGATGATAATCACTCACCTCTCTTCTTCGAATAAATTGAGCAAAACTATCTAAATGAGATTCTAAAGAACGAAACTCTCCCAACTCAAAGTAAATTTGAATTAGCAATGATTTTGAAATAATATTGTTAACCAAATCCTTATACTCCGCAGATTGTAAATGCAACAATGCGTCTCCAAATTCTTTTTTAGCAAAAGATAAACGCGCTTTATTAAAACAAATAGTGGCAGCCCGATAAGTTGGATTCAATTTTTCAGAACTTTCGTCAATAAATTTTTCCAACCAATCGTATTCCTCCAACACCAACGCCATCGCAACAATATTGCTAAAAGTGAAGCGATTGATTCTGTTATTTTCCAATAAAATCTCTTGTTTCAAACCCTCTTTATACAACTCTAATCCTTCTCGAGCAAATGGTTTATCGCCTTGATTCAATTTCTTAATACAAAAATTAACGCCTAACAAAAATGGGGTTTTTAAATCTTCAATCGAAAACTTTGATCGATGGTCCGTTAAGATACTTTTGAATTTTTGGAAATAGTGGAGATTGTTTTTCTCTTTTAAAAAACGAAAACAATAGTAATACAACGCAACCGCTGGTGTTTCTAAATATTTACTGAATTCCAAATCATCAATAAAATTATCTAACAAACCAAAATCGTATTCCGTTTTCACAACAGATTGATGTGTTAATAAAGAACATGCATTTTTCAGCTTACGGATTAAAAAACTAATGTCTGTATTTTCCGAAATTTCTTGAAAATATAAATCCTCTGTTCGCTTGGAAGACATTTCATGGATCATATTTTCTTTGTAAAATTTCAAACTTTGCTCATAATAATATTCATTGCGATATGGAAATGATTGGAGCAATTCATTGGACTTTTTAATGCTGCTTTGAAAGTTTTTTTCCAATTTTCTTTTGCGATAAATAGAAGAAAGTATCAATCGACTTTCAATTTGATCATTCTTATAATGATTGATGATCATCCATTCTTCCAGAATTGTTAATAAATATGACATCAAGCCACGTAGTTTCAGAGAATCAAAAGGCTCAGATGGAAAAAGCTTTTTGAATAAATATTCTAGCGTTGGGTCTTGCTGTTTTTTCTCATAATATTTGACAAACTCCTCATATAACTCAAGCACATTCTTTTGATACACAAAGAAAGGAGAACGTAACATTTTACGCACTTTTCGTGTCTCTTTGGCGTCAAATGTCGCAATGAGATCAAATAATTTATACTTTCCAGGCATGAATTTTAAATTAAAATACTACTAAATATTCATTTAATTACTTGAATAACAGAAATTTATATAAAATAGGTTGCTTTTTTTCTCCACTAATTTAGTTATTTGTTTTGTGTAAATGGGCAGATATGATTGAACTTTGAGTAAACTTATTAATTAACCTCATGTTGCAACATTTTTAAACTACATCAATCATGAAGAAACGAATTTTATTCTCACTATTAATATCAATTTGCTTTAGTCATTTTTTACTTGCTCAAGGCTGGGAAAATGTCCAAACAGATCCAGGAATTGTCTCCTATGGAGAACATTTAATTGCAACCTCTGATGGAAATTATGTAGCAGCAGGTTTTCAAAGTGGTAACACGTCAGCAGAATTTGGTTCCTATGTATTGAAAATTTCAGAAGATGGTGATGAACTTTGGAGAACGAATATGTCAAATAATCCTGGAAGCATTAAATCAATTGTTGAGCTGGCAAATGGACAGTATTTGGTAAAATCACCAGGCTTTACTGGAGGAGAAGCAACGCTTTTCCGGGTTCTTGATAGTGCAACCGGTAACACTATAAATACATTCACTTTAAATGAAGACAATCAAAATTGGATTGATGAATTAGTTTTCGTTCAACCTGATGGTGGGTTTATTTTTAGTTACATAGTCAATTCATCACCAAAGTTATACAAATATGATAGCAATTATAACCTTGTGCAAACGGATATCCTATCATTTCCTGCAGCTACATTAAAAGCGCAACTTGATAATGGGAATTTAATTTGGATGTCAAAAGATGACAATGAAATTGTTGTTTATGAATCAGACATTGATGGAACCTTGCTAAACACTGCCATTTTGCCATGGACGCTTAATCCGCCTTATGATACCTACCTGATTCATCTGAACTATATAAATTCGGAATTGGTTTTTACAATTTCTGAACAAACTGCAGCAGGCAGCAAAGTATCTTTATTACGTTTTGATAGTTCTTTGAATCAAATTGATGAAGATGTAATTTGGAATGACAATGTTTTTACAGTAGTAAGCATTTCTCCAGCCAATGATGGTTTTTTAATTTGTGGTCACAATGGAATCAATCCTGACCCATCAGGAGGACAAGGAACTTTGATAAAAACGAATTTACAGGGAGATGTTGAGTTTACATATGTCGCTGATAATTTACCTGAATATTCTAAATTCTTCAAGGCAATTCCTTCTGCAAGTGAAGGTTATTTGGCTGTCGGTGATTATAACTACGATGCATATACCATCAAACTCGATGAAAACGGGCAGTTGTACTCCAATTTATTAACTGGTAAAATTGCGGTTGACGGTAATGCAGATTGCCTATATAATGCCGGAGAAAATCCAGCACCTAATTGGATGGTAGTCGCAGAAAAAGACAACGAACCATTTGCCGCAGACCTTACTGATGAAGAAGGAAACTATTCATTACAATTAGATGAAGGCGATTTTGTAATTAGCGTGTTACCTGCTAATAGCTATTGGGGATTTTGTGATAATGCCATTGACATTTCTTTCACGTCAGCTGATCAAACAGCTAGTCATGACTTCATGTTGGAATCAGTAATTGACTGCCCTGAGATGACCATTAATGTATCGAATAGCTGGATGGTTCCATGCGCTGAAAGAAATATATTTATTGATTATTGTAACAATGGAACTACCGTTGCTCCAGGCGCGACTATTGAATTAGAAGTCGATGAAAACATTGTAGTTGGATCTAGCACGCTCCCTTGGAGTTCAATTACTAACAATGTGATTTTATTTGAACTAGGAGATGTTGCCCCTTTTGAATGTGGTACTTTTAGTGTTAGTATTACGCTTCCATGTGATCAACCGATTGGCAATAGCTATGGTTTGACTGGACATATTTTCCCAGATGACAATTGCAATACCAACCCAGGATATATGGGTGCATATTTGGAATCAGACGGAATTTGCAATCCAAATGAAGTTACTTTCCTTATTCAAAATACTGGTACTGCACCTTCTGATGGTGGAAAAGAATACTTAGTTGTAGAAGATGCTGTTTTGATGTTTGTCGAACCGATTCCACCACTACAACCCAATGAAATTTTTCCTATTAATATTCCAGCAAATGGCGCTACCTATACTTTGATTCATGAGCAGGTTGATTTGGCACCGGGCTTATCTGTTCCTATACAGATCGTGGAAGGATGTGGTGCGAATGCTGGAGGTGATTATAGCCAAGGATATAGCAATCAGTTTCCGAATGGTGACCAAGATCCTTACATTGATATCGATCGCCCGATTAGTGTTGAGGAAACATTACCTAACACCATAATTTCATCCCCAGGTGGTTACGGAACGCCCAATTACATTGAACCAAATTCATCAATGGAATTTAATATTACATTTGAAAACAATACAGCAGATGAAGTCAATAACTTAAAAATCCTAGTGCCATTAAATGAGCATTTGGATATAAAAACACTTCAGAATATTACAAGCAGTCATCGATTTACTTTCAATTTTGAGGAAGGAAATTTATACTTCCTATTTTCAAACATTGAATTGCCGAACAGCTTGTCTGACCCTGTAAATGCAGAAGGATTCGTATCTTTTAGAATTCAGCTTAAGGAAAATACACCAATTGGAACGGTGATTTTTACAAATGCAACCATACAATACGATAATAATAGTCCGATAGCTACCAACCAAACATTCCATACCGTTGGTGAGGAATTTGTTGAGATTTTTACGGTAAGCACGACACATCCAATCTTAAATGATATCAAAGTTGTCATACAACCAAATCCTGTTGAAGACTTTGCAATTATAGATATTCAAAATCATGAGGCAGACAATTACACCTTGGAAATTTATACTACTACAGGAAAACATATCAGTACGCAACAATTTGAAAATCAAAATATCCAACTTCAAAGAAATCAATTGAAAACGGGTATGTACATTTACAGATTGAGCAGTAAAGATGGCTTTGTGAATACTGGTAGAATAATATTTAAATAGGATAGAGAAAATTACACCCGCTTACAAGAAAACCTCAAAACTACCTAATGTGATTTTGATTTGGCTGAACATGATGAATGTTCAGCCATTTTTGTTTTAAATCACTCCTTCCTTCCATCTTTGAAAAATACTCCCAAGTAATAAGTATTCTGCTGCATTTTACAATCAAACTATTGTTTGTATCTTTCCCGAATAAATAAGATCATAATGAGAGTTATTATTGGGGTTATTTGCTTACTAATACTGGTTTCATGCAATTCTAACAAACCGCTTCAAGTTGGTGAGAAAAGTGTGGTCCCAACTACTTATAATTTCGATTGGTTATTAGGAGACTGGAAAAGAACCAATGATGAACCTGGCAATCGAACTTTCGAATCATGGAATAAGGAATCTGATCAATTATATGTAGGAAAAGGTTGGACGATGAAATCAAAAGATACCATCTCACAAGAAATTATGCATATCGAACTTGAAAATCAAAATTGGGTGCTGAAAGTTTCCTTACCAGGCATTTATGAAGTAACATTCGATAACATTAATACTACAAAAAATAGTTTTGAATTTGGAAACGATAAAAATGACTTTCCCAAATTAATAAAATATAAATTTGACGGTAAAAACTTAAATGCAGAAATTTCCGGAGGTGGCCCAACAATTCCTTTTGAATTTGAAAAAATTGTTTTGAGGAATTAATTCATAGACGTATATTTCATGTTATACAAAATAATTTACTTTTCATTTATTGTCATAATTTTCCACCTAAATCTTAGTGGTCAAGATCCTGCCTACATTATCTATGACACAAAAGATGGCTTACCTAGTAGTGAAGTCTATGACGTTGAAATTGACGAAAGTGGATTGTTAATTTTTAGTACGGATCGAGGTGTATGTTCTTTTGATGGTTATGATTTTAAAACATATACTACCAGTGATGGACTAGCGGACAATACTAATTTTAATATTTTTAAAGATTCAAAAAAGCAGTTGTGGTTTGCTGGATATAGTGGTAATATGACCATCTATAAAGACGGAAAATTTAGTCCTTATCAATACAATGATTCTCTAACAACCATGTTGAAAGGTTATTGGTTGGATTACATGACCGAATCTAAAGATAAAAGTCTCAATTTGACTAGCCACTTTGCAATCACAGAATCCATTATTAAGTTATCCCAAAATGAATATCCTAGAGTCGTTTCGATTTCTGATTTAGTAGAATACAAAGACCATATTAAATACAGGGATAGTAAAATCATACCTTTCAACCACCATGCTTTAGTCTTTGGTCCTTTTGCTACAAAAAAACCAAATGTTAAAGTAAACATTAGCTTGAAAAATGAAAATATTTGGATATACAATGATGAAAACTTATTTAGAAAAATAAATTCAAATGGACAAATAATTCAATCGTTTGAAACAAAAAAAAATATATTAGGAAAATACATTGACCAAAATGAAAATTTATTGTTATTTAATTCTGAAGGATTGTTTTTCTTTCCAGATTGTGATGTTAACAAACCACCCATTCATTACTTCAAAAACATAGAAATTACTGATGTTTTGCACGATTATGAAGGCAACTATTGGATAACTACTTTGAAAAAAGGAATTATTTTTGTGCCTTCGTTTGAAATCAAAACCATCACTTTACCGCCAGGAACTTCAGATCGTTTTTTGTCAATTGGCTACCTAAAAGATAACATTCTATTTGGAAATGAAAATAAACAAATTCTTCATTGTGATATAAAAAATGTTTGTCAAACTGTTGAAATAAACTATAATTACTCCAAACAAATCAAACACATTACCAGAAATAATGACCTCCTACAATTTAGTGGTAACGAAGCATTTGAAAAGAACGGACAAATAACCATACAAAGGAGTAAGGATGTAAAAAACTTTGGTCTCTTATTAGCGAATGATGAAATGATCCACTTTATCGAACGTGGATATTTAATTACAGACAGCGATCTGCAAGAGGTCATGCAATCACAAACAATTGAAGAAGATCCGTTTAATGAAAAAATCACTAAAATTGTTCAGACCGAAAATAAAAATATTTGGCTCGGTTGTTTAAAAGGATTGTTTTTAGTGGAAAACCAAAATTATAACAATATCCAGTCTCACTTCTTAGAATCAAAAAATACTTTCGGAAGAGTAAACGATATTGAAGAAGATATCAATGATAATATTTGGGTCGCAACAATAGGAAATGGATTATGTTATGTAAATCATTCAAGTGGTAAAAATTATAGATTTACAAAGGAGAATGGATTGATTAGTAACCTGATCAATACGATCAAAATTCAAAATGATTCGACCCTTTGGGTGGGTTCTAACAAAGGAGTAAACATTGTTAATTACAAACATTACGTTGACTCAATAAGTATTTATAATGTTAGAAGTCTTACAACTAGAGATGGTATTATTTCAAATTTCATCAATGATATAAATTATTGGAATAGCACTATCTATCTAGCAACGGATAGAGGCATTTGTTACTTCTCTCCCACTGTCATCGAAAAAGAAAATGGTCCCGTCCCGATTCAAATAAATGAATTGATTGTAAATGATTCTATTTATGCTGCTACAGATAGTTTGGAATTTGACTACGACCACAATGATATATTTATTCATTTCACAGGACTTAATTTCAGAAAAACTAAAGAGAATGACTTTTACAAATATCGATTGATTAGAAATGATGAGGATGCAGATTGGTTTTACACCAACGAAAAAAATATTCGTTATAGTGACTTGACACCTGCCAATTATTTATTTGAAGTAAATGCACAAAACAATTCCTCTCAATGGAATGAAAATGCAGCGCATCTAGCCTTTACCATACATCCTCATTTCACACAAACAAATTGGTTTAAAATATTATTAGGTCTTTTACTTTTCGGGCTATTTGCTATTTTCTATTTTATCCAAATGCGAAGATTACGTTTAAGAGATGAAGCAAAAATAAAATTAGAAAAAGCACAATTGAGAATTCGAGAAGCAGAACTTTCCGCATTGAGAAATCAAATGAATCCACATTTTGTTTACAATGCTTTGAATTCGATTCAGAATTTTATATTCAAAAAAGATTTTGAAAAAGCTAATTATTATTTAGTGAAATTTTCAAGATTGATGCGAAACAGTCTTAATTTTTCTCGTCTTGATCTAATCACTATTAAAGAAGAATTAAATTTTCTAAATGACTATATTGAATTAGAAAAAATGAGATTCCCCAATAAATTTATTTGTAATTTCATTGTTGAAAATAATCTACCTATCCAATCCTTAATGATACCTTCTCTTTTACTTCAGCCTGTTTTAGAAAATGTTATAAAACATGCATTTAAAGATATTAAGTACACTGGAAAAATGGATGTGCATTTCTCTCAAAATAAAATGAATCAATTGGAAATCGTAATTGAAGACAATGGTCCTGGAATAAAGAATTCTAATTCAAATGAAATTGACCAAGATGCTGCACATACTTCTCTAGGATTGGAAATTATTAAAAATAGAATCAACTTAATCAATGAAACAAATTTAACAACCGAATCTAGTATGACATTGGTAAATAAAGATAAAATTGACAATAAAATCTCTGGCTTAAAAGTCATTTTCATATTGCCTGTGACCTATAATATATAAAAAACAGGTAAAATAAATAACAATAAAACTGGAACCAACATTCCTCCATTTAAAAATGCCTAACTAATAAAATTCTTAAGGTTACAATACCATATGTTTTATAAACAAATTCTACTTTTAATTCTCATCACACTAAGCTGTGTTCCACTTTTTGGACAGGATCCCTCTTTTATCAATTATGATACAAAAGATGGTCTACCAAGTAGTGAAGTTTATGTTGTCGAAATGGATGAAAGTGGATTGTTATTTTTCAGTACAGATCGAGGGGTAACTACTTTTGATGGTTATGATTTTAAAACATATACAACAAAAGATGGTTTAGCAGACAATACAAATTTTCAGATATTTAAAGATTCAAAAAATCGACTTTGGTTCGCTGGATATAGTGGTGAAATCACAATTTATGAAGATGAGAAATTTTCACCCTATCAGTACAATGATTCTTTAAAATCAATCGTGCAATACTTTTGGATCGACTTCATTGCAGAAACAGACAACGATAGTCTTGTACTATCAAAGCATTTCTTAACTTCAAAATCAATTATAAAACTTTCTAAATCTGAAAAACCAAGAACTGTAGATATTGAAAACCTAAAGGAGTATGAAAATCGAATACATTTAGAAGATTATCTGATTATTCCATTTGGGGATACTGAATTGGCGTTTGGGTCAAAACTAAATAATGAGCAAAATTACCAAATTAGTTATGGCAAAAAGTCAGAAAAAAATTGGCTACATATTGTTAAAGATTCCTTATTTAAGATTAATAGCAACGGAGAAGTATTAGAATTTTACAAGTCAAATGAAAAGCTAACAAATTTATATCAAGATCAAAAAGGAAACCTTTTAGTCTATGGTAAACAAGGATTGTTGTTTTTCTCTGAAGGTAATTTGAATCGCCAACCTAAATTATACTTTGAAAATATTCAAATAACAGATGTACTTCAAGATAAAGAGAGCAACTATTGGATTACTACTTTGAAACAGGGAATTATTTTTGTCCCTTCTTTTGAGATAAAAACACTTTTATTACCTCCTGAAATTTCCAATCGATTTCTTTCAATTGGCCATTTGGAAAACAACATTTTATTCGGAGGAGAGAATAGAGAAGTTTTACAATGTGATAAAAATAACGCTTGCCAAACTTCCTATATAAAAAGTAATTTCAATAAGGCAATTAAACATATTACCCCAAATGATAATAGTCTTTTTTTTAGTGGGCATGAAGCTATTGAAAAGGATGGAACAGTATCTATTAGTCAAAGTGATTCATACTACTATTTTGTACTCAATTTAGCAGACGGAAACAAAATTAGATTTGGAGAACTTGGTTTTTATATCATAAAAAATAATGGAGAAAAGATTACTGAATTTTTGAATTCTGGAAATCCATTTTTAGAAAAATCAACAAAAGTTATTCAATCTAGAGACGGCACGATTTGGTATGGTTCTTTAGGAGGGCTATATTTCATCGATGATGCCTACCGGCATATAAAACCGTACTACGCAAAACAAAATGAATCTCTAGGTAGAATTAGTGACATCATTGAAGATAAAAATAACAACCTTTGGGTATCCACGATTGGAAATGGATTGTACTATTGTAATACATCAAAAAATAAAAATTACAAGTTCGGTAAAGAAGAAGGCTTAAATAGTGATCTAATCAACAACATGCTCCTTCAAAATGATACGACACTCTGGATTGGAACCAATAAGGGTGTTGACATCATCAACTTTGAAATAATTGACAATTCGGTTCGTATACACAATGTTAAAAGTCTAACAACAAAAGATGGATTGATTTCAAATTTCATCAATGACATTGACTATTGGAACAACAAGATTTATTTAGCGACCAATAAAGGAATCAACTACTTCTCTCCTGCTATTGTTGAAAAGGAGTATGGTCCTGTTCCGATCCAGATTAAGGAATTAATTGTAAGCGACTCTATTTTTCCTGTTCAAGACAATCTAGAATTTGATTACGATGAAAATGATGTTTTTATTCGATTTACAGGTCTTAATTTTAGAAACAATAAAGATGAAGACTTTTACAAATATCGTCTAAAGACCAATAAAAATAAGGCAGCTTGGTTTTATACAAATGAAAAAAATATTCGTTACAACGATTTGGCTCCCGGGAATTATTTGTTTGAAGTAAACGCTCAAAACAATTCTTCAGAGTGGAACCCCAATGCTGCTAGTATTTCTTTTACTATCCATCCTCATTTTTCTCAAACTCTTTGGTTTAAAATATTCGGTGCATTGACCATTTTAGGCTTGTTCGCACTTTTTTATTTTTGGCAAATAAAGAGATTGCGCTTAAGAGATGAAGTCAATAGAAAATTGGAAAATGCGCTTTTCAGAACTCGAGAAGCAGAATTGTCAGCACTGAGAAATCAAATGAATCCGCATTTTGTTTACAATGCATTAAATTCGATTCAGAATTTTATTTTCAAAAAAGATTTTGAAAAGGCGAATTATTATTTAGTGAAATTTTCAAGACTCATGAGAAGTAGTCTCAACTTTTCTCGACTTGATTTGATTAGTATAAAAGAAGAGCTGAGTTTTTTAAATGACTATATAGAATTGGAAAAAATGAGATTCCCCAATAAATTTATTTGTAAATTTATTGTTGAAGAAGAACTGCCAGCTAATTCTTTGATGATACCATCTCTCCTATTGCAACCTGTATTGGAAAATGTGGTCAAACATGCTTTCAAAGACATCCAGTATCCAGGGGAATTAGAAGTTCATTTTTCTCAAAATAATTTGGAACAATTAAAAATCAGAATAGAAGATAATGGTCCAGGACTTGTCAATAATTCAAAAAATAAAATTACTCAAGATTCTGCACATCAATCATTAGGATTGGAAATTATTAAAAATCGAATAAATTTAATCAACGAATCCAATCCAACTATTGAGTCAAGCATGACGTTTATCAACAAAAGTCAACCAGATAATACTGGCTTAAAAGTCATTTTTCTGCTACCTATAAAATATAATTAATGATCAAAGCTGTAATCATAGAAGACGAAATCAATAATCGAGAATTGCTTGCACAACTGCTGACACTTTATTGCAAAAATATTGCACTTGTTGGACTTGCTGTTGATGTCAAAACAGGTATTGCGTTAATTAAAGAGCATCGTCCCCAAATTGTATTCTTAGATGTAGAAATGCCTGGTGGCAATGGTTTTGATATTTTAGATGCGTTTGATAATATTGATTTCAAGGTGATTTTTGTTAGTGGATATGATCAGTATGCAATTAAAGCAATAAAATATGCGGCACTTGATTATTTATTAAAACCTATCGATGTAACAGAACTAATTGGCGCCGTTGAAAAAGCAGTCATTGCTTCTCCACAATATGACAAACCAATCCAATTTTTAAAATCGGCATTAGAAAATAAATCAGAAGAAATAACTCAAATTGTTCTTGCAAATGATAAGACTTATAAAATAATTAAAATTGAAGATATCTGTTATGTTGGTGCAGATGGTAATTATGTCAAGTTTCATTTGATAAATAATACCAAACATATTTCTTCAAATTCTCTTGCTTACTACGAAGATATTTTGCCTAATTCCTTATTTTTCCGAATTCATAAATCTTACATCATAAATGTTGACGCGGTAGTCAAAGTAGATGGTGGACGCGGTGGCCCTGTTCATTTGACAAATAAAGCTGAATTACCAGTTGCATTTCGTAGAAAACCAGGATTTATGCAGTTTTTAGAGCATAAAAAGGAGTTATAGCGCAATTCTTTGACGCGTTGAGATAAAAAATCAACGCGTTCATACTTTTAGCAGGGTGGATAACTACATTTTTCTAAATTCTTTCGGATATTGTTAAAGCAGAATTTAGGTATCTTTTACAGATGAATTTTGCAAACTAATAAAGTATAACACTCTCTCTAATATTTAAAGCCATCCTTGCACATTCTTGTTGCAAGGAGGCTTTATATTTTAGGGCATACTATTAAGTATCAGTTTCCATCTACAACTTTACTATTGCATAATCTTCTTTTCTGCCCTTTTCCAATCTTTCGAGTTCTAGAAATAAAAATCTTATCTTATATTTAGGGAGCTTTAAATCTAAACCAGAAAACAACTACTTATGGAAAATGCACTACAAAAATCAGAAACTTTAGCTGTAAATCATTACACTTTTCACACTTCACAATACCTTTCTAGAGGATGGGAAATTTTCAAAGAGCAAGCTGGATTGTTTATTGGATTCTCAGTTTTGGCAACTTGTATCTTAGCTATGGCTTCTTTTATTCCATTCGCAAATATGTTTTTAAGTGCACCCTTGATGGCTGGATTTTATCTAGTCGCAAGAAAAATTGATTTGGGTCAGCCAATTGAGTTCAATGATTTTTTTAGTGGATTTAATTTTTTCTTGCAGTTACTTTTATTAAGTGTTGTCACTGGTATATTTATAGGCCTAGGTTTTATTTGTCTAGTTATCCCAGGCATTTATTTGGCTGTAGCTTATACTTTTGGTAGCCCTTTAATTCTCTTTGGAAAACTTGAATTCTGGGATGCCATGGAAGCAAGTCGCAAGGTCGTCACCAATAATTGGTTCAATATATTTGGCTTCTTAATTATTAACATGTTTATCGTTCTTGGTGGAATTCTACTACTTGGAATTGGTATTTTTGTAGCTTACCCTTGGGTTGCTTGTGCAACCTATGCTGCCTTTGCAGATGTTTTCAAATTAAATGAAAATGAAGAACCTGAAGACGATATTTTGGATCATTTGGTAATAGAGTAAACATATTTACAACCTATTTGTTTTACAATTCAAATCACATTGTTATAGGTAGTTTTAAATGTATTAATGAGTAAATTTTCTGATTGGGTAAGCAGCTTTGAATCCTTGAGATATCTACCTCGGTTTCTAAAGCTTATTTATCAAACACATCCAGCTCTTTTCATCTTAAACATGTCATTGCGACTTATTAAGTCAGTATTTCCAATTGCATTGTTATGGATAGGAAAAGAAATTATAGATGAAGTTATTTTACACATCAATGAAAGTGGACTAGACCTAAATCGGCTCTATATATTAATTGCGATAGAATTTGGGTTGGCCATTTTTAGTGATGTATTCAATCGACTTATTGGATTGACCGATGGCTTATTAGGTGATCTATATTCTAATAGTTCCTCCGTGGAGTTGATTCAAAAAACTGCCAAAGTTGAATTAGCACATTTAGAAGATTCTGAATTTTATGATAAATTAGAAAGAGCGAGAAGACAAACAACCAGTCGTGTTTCATTGATGTCAAATGTTTTGTCTCAAATCCAAGATATCATTACCGTTTCTTCTCTAATATCTGCCCTCATTTACTTCTATCCGATTCTGATCGTTTTGTTAATTATTTCCATTATCCCATCTTTTATCAATGAACTAAATTTTAGTCGTTCTAGTTATTCTCTACAAAGAAGTTGGACACCTGAAAGACGTGAATTAGATTACATGAGAATGATCGGCGCAAGTGATGTGACTGCTAAAGAAGTAAAGCTATTTGGTTTGGCAGATTTTATCAGTTCGACTTTTGAACGAATTGCTGACAAGTATTACAAAGCGAATAAAAAATTAGCAATAAGACGAACCATTTGGGGTGCACTTTTTCATATTATTGGTGATATTGCATATTATGGCGCTTATGTATTTATAGTGTTGAAATCAGTTGTTGGTGCTGTGACTATTGGTGAACTTACTTTCCTCGCAGGTTCCTTTAATCGACTCAGAAATCAATTGCAAAATATCTTTTCTAGATTTTCGAAAATTACTGAAAGTGCGTTATATCTCCAAGATTACTTCGACTTCATCGACATGGAGTTCAAAGAAGATACTAACTTTGAAAAACAACCAATTCCTAAAGAAATTAAAGAAAGTATTGAATTTCGAAATGTAAGTTTCAAATATCCACAATCTGAAAATAAAGTGTTAGAAAACATTTCCTTTAAGATAAAGAAAGGAGAAAAACTTGCTTTAGTCGGTGAAAACGGTGCTGGAAAAACAACGCTTATCAAATTATTACTCCGACTCTATCAACCTACTAATGGACAGATACTAATTGACGGAATTGATATAAGACACTTTGCAGCGGATGAATATCAAGAAGTATTTGGTGCCATATTTCAAGATTTTGTCAAATACTATCTCACCGCAAAAATAAATATTGCTGTTGGAAATATCAAAGAGATCGATAATCAAAATCGGATAGAGAAATCAGCAATACAAAGTTTAGCCAACGAAGTAATCAAAACACTTCCAGAAGGTTATGAACAAGGACTGGGAAGAAGATTTAAAAAAGGTGCTGAATTATCTGGTGGCCAATGGCAAAAAATAGCACTCGCTCGGGCTTATATGTCAAATGCACAAGTAATCATTTTGGATGAACCCACTTCAGCATTAGACGCAAGAGCAGAATATGAAGTTTTTCAACGTTTTATAGAACTGACAAAAGATAGAACTAGTATCATCATTTCTCATCGTTTTTCTACTGTTAGAATGGCAGATCGCATCTTGGTTTTAAAAAATGGCGGTATCCTGGAATTAGGAACTCATGAAGAGCTTTTAGAAAACAAACAACTATACTCAGAATTATTTGAACTGCAGGCAGCTGGATACAGAAACTAAAAATTAATCAAATGAAAAAAATAAACCTTGAAGAAAAATTATCACTTTTTAATGACCATTGGTCTCCGAAAATAATCGGAGAATTGAATGGCCAACAAGTTAAGTTAGCAAAAGTAAAAGGTGAATTCATTTGGCATAGTCATGAAAATGAAGACGAACTTTTTTACATTATCAAAGGACATTTAAAAATTGAATTTAGAGATAAAGTAGTGGAATTAGCTCCAGGTGAAATGTACATTATCCCACGTGGAGTTGAACACAGACCTATTGCCAATGAAGAAGTCCATCTAATGCTCTTCGAACCAGCTGCAACAAAACATACCGGTCAAATTAAACATGATTTAACGGTTGAAAAGCTGGATTGGATTTAATCAATTTGCTACCAATCAATTCAAGCATTTTCGGTGACATTGAAGTCAAATCTTCGTCTTAAAAGCATTAATAACAATACTAAAACACCCACTATGTCAAAAGTACTCAACGTTATCTTGAAGACGATTAAAGATGTTCAAGAAAAAAATGCGCAAAATCCAAATGTACCTACAGCAGACCCTTCTGTTTTCGACTTACTTCGAAATAAAATTCAACAAGTAGATCAAAAAGTGCAAACTAAACAAATGCAAAAAGGTCGTAAAAATCCAAAAAGCATTCTTGACATGATCAAAGATGGAATCGAAGGAGCTAGAAAGGAAAATAAGAAAGACAAAAATGTAGAAACAGCACCAGGTTCTGTTTTCGACAATATCTTAAAGAAAGTAAATCAAACAGAACAACGTCAAGTAAATTCTGGAATTAAAAAAATTGTCACAGACTACAATTTAGATGTCAGTCGCATTCCAAGGGAAATGATTCAACAAATACAGCAACAATACCAAGGTGATCTCCAGAAAATGAATCAACAATATGCGCAAGCAATTCACGATATCACTAAAAAAATTAGATAAAACCTTACTGAAATTCCTGTTATACCGATTTTGAAGCGTCATGATTTTTTAGTCATGCCGCTTTTTTTATACCATAGAAATAAATCGTAATTTATAAAGCCTAAGAAATTAAGGAACTATCAATTAATTAAAACAGCCCATCACAAAAAAAAGAAAAGCAGTTTTATTTTTTTTATAAGTAACAATCTGATTTCTCACAATGGCATAGATATTGGATTCTTTAAATATTAAGTCCTTCCTCCCACCATTTTATCACTTTTTGCAAGTCAATGAAACCGTTATGAAATCGAAGTGTGCAAAATCCATTTTTGGATTAATAATAGGTATTGTATTCAGTACTTCTTCTCTATATAGTCAAGTTATTACATGGGGAAATAATTCTTCAGCCGTCACATCTAACAATTTAACTACATGCTCTACTTCAGAACAACTTTCCATCAATTTTATTAATAGTGGAACTACTTTAGTTGATGCAACAATAGAAGTTCAATTGGATACCGGTATTGTTTACATTCCAGGTTCAATAATCACCACTTTGGGGCCTACAATTATTGAATCAAATATTAATAATTTAAATAGACCTGTATTTGATATTGGTACGTTGAATGCTGGAGAAGAAGTGATGCTTACAATAGAAAGAATTGCGAATTGTGAAGCTAGAGAAAAGAAAATTGGTGGTGGTACATTTGCAGATGTTGTCCAATTATATGAAGCAGGAACAGAGGTCACTTATTCAAACGGGATAGCTGCTGGAACTGCTAATTACGATGTTATTTATGCAGCTTTAAGTATCACGAGTGTTTCCACAACAACACCAATAAATAACCTTGGCGGTACCTCCTCTCGATTCGTAACAATAACCAATGGCTCTTTTGGTAATGTAGAAGAATTTTATTTTGCAGATATTTTTAATGCAGGCGATGTTACACTTACGAATTTCACAATAAATGCTTCAGGCACCAATTACGTGATTCCTGCAGGAAATATTTCAATGGTTGGTGACTCGGTAATTATTCAATTTACAGGGGCAGAAATCATGGCCATTGATGGATCAGGTGGAACCACTGGAGACGGAGATGCTTTGTTTGAAATTGATGAACAATTTATACTAACATACGATGTATCACCAAACAATTGCGGACTTTCCAATTCGATTGCCTCAGAATTATTAACTTGGTGGGGTTGCTCTTACAATGACCGATGCCAAACTGCTTCCAGTGCTGCGAATTTAGGTTTGACCAATGGGACACCATCTATTACGCTTTCAGACGTGGTCAGGCCTTTACTTGATGTATGTGATACTGTTACCTATAGCGTCAAATTGACGAATACTTCTGCAGAAACTTCACCAGCAGGAGGAAGTTTTGCAGCAGATGTGACTGCAATTCTTGGATTTAGAGCCAATACTTCCCCGATTTCTACTTTGAATAATATAACAATGTGGGGATCTAGTTTTTATAATAACAAATTCTTTACAAATCATCAGATTAATGGTATACCAGTCGTACTTCCCACGATCAATGGTATTTCTGGTTCTGCAATACATCATTTACCACCAGATTATTTTACCATAGATCCCGATGGCCCAGGAGGACTTGATGATATTGATGGAGATGGATTTTTTGATGACCTTGCTATTGGAGAAAGTCTTGATATTAGTTATGATGTTTATAATAATTTATCAGAACCAACTTGTGGTTTAGGTTACAGTGACTATGGAAAATGGGAGCACATTGCAGCAGACATAAGCTGGTACAATCAATGTGGTGTTTTGATGTCACCAATTCGTCAAGAATTTAATTACACCAATATTATTCGTGATTATCTGAATTCAACTTTTATAAATGCACCAACTGATATTTCAGATCAAGATACAATAACAGTTGGAATACGTCCGCACTTCTATATGGGCTATGCATGCAACGGCGTTAATGGAAATGTGAGTCCTGATATGGAATGGGTGACTTCTATTCCCTTGCCACCAGGATTTTCGATGCAACCTGGATATGATCAGAGTATATTCACAGTGAGTGGAGATACCGTTTCTGTTTCTGCGAATTACTCATATAGTTGGACTAATTTTCCATTGGTTTTTAATTGTTCAGATTGGGATGGAACCAATCCCCTTATTTTACCTTTCAAAACAACTTACTTATGTAAACAAAATGGTACTGTTTGTTACGAGCAGGATATACATTGTTATAATCAGGTGATTATTCCTCATTGCGGAAGCGCTTGCACTGGCGTTACCCCACTAAATTTTGAGGCAAAAAGAACTTCAGGAAGCTGGACTGACAATACACAAACAACTTTGGTTAACACCGATGAACCAAACATTGTTACAAATTTTGTTTATCCATACGACACGGTCGCTTTTATCACCGATGGTGTAATGGTAGACACAATGACAGACAATCTTTATATTCGATTTACATACGCTCCAGAACAAGGTGGTGATATCTTTGAATATATCGGTGGAGAAATTACAATATTTGACATCGACGGACAATATAATGGTGGCACAACCAATTATACTTTTCCATTAACTGGTGTTCCAACAATAAATACACTAGGTGGAAACAATTTCGAGGCAATCTTTGACATCTCATCCTATGCATCCCAAATTGATCCAAACTATTTATATGGGTCAAGCCAATCTGGACCTCCAACCTATGATAGTGACTCCATAAAATTTGTGGCAAATTATATTATTAAAAACACAATGCCTGCAGTTCCAAAATATAAAGTAAACAATTTTAGGAGTACCTACTTCTTATATGATGACGCTGGAAATGAAGTATCTTGCAATAGTTGGGGAACTGAATTATTCTATGAAAAAGTATTGGTAAATGCTGGTGCTTGGAATAGCAATCATTTTGGTTGTAGTACAACAATCAAACACTTTTATCTAACCCACAGCGCTGCAACTGCCGATGATCACCCCAACGAATATAGACCTACCAGTCATATTGATTCCGCTGTTATTGGAATCCCATTAGGTTGGGATATTGGTGATGTTTTTTGGATTGATGGAAGTTTAATGTCGCCAACAGATTACGAATTTCGTTCAGACGGTACTTTATTGTTAAATAGACCTCCAAATTATAAAGATTGGGACAAACGAAATACATTTTATCCAAGATTTGATATTGAAATGATTCCAACCTGTACAGCACCTACTGGAAGAAGCTATTTTGATTATTCTGTTTATTACAAAGAATATAGTTATTTGACTGATATAAGCCAACATGTTCCAGCAAGCCAAAGTAGCAGTACTGGCTACATAGAATATAACGCGCCAACATTGACAATGACACCGCTTAACCAATCAGTACCTGCCTATCAAGATACGATTAGTTGGACAGTGAGAATTTGTAATAGTACGAGTGATATGGATGTACCCTATAATTGGCTCCTCCTCGGAAATAATTCAGGTTCCATTTCTGTAGATAGTGTGTTAGAAGTAACCAATGGCGGAAACACTTTGCTGACTAGTACCACTACTAATACTGGAGAATTATATTTTGAAATAGATGCTTTAAATCAAGGAGTTTGTAAAGAGGTCAAAATTTTTGCTCATTATAATTCTTGCGAAATAGACACACTAAATATTGCTCAAGGTTGGGATTGCAATTCATATCCTAACGCTACTGATGCAATTGATTGCGGAATTGCCAATGAAGTGTATGTGCTACCTCAAGATGCTCAAATTTCAACAACCATTACACCATTGGTTAATACACCAAGCGATCCTTTGGACCCAACAAGTGGAACTTATGGAAGTTCAGAAATTAATATGTGCACTGAATTTCCAGCTGAAATGCAAGTAGTCAACGCGCAACCCGGATTCCTTTACGACATTGTTCTCAATGTACAAATTCCTTCAGGTGGTTCTGGTGTTAGTTACATTCCGGGATCTGCAACAATAGAAGTAGAAGGGATTGATTCTACAAATGTACCTCGTCCGATAGGTCAAATTGCTGAGGCCGCTTTAATAGCAGCTAGCAATAGTTCATCACTCATATGGTTTGGAAATTTAGCTGATATAGATCCAACAAATTTCGGCAATGGAGAACCATTACCAGGGACTGATAATGTGAGTCAAAATGAATTCACAATACGTTGGAAGATGGAAGCCAACTGTAGTTTGGTTTCGGGTGATCATTTCGCAACAATTGTATATGGAAACGAACCATGTGGTGGCCCAGCTCAAGGGAATAGTGAACAAGTGAATGGTTATCCAATGAATATCAACGGTGTAACCTCACCTTATTATTCCTTTTTCACAACAATGCTTTCACCTAATAATAACTTTAGTGGATGCAACGATTCAAAAACGATTAACGTGGATCTCTTGATAACAAGCGGTACGACAGGCACCAAAGATACTTTATTAGTCACCCTACCAAATGGAATTAGTTACAACGGAAATTTTGTTTGCAATACATCAGGAAAATGCCCTATCTATATCGGGACAACAACAATTGGTGGTCTAAATGTTGCACAATTTTCTTATCCAAGTGGATATGATGGTACTATTAATTTTGATTTTGATCTCATAACAGACTCAAGAGGTGCTTGCGGTACAAATGAAAAGATTACACTTAAAAATAAGACGACGTTATCTGGGATCCCTTGCCCAGGTGGCAGCAATTGTACCAACTCTGAAGTAATTACTGGTCAAAAAGAAAGTGATGTTTCTCTCGAAAAACCCATTCTAGAAATTGCAATTCTCGAAATGACAACAACTAATGGATTGACACCAAATATCTTTAATTATGAAATTGAATTAACTAATAGCGGTATTGAAACTGAAAATGATGTGATCGTAGAATTCTATTGTTTAAATGCAACAGGAGACGACATAATTGGAGCACCTATCGCTAAAGATACGTTAACTAAGTTGCTACCTAATAATGGATTTGAATTACTATCAGGAGAATTTACAACAGTATGCAATCCTAGTAATGGAGTTGCAGCTATGATTGTTCCTGAATATGAAAGTTGTTATTGCGGTGCATTAGAAAACATGTCTCAACGTTCTGGATTTAATATACCATTTGACACGTTAGCCAATGTTCCATTGCCCATTGAATTGGCTGACTTTAGTATTTCTGATGATGATTGTAATATTCTAATTCAGTGGTTTACAACTTCCGAAACGAACAACAAATTTTTCCATATCCAACGAAGTAATGACAATCTTACTTTTCAAACTATTTCAATTTTGGAGGGACAAGGGACCATCAATTTAAACACAAATTATAAATATGTTGACCAAATAAATGCAAAGGACAAATCTCTTTACTACCGACTTAAAATGGTCGACTTAGATGGCGAATCTACTTTTAGTCCTGTGTTACATATTTTGCCTAAAAATTGTGGAGAAACGGTAGGGGATTTCCTTAACATATTTCCCAACCCGGTCAAGAATGGAACTGAAGTAAATGTTATTTACGAAAATGAAACTAACAACTCAATTGCAAATTTAAAGATAATTTCTATGTTAGGAGTGGTTGTTATTGATTATGAATTAGAAAGCTTAGAAAGTGGAATTAATACCTTCACAGTAGATCTCTCTCAAGTGCCTGCAGGCAATTATTTCCTACAAGTAGAGAACAAGGAAGGTCGATTTTCTAGGGTTAAATTGTCAGTTATAAAAGATTAATAACCTAAGATTACTGCAAGGTATTAAATTAATAAATTATTTAACATAAGTCAATAAATTCCTAGTTACCAAAATGTTGTAATACTTTAAATACACAAATACAACTACTTAAATATTACAATAATTCACCTCGAAAACAAATACATCTCGATTTACTGAATACTCCATTTAGCTTCAATGCTTTAGCTTAATAACGGCATTAATATTGGATTCTCTTTTAGAATAATCCTCCCGGCATTAAATAAGAGATCTAGCATTTGTAGTATTATGAAAACTAAGTATATAAAATTCGCACTGGGAGTAATCTTGTGTCTTACATTCAATGTAGCACCAATTTTCGCACAAGTAATCACATGGGGAAATAATTCTCCAGCTGTAAGTTCCAACAACATAACAACGTGTTCGGAAATTGAGCAACTTTCAATTAATTTCATCAACAGTGGAATTTCATTGGTAGATGGCTCAATTGAAGTGCAATTAGACGAAGGCATCCATTATATTCCTGGTTCTTTAATCGTTACTTCAGGACCTGCTTCGATTGCAGAGTTTGATATTACAGATACAAATAGGCCTGTTTTTTCAATCGGCGCTTTGGCTGCAGCTGAAGAAGTATTAATTTCAATTGATCGATCAGCCAATTGCGAGGCTAGAGAAAAGAAAATCGCTGGTGGAACTTTTGCCGACATCGTTCATGTGTATGAATCTGGAGTAGAAGTTACTTACTCAAACGGTAGCGCTGCAGGAACTGGAAACTATGATATAATCTATGGAGTATTAAGTATAACTGGTGCCAACACTACTCCACCAACTAATAATTTAGGTGGCAGCTCTTCAAGGTCAGTGACCATCACGAATGGATCTTTTGGAGATATTGAAGCATTTTATTTTGCCGATATATTTAATGCAGGAGATGTGACACTTTCGAATTTCATTATCAACCCTACTGGAATAAATTATATAGTTCCTGCTGGCAATATTAGCATGGTAGGTGACTCTGTTATTATACAATTTACCGATTTAGAAATCATGGCAATTGATGGTTCTGGTGGAACCACAGGAGACGGAGATGCTTTGTTTGAAATTGATGAGCAATTCGAACTAACCTATGATGTTTCACCTAACAATTGTGGACTCGCAAACAATATTTCTTCAGAATTGATCACTTGGTGGGGTTGTTCCTACCATGATCGATGCCAAATTGCTGAAAGCGCAGCTAACTTAGGGTTGACAAATGGAACACCCGCTATAACGTTGTCTGAAGCCTCAAGACCAGCACTAGATGTTTGTGATACAGTTACCTATAGTATTAAACTTACAAACACTTCAACAGAAACAACGCCTGCTGGAGGTAGTTTTGCAGCTGATGTTACTGCCTTTCTCGGATTCAGAGCGAATGCGACTCCAATTTCGACATTGACCAATGTTAGAATGTGGGGATCAAGTAGATATAACAATAAACATTTTGTAAACCATCAATTAAATGGCGTTCCAATTACATTACCATTGATTGCTGGATATCAAGGAAGCATGCTACCTTATTTACCACCCGATTATTTTACTACTGATCCTGATGGTCCAGGTGGTCTTGATGATATTGATGGTGATGGATTTTATGATGACTTAGCAAAAGACGAATCTCTAGTAATCAGCTACGGTGTTTATAATACACTCTCAGAACCGGCTTGCGGAACTGGACGTGCAGATTATGGTAGATGGGAACATATTTCTGCAGATATTAGCTGGTATAATCAATGCGGAGTCTTGATGTCTCCTATTAGACAAGAGTTTAATTACACAAATTTTATCCGTAATTATTTAAATTCTACCTTCATTGATGCACCAACTGACATTTCAGACCAAGATACACTAACAGTAGGAATACGACCTCATCTATCTACAGGATATACATGCAATGGAAGCTCAGCTTACTCAAGTCCTGACATGGATTGGATTGTTTCAATTCCAATGCCATCTGGATTTTCTATGAAACCTGGTTATGATCCAAATATCTTTACAGTGAGTGGTGACACCGTTTCAGTCACCTCTAAATATTCATATAGCTGGACTTTATTTCCATTGGAATTCAATTGTGCCGATTGGGATGGCACAAATCCGATCGTATTGCCTTTTCAAACTACTTATGTTTGCAAACAAAATGGTGTGGAATGTTATAGAGAAGATATGCATTGTTATGAGCAGATAATTATTCCTCATTGTCCAAGTCCATGTGTTGGTGTCACGCCAATAAATTTCGATGTCAAAAGAATTTCAGAAAGTTGGACTGACAATACGCAAACGGCTTTAGTTGATATTGACGACCCTGCTATTGAAACGGATTTTGTTTACCCATATGATACCGTCGCTTTTATGACTGATGGAATAATGGTTGACACTATGACGGATAATCTTTTTATTCGTTTTACATATGCTCCAGAAAATGGAGGAGACATCTTCGAATATCTAGATGGTGAAATTACAATAATAGACATTGATGGTCAATACAATGGTGGAACGACCAACTATACTTTCCCATTAACTGGTAATCCAACAATAAATGCACTAGGTGGGAATGATTTTGAAGCAATTTTTGATATTTCTGCATATGCACCTTTAATTGACCCTAACTATGAATACGGAGCAAGTCAAGCAGGTCCTCCAACATATGATGCGGATTCTATCAAATTCGTTGCAAACTATGTTATCAAAAACACGATCACTCCGGTTGCAAAATACAATGTAAATAATCTTAGAGCATCCTATTTTATGTATGATGCAAATGGAGATGAAGTGACTTGTAATTCCTGGGGAACTCAGTTGTCTTATGAAAAAGTCGGTATCTGGGCAAATGACCATACCAAATCACATGCTGGTTGCGGATCAGTAGAACAATATTTTTACCTAATCCATCAAGCACTAACTGATGACGATCACCCAAATGAATATAGACCACCTATACAATTAGATTCTGCAGTAATGTCTATTCCGTTGGGCTGGAATATTGGAAATGTTCACTGGATCAATGGTTCATTGATGTCGCCTACGGATTATGATTTACGTGCAGATCGTACTTTAATATTGCGTCGTCCAGCCAGTTGGAATGATTGGGATAAAGCAAATACTTTTTCTCCAAGATTTCAAGTTGAGATGATTCCAACATGTGAGACACCATCCGGTAAAAGCTATTTCGATTACACTGCGTATTTAAAAGAATTTGCTTATTTGACAAATACAGCCAATCATGTCCCACTTGAAACAACTAGAAATGGTGGATTTATAGATTACGTTGCTCCTACCATGACCCTAACACCATTGAACCAATCTGCACCAGCATACCAAGATACGATTAGCTGGACGATTAGAGTTTGCAATAGTACCAGTAATATGGATGTACCCTATAATTGGTTATTGCTAAACAATAATTCAGGATCTATTTTAGTAGACAGTGTGTTAGATGTAACCAATGGAGGAAGTAGTTTGTTAAGTACTACTACTACAAATTCAGGAGAATTATATTTTGAAATCGGTGACTTAAATCAAGGAACTTGCAAGGATATGCAGATTTTCGCTCAATTCAATTCTTGCGAAATCGATACACTTAATATTTCACAAGGTTGGGGTTGCAACGCTTATCCAAGCTCAATGGAAGCTACTGCATGTGGTATCCAGAGTGAAGTTTATGTACTTCCTCAAGATGCTCAAATATCAACAACCGTAACTTCTCTTCCTAACACACCAACAGATCCATCAAATCCAACTAATGGTAACTATGGTTTGTCAACAGTTGACATGTGCACCGAATTTCCAGCAGAGATGCAAGTTGTAAATGCACAACCAGGTTTCTTATATGATATCATTGTTAATGTACAAATTCCATCTGGAGGATCAGGTGTAAGTTATATCCCTGGATCTGCCACTATTGAGGTAGAAGGAATTGATGCTGTGGGTGTACCTCGCCCAATTGGAGCCGTTGCGGAAGCAGCTTTAGTTGCTGCAAGTAACAGCTCATCTCCAATTTGGTTTGGAAATTTATCAGAGATTGATCCTACCAATTTTGGGAATGGAGAACCGTTACCTGGTACTGAAAATGTTGATCAAAATGAATTTATTATTCGCTGGAAAATGCAAGCCAACTGTGATTTAATCTCTGGTGATCATTTTGCTACAACTGTTTATGGAAATGAGCCGTGTGGTGGTCCTGCTCAAGGAAACGGAGAACAAGTAAATGGGTATCCAATAAATATCAATGGAGTCACTTCACCATATTATTCATTTTTTACAACAACACTTACACCAAATACAAATTTTACCGGTTGCAGTGATTCGAAAACTATTAATGTGGACCTTTTGATCACAAGTGGTACTACTGGAACAAAAGACACCTTATTAGTAACTTTGCCAAATGGCATTGATTACAATGGAAACTTTGTATGTAACACGCCGACTAAATGTCCCACTTACATAGGTACAACGACACTCGGTGGTCAAAAAGTTGCTCAATTTTCTTATCCAAGTGGTCAGTCTGGAACCATTAATTTTGACTTCGATTTTGTAACAGATACTCGTGGAACATGTGGAGCGAATGAAATTCTAAATCTAAAAAACAAAACAACACTGTCAGGAATTCCTTGTCCAAGTGGAAGTAATTGCACCAACTCTGATGTAATTACTGGCCAGAAAGAAAGCTCGATTTCTTTAGAAAAACCAATACTCGATATTTCAATTCTGGAGATGACCACAACTAATGGATTGACGCCAAATACATTTACTTATGAACTAGAATTGACCAATGGAGGTACTCCAACAGAGAAGGATGTGATCGTAGAATTCTATTGTTTGAATGCAGCTGGTGACGATATTTCAGGTCCGGCGATCGCGAAAGATACTTTGACTAACATTTTACCTACGAATGGATTTGAAACATTGAGCGGTGAATTTACGACGGTTTGCGATCCTAGTTTAGGAGTTGCAGCCATGATTGTTCCAGAATATGACAATTGTTATTGTGATGCATTGGAAAACATGACACAGCGAGTTGGATTCAATTTACCTTTTGATAGTTTAGTTAGTGTTCCATTGCCTATTGAGTTAATCGACTTTTCGGTAAAAGACAACGGTTGTAATTTAATTGTTACATGGGAAACTAAAACTGAAACGAATAATAAGAATTTCCATATTCAAAGAAGTGATGACAATTTAAATTTCCAAACGATTGCAATTCTCAAAGGACAAGGTACCTACAACCTAGGTTCAAAATATCGACATGTTGATCAAATTGAAGCGAAAGACAAACAGTTATTTTATAGACTAAAAACAACAAGTTTGGATGGAGAGGAAAATTTCTCAAAGGTCATTTCTTTGCTTCCTAAAAATTGTGGTGAAGAAGTAGGTGACTTCTTAAGCATCTATCCAAATCCGGTGAAAAACGGAAATGAAGTAAGCGTCGTTTATGAAAATGAATCGTATACATCTGTTGCCAATTTAAAGATTATATCAATGCTAGGTGTGGTTGTAATAGATTATGACATCGAAAATTTAGAAAGTGGAATCAATAATTTCAATGTAGATCTTTCAAAAATTCCAGGTGGAAATTACTTTTTACAATTAGAGAATTCAGAAGGCAGATTTTCTAGAGTCAAACTTTCTGTAATGAAAGAGTAAGTTCTTTGATATGCCCTTCGCTTCCTGTCTAAAATTGACAAAGCTCACAAGGTGCGACCTCAAATAACCTAGTGCGATAGCGCTAGGTTATTTGAGGTCGCACCTTATGTTTTGGCGCATATTTTTGGGTCAAAAATCGTGTCAAAACACTACTTGAAGGGTTAAGATTCGAACACGAATAAAAAAACGTTGCCTAATCTTTGCACAAACTCAAATGGCATTCTGCAGACCTAGGAAACGAACTATTGCAAGAATTATAGATGATAGTCATAATATTCGGCCATTTTTACTAATTAATTTCATAATACCTCTTCTACTAAACAACTCAAAACAACTGGTTTCCAGTTACATATCGCAGCTTTGTTAAAGCAAAAGTATAAACCCCTTGCCTCTTGCTATTCCCATATATTGGCGTACCTTTGCTAACTTATTAGATTATCCACATGACATTCAAAGATTTAGAAATTATAGACCCAATCCTTAAGGCTTTAGAAGCAAAAGGATATACCCATCCTACACCGATTCAAGAACAATCAATTCCTATATTATTAAGAGGTAAAGATTTGCTGGGATGTGCTCAAACTGGTACTGGGAAGACAGCAGCATTTGCAATTCCAATCATTCAGCAAATGGCAATTGACCCACGTAGAGAACAAAGTAAAGGCAACATAAAGGCTTTAATTGTAACTCCTACCCGTGAGCTTGCTATTCAAATCGGAGACAACTTTAAGCAATACGGACAACATACCGGACTTCGTGGAACTGTTATCTTTGGAGGTGTAAGTCAACATAAACAAACATCAGCCTTGCGAAGAGGTATTGATATTTTAGTGGCAACACCAGGAAGATTATTGGACTTGATTGATCAAGGTTATATCTCGTTAGGCAAGATCGAATATTTCGTTTTAGATGAAGCAGATCATATGTTGGACATGGGATTCATCCATCCGATCAAGAAGATTATCGCAATGCTTCCTGAAAAAAGGCAGTCTCTATTTTTCTCTGCAACCATGCCACCTAGCATCGTTAATTTGACTAAGAAAATTTTGGTCAATCCAGAAAAAGTAACCATCAAACCAGAGCAAGCAACCGCAGAAAGAGTGGAACAATCCATTTACTTTGTTACAAAAAAAGACAAGATCAATTTATTGACCCACATTATTAAGGAAAAAAATGTGGATTCCTGTCTTGTATTTTCTAGAACAAAACATGGTGCTAACAAAATCGTTAAACTACTCGATCGAAATGGAATCAGAGGAGAAGCCATTCACGGAAATAAATCACAAGTTGCTCGTCAGAGAGCACTCAAAAATTTCAAAGATGGTAGAACCAATGTTTTAGTAGCTACTGATATTGCTGCAAGAGGTATTGATGTGGCGGACTTAGAATTAGTTGTCAATTACGATCTTCCAAATATTTCTGAAACCTATGTACATCGTATCGGCCGTACTGGTCGTGCTCGTGCAAGTGGTGTTGCCATTTCTTTTTGCAATGCGGAAGAAAGAGCTTATTTGAGAGATATTGAAAAATTAATTAGTCAAAAAATTCCAATTGTCAATGACCATCCTTATGTAGATGATAGCCCTGAAGCTGTACCAGCAAAGAAAAAACAAGGTCAACGCAATCAAAATAATCGTTCCAGAAATGGAAATGGGCAAAGACGAAATAAGCCGCAAGGAAATAGACAAGGAAATAATAAATCTAGGGACCAAAAACAAGGTGAACGAAATAGTGAACCAAAAGAAGAAAGACAAGACAGAAGAAATAGCCAAGATAGAAATACACCAAAGCCTCAGTCTAAAAAATCAGATCGACAAAAATCAAAAGAGCAGGGTCAAAATAAAAAACGACTCGACGACAAAAATAAAAATAAGAGTAAACAGAATAAAAGTTACGGACGACGTAAGCGAGAAGAAGAGAAAAAGAAAAATCCGTTTGATAGAACAAGGAATTCACCAAGAAGTGATTTTCCTTTGTTGTAACAAAAAAAACATCTGCCAAAAGCAGATGTTTTTTTTGTTACTGAAAGCGCTTTCCTACTCTAATTTATTAGTGTGATTTTTATCTTTTAGAATATCTTTATTAAATAAATGGTGCCCTTTTAGTGCTATTTAGAATAATCATCAAACCTGCTCATTCATATCATTAAAAGGGTATGTTTTGTTATCACTGAAAGGGCTTTTCTAATTTCATTTAAGGTATAATTATGATTTTTAAAATATCTTTATTAATAAAATTATGCCCTTTTAGTGCTATTTAGAATAATCATCAAACCTGCTCATTCATATCATTAAAAGGGCTGCAAGTTTCTACGTATATTTATTTTCTAATTAATGCTTTTCTTTTATTCAATTTTTGGAAGCCCTTTCAATGCGAAAATCAATGAAACATCAAATTCTGCTAGTCATCATTTCTGTTCTATTTCTATCCGTTTCTTGCAAAACGAGCACTCCAGATCCTTTGACCAAAGTTCGCCTAGCTTATGAAATCAAGACACCAAAAAGTCCAACTAAAAATTCACCACTATTAATTTTACTTCATGGTTATGGAAGTAATGAAAAAGATTTATTCGGATTTGCAGACCAATTAGATGATCGATTAACGGTCGTCTGTCCAAGAGCGCCGATTACCTTACAAACCAATCGATATGCTTGGTATAATTTGAATTTAAACAGTGGTGAAACAAAATATCAATTTGAAAATGTAGCAAAAGCTAAAAATGAAATCGTTTCTTTTATAAAAGAAATTCAACAAAAACATGGACTGAATAATAGTAAAGTGATTGTTGGAGGATTTAGTCAAGGAGCAATTATGTCTTCCTATATTGGCCTGACAGAACCCGAAATGATTGATGGCATCATCGCTTTATCCGGTCATTTATATCCAGAAGTGAGAAATCAAATCAAGTTTAATCCCGCACTAAATGACGTAGCTATTTTTGTTTCTCATGGCCAACAAGATAATGTTCTATCATTTGACCAAGCAAAAAATGGTGTTGATTATTTGGAAAATCGAGGTCTACAAGTGGATGAACACTATTATCAAGCAAAACATCAGATTACTAGCGAGAATTTTCAGTCGATGAAGCAATGGATATCAAATCAAATCAACTGACCTTTTTCTAACAGTATGAATAATTGCTCATACTTAAACAACTTCGATACTGAAAATTTTCGGTATCAACATTCCTTGTTCAATACCGATTGCTTTTGATATCGGCAGTTCAAATATTTTATAGGCAAAAAAATATTTTAAAATTCTGTCCCCTACCAGGAAAACAGCTTCGTTATAGCTTTGATAATGTTATTTTAGCAAAAATTTAAACAATTTATTATGAAAGATTTTATGATGATTTTTATCGGACCTGTGTATGAAGACCTTAAAATGTCTCCTGAAGAAATGCAAGAAAGATATGGCAGATGGTTTGCTTGGTCTGAAAAAATGAGAGCAACGGGTTCCTTAAAAGGTGGACATGCCCTTCACGGTCCAGCAACACGGGTCTCAACACCTGCACGTACTGTTTCTGACGGCCCATTTGTTGAAAGCAAAGAATTGGTTGGTGGATACTACATCGTTTCAGCAGAAAATAAAGAAGCGGTTATAAAAATGGCAGATGATTTTCCGGATTATGACTTGGATGGAAGCGTAGAGATTCGTGAAGTGATTAATTTCGAACAATGATTGAACAAAAAATGGTTGACCATCTTTTCAGACATCAGTATGGAAAGATGGTCGCTATCTTGACCCGACTTTTTGGACTGCAACATTTGGAGACCATTGAAGATGCTATTCAAGATACCTTCATCAAAGCATTGAAAGCTTGGCGGATTGAAATGCCAGAAAATCCGGAAGCTTGGTTGACGACTGCTTCTAAAAATCGAGCAATAGATTTGTTACGCAAAATAAAAGCCGATGATTTAAGAAATAATAAAGTTGGCAAAGGCTCAGTAATTACCAATATTGACGAAATGTTTCTAGATCATGAAATTGAAGATGCACAACTTCGAATGATTTTCGCTGCTTGTCATCCCTCATTAAATCCAAAAGATCAAATTGCTTTTGCACTCAAAACCATTGCAGGATTTGGAACCAACGAAATTGCATCTGCATTGTTATTGAAAAAAGAGACAATTAAAAAGCGATTGTCCAGAGCTCGCAAAAGCATTAAAGATCAGGCCATCTCATTTGAAATTCCAGATACTAAACAATTGCCGGATCGATTGGCTCGCGTTTTAGAAGTAATTTATTTGACTTTCAATGAAGGATTTCATTCCAATAATAAAAAAATATTGATTCGACAAGAATTATGTGGTGAAGCGATCCGTCTATGTGGCTTGGTTTTGAAAAACAAAAAAACGTCTACAGTAGATGTGTATGCACTCTTTGCATTGATGTGTTTTCATTCCGCAAGATTGGAAAGCAGAATTGATGAAGCTGGAAATATTATTGATTTAAAAAATCAAGATCGATCTAAATGGCATTTTCCACTCATTCAATTAGGAGATCAGATGATGATGAAAGCGGTCGAAAAAGAAAAATATAGTTCTTATCATTATGAAGCTGCAATTGCGGCGGAACATTTAAGTGCTACTTCATTTGAAACAACGGATTGGAATAAAATATTAGAATTTTATGACCAACTCTATCTGCATCAAAAATCAGCATTTACGCTATTAAGTAAATCAATTGTTTTATTACAATTAGAAAAATGGCAAGCTGCTAAAAAGATTTTAGATGATATTGCACCTAGTGATTTAGAACAACGTGCTTATTTATATCACGGTACAATGGCGGAATATTTTGTAAAAACAAATCAAAAAGAAATGGCGATTCAACAATATGACAAAGCTATTGAGTTGGTGACTAATGAAGCTGAGAAAACTTATATGATGGAGAAGAAAAGTAAATTGTAATCAAGTTGTTTTTAAATACAATTATTCAATAACTTCTTTTATTATTTCAGTTATTATTTCCACCCTTTTTATCACACAAACGTGACTACCCTTTTCAATTATATAATCCGGATTTTTTACCAACCGATATGGAAGTGTTTTATCGTTGGTTCCATGAATATGTACAACTTTAGTTTGTGTTAACTTCGGTTCTTGCCAAGCAGATAATTCACGTAATGCCCATTGCAGATAAAAATTAGTTTGATTGCCAATCATACTTTTAAAAAGAAGCTGATCTTCCTCCGGACCTAATCCATGATACTTACCCCAATATTTAACTGTTTTCAAACAAATTTTTCTAGTAAAAAAACGCTCCAAGCGAAAAGGTTTGACAAGTTTGAAATAAAGTGGCAGTTCTTTTCTCGATTTAATAGATGAGATCAATATAACTTTTTCAATCTGATTGGAACTCGCAATTTCTTGAGCAACAATACCGCCTAAGGAATGACCAATTAATATTTTTCTTTCATTGGATTTTTCCAAAGTTGACCACAATCGGTTTGCATATTCGTGAATTCGTTCGTTACCTGTTGGTTCAATCCAATTAATCCTAGTGACATCAAATTCTTGTAAATCTAAGTTGTCAAAAATTCTACAATCATATCCTAGACCTGGTATTAAGTAAATTTTCATTCATCTCAAATTTAACCTAATATTTTAACCACTCAAAATTTGGAACCATTGTCAACACTTTTTTCATACTTCTATGCATTTTTCACTAGCTTATTTATTTACTTTTTTACGATATTCTCAATTTTTGAAACACCATCTTTATTAACCAATTGAAGTGAATATAAACCGCTTGCAAGACTGCTTGTATAAATCGTATAGGTATCAACTGCTGGATCTAATACTTTAGTTTTGACAATTCGACCATCCATACTAACGAGTTGCAACTCCGTTTTTAACATCGTATTTGCAAGGTCTAAATTAACGGTGACAAAATTATCAAATGGGTTTGGATATGCCTTTTTTATTGTTAATACTGGTTTTTTATTCCTTTTTTGAAACAAAGTAAATGATCCCATTCCTATTAAAAGTGAACAAAGCATTCCACCTAAAATAATATTGTTATTAGTTGAATTGTTGTTGCTTGGCTTATTTATTCTCTTCGCATTTTGATAGGCTACATATTGCTGTACTTGGTTGGATAAATCGAAAAAAGCAGCGTTGTCTGCAAATGCCATGGTATCATTTTTAAAATAAAAACTGAGTTCCCGTTCGATTTGATCAACCTCAAAATTATTAGAAAGATAATCCAACTGATAAATTGATTTGATCTGTTCTTTGATATTCGCATAGATATTTCCTAAAGCTTTTGCCGAATTGGTATGATAATAAAATCCACTTGTTTGGTCTGACAACTTTTTCAATACATTAGTATTTACATTTCCAAGACCAATAATATAAATCGATATCCCTTGTTCATTTGCATATTTAATCACCTGTTGATGTGTCTTTTTTGAACTATTGTCTACGCCATCCGTCAGACCTACAATAACAGATCTAGGGTTATTACTTTTGCTCAACTTGTCAATTCCTGTATAAAGTGCATCAAAAAATGCGGTACCACCACCCGCTTGTATCTTGTTGATCGTAGCTCTAACTTTTTTATAATCAGTTGTCAAGTCAATTACTTTATCTACACGTGAAGCAAAGCCAACAACAAGCATGGAATCTTGATCACTGTTCTCCGTTTTCAAGAATTCACTTATTCCTTCTTTTGCATAATCAATGGGGCCAGGTGTATAGTCAAAGGAATAATTTTTACGTGAAGAAGTTTTATTTTTTGAATTCTTTATTCCAGTGTAGACCTTTCTACCGGACATAGATCCAGAATGATCCAAAACGATTCCAATATTGAGCCCTTTTTTTTCTGAAATATTTTTCAAGCAGATGACCTCACAATCTTTACCATTTTCTTTTATTCCAATTTCGTTTTTATTCAATAACCACAGTGGTTTACCCGCTTTATTTTTGGATTGAAATACAACTGAAATGCTAGGAAAAGCATCTGGATATACTTGAATGATGGAAGCCTCAAATAAATTATTGTCAGAAATAATTTCTGTCTCAACATCTCGGTTTTGTCCAAAACAGTTGATGACGATTAATAAGAGAAAAATTGTTTTTAAAAATTTCATGGTTGTAGATTTTATATTTGATTAGCACATAGGTGTAACCGTTATGTCCGTGTAAATGACAATTATTTGAGGTCCGTAATTTAAATGTTAGTTTCTAGCCGTTGGTTATTTCTGCCAATCTTCAATGACTTTTTGCAGCTGATCTTTAGTTAGGTTATACAGGACTTTCTCCGTTTTTATTCCGTTTTTATTGATGATAATTTGAAAAGCGTTACCATCTTTTGAAACTTTTCGGTTGATTTCGATTTTTTTACTTTCATGTTTAGCTGAAATATTAATTTTTTCAAGCCGATCCCAGTCTCCATCTTTTAAATGCTTTGTTGCAAAATCTTTCAATGTTGGTGTTACTCCCGAGGTCAAATTTGAACCACCTTTAAAATTGTATTGTACACTGAGGTTATAACGCTCTGCAATACCGGATGCATTTTTATTGTTATCTATTGATTTGTACTCATATTTTTTAACTTCCGTTTTAACCGTACGTATGGTCGTCTCTGTTTGTACTGATTCATGATGTTCAGCTCCATGATTTTGTGAAGTTTCACTAAGCGGTTCAGACAAAAGTTCAACGGATGATTCTTCAGAATTTGTAATTAAATTGTTGAATGTTTCCGATGGAAGTAAAAATGTAAGTGCAACGCCCAAACCAATGAACCATAGACCTTTCCAAATCCATTTCCCAGAACTTCCTTTTGGTGTCACATTAGGAAGGCTAGGTTGAAACTCGTTCCACATATCATCAGCACCATCAAATTGAATTTGATCGACTTCCCGCTTGATAAATTGTTCTAATTGGTCTCTATCTTCCATGGTGATTTTCTACTTCAAATAGTTCTAAAATCTTTTTCTTCCCAGCGTTTATGTGCCAATTGGAGGTATGAATCGAAATATTTAATTCTTTTGCAATTTCCTTATGTGACCATCCTTCAAAAATATACAGATTGAAGATCAGTCGTGTTTGGGGTGGAAAATTTTTGATTAACTCCATCATTTCCTGACGGACCATATTGTATTCTGCATCGTTGCAATTGAAGTTGTCCGAAATAATCTGGTCTCCAATATTTACGAATTTTATTTTCTGACTCCGTATATGGTTGATACATTGATTGACAATTATTTTTTTAATCAATGAAAATCGACCTTTCTCATTTACAGTGTTAGATTGTTCATACTTAAAGTATTTTAGCATCGCATCATTGAATACTTCTTTAGCATTGTTTCGATCTCCACAATACCGAATACATAAAGCAAAAAAGGAGCGATATGCATTTTTATAAACCTGCTCTTGTTTTAATTTTTGATTCAATGAATTTCGATTTTCCTTGTTTCTTTATTACAATCATTCGTTGTTACATTAATAAGTACACTAAATGAGTAGGTTATCGTGGGTGTATTTTCAATAAAAATACGAATTTATCGTTATAAATATCTTATTCTGTTGATAGTCAGTAAATTAAGGGATAAATTTTTTTCTAAAAAAGATGGTATTTTTTATAAAATCATAGGATGCAAAAGCTACTTTTCATTTTTCCGCTATTATTAAGTCTTGTGCTCAACGCTCAAAATAGCCCACCCAACCCATTAGGAGTCAGAAGTCATGGTATCGGTAATGCTTCAGTAGCTTTGAATGATATCAATAGTCTTTTCAACAATCAAGCTGGCTTGGCTGATTTAGAAAATATAAGTTTGCTTTTTTCCGGACAAGAAACATTTAGAGCTCCTTATTCTGATAACATTGGTGCTGGAATAGGTGTACCATCTGCTTTAGGGGCATTTGGTTTGAGTATTCACTATTTTGGTCTTCCCAACATCAATCAAACAAAAGTTGGGTTGGCTTATGCTCGAAAATTATCGGAAAATCTTTCTGGTGCTGTCCAATTTGATATGTTGCATACTCAAATTTCTAACGATTCGAAAAGTAATTTATTCACGGTTGAAATTGGTGTACAATACAGAATAGTTGAAAAATTATTACTCGGACTCCATCTATACAATCCGATAAAATTAGAAATAATTGAAGACGAATTTTTGCCAACGATTATTCGATTAGGTGGAACGTACATGCTATATGAAAGATTCTTGATTCATGCTGAGTTAGAAAAAGCTATCGATTATTCACTTGTTTTAAAAAGCGGGTTAGAGGTGGAAATTGTTCACAATCTTTGGTTCAGAACAGGTTTCCAAAACAAACCAACTACAATTAATGCTGGCACTGGCTATCAATTTAAAAAAGGATTTCGATTTGATTTAGCATGCTCCTATCAACATGGACAAATTCTAAATTCAAGTGGTATTTTAGGATCCTCAGGCTTGGTTCCAAGTATTGGATTTGGGTTTGAGTTTATTTGAGGCAACATTTTGATTTATACAACTAATTACAACAATACAATTACTAATTCTATTCTTCACTACTAACAATTCCTTTTTCCAATATTTCTTCAATTGCAGCTATTAATTCTTGTTCTGCATTTATTATATCCCCCAGTGTCATTTTGAATAGTATCTTCTTTCCTGAACCAGCATTTTCTAAATTGGGAAATAATATATCAAGTTGTCTTTCAAATCTCAACTGCAGATTTTCTTTTCTATCTTCAATATCAGCTAATGCGGATAGTTTTTCATAACTTATTAATTCTATTTTAGAATTGGAAATAGAATTCCATGCATTGGTTTTTATAGTTGGAAAATGAAGACCATTCACTTTATTTAATAAATCAAGCATAGGAAGCTTATCATCGTTCAGGTACACGTCTACAGTATCGATTGATGCCATTTGAGCAGGAATTACATCTTTAATATCAGCGACGCTATCTTCCAATTCCTTTTCTATAGCAGAAAATATTCGATTCAGATACTCTTTATCCTTTCTATCTTCATTCCAATTGTTGATAAATAATGCGATCAAGATTCCGATGATTACGGGGATGATTTCTCTTATTAGTTTGCTAAGGTGCTTCATTGGGGAATGTTAATTAAATAATTCAGGAAACATTAAATAAGCTTTCATGATTAATCCCACAGAATCTCCAGTCCAAATTTCTCCGTTTTTTACCATTTCAATAGTTTCTGCTGGTGACTTTTTTAATAGTTCAATTTCTTCAGTTGAGTCAAAACTCTGAATACTATTAAATTCTAAATTTGCGGCTAAAAAACCATAGGTGACATGGGTAGACTTTGTTGGTGTATTCGACATTTTCCCAATTGGAACTAGGTTTTCAATTTGTGTTTTTATACCTGTTTCCTCTTCCAATTCGGCCAACGCAGATTCTTCAATTGTTTTGTCTTTTTGCTGAAATCCCGCAGGAAGTTCAATCAAGATCTCGCCTACACCATGTTTGTATTGTTTAACAAAAACAATTTCATTTTCTGTTGTGATTGGTAGTATCATTGCAACTTTTCCCAAGGTAGTTATAAAATAATCGTTTATAATTTCCCCATTCGGTAATTCTATTTCATGTTTTTTTATAGGAAACCATTTGCTTGGCGATACATCAATCTCATTTAGGATTTTCCACTTTTGCATATTAATTTGATTCTAAGTTTTTCTATAAGATTGCATCTGCAATTTTTATCTTGGTTTTTACTATTTCCCATTGATAACAATCGTCCCAACCATTTCAGGCAAATTTCTTATTTCAGTCCAATATTCCTTTTGCACATCTTCATCTATATATATAGGAGTTCGTTCACCATATAGTCGATCTGTACCATCTTTTTTACAACCAGAAATCCAATAATCTTCGCCTGTCTCAGCATCAATATAATTAGATTTGAATCCGGCTCCACTTAATGTTTCGAACCTCTTATTTTTGTAATAAATTGATTTCATTGTTTTAGAGAACGTTACTCTACAAATACACGCATCACCTGTTAGATTATCTCCTTTATATTCAATATACATTATTCGAGTCTTCATCTTCTTTATTTTTAAGTATAATTGAAAAAAATTATCAATGAGAAATTACCACCAAAAAAATTCCTTAAAGCAAATTTCCAACTATAAAATAATAACAACAAAATACCATTTCCCTCCAATTTAACCTAATCTTAGAATATATAAACCCTTTAACTACAAATCAACAACATATACCCATTTAACCATGAGTAAAAACATCAGCAAACTTGAAAGAATCTTAAAAGGATGAAATAAAAAATGAGGTGTGAAGAATCTCTAAAAAAGGATAGATACTTACCAATTCAAAGTGAGGCAATGAAACTCATCATCAAAATCTAATCTGCCAATAAGTACATTGTTGTCTTCTTCTTTTAATACGAAGTCATACTTATCCAAGATTTTAATCATAGATGTGTTGGTATTGAAAACTCTTGCCGTGATGGTTCTATAACCCAAATCTTTTGCAATTTTCAAAATATAATCCGCCAATAAACCACCCAATCCTTTGCCGTGCCACGCATCCAGAATAGTGATCGCAAATTCTGCTGATTTAAATTCTTCAGCAGCAATTCTCGCGATACCAATAATTTGTTTTTCATCGCCATCAATTACTTCCGCAACAATTGCCATTTCTTTGGAATAATCGAGTTTTGTAAATCGATTAATTAACTGATCATTGATTTTTACAATACCGAGAAAACGGTTATGCATTGTTTTGTCCGACACCATTTTCTCCAATGATTTATACTTCGAGCCATCATCCGGATGAATTGGACGCAATTGTACAACGGTACCATCCCTTAAGGAAATAGGTTTGATATATTGAATTGGGTAGGTATTTTCTAGTAGTTTACTCATTGTACAAACTGATATTTATAATTCAGCATCATTGTAAAGAGCAATGATAATTGGTTTGAGTTACAAATGAGTTACACAGATTAGTTTTTAACTTATGTGACGAATAGATATTGATAGGCGTAAGAATCGGGGCAGTCTTAGGTTAGGAGGTTCCACGATGCTTCTTTTTATAATGCACAACCTAGTTGAGTTTAATCGTTGTTCACACCAAAACACGAATCTCAAACCCATCATTCCGAATCACTTCAAAAGAACCTCCTAATTCGTCCGCACGCATTTTCATATTACTCAAACCCATGCCTTCGCTTTTTGCAATGTCTGTCTTGGTCCCGTTATCAAAAACAATTAATAACAATCCTTTTTCATTCTTAGTTAATTTAATTACAACCAGATCACCATTGGAATGTTTGAAAATGTTGGTTAAGGCTTCTTTGAAAATTAAGTAGATATTCTTTCTGACTTCCGGAAGTATATTGTCAGATCCTGCCACTCCATCGACTTCAAATTGATAGTTGAATTTAGATTTCTCCAATTTATTGAGTGCATAATCTCTCATTTTGTCCAAGAGATTTTCATACTTGTCTTTATTGCTATCCATAGACCAAACAATGTCTCTCATTCGCTCCATCGCATCCCGACTCATCAAACTCATCTCTTGCATTTCAGATTTTTGTTGGTCGCCTAATGACAAGGACAACAGCTCTGATTGCATCGCAATACCGGCAAGGATAGTCCCGACATCATCATGAAGATCACTGGATATTTTTGTTCGAATTGATTCCACCGCCTCTGTAATAACGTTCAATTTCTCTTTTATCTCTTCCACATTTGATTGATTCATCTTACGGAGCTTCTCTTGAATTTCCTTTAAATGATTGCCAACTATATTCACATAAATATCAGCAGTAGAATTATTTTTGATTTGATCAATAGTCGTACTCATAACAACTAATTCACCAATTGCTCTAACATCAGCAGAACGCTTGGAATCATCCAACAAAGCCATCACTCCAAAATGCTCACTCACTCCTTTTTTCGCTAAGGATATACCTTGTTTTAGAATTTCTACACTACCTGACTCAATAATGAAAAGCCGTTTTCCTTCTTCCCCATCTCTGATGATATAGTCCCCATCTTGATATCGTTCTTCATTTAAAGCAGTTGCTAACAACTTCAAATTGGCTTCACTGAGTCCTTGTAATAAATTACTTTTTTTCCAATTACTAAATTCACTCATGTCTTGTTTGGTAACAATATGTTTTGTTTACGACTCACTAATATAAAGCTAATTGTGAGGTTTGTAAGTTATTTTGATTAATTTCTTAGATGTTAAAAAATTCTTAACGAACCAACCAGTTTTTTTAAAGTATCGTTTTCAAAATAACAAACCAAAATAATTGAAAATGAAAAATTTACTGTATTCCGCATTGTGTTTTTTTCTAACATTTGCCGTTGCTTGTAAAAAGGATGAGATTCCAGATACCATTGAGGTCTGCCCAGAAATGGTAACATCAACATCTATTGAAATTCCATTTGAAGCTTGCGCGTTTTTCGAACAAGGCAACATAGAAATTACTTTTGCAGAATTAATAGAAGATACGAGATGCCCTGTAGAATTGAATTGTGAAAATGAAGGAAGAGCAATCATTACATTAGAAATTCTAGAAAATGAAATGATTTCAAATGTAACGTTGGGAAATGATAGTGACGTATTGAACCTTGATTCAATTCCCGCTCATTTTATTTACAATGAATTTGAAATCAAATTGTTAGATATTAACCCTTATCCTAGTATCAACGTTGACTTAAATGAAGCGGATTACAAAATATCATTGGTTATAAATCCACTTTAATTGGAATTAAGAATTGCTAATACATTTCTTCAAAATACACCCGAATTTATCTAAAATAATTATTGGTTACTTGAATTTTAAATTGCATATGCTTGCTTATGCACCTGTCATATTATTGCCTAACAATAAAAACACAAAAACCAACTTCATATCTTCAACAAATAAATAAAATTAACTAAATAAAAACCTTTCAAATTATGAAAAATCTATCGTATTGCACTTTATGCTTTTGTTTAATGCTCGCCCTAAGTTGCAAAAAAGACGATTTACAACTCGCAAACAATATCAACGCTTCCGAAGAAGTCGCACTTGAATTATTCCAACAAGCTAATTTTAAAGAGGGTAATTTCAGCATTAAATTCACTCAACTAATCGAAGATACTAGATGTCCTATTGGAGCACAATGCTATGGTGTCGAATTGGCAAGAGTTCGAATGACAATCAACGAAAATGGTTTGTTATCAGAATTTGATTTATGCACAGATGATCTGCCGGATCTAAAAGCCAGTGAAAAATTCACTTATGGCAACTACGAAATCAAATTACAAAATGTTCTCCCTTATCCGACAGAAATTAACGAAAGTACACCAGCTTCTGAAGCTGTTTATGAATGTCCACCAACAAATTATATTACAGAAACCCAAGTATCATTTGTCATTACACCTTTAAATACTTCTATAGGATCTAATTAAATTAAGATGTTATAGTTTACCAGTTTGAAACCGCTTTTACTTTTTGAACGTCTGTGACCTAAAAAAGTAATTGCGGTTTTAATAGTAGAGCGCTCTTGCAATTCTATTCTCAATTTTATTGTAAATTCGCAGTAAGAAAGAGACTATGAAAAACCAACAAGAGATATTGCGAAAATTGGGTATTGAAAAACTCAATGAAATGCAAATAGAAACACACGCCGCTATTCATGCCAATAATGAAGTGGTCCTGAGAGCTCCAACCGGGACTGGAAAGACCATCGCATTTTTACTTCCAGTAATCGAGTCACTTGATCGCCACAATGATGAGATACAAGTACTTGTAATGGTCCCTTCCCGCGAACTTGCTATTCAAATCGAATCCGTTGCACGAGAAATGGGAACCGGCTATAAAATAAATGCAGTCTACGGAGGCCGAGCAGGTAGTAAAGATCGAATTGAGTTGAAACACCGACCAGCCATTTTAATTGGCACGCCAGGAAGAATTTCAGATCACATGAGGAGAGAACTTTTTTCAACAGATTCCATTCGGACTTTAGTTTTGGACGAATTCGATAAATCTTTGGAAATTGGATTTGAAGCAGATATGAAAACGATCATTGATGAATTGACAGAAGTTAGAAAAAAGATATTGACGTCCGCAACTCAAAAAGTTCGTATTCCTACTTTCATTGGTTTACAAAAACCTGTATATATTGATTACTCTGGAACTGGTATTCCCAAATTGCAAATCAAAACCATTGTTGCACCCACTTCTAACAAATTAAATGCATTATTAAATACTTTGTGTTTTTTAGGCAATCAACCAGGTATTATTTTTTGCAATCTAAAAGAAACCATTCATCAAGTAAGCGAATTTCTAGAAAATAAAAACCTAACTCATGGTTGTTTTCACGGTGACATGGAGCAAAAAGATCGGGAACGAGCATTAATTAAATTCCGTAATGGAACCCATCAAATTATTCTTGCTACTGACTTAGCAGCTCGTGGTTTGGATATTCCTGAACTCAAATTTATCATACATTTTCAAGTTCCCAATCGAAGTCATGAATTTGTACACAGAAATGGAAGAACGGCAAGAATGAATGAAGATGGAACCGCCTACATTTTAAAAACCGAAGAAGAAGTACTCCCAGACTATATTAAAGATTTTGAATTTCAAGAAATCAGAAGAGCACCATTGCCTATGCCATCCCCTTGGACTACCCTTTTTATTTCCGGTGGTCGGAAAGATAAAATTTCTAAAGGAGACATTGCTGGTCTGTTTTTCAAGCAAGGAAAATTGGAAAAAGAAGATGTTGGTATCATTGAATTGAAACAAGATTGTGCTTTTGTCGCTGTTAAAGAAAGTAAAGTAAATAAACTGTTATCAATTGTTGATAATTCGAGATTAAAGAAAAAGAAAGTTCGGATTAGTATCATTTGAGTTTAGAATTATATGGCTTGGCTTGCCAGATGCTGACAGCTCAAGTAATGTTGAACCTCCTATTCGCTCATCAATATTTACTACCACATGAAAAAATATAAAGTCATTATTATTGGAAGTGGATTCGGCGGTCAAAGTGCTGCGGTAAATTTGCAGAAAAATGGTATTGATGATTTTATCATTCTCGAGCGTAGAAATTTTATGGGTGGTACATGGTGTCAAAACACTTATCCAGGAGCGGCAGTAGATGTGCAATCTTTGTTATATTCATTGTCATTTGAATCCTATCCTTGGACTAGAATGTTTGCTACCCAAAAGGAATTGTCAAATTATACCAATCATGTCATTCAAAAATACAAACTCGAAGAAAAGACGGTCTTAAATGCAACCGTTACCCAAGCAACCTGGCAAGCGACTGAAAAAAGATGGCTTATCACTTTAGAAAATAGCAATACTTACACGACGCAATTTATCATCAATGCTACTGGCCCTTTAAGCACACCAACCATTCCACAGTTTGAAGGACTTGAAAATTTTCAAGGAACAAGCTTCCATACCAATCAATGGAATCATGATTATCAGTATACGGGTAAACGGGTTGCTATTGTTGGAAGCGGCGCAAGTGCCATACAAGTAATTCCAGCAATCGCAGATCAAGTCGATTCTCTACATGTTTTTCAGCGAACACCTCATTGGGTTTTACCAAAACCTGATTTAAAATTTCCGAAATTTGTCCGCTCGCTTCTTAGTTTCAAACCGATATACAAACTGGCAAGATACGCCACTTATTGGGCGCTAGAATCGAGAGTTATTGCGTTTAAATATTCAAAATTTGCTAGAGATTTATTTGCTGAGAATAAGGCACGACGTTTTATTAAGAAATCCTTTCCCGACCCTGAATTTAGGAAAAAAGTGACTCCTAATTTTTCAATTGGATGTAAACGAATACTGCTTTCCAACAAATTGTATCCGACCTATCAAAAAGAAAATGTTGCATTTCACACAAAAGAACAAGCTATTCAGAAAATAACAGCAAAAGGTATTGAAACAAAAGATGGCCAGTCGATTGATTTAGATTTAATTGTTTTTGCAACTGGTTTTGATGCTGAAACTAGTATTGTTTCATATAGAGTCATTGGAAATAAAAACAAAAATTTACGTGATTTTTGGCGTGAATTTCCTAGAGCTTATTTGGGTACTGCGATTCCAGATTTCCCGAATTTATTTATAGTCACTGGACCCAATACTGGGATTGGACACACCTCTGCACTTTTTGTCATAGAAGCACAAATGAATTACATAATGACTGCTATTCAACAAGTTGATCAGCAAAAAAGTCAAACCATTGAAGTAAAAGTTGAGGCCGAAAATACCTACACCACCATGATCCATTCAGAGATGGAAAAAACAGTTTGGAAAACAGGTGGATGCAATAGTTGGTATCAAAGTAAAAGTGGTCGAGTCATTGCGATGTTTCCTGGTTTTAGTTTTACTTATTATCGATTGACGAAAAATTTTAAAGAAAAGGATCATGTTTTTGAGTAAGGGAATCATATATGACAAGCGGTTGGAAATATTTGGCTCGCGTAGGAAATTGAACCGCAGAATATCGAACAAAAAACCGCAGAATGTCGAAGTTGAGTACGCGAGTCCATGCGTGTATTTGCCAAGAGGTTGGAAACATTTGGCTCGCGTAGGAAATTGAACCGCAGAATATCGAACAAAAAACCGCAGAATGTCGAAGTTGAGTACGCGAGTCCATGCGTGTATATGACAAGCGGTTGGAAACATTTGGCTCGAGTAGGAAATTGAACCGCAGAATATCGAACAAAAAACCGCAGAATGTCGAAGTTGAGTACGCGAGTCCATGCGTACATAGGCCAAGAGGTTGAAAACCTTTGGCTCGCGTAGGGCAACGTGTGCACGCATTCGAGATACCGGTTTCAAACCGCTTATCTCGTATTGGAAATACATATGACAAGAGGTTGGAAACATTTGGCTCGCGTAGGAAATTGAACCGCAGAATATCGAACAAAAAACCGCAGAATGTCGAAGTTGAGTACGCGAGTCCATGCGTGTATATGCCAAGAGGTTGGAAACCTTTGGCTCGCGTAGGAGCACGTGTGCATACATCCGAGATACCGGTTTGCAACCGCTTATCTCGTATTGGAAACAAAAAAACTAAAATGAAAAATTTCAAAGACAAGGTAGTTGTCATCACAGGAGCTAGTTCGGGAATGGGACGAGCATATGCGATGGCATTTGGAAAATTAGGTGCTAAGTTAGCACTCAATGATTATGACAAAAAAGGCCTGGATCAAACAGCTGAATTGTTGAGTCAACAAAATATCACATCCGTTTTTACAAAGGTCTTTGATGTTTCTATCAAACAAGATATGTACGCATTTGCCGATGAAGTCAAGTCCACTTTTGGAAATGCACATGTCATCATTAATAATGCAGGTATTGAAGGTGCGAATAAACCACTTTATTTGATAACAGAAGAGGAATATGAAAAAATAATGGGCATCAATTTTTATGGTGTTTTGTATGGTTGCAAAGCATTTCTTCCGCAACTAGTTGCCAACAATGAAGGAGCTGTTGTCAATGTAAGTAGTGTGTTTGGAATGATTGGACCGCCTGGACAATCAGATTATTGTGCGAGTAAATTTGCAGTTCGTGGATTAACTAAAAGTTTGATGGTTGAATTTCATAAAAGCCCGATTTCTATTCATAGTTTACATCCAGGTGGGATTGACACCAATATTGCTAAACTTGAAAAGTCAAAACCGTTTGCTAAAAAATATTTAACTACTTCACCAGAAAAGATTGTTAATCACGTTATAAAATCAATCAAAAATGGACAACCAAAAATTGTTTATGGTAATGATTCATTTCGTGCCTGGTTTGCTGCGAATTTTATTTCCAAAAGATTGTTGAAGAAAATATTGTGGATGGAGATGAAGAAGACGATTGATTATGAAGCGGATTATAAGGGTTTTATAAAGGAATGAATTCATCGATTTTGACTTCTGGGAAATAAAATAACTATCAGATAATCAGTCGATTAACTTACTGCTAAAATCCCTACATAATTATTAAACATACACAGAAACAGTCATCCAAACCATCGTAACAGCCAACAAAATAAAGAATAACGGTAAAACAAATTTCAACCATTTATCAAAACCAATTTTCACAATCGCCAATGAAGCTAGAATCAAACCCGTCGGACTAATGAAATAAAACAAGCCCATACCATATTGGTAAGCATTGACAATAATTTCACGACCAATCCCGACCGTATCTGCCAAAGGCGCCATAATTGGCATCGTCAAAACCGCCATTCCTGACGAAGAAGGTATAAAAAATGACAAACCACCAAATATAAATAACAACACATTTACAAACACTCCCTTATTCATACCAGCAGTAGCATCACTTGCATAAAACAACATCGTGTCACTGATCAAACCATCGTCCATGATCACCGTAATTCCTCTTGCGATACCGATTATGAATGCAACACCCAATAATTCTCCAGCCCCTTTTGTAAATGCTTCCATAAAATCACTTTCTTTCAATCGACCGATGAAACCAATAATTATGGCTCCGATTAAAAACGTGGTAGTCATTTCCACAAACCACCATTCCCAAAATGAAACGCCTATAATCATGATTACAAAACACAAGGTAAAGACCACTAGAATCAAACGTGATCGACCATCAAGTGCTAAATTCTCAGATGATTTAGAAGCAAACATTTTTTCAAGTTGTTCTTTTTGTTCAAAAACAATAGATTTACTTGGATCACTTTTTACTTTTTTAGCGTACCTCATGATATAAAAAATACAAATGAAAGTACAGAGGCACAACATTCCAAATCGGCCATTCAATCCTGTCGTCCAGTTGATCCCTGCCGAATCGGAAGCTATAATAGCAGAAAACGGATTGGTAGTAGAACACATCGTCCCGATTGCAGAACCTATAAAAACACAAGCGACGCCAACAATCGCATCATATCCAGCAGCCAAAAAAACTGGAATTAAAATCGGATAAAATGCCATCGTCTCTTCGGCCAAACCAAAAGTAGTTCCACCTATTGCGACTAAGGTTGTCACTAAAATAATTAATAAATATTCGCGACCTTTTAAGGCTTTTGCCAATGAAGCAATCCCAGCATCAAAAGCACCTGTCAAATTCATTATACCTATCAAGCCACCAATAATTAAGACTAGAAAAATAATGTCAGCAGCTTCAATAATTCCTTTAATCGGCGATTTAATAAAAGCAGCAAAACCTTGAGGATGAGATTCTATTTTTTGGTACGTTTTAGGAATTCCGATTGCTTTATAAATCGCACCGCTTGTGAAATTTTCAATTGGAATTTTGATATTTAAATCGTTGAGTGTTTCTTGAGTGGCTGGCAACTCTGTTTCTGCTCCTTGACTATTTCGAACCAACTTTTTAGCATCCTTACTGTAGGTTAAACTATCATACTTCCCTGATGGTACAAACCAGGTGGACAATGCTACCAAACCAGCAATTACAAATAGAATTGTTTGTGCAGAAGGAAACTTTAAATTTTTCATTTTGGCTAATGTTAGTTCTCAAGAGAAATTAAAGTAAATATAGTAATTCTGTTTTTAGAAAAATTGGTTGCTTAAATTTTTCAAGTTCCTAAAATTTCTATTGGTAAAAAAAGATTTGGTGTCAAATTAGTGTCCTTGCAAATCCGTGTGATAATTACAAACTCAATGGCAAATCCGTCAATCGCTTTCCAGTCAAACGCTTCACTGCATTGGCAACGGCCGCACCAATAGGTCCTAATGGAGGCTCCCCGACAGGCAAAGGAACATCTGCTCCTTCAATCAAAACTACATCAATTTCTTTTGGTGCATTTCTCATTAAAGCCATCTCATAAGGACCAAAAATCGTTGGATATAATTGCCCATCTTTTAAGGTCATTTTTTCATGCATCGCAGCACTTATACCCATAATTACAGAACCTTCACACTGTGCTTTTACTTGATCAGGATTGACAGCAATACCGCAATCTAACACACAAGTTACTTTATGAACTTTTATTTCACCTTCTTCTATTGAAATTTCAACAACATGTGCACATGGCGATCCTGCATCTACACAAGCTGCAAAACCCATCGCCCTACCATTAACTGGTTTTTCTTGAAAGCCAGACTTTTCAGCTGCTTTTGTAATGACTGCTTTTATTCGCTTACCCATTTCATCATCATTCAATTGCGCCAATCTAAATTCCACGGGATCTTTTCCTGCTTTAATGGCCATTTCGTCCATGAAACTTTCAATTGCAAAAGTATTGGCCAACAACCCTAAACTTCTCCACCAACTAGTTGCAAATGGCAAGGTCGTATGCCATTGTATTGCACGATGATTTGGAATATTTCGGTACATAATATTGCCTCCACGAGCAGCTCCGATGTCCGTACCTAAAATCGTATTTACTGCACCTGGCAAAAGTACGGAGTTAATTGCAACATCACCACTTGCATAATGGTGCTCCAATGATGCTAACAATCCATTTTCATTTAATTTTCCTTTCATTATATGATGAGTCGGAGGACGGAAAGAATCATGTTGAAACTCCTCTTTTCTACTAAAAAAATACTTAACTGGTCTTCCAACTTCTTTTGAAAGAATTGCCGCTTGTACTGCATGACTTGTGTTCAATCTTCGACCAAATCCTCCGCCTAAATAGGTTGGAATTATATTGACATTTTCCATGTCTAACCCAAGTGCTTTTGCAACTTGTTTTTGAGTAATTTGTACAACTTGAGTTGAAATGATAATGGTTGCTTTGCCATCTTTCACATGTGCAACAGCACCGTTTGGTTCGATTTGAGCATGCGCTCCAATTGGACTAGAAAATTCTAACGTCACTACATTTGAGTCATCTGTATCCAAGGTACTACCTTCTTTTTGACAAATCATTTTATCCCCTTTTCCTACTTGTAACATTTCTCTAATTCCTTCTTCTGTCCACATTTTCGGAATATCCCAATCTACTTGTATCGCTCTTTTTGCCGTCAAAGCTTGTGTGTAGGAATCAGCAATGATACCTACCCAATTATCTTGCTTCACTATTTTAACGACGCCGGGCATTTTCTCGGCAACTGAAATATCTGCACTTTTCATGGTTGCCCCAACATGTTGTGGACGTATGACAGATGCGTGAAGCATATTCGGCATTTCTGCATCCATTCCAAAAATTGGATCCCCATATACTTTTGCTGCTAAATCTATCCTACTGATCGGTTTACCTACAAATTGATAGCTACTTCTATCTCGCAACTTGGGCGTATCTGGCACCTTCCATTCAGTTACATTAGTAGCAACTTCAGCATAAGTTAGTGTTTTCCCACCACCAGAAACCACTCCATTTTTTGTCGTCAAATCTCCAATACTAATGCCCATTTTCTCTGCTGCCATTCCTTTTATCATTTCACGCATGGTAGCTGCCATCTCACGAAGTGGTTGCCAAAGAGATGCGATGGATAAACTCCCACCAGTACTCATTCCATCTACCACACCGCTATCCGTATTTGCATGAACTACTTTAATTTGATTGATATCGACATCCAATTCATCCGCTGCAATTTGTGCAAGACCTGTAAAAGTACCTTGTCCCATTTCTACTTTTGAGGAATGCAAAACGATGGTATTGTCTTTTAAAATTTCAAACCATAAGTTGGCTTCTGTGCCAGTACCATCGTATGGTGGCACCAAAGTTTCTGCCATCTCAAAAACACTTCTTCTAATCGGATTTCTAAAAACAAAAGTTCCTAAAGCCAACACTCCTAGAGTTCCCAATCCACCACGAACTAAAAATTTGCGTCTCGATACATTCTTTTTCCTTCTTTTTCTAGTCATGATCCTATTGATTTTGTGGTTTAGAAACAGTCGTTAGTTCTGCTGCTCGATGAATGGCTTTTCGCATCCTATAATAAGTAGCGCAACGGCAAACATTCACAATATTGTTGTCGATATCTTCATCGGTAGGATTTGGAATTTTGTTAAGTAAAGCAGCTGTCGCCATCATAAATCCGGGCTGGCAATAACCACATTGAGGCACGACATGTTCAGTCCAAGCTTGTTGTACCGGATGTGGATTTTCTCGAGTTCCCAATCCTTCTATTGTTGTAATGTTTTTACCTGCTGCCATTTTTATCGGATAAGAACAGGAACGAATCGCTGCTCCATCTACATGCAAAGTACAAGCCCCGCACGCAGCTTTCCCACAACCGAATTTAGTACCTTTCAAATCTAACATATCTCTTACAACCCATAGCAAAGGGCTGTTTTCATCTTCAATGTCAATTGATTTCGGTTCGCCATTTATGTTGAATGATATTTTCATAATCAATTTTATTTTTTAATTATTTGGAATAATGGCGCCATCAGCAAACCACTGCTTCTTGTTTTGGCACATGATCGCTTGGATGACAATTGATGCAACGCTGATGGTCAACACAGCCATTATTTTATCAAAATTTTCTGTATTTGTTGAAGTAGGTTCTTGATTTATTTCAGGATATTCTTCCAACTCAAAATCAGCTGCTAACAATATAGTTGTGAAAAGTAAAATTGGAATAAAATATAGTATTTGTTTGTTCATTTATGTTTTTTTCTCAAAGTGCTTTAAGCGTTATTCCTTTGGTCCTAAATTTACTAAAATATTGGTTCTTAGTGGGTTATCTCAGTGGGAAATTTCTGTTTAGACATCAGTATTTTCATTATAAGTGCACTACAATGCTTTTCAATCGGTAAGTCAAAAGTACCTATACAAACTTCTTGCGTTTTCACAGAAATGTAAGTTTATTGTCAAAATATATGTATTATTATGTATATCTTTAGCATGTCTTATCTATTAGCTTTACATATGTCTTTTGTTCAGCCTCAATTCCGTTAATTTACAAACCCGATGTTTATGAAAAATTTCATTAGTGCTTCTCTTTTGTTTTTTCCAATTTTCTTGTTTGGTCAACTTACTTTTGAAGAAGTTAGTATACCACCTGATTTTAGTATTAAATATCTTGTGCAATCGCCCACTGGAGAATATTTCGCACAGGGAATGAATGAATACAACAGTATTTACACATCACAGAATGGTGTGGATTGGGTCCAATCAAATTTTCCTAAAAATCATGATTTGGTTGATGTTCAGTTTTTTGATGATGGAACACCACTTATTAAAGGAACTTCTTACCAAATCCAAGTAGCAAATTCATCTCATTATCCATTTCCGAAAATGACCTAGATAAAGTATCGTCCTTAGAAATTGTCAACCACCTTGGACAAACCGTTTTTTCTAGAAATAATGATTTAGAAAACAATATTCTAATTGAAGATTTTCCTGCAGGTATTTATACAATTATACTTAGAGAAAAACGAAAGAATATAGGTGTTAGAAAGTTTGTTAAGTTGTAAAATATTAGTGATTATTTTAATTAAAAAGGAATACATGATAAAAAATGTATTCCTTTTTTTATACTTATTTATTTGTATTTTTATTGTTACAATTTTATCGATTACATATAATTGAATTGCCGAATAATCAATCTGTTTAAGGCTTGTATTACAAACAATATAGTGAACCTCAAATAGTAAATAAATTCGGCATTATTTCAACTAATCTATGTTACCTTTGTTTCACAATTATGATATCAAAAGGTATTTCATACATCCTCATCGCCACCCTTTCTTTTGCAATCATGAATACGATGGCCAAAGAGTTAACCAGCTTACCAGCAATGGAAGTTGTATTTTTTAGGGCGCTTGGGACGTTTATTTTCGTCTTTCCTTATATGTTGCTAAACAAAATTTCTATTGTTGGCAACAATCCTAAGATTTTATTTTTACGAGCATTTGTTGGTTTGATTTCGCTAGCAACTTTTTTTATTGTACTCCAAAGTATGACGCTTGGTTCTGCTATTTCAATTCGATATTTAGCGCCAATTTTTGGTGCCATTCTCGCCTACTTTTTTTTGAAGGAACGAATTTATTTTTGGCAATGGATTAGTTTCGCGATCGCTTTTTCAGGGGTGATTGTTTTGAAAGGATTTGATTTGCGAATTGACAATATGAGTTTAGCCTTGATTCTGATATCTGCTTTTTTTGTTGGAATTGTTTATGTGCTAATCCGTTATCTTGGGAAGTCTGAACACTATTTGACCATCATCAATTATTTCATGGTGGTATCAATTGTAGGTAGTTTATTTTTCTGTGGGAATTGGCGAATGCCTATCAACTCAGAATGGTATTATGTTGTTACAATAGGTATTTTCGGATTGATCGGACAAATATTTATGACTCGCGCTTTTCAATTGGAAGAGACCAGCGTTATTGCTCCTTTCAAATACATGGAATTGGTGTATGCATTGATATTGGGATACTTCTTTTTTGAAGAAACGTATCCGTTGTTTGCTTTTTTGGGAATTGTTTTGATACTTGTAGGTATGTTGTTGAATGTTAGAGTAAAACAATTGAAAACAGATTAATGTAGGGCTATTCAGAAGTAATGAGAATTTATTAAATTTCCTGGAACGTGCTTAGTCATATTTCATTAATTTTACTTTGTCCTCGCCGGACTGGCAATACTTTTTCCCGATGAAAAAGTATTCAAAAAATCCTGGCTTTATACAGTTTTTAACGCTCCAAAAGTTTTAAAATCC
>CALDGQ010000024.1 GCA_937941765.1 uncultured Saprospiraceae bacterium
GTTGACAAAGCAATTTTGCTAACAGCGTGTTTGAGAAGAAATAATATCCCTGCAAGAATTTGTTTTTCGAAAGTGAAGAATCATATTGCTAGTGAAAAATTTGAAGCTTTTATGGGAACCAATGTCATGGTGCCACATGGAGTTGTAGAATTAATGTTGGATAATAAATGGATAAAAGTGGTCCCTGCATTTAATAAAACACTTTGTGAAAAGCTGAATGTCGAAGTCTTGGAATTTGATGGAGAACAAGATGCAATATTTCAATCCTATGATAAGGATGAGAATCTATTTATGGAATATATTGAAGAATACGGACATTTTGAAGATGTACCTTATGAATTGTTTGTGAAATTACTAAAAGAAAATTACCCTAAATTATTTGAACCTGGAGTTGACCTAGAAAAATTGGGACTGGATTTGAAGAAAAACCAAAACTAAATGTTGAAAACAAAATCTAAAATAACCAAAGCAGTTTTACTCAAAGCCTATGAGCTAATGCATACCTCCAAGTGCATGACTGAATTGTATGAGGAAAATATGAAAGTAGTAGGCAAATATGTACATGCTACTTCTCGAGGTCATGAAGCCATACAGATTGCGATGGGAATGCTTTTAAAGCCACAAGATTTTGCAGCGCCATATTACAGAGACGATAGTATGTTGTTAAGTATTGGGATGGAGCCATATGATTTGATGTTGCAATTATTGGCAAAAAAGGAAGATCCATTCTCAGGAGGACGTACTTATTATTCGCATCCCAGTTTGAAAGATGATGACAAGCCGAAAATCCCTCACCAATCTTCTGCTACCGGGATGCAAGCGATTCCAACTACTGGTGTCGCAATGGGAATACAATACAAAGAATTGCAAGGACTAGACGATAAAAGTTTGAAACAAAAACCAGTGGTAGTTTGCTCCCTAGGTGATGCCTCTGTTACAGAAGGAGAAGTCGCTGAAGCATTTCAAATGGCTGGTTTGAAACAGTTTCCAATCTTATATTTAGTACAAGACAACGAGTGGGATATCTCAGCAAGTGCAGATGAGATACGTGCCATGAATGCCTATGAATATGCAAAAGGTTTTGGTGGCTTGGAAGCAGTTACATTGGATGGAAGTGATTTTACAGCATGCTATTTAGGACTAGAAAAAGTAGTTAAGAAAATACGAAAAGAACGTCGACCATTTTTAGTGCATGCATCCGTCCCATTATTAAATCACCATACTTCTGGTGTGAGAATGGAGTGGTATCGAGATGATCTAGAAGAAGATAAAAAAGAAGATCCGCATCCGATTTTGAGAAATCAATTGTTAGAAGCAGGTATAAAAGAAAAGGAAATTCTAACAATAGAAAAACAGGCGAAGAAAAAAGTAGAATCAGATTATCAAAAAGCATTAAAAGCTGAAGATCCATCACCAGCTGATTTGTTTACCCACGATTTTGCACCTACACCTATTACGGAAGAAGTAGGAGAGCGGGAACCTGCCGACAAAGAACCAACTGTTATGGTTGATTGTGCTTTATTCGCAATCAAAGAATTGATGTCGAAGCATCCAGAATGTTTGTTGTACGGACAAGATGTTGGAATTCGATTAGGTGGTGTATTTAGAGAAGCGGCAACTTTAGCAGAGCAGTTTGGAACTGACCGTGTATTTAATACCCCAATACAAGAAGCATTTATAATTGGAAGTACCGTTGGAATGTCAGCAGTCGGATTAAAACCAATTGTTGAAGTTCAATTCGCAGATTATATTTGGCCAGGACTCAATCAATTATTCACAGAAGTAAGTCGGTCATGTTATTTATCAAACGGAAAATATCCAGTAAGTTCAATATTACGCGTACCTATTGGTGCATATGGTAGTGGTGGCCCTTATCACTCCTCAAGTGTCGAGTCTGTTGTCACCAATATCCGAGGAATTAAAATCGCTTATCCAAGTAATGGTGCAGACTTAAAAGGCCTCATGAAATCCGCTTACTACGATCCAAACCCTGTCGTCATTTTCGAACACAAAGGTTTGTACTGGTCAAAAGTAAAAGGAACGGCTGCAGCAAGCACTATCGAACCTTCGGAAGATTATGTAATCCCATTTGGAAAAGCAAGAATCGCTTTACAAGCCGATGAGGAAAAAGTAAAATCAGGTGAATCCATCTTCGTTATCTGTTACGGAATGGGTGTACATTGGGCATTAAATGCTGCCAAAAAATATAAAGGACAAGTTGAAATCCTAGATTTGCGAACACTCTATCCACTAGATGAAGAAGCAATAATGGAAGGAGCAAAGAAGCATAGCCGAGTTTTGGTGATTACAGAAGAACCTGTTAACAATAGTTTTGCGCAAAGTATTGCAGCTCGTGTACAAGAAAATTGTTTCGAATATTTAGATGCACCAGTAACCACGATGGGATCAGAAAATATGCCAGCTATTCCATTAAATTCGACATTAGAACAAACGATGATTCCTTCTATTGAGAAGGTTGCGGAGAAAATTGGGAAGGTGTTGGATTATTGAGACTGTGAGTATTTAGGATCCATTCCTGTTGTCGACTTGCGTCGAGCACTTCAGTTACCTTTTTAAAAAGGAAGGGAAGAATACGAGAGGACGTGAGCTCGCAAACTCACGTCAGACTGTGCGAAAACGAAATTGAACCGCAAAATATCAAACAAGCCTGCCTGACTGCCGTCAAAGCAGACAGGGAACCGCAGAATGTAGAAGTTGAATACGCGAGTATACACGTATATTAACGAATTTCATGCTAATTGTCCACGTACTCTACTTCGACATTCGATATTCTGCGGTTGGATATTCTGCGGTTCAGTTTCCGAAAGCATATTCGCACAGTCTGACGCGCTCCCTTTCCTTTTTTTAAAAGGCAAGGGACGTCCGAAGGTACAGGGATGGATCAAAACGCACGCTCACTATTAAATTATGCCAATCTACCTCTTATACCCATTCTGCCAAATCCTCACAATCCTAATTGTGAGCTACCTCCTCTATTTCCTTACTATCACCTATAGAGATGCATTAAGTGTATATCGAGTGCCTGAAAAGAAAATCAAAAGTATATTGTTATATTTCATCACTGGAATCTTGTTTTGGTTATCTATTCTTTCTTGGTTGGCCTATTATGGTTTTTTTGAAGATTTCGTTTCGTTGCCTCCGAAAATATTAGTAAGTATTCTCCCACCATTTTTGCTCACTATCTATTTACTTTTTTCAAAACAGTTTTGGAAAATTCTCAAAGTGATTCCACCAGCAAAACTGGTACGTGTACAAGCATTCCGAATTCCAATGGAACTTATGTTGTGGTTAGGATTGTATGGTGGCTTTGTGCCTTTTCAAATGACGTTTGAAGGTTTTAATTATGATATTGTTGTTGGTATTACGGCATTAATTGCAGCCAATGTTTTTTTTGGAAAGCGCTTTTATAAATTGCAAGGAATAATCTGGAATGTATTTGGCATATTATTATTATTGACCATTGTATTTATCTCTGCTATATCAACTCCTGGTCCATTTCGTGTTTTCAATAATGAACCTGCGAATACTTTTATCTCACAAGTTCCATTTATTTGGGTGACAGGTTTTATTGTTCCTTTTGCTTTGGCAATGCATTTGTTTTCTTTGCGGCAGTTGTTTTCCCTTAAATAAAAAACCTCCAAAACAAATTCTGTCTTGGAGGTTTTTTATTATTATGTTGTCCCGTCCTAAGGAACACAAGGAACAATATCAGCCAAAAATTCAGCAGCAGTTTCCACCTCAAAACCTGGAAGCAAATCAATATAAACACCCGCATGATAAGTAATATTTGCATCACTCAAAATAATGGCTGTAGAAGAAATTGAATTGCTGGCTTCAAAAAGTTCGTTAATAATACCATGCTCAGGAAGTGCAAATGCTAAATCCACTACACAATTATTACTTGTCGTGAAATTACCTAATGGACTCATCGGTGAACTTCCATTTGTACAATTAGCAGTAATGCTAAATTCGTAATCAGTATTTGGTGTTAAACCAGTCAGTGAGGTCATCGTTCCTAGAGCTATTGTATTCATCCATGTCATTGTACCAACAGGACGATATTGAATGGTGTAATTTGTAACCCCAGATTGAGCAGCCCAACTTATGTCTGCAGAAGTACCCATAATATTTGATGCAGTCCCTGCCATCATCATCGATGGAGGAGTGCCGTCTTCATCATGTATATGTAATGTTGGGTCATTGTCAATCATATATTCCTGAAAGTCTCCAATCGCGCAAACTTCCATTTTTAAAAAGTAATCAAACCAAGGAGTAGTGATATCAAACATTTGTTGATGTTGACTTGACTGAGATATCGTGTTACCACAACTTCCTGCAAGCGTCTGACCGGTTACACAAAATGAAAAAGCTGACGCAATTCCAAAATTACAATGATTGGCACCATTGATTTCCACATAAGCTTTGTAAGAAGAAGCCAAAGCATTATACATCGGTATCTGATGATCAATAGGCGGCACGACACAATCCGCCCCACCAGCAACCACTAATGAAGGAATGGTGATTAAACCCGCTGCTGCAATCGCAGAAGGATCCGTTTCAGCAGCAGCCAAACTTACATGAGTTGTCACATTTGGATTGGTTGCAGTACCAAGAAAAGAAGCACCGCCACCCATAGAATGACCCATAATTGCAGATTTACCATTTATCTTATTGAAAAACGGAGAATTAATGTTAGAATTTTCGGATAAATATGTATTGACAAGAAACGATAGATCTTCTCCAAATTCGGCATGATCTGGAGCATTGAAAATACCACCTCCTTCCGTTGCTGGAAATATCATAATGTATCCTTGAGGAACCAATTCATTCCACCAAACACTATACTCTGAAATAGCTATTCCAAATCCATGACCAAAAACAATAATTGGAAATTCTCCAGTCGCAATATTGCCTGTAGCATCGGTTGGAAAATATACTTCTCCAAATACATCTCGATTATTACGTGCAGGATCTAGATAAGAGAAAGAAGCATTACCGATTGTATATTGGGCGGAAATGTCTTTTGCAAGAAATGATAGTAATAGTAATAGGAGTGTTAATTTTTGCATCTGTTGTGTTTTTTAGCTTAGGTTATTTGGTCTTTAAATATAGTGAAAAATATTATATATTTTAAGCTTTCAAATCTTGAGTTTTCGTTTTGCCTTGTTTTGTCCTGCTGTATTTGGGGCCTGTATCTTGACAACAACTCAAAAAGAGTGCACTTAAGACGTGTGGGTAATATTGAAAAAAATGGAATTTTTTTTGAAATAAAAAAGCCCCCAAGACAAAGTGTCTTAGAGGCTTTAAGTTGTAAGAAATCGAATTATTTTCTAGAATTCATTTAATTTAACAAATGACTTAGTAAGCACTTCTTCACCTTCAATTGTAACAAAATAAGTTCCTGAAGGAAATTTAGCGATATCTAATTTTATCGTGTTAACACCTGTATCTATTTCGAGATTCAATCGTCGCATGACCCGACCAAGTGGATCGGTAACTATTAAATTCATTTTCTCTATAGTCGCAAAATATTTGATATTAATAACTTCTGTATGGTGACTAGCAGGGTTAGGGAATAAGACAAAATCTCCTTCCTTAACAACGCAATCAGATTCAACAAATACCGGATTGGTAACAGTTGCCGTTCCATCTTCGAAAAATAATTTTAATCGATAATAATGATCTCCTTTTGTTGCTCTATCTGTAAAACTAAATGCTGAGATATCAACTTGCTCATTAGATTCAAGGACTTCAAAATTTGAACCTTCATTACTTCGTTGCAATTGATATGCGCGCACTGCGCTTAAATCATTGATCGTCCATTGGATATGGTTGGTACAAAAGTTTGATTCACCAGTAAGCGTTGCGTAAAAAGAACTTTCATCACAATTACTGCTTACAAAAACGGCTTCGGAAAATTGATGATTATCATTGTTGAAAACCAATTTTAATCTGTAAAAGTAATCTTCGTCAACTACAATGTCTGTAAAACCGAATTGTAAATCTGTTGTTTGATTGATCGATTCGAAGGATTCAATCACATTGTAATTTAAGCCATCTTGACTTCGTTGTAATTCAAAATGAGAAAATTCATTTGGTTGTGCAATCGTCCAATTTAATAGGTTGGTACATGCTTCATTGGTTGCAGAAAATGTGGAGTAAATAACTTCAGGTATCACATTAATGGCTACAAAAGCATTGTTGCAAAGTCCGGTTTGATCACATACTTCGATACAAACTTCATCTATTCCAACATAGCTAGTGTTTGGTGTATATTCCAAGCAAACTATATTTTCGGAAACTGTTACAATTGAATTTCCATTGAAAGAAGAAGTTGGTGTTTCGCAAATTGAAACATTGAAGTAATCTTCATTATTGAGGTCTTCAATAGTTAAACAGATAGTACCGCTTTGATCTTGATCTACTTGCAATGCACTAGAAGCAACAGTCGGTGCTGCAGCACATGAATTGGTAGTAGTGTTTTCATTTGCCGTCCAATTATTCTTAAATGGAATAAAAACATTCGCAACGAAATTTCTAAAATCAGATCCATTCATGCTTATTGCACTATGATCAATATCTGAAGTGTTTTCATATAACCTAACATCACTTCTGCATTCACCATTTGGTAGTTCAAAGGTGAAGAGTAGGAGTGGTTCTCCTTCTGTAAAACTAACCCTTGCGCCATTAGATGCAATTCCATGGAAATCATGAATATGGTCATCAGAAGGTCCAAAAACGTATGAGTTATCCGTCCAAGGTCCACCGTTTACAGTCGTTATACTTAATGGTTGATCGGCAATATCTTGAGGTAATACGATCGTCAATTGAGAACCACCTCCAACAAAATAAAGTGCATTTGTGGAATCTGGTACTGCAAAAACCTCATATAGATTGGTTGCTTCGTCGTGGTTTAATTTGAAAGTAAGTTGTTGAGCATTTAGAAATGAAATTCCAAAAGTCCAAAATAACCCGACCCAAAACAATTTATATTTTCTCATTGTATGAATTTTTAAATTAAGTGTTTGGTGTTTGGTACTGATAGTTAATTTATATAAAAAAAAAGCACCTGCTCAATTGCTTTATTTTAAATAAAGTGTTGAGCAGGTGTGTGTTATTTAATTCTGTACTTGTTCGATTAATAAATCGTAGTTATTCAAGAAAGAGGAATTTAGGGGATAGGTTAAAATGGTTGATTGCATTAAAATTCTATCGTTGCCAATTCCGTCGTATTTTGCTTTTCCATCCAGATTGATATCACCTTGATAGTACCCAACTGCATTGTTGAAATTGAGTGTATTTGAAGTGTTTAAAGGATGGAATATGACATCACCGTTGATAATGATTCGATCATTCGCAGCACCATCATACTTACACTTATTATCTGGATATGCGTTTCCTGCCCATAATGCTTGGTGCCCCAAGTAACTTACTTGCTCAACTCCATTATAGCTAGGATCAAGATTGTACAAATCATTTCCTGATGCAGTAGTGAAATCAAAAGCAGCTACTTTAGCAACCGCAGTAATTGGTGTTGCTGTCATTGCACCAAGGTGGTTACGGTGTTTTACAATAGGGTAGAAATTTGCTGGTAAACTATCAACGTAAATTACACCACCGTCAGCTGCATTCACAATATCTCCGTCTCTTTGTACTAATGCAGACAAAGTTCTGATAGTCGTACTACCTGTTGCATCTCGTAGCTCAACAAAAACCCAATCAACAATTGCATCAGGAGTTCCTGCATTGGCTGAAAGCACAGCATTGGTAGTTACTTCATTGCCACCAAGTATGTGTGCAAATCTTGTTGTATTAAGTGGTGCAATATCATATGGTTGAGTAAGCGGGACTAAATTTTGAGCGACTAAATCAGCTCTCATAATTCCATCTGCAGAACCATATAATGCTCCTTGCAACATTACTTTTAATCTCAATTCTACTGAAACATTTAAGATGGTAATATAAGCAGTTGCTTCATCACATGCAGTAGGGGAACCATCATCACATACTTCATAAACAAATTGGTCGTTACCAGTGAAGTCAGGATTAGGGATATAAGTAAAGGTTCCATTTGGATTTAGCGTCAAAGTTCCATTCGTTGGCGCGACAACTGGAGTAGTCGAAACTGTCAATATTCCATTTTCAGGATCATTATCATTCAGTACTACATTTCCTGTAATCGTAGCATCTTCATCTCCGATGAAAAAGTCGTCTGTTGCATATAAATCATTTACATTATTTCCTTCAAGGATCGTAATAGTGACTGGTACAATTGCACAAGCCTGTGGTGATCCATCATCGCATACTTGGTAACTGAATGTTTCTACTCCATATATTCCAAGTGTTGGAATATATTGAAAAGTACCATCAGGATTAATAGTCAGGGTACCGTTTGTTGGAGATGTTGCTGGTATTACGTTTATTATTAAGTTATCGCCATCTGGATCAGAATCATTGGCTAAAAGATCTGATGTTAATGGAGTATCGTCTTCTGTGGTGTAATTATCTGGAACACCGAGTACATTATTGTTATTTGGATTTGTAATATCAATTACTACAATTGTTACAATCGCAATATCACACTCAATTGGATTTCCATCATCACATACTTCGTATTCGAATGTACCATTTCCAACAAAACCTGTATCAGGTGTGAATGTATAATTTCCAAGTGCATCAATGGTTACTGTTCCATTTGTAGGGTTGATAGGTGTGGTGTTTACCGTTAAGTTGCCACCTTCTGGGTCTGAATCATTGGTTAGGGTATTTCCAGTCACTGGAATATTTACTTGCGTATTATTGATATCGTCAATTGCTATTGGTGGATCATTAACTGGAATTACCTCAATCGGTACCATCAAATCATAACATAAAGCGCCCTGATCACAAACAGTTACACAAACACTATCAGATCCAATAAAATTTGGAATCGGATCAAAGTTAATGCATAATGAATTGGTCGCATTGTCAATCGTTGCAGTTGCTGTACCATTTACAGGTGCTCCACAGATCGATGCGGTATGCGTATCTGTAGTGTTGGCATCTATAATAGCTCCACAAGCAGTTGCATTGATATCTTCATACGTAACTACAGGTGGCATTATCAGAATTGGTGTTTGTGCGATATCAGCTTCAACTGGTGTCGGCACCACTGAAACTGGAACGGTAATAGGATCACAATTTCCTGCCAAATCACAGATTGTTAAACACAAATCATCTGATCCTGTAAAACCAGTATTAGGTGTATATTCTAAACAATAGTTATTCGCATTTTGAGTAATTGTCAAAGTTCCATTTGCTGGTGTTCCTCCACAAGAAGTTATAGTAAATGCTTCACCTGAATTTCCATCCAAAATACTAGAACAAACAATTGCTGTAGAATCCTGTGCAACCGTAATCGGTGTAATAATGGCATCTGGCATATCAGGTGTTGTCTCTGTTAATGCAAATGGAATTACGGTAACTGGCACTGAAGCAGTATCACATCTTCCGGTTTGATCACAAACAATTACGCATACTTCATCATAACCAATATATCCTGTATTAGGTGTATAGTCTACGCAAAGATTGCCATTAGTAATACTAGTGTTGGCAATTCCGTTTGCAGGTGACCCTACACAAGATGTTAACGTGAAAACATCATTTCCATTTGGATCAATAATCGGCATACAAACACTACCTGTTTCATTCATGTCTATGGTAATCGGATTGGTGATTACAATAGGAGCATCTTTTGAATCTAGGACGGCTAAATAAACAGTTGCTTGATCACAGGCGACTGGACTTCCATCATCGCATACTTCATAAATAAAGAAATCATTTCCTATAAATCCTGGATTGGGAATGTAGTTATAAGTACCATTTGTATTTAAAGTCAATGTACCATTTGTCGTGTTGAATATTGGTGTTGTATTGACAAAAAGATTGTCTCCCTCAGGATCATAATCATTCAAGGTAACATTTCCAGTTTGTGTTTGATCCACTTCTCCTGAATTCGCATCATCTACTGCATAAACATTATTGGTACTATTATTTTCAATTACATCGATCGTTACCGTCACATTATCACATGCTTGCGGTGAACCATCATCACAAATTTCATATAAAAAGGAGTCGGTTCCAATAAATCCAGCATTCGGTGTATAGTTAATTGTTCCATCTGGATTGATAATTAATATTCCATTTGTAGGATTAGAAACTGGAGTTGTATTGATTGTTATATTATCTCCGTCTGGGTCATAATCATTACTGATAACACTTGCAGAAAGTGTGTTGCCTGTTTCCATTGTGAAGTTATCATCGATACCTACAACAGAGTTGTTAACTGGATCCACGTTGTCGATTACTGAAATGGAAACAATAGAGATGTCGCAACCAGCTGGGCAACCATCATCACAAACTTGATATTGAAATGAAGCATTTCCGAAAAAATCTAAGTCTGGAGTAAACATATAAAATCCTGCAGCATCAATTACAACCGTACCATTACTTACATTTACTGGTGTAGTATTTACTGTCAAATTATCTCCTTCAAAATCTGAGTCATTGGTTAATACAAAACCAGATACTGGATTGTTGGTCTGAGTAGCATTCACATCAAAAATAGCCAATGGAATATCATTGACAATTTGGATTTCGATTGGCACCATCAGTGAATAACATAGGCTGCTCTGGTCACACACTGTTACACAAACACTATCTCTTCCAGAAAAATTAGGATTTGGATCGTAGGTAAGACAAAGTGAATTAGTAGTATTGTCAACTACTGCAGTAGCAAATCCTTGTGTTCCTTGTCCACAAATCGTAACAAAGTGGGTATCCGTAACATTGGCATCGATGATCGGGCCACATACGGTGTGAGTAATATCTTCATTTGTAACTAATGGCGGCATTACTAATATTGGACTTTGATCTATCGTCGCAGAAACAGGAGTGGTAATAACGGAAACAGGTACATTGACAAAATCACAATTATTTGTTTGATCACAAACTTGAATACATATATCATCTGTTCCTGTATATCCATTGTTAGGAGTATATTCGATGCATAAAACCGTACCTGTCAAGGTAGTGTTTGCAGTACCATTTAGTGGAGTGTTACCACAAATACTAGCGGTGAAAGTATCGCCAACATTATGGTCTAATATATTTGTACAAACAGTTACTATTGAGTCTTGAGCTGTAGTAATTGGTGTCACCACAACCACTGGAGGTGTAGGGTCTGTACAATTTGCTATAGCAGGTAATACAGTAACCGGAATTGAAACTGTATCACAAAGACCTGATACATCACATACAATAATACAAACTTCATCTTCACCGGCGAAGGATGCGGTTGGTATATAATCCATACATAAAGAGTTGCCAACAACACTTACTGTTGAAGTACCATTTGCTGGACTACCACTGCATAGTGTTGCAGTAAAAGTATCTGTTTGGTTAATGTCTAAAATGGGAAGACATTGAGTATCCGTCCCTCCTTCCGGAATTGTAAGTGGATTAGATAATACGACCGGTGCATCTGGACAAGCCAATCCATTGTTGAAATAGTTGGAATTCCAATTGTTATTAAATGGATCAAAGACATCCGCAAAAAACATTTGAAAATCTCCACCATTCATGCCGCTTGCATTTGGACCTGGATCAGATCCATTCTCAAATAATCTAGTAGTGGGTACACAACCTTCAACTAGTGTGAAAGTAAATAAAAGAAGTTCTTGTCCACTAACAAATGAGACGGGTGCTCCATTGGTTGCAAAACCATGAAAGTCAAAATTAGGTTCTGCTGTAGGAGTGAAAATTTGAGAGTTGTCTGACCAAATGCCGCCATTCATTGATGTGGTAGCTATCGGTGCGTTAGAAATTGAAGCCGGTAACAAAACTGTAACTTGACTACCACCTCCAACAAAGTAAAAGGTATTGGTGAAAGTAGGTCTAGCATAGACTTCATATTCATTTGTGGTTCCATTGTACCGAAGATTGAAATCAATATCTTGTTGTCCATTGGCATAAAATCCAATAAACATAAATAGGATTGCAATCAATTGTTTTAAGTTATTCATTTTCCGTGAATTTGGTGTTTTTAGTTATTCTTCGGTTATCTATCTGGTATGTTGTAGAAACTTATATTAGTATTTTACTTGCTCAATTAATAAGCTGTAGTTATTTAGTATTGAATTGTTTTTTGGATACGTAAGCACTGTAAATTGAATCAATATTCTATCATTTAAGACGCCATCATATTTCGCTTTTCCATCCATATTGATATCTCCTTGGAAATAGCCGATCGCATTATTGTAATTTAAATTTGAGTCAATATTATCTGGTGCAGTAATGATTTCATTAACCAAAATAATTCGATCATTTGAAATGCCATCATACTTTACTTTGTCGTCGGCATTTGCATTTCCTGACCATAATGCTTGTACTCCGGCTTCTGAAGTTTGCTCTAAACCATCGTATCCTTCCATGTTGTATAATTCAGCGCTATTTATTTGAGTAAAATCTATAGCCACTGATTTGTCAATTATTGCATTGGGGCTTGCCGTCATGACACCAAAATGGTTTCTATGTTTTATACATACAAAAAACTCACCAATTATATCATTAACATATAAGTTACCTCCTGTCTGTGAGTCAACTATGTCACCATCTCGTTGCAATAATGCTGATACTGTTCTAATTACAGTTGTGGAATCTACTGCATCTTTCAATTCTATAAACACCCAATCTACAATTCCATCAGGTGTATTGAGATTGGCTTGTAATAATGCGTTAGTTGTTGTTTCATTTCCACCTAAAACTGGTATAAATCTATTGTTTACCTGTGGATTAAATAATGGATTGAAAGCACCGGAATAAGGTTGTATCAATGGAACTAGATTCTGAGTAACAAGATCGTTACGCATTAAGCCGTCTGTACTTCCATATAGTGCACCTTGCAGCATTACTTTTAAATCAAGTAATATCCGATCATCAATTACAGTTAGATAAACAGTGGCACTATCACAATTAGTACCCAAATTTGTGTCACAGATTTTGTAAATAAATTGATCATTTCCAGTGAATCCTGGAGTTGGAAAAAAGGAGAATAATCCAGTTGAACTCATGTTGACAGTCCCATTTTGAGGCTGTGATATGGTTTCAACAATTGGACTGGACCATCCACTTAAGTTGTCGTTTAATGTTACCATCCCAGATAGTGTATCTCCTGTCATACCGAGCACCGCATCATCTGTAGCGAAGAGGTCTAATGTGCCATTGCCCATTAAGATTTCTAATGTTACTTCAACGGTATCACAAGCTTGGTCTACTGCATCATCACATATTTTGTACTGAAATTGATAGGTACCCACCGCACTGGAATTTGGTTCGTAACTAAAATCTCCATTCGAATAAATTGTCAGTGATCCAAGTGCAGGTGAAGTGATTGCAGTAGTATCAATAGAAAAATTATCTCCTTGCGGATCACTATCATTTACCAATAAATTTGCATTAAGTATATTATCGTTTTCCAAAATAAAATGATCTCCTGATCCAATCACTTGATTGTTTTGATTAAAAGGACAATCAATTATATCAATCTCTACTTTTGCTTTTTGGCAAAAAGCTGGTATTCCGGAATCACACATTATATAAATAAAGCTCGCGGTTCCAACAAAATCTTGAGTAGGGAAAAAAGTATAATCTCCATTACTATTAAGCGTCAAGTTTCCATTAATCACATCCAATGGAGTTGTATTTGTAAATAGATCATCTTCATCAGGATCGTAATCATTGGTAAGGACATTACCGGTTACAGCTCTATTAACTTCCGTGGCATTGATGTCATTTCTTGCGATAGGTTTTTGATTACATCCATTTGATATCTGCTGATTCAAAAAGTCGTAATCACCTAGAATGGTCTCACTAACTGTGTAATTAATGGTGGCACTTTGACTGTCATTGTCTTCTAGACTATTGGACAAACCATTTACCCCAAACGGTGGCAAAAGAATACTATTGGATATCACAGCAGCATTGTGACCTGCTTCAACAACATCAAAACACCCATCCCCATCTGAATCCAAGTCAAAGTGATTTGGAGTATTATCATTATCTGTATCAAAATTAGCTGCAACTAATCCGTCGTCATTTGCCATAGATGGATTGTTGTCATCATCATCTAAATATATAGGTACTCCGTCATTATCTGAATCCAACAAAGGATTTACAGGTGTTTCTAGTAAATCGGGTATGCCATCATTATCATCATCTAAATCTACATGGTCAAGTATGCCATCCTGATCATTGTCGGGAAAATGAAATCCAAAATTATGCGCACAATTTGAAAGGGTGGATACATTTGAAAAATTCGTTAATATATTGTTTGTGGACATTAATACATCAGCGGGAAGTGTGGATTCATCAATAACAATAAATACTTGCTCATCAATAGGAACTTGTACAAGCTCACGATATTCTATAACTATCCTTGGCGGAGGTCCATTATTGCTATCAAATGATTCTGCACGACGTCGCCCCGATCCATTAATGATGATGGCAAGGTCATTGCCTATATTCCAGCCAGGCCGATCAACCAGTTCTTGGATAATAGGAGAAAGATCGGGTGTTGAATAAGTTGAATTATCAAACCATGATTGAATATTGTTCCACTGTACGGTCGCAGATGTAGATGGTCTGTTGGATAGATAAGAATTCGTGTTTGGGAATTCACCAGCGTCATCCGTGTTTTCTCCGAAGAAATTAAGGGAGGTGGGTTGAAAATTATTTCCTTTCGCATAAAATTCAATGTAAGCATTATCAATCATTGCTCCTTGTGGAATAGTGATAGATGTGAAACGTAAACCAACTGTTTGGTTATTCGATCCATCTCTAATCATTTCAAGATCATTACCGAAACGAAGCATATTTCCATTTGCTCTTTCTTCTGCATCATCTATATTGGATGAAATATCAAGGGTCAAATTTTGTGTAGGACCAAATTCCATGTTTATCAAACTATAAGTTCCATCATTGAGTGTGGTTGTTGTATTCAACAATTGATCTGCTCCATCGAGCATCCCATCTTGATTGGTATCTTCGTACAATCGAATGATTGCATTGGCAGTTCCAGATTCGGTACTGTCGTAAAATCCGTTTTGATTTTCATCTTCGAAGACGATCCCATTTATTTCATTGGATTCAGTACATACAATATCAATTCGGACTATTGCCTCGTCGCATTTTATAACGGGTGTTGAGAAGTCGCAAACTTGATAGGTTAATGAATCCGAACCTTGGAAAAAATCATTTGGTGTATATTCAATTTCACCTGTTATGGAATTGATAGAAACGGTTCCATGAGTAGGTTGGATCCCATTTGTAGGTATCGATATTGAAGTGGGATCTATATCGGAATCTCCATCCCAATCATTTGCTAACACATCAATTGTAACAGGTGTTTCTGTTTGAGTAATTGCATAATCATCGACTGCCATTGGTTGACATCCGCCGATACATGTGGTATATCCGAAATCATTGACACAATCATTTTCACTAACATAAGGAAATACTGTAATTTCAATGTTATCTGTTGTAAGTTCACTGCCTGTTGGGAGTGTAGAAACATCTAATTCCAATACAAAGTGTGCAGGAAGGTTGGAGGTGGCATACTCAATAATCAGTTTGGGGGCGTTACCGGCTCCTTCATTTGAATGTGCCCAACGATTGCCAGTTCCTTCGAATAAAAAAGCCATATTGTTTCCTTCTACCCAATTTGGCCTATCGATGATTTCTTGAACGATCGTGGCGATATTTGGCGTGTTATATATTTGATTGTTAAACCAGCCAGGGACATTATTCCATAAAATGGGTTCTGTTTTGGAACGATTAGAGAGATTATTGTTAGTATTTGTAAATGGAGCGGCATCATCAGTAGCTTCCCCATAAATCGATAGGTTAGAATAGTTAAAGCGATAGGCTCTAGATTGGAATTCAATGGTTGCACTTTGGATGTAAGCACCAGCTGGAATGTCAATTGAATTGAATCGAAGTCCAGTCACTTGTGGCTCACCACTTCTTCTTCCGAAAGGTATTGCAGTGGTATTTAATGAAACAACATTGCTATTCAGATTTTCCATAGCATCATCGTTATTATTACTAATTTGTTTTTCAATATTTTGTGGTGTACTTAAAAGAAGTGGTGAAAAGGAATATTCTCCATTAGCATCACTTGACTGATCGCTAATAAAATTGTCATCATTATCGATCAATCCATTTGCATTTACATCTTCATATAATTGAATCGTAACATTGGGACCTGGAGCTTCTCCGAGATCATAAATTCCATTTTGATTGGTATCGACAAAGACAGTTCCTGTGATCAAGTTTTGTCCTGAAATAGTTGGACAGAAAACATTGATAGTAACTAATGCGGTATCACAATTAGCAATTGGTGTACTTAAATCACATACTATATATTCAAAATTTTCAACACCACTGAAAGTTGGATTTGGCGTATACGTGATGGCGCCGTTATTTGGATCAATACTAAGAATACCATTGCTTGGTTGAATTCCGTTCAAAGGAATATAGACACTAGTTGGATCTAAATCGTCATTTGAGTCAAAATCATTGGCTAGTATATCAATTGTTATGGTTTCACCAATTTCGATGGTTACTTCGTCGTCATTTGCTTCGGGTGGACAATTATCAACACAATTTAAAATTCCAAAATTATTTAAACAATCTGATTCACCTACTGAAGTAAACATGGCAACTTCTATATTGTCTGTCGTCATGAAAGTATTCGAAACGGAGGTGCGATCAATTTCCAATACAAAGTGAGCAACATAAAGAGGAATAGTTGGACTGAAACTATAAGCTCCATTAGTATCACTCAGGGTTGAAGAAATAAAAATATCTTCATCATCCAACACACCATTTTGATTGATATCCTGATAGAGGTTGATGGCAGTGTTTGCTTGACCAGTTTCTCCTTCTTCCTGTAATCCGTTTTCATTGGCATCTTGATAAATAAAGCCAGAGATAATATTTTCTCCAGCGATTCCTGGGCAACTAACATTAATAATTACCAATGCTTCGTCACATAAGTTGGGATCTTCGATGGAACAGATTTGGTATTCAAATGAATCGGTTCCTATAAAGTTGAAGTTTGGTTGGTATTCTATTGTAGCATCATTGTTGTAAATAACAGTTCCATTAGTAGCTAACAAACTGCCGTTGATTAAAGTGCTGGTATCGATAAGACCTAAATCATTTTCAAGAATATTGATTGTAAGGTTGTAACCAACGCCCAAGGAAAGGGTGTCATTTACTGCTTCAAGGTAGGAGTTAACACCTAGGTAAATATCATTCTCGCAACTATTGAAAGTTGAAAAACTGGCAGTGGCAGTACTTAATAGAGAGGGAATATGTGCTCCATCATTAGGTTCTACTTGGACGATATAATTACCTAATAAATTTAGGACGAAAGCGTAGTAACCTGAAATATTTGAAGTAGTTGTTTGGATTAACAAATCTGTTGAAGGATCAATTAAACCATTCTCATTTGCATCATTATATAAACTAACATTTATTCCAGTCAGTAATTGTTCGCCATCGTAAGTCCCATTGTCAAAAGGTTGTTCCAAGAAGGTATATCCACTTATAATATTAGAGATTGGAGTTGCATTACAGTCGCCAACATAAACGGTAACTATTGCTTTGTCACATAGCATATCATCTTCCAATGCACAAATTTCATACTCAAAATTTTCGGTACCTTGCCATTCTGGAGTAGGCGTGTATGTAATACTATAATCAGTAGCTATACTTACGGTGCCGTTGGAAGGTTGTATCAATCCAGTGACAGACAATTTTGTTGGGTCTATTGTGGCCAAAAATGAATCGTCATTATCTAAAACAGGAATATCGATCGGAGTGCTGGTTGGGGTTGCGATGACATCTTCATTTGCGAGAATCAATCGTTCTGAACACATCGGTTCCATATTAGTTCCCACATCCATGGACGGGGAACCAGGTAAAGCAACTGATGGATCCTCTCCATAAACACCAACAATAGGAGTGTCACAGGTAAAAATGGCGGTGCCACTTTGATCATTATCTGTATTGTCAAAAATTTGATGAATCTCTAATTCATTTAAATTGATGGCTTCATCATAAGAAAGACCACAAGGCGAAATAAATGGTGTACCAGCAGTTACGTCTCCATCATGTTTTATATAGATGGTTGTATTTGAAATAGGGGTAACCCATAAAGGTGCATCATTTCTTGAACCATCTGAAGAACCAGGGGCCCAAGCGATACTCGTAAAATTAGTCAGTTGCTCGACACCTGTCAAAGTAAATGCCCAGTCAAATCCAGAACCTTCTCCATCAGAGTCGATGACTTCAATCGCTGTATAAGATGCTCCTGCTAAGTTTTCAAACTTGTAAGCAGAAGTATTTTGTGGAAGTAAAAAATCTACGGTACTAGAAGGAGGTATTAGAATGGTTCCATTATCAATGTTACTGGTCCAATTGATTGTCAACTCATAGTCATAACTATTATGAAAATATACTCTTGCAGGTGCATCTTGGTTCATCGTAGGAACCGGTGAATAATAAACACTCGAATAAAAAGCAGCTGGTTGTAAATTAATATTTCGGGTGCCAAAACAATCAAGTCCTCCGAATAAAACATCTGTACCTATTGCTTTAGATGCACTTACAATTGCACCGGATTTAATGTCATTAATGCTATTTACAACATCTGGATTACCGTCGACAAACAGTACTTCTCCTTCATTTAAAGTTTCCGTTAGATCATTGTTACCTATGTTTCCATCACCGTTTAAATCAATATTGATTGTTGTATTATCATGTAAAGCCCGCAAAAATAATGCAGTATATTGAAATTCAGCTCCTAAATCTTCTCCCAATGGAACTATAAAAGAGGTTCCATATCTACTGATGTCATAAACCGAAGTCTTGGCAGCTTGGAAATCGAATACAGTTGCATCACCTGCAATTTTGGAAACAGAAATATTTGATGATGAAAGCATTTTATCTTTGCCATCATAAACGATATTAGATAGATCTCTTGGTGGTGAATAATTAAAGGTATTATCCAAAATAATAGAACTTCCAGGTAGTAAAATATCATCAGGATATCCTGGTGCTATACCGTTGTTCAAGTTCCCGTCTCCCCAAATTTCAGTAGATGTCTGGACGGGTAGCGATAGATCTTGTTCGTACCCATCTTCCCAATGATCGTACTTGATATAAGCTATTGGATAAGGTGTCTTTATTGTTGTTACACTTCTAATCTCATCACTATGAAAATTGCAATTGCTCGCATCGCGAAATGCATCATATAAATATTCCTCTGGAAATGGTAGGTAAAATGTTTTCTGTTTGTTAGCTTGTTTACAAGGATTCAATTCTTCAGGACTAAACTTAATTTCTATATGCTCCTCAACTTTGCATATTGGATTCCATTCCGCATCATAAGATTCATACCAAACGATATAGTTACCCGGTGATAGATTTGAAATAGTCTCTGTAGTATTACAAGGTGTTGCAAACGTTCCACAGGTCCAAATCAGGTTATATTCACTATCAAATATATTAACCGTAACAATTGGATCACTCAATCCTGTAAACGTAATTGATGAAGAAGTAGATGTATAAGCAATGTTGCAATCTGCAATTGGAAGGACCTTTAATGATGGGTATTCATTGTTTAAACTATCGTTTAAAATTGGGGCTGTGCTTACAATAACTGATGGACTAGCAACTCCGTTTTTCATACCAAAACCTGTACGCACAACTGTCAAGCTGATGCATATCTGAATGAACAAGGTGGTATTAAAAATACGTAAAAGTTTAGCTGGTGTTATCACTATTTACTTTCGTTCAGTTATTTAAGGAGGTTAGTATAGTTATGAACTTATCATTATAGTTTCAATATTTTTATTTCAGTTCTTCGATTCAATTGATGTTTTGATTCATCGCATTTAACACCATCTGCACATTTATTGATGAGCATTGTTTCGCCATATCCTTTCGCTTTAATTCGCTCAGAGGAAATTCCTTTTTTCAAAAGATAAGCTTTGGCGGATTCAGCCCGTTTTCTAGACAAATAAGTATTATATCTTGTTCTACCACGCGCATCTGTATGTGATGATAACTCAATAGATACTTCTGGTTTTTCTTTCAAAAATTTAACAACACGATCTAGTTCTTTATATCCTTCGACAAGTGGAATGTGTTCATTGTATTCGTAATAAACATTTTTCAATACGAAGACTTCACCTACTTTTATCTCTTTTTTTGCTTCAAATGTTTCGTATGGTGCTTTGGAATTTGCTTCGATTTTTTCAGATTCGGTAATCGGGATTATTGTGTTTTGACCAGTACTTGCTATTTTAGGTTCATTTAGTATTGGTTGAGGAATGATAGGTTCAATTGGTAACGGCAATGGTGGTTCTACCACTTTATCTGGAGCATTTATGATGATTGATTTTTTAGATTTTGATACCGCTACATTCGCTTGTACTGATTTGATAGCATCTTTAACTTCTTTCGGATTATCAGCAGAAAACTTATTGTTTATAAAATTATAGATTGTAATATTTCCATTTTCTTTATTTCCTGATTTTAATATTTTTTCTACTTGATCGACTGATTCTATATTGCGGTTGAAACTATAAATATCATCTTTGCCTGAGCCGCCATCACGGGAAGAATTAAAATATCCTTCGGTGCCTAAAATGTTCATAACAAATCCAAAATCATCTTTTCTGGAGTTGTATGGTTGTCCCATATTTTCTGCTTTCTTCCACTGATTCTCTTCGTCTTTATTGGATTGAAAAATATCTAATCCTCCTAAACCACCCCAACCATCGGAAGCGAAATAAAGGGTTCCATCATCATGAATATTTGGAAAGGCATCATTTCCTGGCGTATTGATATTAGGTCCAAGATTTCTTGGTTCCCCCCATTTTCCACCTTTAAATTTTGCAACATAAATATCCATTCCTCCTTCACCACCTGGACGATCAGATGCAAAATACAAATGGGTACCATCTGCAGATAGGGTAGGATGGCATTCTTCATGTTCTTTTGTATTGAAGTTAAGTGGTTTTGGTGTGGTCCATTGATCCCCATTATTCATAGCAGTGAAGATTCCGAGTTTCATCACCCCTTTTTTATTGGCTCTGATTTTACCTTTTACATGATCATTTCTTGTGAAAAAAATCTTGTTATAACTTTTGTTGAAAGCAACTGGACCTTCGTGATATTTGGAGTTGATAATCTTGGAGAAGGATGCTACTTCTTCCAACTCACCTTCATCATTTTGAGTTGCGTAATATAAATTCATAAAATGATCGCCTGTCCATTTATCCTTTTGGTCACTTAATAATTTCCTAGAGGAAACAAAAACAATCCCATCCTTGTAGTAGGTAGGACTGAAATCGAGGTTAGGAGAGTTTATTGTTTTTTCTTCCTTGAGAACAACATCTGTTTCATTTTTCCAATCATTCATTCGGTCGATTGCTGCTGCTAGTTGCGTTCCTCGTTGATCACTTGAGTGATTTCCAATCATTTGATTGTAGAGCAAAAAATATTTCTTTGCCATCTCATAGCTTCCGTTACTTTGCAGGGCTTGTGCAAAATGGAGATGATGAATGGGATCATCGCTTTGTGCAACTACTTGTTCGTACCACAATGCTGCATTTTCTGTATCGTGATTAAGTCGGTAGCCATTTGCAATTTTCGTCATATCCTCAAGATTCAATTCATCTTTGGATTCGTAAAAATTGATGGCTTCTCTATAAGCTAAATTATCGTATAATTTTTCTGGCTTCACGCTAGTTTGAGCACAGAGGTTTCCAATAATAAAACTAAAAACTAGAAGTAAGGAAATAATTTTTGGATAAAACATAATATCGTTATTAAGCTGCCTTTTTATAAATTAATTTTGTCAACACATTACTAGAAAAATCGAGGATTGGTAAGTATTTGATTTTGTTTCATAAAATAATAATCCAAAACCACTTCGAAAGTTCCTGAGTTATATGCACGCATTTTAGACAATGTAAAATCATATGCGACTCCTGCTCTAATGTTTTGAGATAGCTGATATTGTACAATTGCATCTAGTGATTCTCCCAGTTTAGTAAATTGGTCTCCACCCATTCTGTAAGTTGCTCCGACCCAAAACTTCTCTACAAAAATTAGACTCGCATTCAAATCAACTGAGGCTGGTGCATTTTCTGTGTATTTTACTAGGAAGGCTGGTTTAAACATTGTTGCATTTCCAATAGGAAGAATCAATCCTCCCATAAAATAGAAGTGTTGTTTTTCTTGAGAGAAATCAGTATTGTATTCTTCTCCTTCGTAAAACGAAAGGTCACCTTTTAATATATTTGGAAGTGAAGCTCCAACAAAGAATTTCCTATTTTGAAAGTATATACCCATTCCAAAATTCGGTAACATTCTATTAGTTGGATCTGATGAAAGAACGGCATCTCCTTGTTGAATTGCTTTTGTCTTATCCCATTTGACACGATAGTTTCGCAAAGAGCCTTGAAGTCCAATAGCCAAGCGACCATTCGCAATCGGGAAACCATAACTATACTTCAGTTGATAAGACCAACTGGTAGAAGGTCCAATTTGATCATGCATTACCGTCATGCCCAAACCGACTCTCTTGTTTTTCATGGGGGTTTGAAAATTCACTACCTGACTAGTCGGTGCGCCTTCAAGTCCTACCCACTGGCTTCTGTGCAATGCAGAAATACTTGCATATTCTGAACTGCCGGCGTATGCTGGATTGAATGATAGTTTATTGAACATAAACTGCGTAAAATGCGCCTCTTGTTGAGCTTGCAAACTGATTCTTAACAATATGCAAGCAATAATTAATACTGTAATTCTCATAAAAATATCCTTTGAGTTTGTTGTTGTTGTCTAGTTTTAGTAGGAACAACATGGGGGGATATTTAGTCAATATTATTTTTCAATATAAATGTAGCCCGACCGATTTGTACCTTGGCCGTCGTTTAGTTTTAGGTTGTAAAAATAGGTTCCTGTTGGAAGTACTTCGTCTTTGTAAGTGCCATCCCAACTGTTTTTGTAATCTTTGTCGTAGAAAATTTCATCTCCCCATCTGTTGAAAATTGACACTTCAGAACCAGGGAATTCAAATGCACAAGTAACAATGAAAGTATCATTATAGCCATCGCCATTTGGTGTCATTACAGATGCAACTTCGCAACCTTCTCCTGCTACACGGATTGTTACCATTGCTATATCGCAAACATCTGGACAATGTTCTTGGCAAATTCGATATTGAAAAGTTTCAATTCCAATAAATCCTTGTTCTGGATAATAGGAGAGTGTCTTGTTATCTATTTGTGATAGCGTTCCATTTTCTACATCAGATATAATTTCAATTACATAAGCATCGGTATCTAGTAGGTCGTTATCTCCAACCATCAAGATGGTAAGCGGTTCATTAGCTGCTGTTTCTCGGAAATCATCTTGAGCAATAATAGGTGCTGGATGCCACTCGATGATTAATGTATCTGAAGAAATCGTTCCACAACTGTTGCTTGTTACGGACCATAGAAGCTTGTTGATACCTTCTTCTAAATCTACAACCAAGCTACTCGCTTGTCCTGGTTGTAGGACGGTTGTATTAGCGTTTGAATTTAAGACTGTCCATATTCCCGTTCCTGTTGTGGTCGGCAAAGCATTGACCTCAATTGAAGATTCGCATGCAAAAAGATTTTCTCCTACATAAGCTGCGTCTGAATCCGCTTGATCAATGATGACTGTTGTGAAAGCATTCTCACCTGCATTGTTAGAAATTGAAGGGTTTGATAAACAATTGCCATCAGCAGCTACAACATAATAAGTACCATCGTGTGATACATTTACATTTGGAATGAGTAATTCTGCACCAAATCCAATACTTATATTTCCTATCGATTCAAACCATTCGTAGTTGAGTGCTGGGTTCGGATTTGTTACGCTTAGTAACAAATCACTTCCTATGCAGGATGGACCATCGTTGATAGCAACAGGCACCTCCATCTGAGGATTGATAACCACTTGTGTTGAAAGTGGATCTGAAGCACAACCATTGATTTCAATAAAAAGCAAATAGGTACCTTCCATTTGTTGGTCGGGATTAGTAATTATTGGATTTTGAGCGTTGGAAGTATATCCATTTGGTCCATACCAATTGTAAATTGCGCCCTGAATTTCTTCTGTTCCCAACAATATATTTTCTCCTTGACAGAAAGGCCCAGCATTGGCAATTGTATTAAGTGTAGGTTTTTCTTTTACTAAAACATCCACTGTTGCATAGCTATCTGCTTCACAGTCAAATCGTTCTGCCATTGCATAATATTGGTGTAACCCAGGAGTCGGATTAAAAATAATCGGATCTTGACCAGTGGCTACCAAAGTCCCAGCTGGTGTTCCTGCAGGATCTCCATCATACCATTTGAAAACTACATTCGGCATTGGACTCGCATGAAGATAAATTGGTTCAAATTCACAAACATCTCCTTCAGCGGATATAATGGCCACTGCTGGTGGTTCATTTATAGTTACCGTTTGAGGTAATGAAACTTCTGACAAACATCCGTTTGCATCCAATACCTGGACACGCCACTCGCCACTTTCATATAAATCGGGATGATCAGCTATTGAAATATTCGTTGTTGCAGATGTGGTCCAAAGTACATTGTTAGGATCACCAAGTGTTCCAAATGGTCCGTTAGGTGTTGATGATGGTGGAATCCATTGGTAAGATGCTGCTGTTAAACCAACCACACTTAATTCGATATCATTCCCATTGCAAATTGATGAGGCAACTTGTAAAACTGGATCATCCGCAAATTGACTTAAATTAATTGACATCGTACTCGTCGGTGAAGTACAATCATTTAAAACAACAACTAAGTGGTAGTCTCCTTCATGTTGTATCCCAGCAGATATAGTAACTGGTGGATTTTGTAAATTAGAAGTAAAACCATTTGGTCCCGTCCAGATATATTCGTCTGCGACTACATCCGTTGACAGATTGATCATACTGTTCTGACATACTTCATTATCACCAATGATGTTGGGTGCTTGTAATGTTGGTTGTACGCCAACTGTTATAGGAGCAGAAATTAAGGAGTTGCAACCATCTACGGTTACACGTACTTGATAAGTTCCTGCATCATTATTTGTAAAATTATCAATTGTTAAAGTTGCTTGATCTGGATAGGCACCTGAGTTTGTTGTACCGTTTGGCCCAATCCAGTTGTAGTAAACTTCCGTTCCGTTGTATTGCGGTATGGATAGGTGATATTCACCACCGATACAAACCAAAGCTGCCGAAGCATTAATTTGAGGCTCAATTGGAATGACGGTTACATCCACTACTGTCGAAAGTATAAACTCACAAAGAGTGCTGGTATTTGTTACAGTGACCGTGTAAGTCCCTGCATCTTCATTTTGAATATTTGGAATAATAGGATTTTGATTAGCTGAACTAAACCCATCAACTCCTGACCAATTAAAAGTATATAAGTCTGGGTCTGCATTACTTAACAATAAATTTGCGTTTAGTTGCACATCTGTAAATGGTTGCACACATTCTTCTCCATCATTATCAATTGCAACTTCATCATTGATTTGGCAATCTGTGAATGAGTTACAAATACCATCGCCATCATCATCACCTAATGCATCGTTTCCAATACATAGATCACAGCCATCTGGTACACCATCCGCATCAGCGTCAGGTTCACAAGCATTTCCGATTCCATCGTTGTTACAATCTGCTTGGGCAGGGTTTGGTATATTGATACAATTATCAATGTTATCACAAATACCATCTGCATCTGTATCACCTGATAAATCATTTCCAATACAAACATCGCATCCGTCAGCAACGCCGTCGTTGTCACTATCGGATTCACAAATGTTTCCTTCTCCATCGTTATCGCAATCTTCTTGATTTGGATTTGAGGTGTTGATACAATTATCTATATCATCACAGATACCATCACCATCGATATCACCGGTTGCATCATCACCCAAACAAACATCGCAATTATCAGGGATACTATCTCCATCTGTATCGGTTTCACATAAATCTCCTATTCCGTCATTGTTACAATCTGCTTGATCGGCGTTTGGTACATTGATACAATTATCTATATCATCACAAATATCATCACCGTCCGTATCCCCTGAAGCATCGTCTCCTAGACATACATCACAAGCATCGGGAATTCCATCGGCATCAGCGTCTAGTTCGCAAATATCCCCTTCACCATCTGTATCACAATCTGCTTGCGTAGGGTTTGGTAGGAAGAGACAATTGTCAATGTCATCGCAAATCCCATCACCATCCGTATCGCCAGTTGCATCATCACCAGTACAGAGATCGCAATCATCTGGAATCGTATCTCCATCTGTATCTGTTTCACAAACATCTCCAATCCCATCTGTATCGCAGTCTTCCTGATTTGGATTGTAAATGTTGATGCAATTATCAACTACATCACAAACATTATCCATATCGACATCAAGACAGGTGGGACTAATAACGCGGATGGGTACGACTTCTGTTGAACATAGATTTCCTTGATCGCAAACAGTAAGACATATTTCATCGAATCCAAAAAAGTCTGTATTAGGTGTATAAACGATACAAAGTTGATCACCCACTAAAGTAGTGACGGCAGTACCATTGCTAGGTGTAGGATTGCAAGTACTGAAAGTGAAAGTATCACCAACATTAGGATCTGTAATCGTTAAGCAAATACTGTCAACTGTGTTTTCTAATACAATCAAACTATCTGGAGCAAATTGTGGAGGCTCCAAACATGTGATTAGATTGTTATAGGTATCTCTATAATAATTTTGGTAATTGAATACATTGGCAAAGTAATTATTAAAATCTCCACCCATCATTCCTGGCGCATTAGATTGTGGGTCCATATTATTTTCAAACAATCTTACATTTGAAACACATGCATTATCAGGAGTTGTGAAAGTGAATAGTAGTAATTCTTCTCCATTTACGAAGGTGACACCAGAGCCATTTGAAGCGATTCCATGAAAATCATGATCCGCGTCAGAAACTGGTGCATAGATTTGTGAATTGTCAACCCAGAACCCACCATTTACGGTTTGTATGGCTAATGGGAAGTCAGGAAGTGTATTTGGCAGAACGATTGTCAATTGATTTCCTCCTGCTACAAAAAAGTAGGGATCGTCAAAATCCGGTTTTGCATATACCTCATAACGTCCATTGGCTTCATCGAAACGAATCGTGAAGTCAATATCCTGTGCATTAATTTGTTGTGAACACAACAACGTAAGTACAGCAACTATCACTAGTTGTGTTAGCTTTCTCATTCCTTAGTCTTTATAGTAAATCGTTCTCAATCAGAGGCTCAAAGAAATGGGGTATTATCTTCACTGATTTGTGATACAGAATGAAAGAGCCAATTAATATGCCAATTCTTTTATATAAATCACTTTTGGGATAAATAAGAACTTAACTATGAATAATCTCTAGAAGTGGATTTAATTCAATTTGAATTTAATGTATGTGTTGTTTTTTTGTAGAATTACTGAGAATGTTAGTTTTTGCTTTTGGCGTTTCGTTGCGTGAGTATAAGGCGTAAAAAAAACGCTTAACTTCGTAGAAGTTAAGCGGTAATAAATATCTTGTTAAGTAAGTTAAGTGCTAGACAGCAAAACTCTCCCCACATCCACACTCTCGAGATGCATTCGGATTATTGAAAAAGAAACCCTTTCCATTTAATCCGTCTGAGAATTCTAAAGTTGTATTGCACAAATATAAAAAGCTTTTTAAGTCGGTAACAACTTTGGTGTCATTGTCTTCAAAAACTTGATCGTTGTCTTGAGACTTGTTGTCAAAATCCATCTTATAAGAAAGACCAGAACAACCACCACTTGTTACAGACACGCGCACAAAGAAATCTTCACCTAAACTTTCTTTAGATTTGATCTCATTGATTCTTGACTTCGCTTTATCAGATACAAAAAGCATGACTAATAATTTTTACAATTGATTAATGATGAGATTCAGTAACAGTCACTTCAAGACCATTCTTCTCTTGGTAATCTTTGATTGCTCCTTTGATTGCATCTTCTGCTAATACAGAACAGTGAATCTTTACTGGAGGTAATGCCAATTCTTCAACGATTGCCATGTTGTCAATTGCAATTGCTTCATCAATTGATTTTCCTTTCAACCATTCTGTTGCTAAAGAAGAAGAAGCGATTGCAGAACCACAACCAAAAGTTTTGAACTTCGCATCTTTAATGGTTTTCGTTTCGTCATCGACTTCGATTTGAAGACGCATCACGTCACCACACTCTGGTGCACCTACCAATCCTGTTCCGACAGTTTTAGAGTCTTTGTCTAAAGTACCTACGTTACGAGGATTCTTAAAGTGGTCGAGTAATTTATCTGAATAAGCCATAATATTATGATTTTATTTTTTCTAATTTATTTCTAACAATATAGTTTTAATGTTCAGACCATTCGATTGATTCGAGGTCAACTCCGTCTTTGTACATTTCCCAAATTGGACTTAAGTCTCTCATGTGTTTCACACCTTTAGAAACCATGTCAATCACTGCATCAATTTCTTCTTCTGTATTAAATCTTCCCAAACTGAAACGTAATGATGAATGAGCCAAGTCGTCTCCCAATCCTAACGCAACTAATACATAAGATGGTTCCAAACTAGCAGAAGTACAAGCAGATCCTGAAGAAACTGCGATGTCTTGATTGAATGTCATCATCAATCCTTCTCCTTCTACGTGCTTAAATGAAATGTTCGCAACGTGCGGCATTCTATTTTCTCTATTTCCATTTGGATAAACTTCTTCAACATTGTCTAAGAATGCTTGTTCCAATTTGTCTCTTAATTTACTCAAACGTTCTGCATCCTGAGCCATTTCTTTTTTAGCAATCGCAGCTGCTTCACCAAATCCTACAATACCAGGAACATTCATTGTACCTGAACGCATACCACGCTCGTGACCACCGCCATCCATTTGAGCTGTTACTTTGACTCTTGGGTTTTTACGATTTACAAACAATGCACCTACACCTTTAGGTCCATACATTTTGTGTGCTGTAAATGCCATGATATGAATTCCCAATTCTTTCGGATTCACTGGAATTTTTCCAACAGCTTGAACTGCATCACTGAAAAATAAGACTCCATGCTTCTTACAGATCTCACCAATTTCTTTCATTGGCTGAATCACACCTGTTTCATTATTCGCAAACATGACTGAAACTAAAATCGTATTATCTTTGATTGCTTTTTCCAAAACTTCCAAATCAACAATTCCATCATTTTTTACTGGAAGGTAAGTTACTTCACCACCCATCTTCTCAATCTTCTTGCAACTATCAAGCACTGCTTTGTGCTCTGTCTCCAAAGTGATAATGTGGTTCCCTTTTCTTTTATACATTTCAAAAACACCTTTCAAAGCCAAGTTGTCGGCTTCAGTTGCTCCTGAAGTGAAGATGATTTCCTTTGGATCCACTTCAATCAAACTAGCGATTTGCTCACGAGCATAATCTACAGCTTCTTCTGCAGCCCAACCAAATGGGTGATTTCTACTTGCCGCATTTCCTGATATCTCATGGAAGTATGGCAACATCTTCTGTACTACTCTTGGATCACAAGGGGTTGTCGCGTTGTTATCCAAATAAATTTTCTTAGTCATGTAAGTATTTTATATTCCTTATTTAGAATTATTCTAAAGATAGTGATTTTCTAGTGCAAATATAACGCTTTTACCCCTAAAAAGTTCATAGAATACACATAGGATAAAGCGGGATAAACCGGACGAAACTGTTCGTTTTCCTTATTTTTACGTTCAGAATCAAGCTTTTATAAATTCATTTGATTCTAAAATAAAGATAATGGCAAAAAAAGATCGATTATTTAGTGAGTTCAAGACAGTTTCCAATGAGGCTTGGATGGCCAAAATTAAAGCAGATTTGGCAGGAAAATCAGTAAATTCTTTGGATTGGGAAGTTATGGAAGATGTGAAAATTTCTCCCATTCAATTCAATTCTCCTAAGAAAAAGTACCAACCGTTGATTAAAAATGGAAACAATGATTGGGCAATTGGTGAAGATCTAAAAGTTGGAGCTGCCAAAAAAACGAATCAACTATTGTTGTCGAAATTGGAAAGAGGAGTGGAAGCACCTTGTTTGATACTCACAAAAATACCGACTAAAACGGATCTGAATAAGATTTTAGAAAATGTAATGTTAGATTATATTTCAATACACTTCGATTCTAATAAAAAAATTGATTGGCTGAAATTTATGCAATTACTAAATGAGGTAGTTCCTTTATTTTCTAAAAAACCGAAATTGTTGACAGGAAGTATTGGTTTTGACCCTTTTGAGAAACCCAGTGAGGAAAACCTAAAAACAGCAAAAGCATTGTTGTTAACTAAAAATAGAAAGTCGCCTCATTTCAAAGTTCTTAATCTGAGTGCACTAACTCAATTTGATCAAGACAATACAGCAGTAAAAGAAATAAGCACCTTGTTATCAAAAGGTAGTGATTGTCTGTCGAATTTTTCAAATAAAAGAAATGCAGAAAAGGTATTAGATGCAATACAGTTTGAGTTTGCGATTGGACTAAATTATTCTTTGTCAATTGCTAAAATTCGAGCGTTTAAGAAATTGTGGGCAATGGTGTTGAAGGCTTATGGGGTCAAGAATGTTGCACCTTTTATAACAGCAAAGTTACATCCTTCTACTCAAGATACGAACCCAAATACCAATATGATTCGTTCTACTACACAAGCGATGTCGGCGGTGATTGGTGGAGTAGATCGTTTAACCATTCTTCCTTCAGACCAAGTGACGAAGAAGCCAACTGATTTTGGCTATCGAATTGCAAGAAATATTCATCACTTGTTGAAAATGGAAAGTCATCTACAAGTGGTGGAAGATCCAGCTGCAGGAAGTTATTATCTTGAAGAATTGACCGATCAGTTGTGTGAGTTGTCTTGGAAGCAATTTCAGGATTTAACCATATAAGTCATTTAGAAATAGAAACATCTAAGCGCATTTAAGAATTCTCGTGCTCCCTATATTTCTTATATGCCTTTTTTGGTTAAAAAAATAAAAAATGAAAGTGGAAGGTAGAAAGTAAAGAGTCCATTCATTACTGTTTAACAAAATTTAATTAAGTTATCTACCGACCACTATTCACTCATCTGGTATGAGGGTATGCTCAAAGTACATTGAAAGTCACATAACTAAAAGGCTCAAAATGGTGTCATCACCCCATTTAAGATAGTTTAACTTACTTTGCATATGTTAACAAAAGACTTCTTAACACGTAACATAGTTATAACACTGACAACCAATTCATTATATTCCTTAACATTTGTACCAATTGTATTGTTAAAAATTTTAATTTCGCAAAAGAATGAGTGCTGACAAAAACAAGAATACCAAATCGAAGGATGGAAACTTGAAGAATACAAAGTCAGTCAAGAAGTTCATTCAAAAAAGAAAAACAATAGATCCCAATACGCTTTTCAATCAACTTGCAAAAGGAGATCGAATTGCACTTGCCAAAGCGATTACTGTCATTGAGAGTTCGAGATCAGAAGATCATGAGGTGGCTCAAAACTTAATTTCCAAAAGCCTATTAAAAGCTGTTCCAGCTTTTCGAATTGGGATAACTGGTCCACCAGGTGTCGGTAAAAGTACTTTTATCGAATCTATCGGAAAACATATCCTGAAAAATCGAAAGAAGTTAGCAGTGTTGACTATTGACCCGACCAGTCAAGTCAGCAAAGGAAGTGTGTTGGGTGACAAAACTCGAATGCAGGATTTGTCTACCATTAAAAATGTTTTCATTCGACCATCTGCAGCTGGTGATACCCTTGGTGGCGTGGCTAGGAAAACTCGAGAAACAATTACCTTATGTGAAGCAGCTGGATATGACACTATAATTGTAGAGACCGTTGGAGTAGGGCAGTCCGAAATTGCTGTTCATTCAATGGTAGATGCATTTTGTTTGTTATTAATGCCGGGTGGCGGAGATGAGTTGCAAGGAATCAAAAGAGGTGTAGTTGAAATGGCTGATTTAATTGCCATCAACAAAGCAGATGAAGATAGAATTGAATTGGCAAAACAGTCACGTTCTGCCTTCAAAAATGCAATACATTTTTATCCTCCAAATGAAAATGGATGGGGCACTAAAGTAATGACCTGTTCCGGACTAAATGATAAAGGAGTTGATGAAATTTGGAAAGAATTACAAAAATATTTTGATCATAATACCAAGACAGGTTACTTAAAAAAACGACGTACGAGTCAAAGTAAATTTTGGTTGCATGAAACGATTATAAATAATCTCAAAAATTCGTTTTATACCGATCCACACATAACAAAAGTGTTATTGGACTTAGAAAACAAAGTTATCGAAGGAAAGATTTCTCCTTTTCAAGCTGCCGAATCGCTTATCAAACTAGCACGTCACAAATGATCAGGATATATTAAAAATTTTTATAATGTTTTGAAACCTCTGCCTTCATTTTCTGTAAACTACTATCTAAATGAAGGTCTCATGAAACAAATATTAATACTCCCGCTAATTGTACTTTTCTCGATTTCCTCTTCTTATGGAACGGATTTCCCAATTCATAAATATGAAAAATGGATTGCAAAAGGTAAGTACGTAAAAGCTCAAAAGAAAATTGAAGAGCTACTTTTAATTGAACCAGAAGTGTATAGTGAAGACTATGCAAAACTATGGTTGTATCGTGGTAATTGCTATAGCCTTAGCTACTTCGATGATGTACATGATGTAAAGACATTTGATGACAAATCTTATTTGCTAATCAATCGATATATCGAAGAAGCACTTTACTCTTTTAAAAAATCTTACAAATTTGGCGATGCTAAAATACGTCAAAAAGTAGTTGCTCAAATGACGCAGTTGCAGCGATTTTTCAAAACAGTGGCCAACAGATATCAACGCTTAGGAAATTACAACCGCTTTTATATCAACTCAAGAAGAGCGCGCACTTGTAACTTATTTTTAGTTCATAAATCAAGAACTTCTCAATTGGATCAATCCTTAATATTCATGTTGGCAGATGCTGCGGAATTAGCAGGTCATCCAGATGAAGCATTGTTTTTAAGAAATGAATTAATCCAATCAGGTATTGGTGACGCTGAATTGTTTTCCAAAACAGTGCAGTTATACTTAGATAGAAATGATGAAGTACGTGCACTCGGAACACTGGATATTGGTATGAAATTGCATCCAAAGTCAAAGGAGATTTTTGATCAAAAATTAAATCTTTTGAAGCAATTAGAAATGGAAAAAGAAGCAACTGCATTTTTAAAAATCAATATTAAAAAGTTCCCTTCTTATAAAAGTGAATTGAATTTCTTGAAAGGTTTAGAATTGGAGAAGAAATATGAAATGGATGTAGATTCAGAAGAATTATTTGCTTCTATTGAAAAAAATTATCGCAAAGCAGTTAGAACTAGTCCTGAAAATGAAGAGTACATCAAAGCACTTGCAAATTTGTACTACAAAAAAGCACTTCGTATCAAGTCAGCTGCGGTCGATAATAAGACAACAGAAAAGGAATATGTTCAACTTTTGGGCAAGGCTAGAAAAACAATTTCTAAAGCATTGAAATTAGGACAAGGGGATAAAGCATCTTTGACGAATGCACTCCAATTTGTCAATAGCGAAAATGCTTCCATGTTGGAATAATGAAAGTGTAAACATCAATAGAAGAGACGTGATTAAATTCGTGTCTCTTCTGTTTTTTTGTCGGATATTGATCTATTTTATAAAGTTTAGGAAAATAAATATGATTAAATTTGAGCTCCCAATCTGAAAACAATTAAACCTTTTATTACACCTTCAATGTGTAGGTTGTTTTTATTTATCACTCAATTTTAAATTTCTAAAAAATGCACAAGATAGCTATTGTAGGCGCCGGGGGAATCGGTCGCGCAGTTGGATTAATTTTAGCAGAAAATCCAGATTTTAATTGCCAATTATTTTTAGGTGATGTCAACATTGAAACTGCAAATGATGCAGTGGAATGGATACATAATGGGTTGCAGAAAACAGGAGCAGCAAGTGCTTTTGCAATGCCTTATGAAGGGATCAATGCTGAGATGGAAGCGGTCATGACTGAATGTGATATTGTCTTGGATTGTTTGCCTGGAAGTCAAGCGCCTCGTATCGCAAAGATCTGTTTGAAATACGATATGCATTATGCAAACTTGACAGAATATGTCAATGAAACCAATCAGGTAATTGAAATTGCGAAAAATTCAAGTAAAGGATTTGTTTTGCAAACTGGATTGGCACCTGGTTTTATCAATGTGCTAGGAATGAAATTGTTTAATGAATTTACTAGCCAATCCCAAGTGGATAAGATCGATAAAATGTCGATGAAAGTTGGTGCACTAACAAAAAATGCACGAGCACCTCATTTTTATGGTTTCACATGGAGCCCTGTAGGGGTTGCTACTGAATATTTGAAAGATTGTGTAGCGGTAAGAAACGGTAAAACGGTTTTACTTCCAGCTTTGTCGGAAAGAGAAACATTGTTGATTGACGGGATGACTTATGAGGATAATTTGACCTCTGGTGGTGCAGCAGATTTGCCTGATGCATTGGCAGGAAAAGTAATAGACTTAGATTATAAAACACTTCGTTACCCTGGACATTATCAGTGGGTGCAAGATGAATTAAAGAAAATCCCAGAAGGACCAGATAGAATTAAAAATTTCCAAACCATGATGCAAAATGTGATCCCATCTGTTGAAGATGATATCGTGATCGTTTATGCTTCCGTGCAAGGAAAAGACCACAAAGGAGTACTTCGTGCTATGGAAGGAAGTTATCATATTAGACCTACTAAGGTGGGTACTCAAACACTAAGAGCCATTCAGACAACGACTGCTGCTCCTTTAGCAGAATCCGCAAGGATGTTGTTGGAGGGGAAGATGCAAGGCCCGATTTTTCAAAGTATGTTGGACCCGATTTCGTTTATGAATGGACCTTTTGTGTCCGCTATTTATGGGAAAATCAACTCGGTTGCTAAGGCTGTAAATGCTTAGCTCTAATTAAAAATGTAAAATTAAAAATAAGACGAGTATTTGCGAGCTCACGTCTACTCGTCTATTTTTAATTATACCTTTTAAATTTTTCATTTTCTATCACATCTCCACATATTCCAAAATCGCCTCAATCTCCTTATCACTCAATTCCACAAAACTACTCATCGGCGAGTAATTCCATTCTTCCCAAATTTCTAATGCTTTTGGATGTTTTTTATCAATCAATCTACTCGAATTTCTAATCCAATTGTATAAATCTTCTTTCGGATAAGTACTCCATCTTTCTGTCACTCCACCTAATGCAGGTCCAGTCAAATCATCTTTCATATTTTTATGGTGACATGCAGCGCATTTGCTTTTAAACAATGCTTTTCCAATTGCGAGATTTTTATTTATCGGAGATTTGACAACATCAATAATCTTGACGTCTTTTGTTTCTTCTTTATAAGTGAAATTGGTAAACATGGTCGTCCCCAATATTAAGATCATAAAGACGACTCCAATCCAAGTAAGGTTGATAATGGAGTTGAATAACTTTAGCTCTTTCATGGCGCTTTTATTTACAAGTTACAGTAGAAGTTGCTTGAAAAAAAGTGCTTTGAAATCGAATTGTTATTTAGAATTGTTCTATCTAATTTTTGTTTTGAACAATTGGTTGGAGTGGGGTGTTATATCTTATGGGAAGTTTTGAATATACTTTGTGGGATTAATTAAAATGAGCGTTAATTAAAAATGTAAAATTAAAAATATTGACGACCGATGCGTATGCACACGTGCTCTTGGTATTGGTCGTCTATTTTTAATTTTTTATTTTTCTCTCCAAGTCTTGTTTCCCAACAACTGCCATTATTTCTACAATACCATCATTCAATCTAAAATAAATGGTATCGGACCCACATAAACATTTTCGATATCCTTTTCGTATGTGATCAACTGATTCAAAAGAGAATGGATTTTTAGAAATCAAATCAAAATAATCAAAAAAGGAATTAAAATACTTATCTGCTTGTCTGATTCCAAATCGTTCAACTCCAAAAAGATGGATCCTAATCAAGTCTTCTTTTGCAGCTTCACTCAGTTTGTATTTAGTCATTCAATCTGGATTTCGATTCCTTAAGGATTTCTTTTTGACTTAATTTTGTAAAGCCACTTTGTTCAGCACGTTCTAATTTTCCATTCAACCAATCTATCTGAATTTGTTGTTTCCTTGCTTGTCTGATGATATCATTGACCAGTTCACTTTTACTTGAATATTCTTCACTATTCACCATTTCTTTTAACCATTCATCATTTGGTTTTGTAAATGAAATACTTTGTCTACGCATAAGATTAATTTTTATTTGGTGTAAATATACATCACATATGAACCAATTGCAAGATAAACTGAAGCAATTTTTAATTTCTTATAAACAACCCTTTCCAAAGTAATTCCATCTTCTAATAAAAGAAATGAGATTTTCTATCCTTTTAACCTTCTTGTTTTTAGTAAAACTTCCAATAAACTTATCGGGTCAAGTTGCTGATTCGATTGATCTAACATCGTACATACAAAACGCAATTTATGCAGAACATTATGAATTACTTAGGCAATTTGCAAGTAAAGAATGGCATGTAGAAAACTACAATCTTGAAAAAAGTCGTTACATTCATCACTTGGCAATTTTGTCAATAGTAATGGATACAATTCCATATCCTAATATTGAGGAGAGCGGAAAGATATACGTGTTAAGTGTAATCACAAATGAATACGAAACAGTTCAAATCGAAGGCGAAAAAGAGATACGATTAATTAGACCAAGTCGTCTAACTGATTGGAGAGAATTGGGATGTCATTGGGGAAGTTATGTCAATTGGGATAAAGAATTAATAAAAGAAGTCCAGAAAAAATTGATAACAGAAAAGTGGTATGCTGGTCCCATCAATGGTGAGTTGAATAAACAAACTTTAATTGGGTTTAAATTTTATAATGTATTAGAATTAAACCACAAGTCACATAGTCAATACGACCTAATTTACCCAAATGAAATGGTGGACAGGTCTTCGATATATAATTTCCTTAGACTCGATAAACATGTACCAGCTTTTCCATCCTATATTTTAGATCTAAAAAAAGCATTGTTAGAAAAAGGATATAATCCGGGTGAGTTGAATCATAAATTGGATGATAAAACGAAAGCTGCTTTGACGAAATTTCAAAGTGATCAGGGATTGCCAATTGGAAGTTTGAATTTCAGTACTTTGAGAAAATTGGGTGTAAAGGGTTTTAGGAATTAAAATGAGCGTTAATTAAAAATGTAAAATATAGACGACCAATACGTCAGACTGTGCGAAAATAGAATACAAACGCCAAGAGGTTAGAAACCTTTGGCACGGTTAAACAAAGGCGAGCCGAAGGTTTCTAACCTCTCGGTGTTTGGCAACCAACTTTCGTGCATTTTCGCATAGTCTGACGTATGCACACGTGCACTTACGTATTGGTCGTCTATTTTTAATTTTACATTATACATTTTACATTATTTTTTCAACTTCTCTTTCAAAAATCCACCAGTAATAGATTTCTTCTTTTTGGCAACCTGCTCCGGAGTACCTTGCGCCAATAACTCACCTCCATTCTTCCCACCATCAGGACCCAAGTCAATCAACCAATCCGCACTTTTGATTACTTCCATATTGTGTTCAACGACAACAACGGTATGCCCTTTTTCAACCAAAGCATTTAGGGCGGTCAACAACTTTTTGATATCATGAAAATGAAGTCCAGTAGTTGGTTCATCGAAAATGAAAAAGACATGATCTTTTTGTCTTTCTTTTGTTAGAAACGAAGCTAATTTGACACGTTGCGCTTCTCCACCAGATAAGGTACTTGAGGCTTGACCTAATTTGATATATCCCAAACCAACATCATCTAGTGGTTTTATTTTGGAAATAATATCTCTGTTATCTTTGAAAAAGTCGAGTGCTTCCTTAATACTCAAATTTAAAATATCATGAATATTCTTGTCTTTGAAACGAACATCTAACACTTCATTTTTGAAACGCTTGCCACGACAATCTTCACAGATCAATCTTACATCTGCTAAGAACTGCATTTCCACAACTTGTTCCCCTTCCCCTTTGCAAGCATCACATCGACCTCCATCTACATTGAATGAAAAGTGTTTTGGCAAAAATCCTTTTATTTTGGAAAGTTGTTGATCCGTCATCAATTTTCGAATAGCATCATATGCTTTTACATAAGTTACCGGATTGGAACGAGAAGATTTTCCGATTGGATTTTGATTGACCATTTCGATTTGATTAATCAATTTGACGGAACCGGTTAGTTCTCTGAAATTTCCTGGCGAAGTTGGATGTGGAATTCCTAATTGTTCCTTGAGTGCTGGATATAAAATCTGTTTGACTAAAGTTGTTTTTCCAGAACCAGATACACCACTAACAACAGTCAAAGTATTTAATGGAAATTTGACATCAATATTTTTTAGATTGTGTTGAGTCGCACCTTTGATCTCAATGAAGTCAACTACTTTTCTTCTTCTCGCCGGCAATTCAATACCCATTTTTCCTGTTAGATATCCTGCAGTCAAACTGTTTTTGGCTTTCTTTGCGATGTCTTTGTAGTCACCTGCAAATACTAAATGTCCACCGTTGATTCCAGCTTCTGGTCCCATATCTACCAAATAGTCTGCACTACGAATCACATCTTCTTCATGTTCCACTACGACAACCGTATTCCCCAAATCTCTCAACGATTTCAAAACCTTGACCAATCTTTTCGTATCTCGAGGATGTAATCCGACACTTGGTTCATCCAATATATATAGTGAGCTAGTCAGATTACTGCCTAAGGTTCTGGTTAAATTAATACGTTGTGTTTCACCTCCACTTAAAGTGGAAGATATCCGATCGATCGTCAGATAATTTAAACCAACATCCATCATGAAGTTGAGTCGGTTGACGACTTCTTGAATTAATCTTTTGGCAATGATGTGATCGTTTTTACTAAGTTTGATTTTATTGAAAAATACTAGTAACTCATCAATGGGCATTTCAACTAATTCAGTAATTGCTTTTCCACCAACTTTGATATAAGTGGATTCAATTCTCAAACGACCACCTTCGCATTCTTTACAAGTTGTTTTTCCACGATAACGTGCAAGCATTACTCGATTTTGAATCTTATAGGTTTTCTCTTCTAGTCTGTCAAAGAATTCATTGATGCCATGTACATGTTCGTTTCCATACCAGAGTGTTTTCTTTTCTTTTTTGGTTAATTCGAAATACGGACGGTGAACAGGAAAATCAAAGTGATGCGCTTGTTTTAAAAATTCTTTCAACCATAGTCCATTTTTCTCTCCTTTCCAACAAGCAATTGCTCCTTCATGTACAGATATTGTTTTGAGCGGAACTACTTTATCTTCATCGATCCCCATTGTTTTTCCATATCCTTCACAAGTAGGACAGGCACCATAAGGATTATTGAAATTGAATAACTGATGATTCGGTTCTAGAAATAACATGCCATCTAACTCGAAGCGATTATTCCAAGCAACTTGCTTTCCATCAATGATATCGAGAATTGCATCCCCTTCACTTTCATAAAATGCGGTTTGAATAGAATCCGCAATTCTTTTGATATTATCTTCATCCTCTTTTTTGACTACAAAACGATCTATCAAAATCGCCATGCCTTTTTTCTCAAATGCGGTAACACTTTTGTCTGACTTGATTTTTTTATTTGCTAAAACATCTTCAATTTCTAACAATTCTTTTTTGTAGAATACACGGGTATATCCTTTTTGTAATAGCAGCGTCAACTCTTGTTTTAAAGTCCGCTCTTTGTATTTCAAAGAAAGTGGAATCATCAACATGATTTTAGTCCCTTCTTTTAAAGTATGGATATAATCCACCACATCAGAAACTTCATGCTTCTTAACAATATTTCCAGAAATAGGAGAGTAGGTGATTCCTATTCTAGCATACAACAATCTCAAGTAGTCATAAATCTCCGTCAAAGAACCAACCGTACTTCTAGCATTGGTGGTACTGACTTTTTGTTCAATCGCGATGGCTGGAGAAATTCCTTTGATGTAATCTACTTCTGGTTTTTTCATCCGCATCAAAAACTGACGTGCATAGGAAGAGAGCGACTCAACATATCGACGTTGACCTTCTGCATATAAGGTATCCATGGTAATGGACGATTTGCCAGAACCAGAGACGCCCGTCACCACGATCAATTGATTGCGTGGTAAAAAGAGGTCTACATTTTTTAAGTTGTTTCCTTTTGCACCTTTTATATAGATGCCATCTGGTGCTGTTGATTTTTTCTTTTTGACAGGTTTGCTTAGCACTGCACTTCCTTTTTTAGTGGCCATAGTATGGAAAATTAAAAATTAAAAATAATTGTCTCCTTCGCTTAAGCTCACTCGAATTAAAAATAGATCGATAGTGGACTAAAAGAGGAGAAATTATATCCCTTTGTTTTTCAATTTTTGAAGACTCGAATTTAAATATAAACATCAACCTTAGTGTATCTGCGTTAATATTTTAAATTTTTAATTCGAAAATCGCTTTAGCGATCAGAGAAAATTATTTTTAATTGCCTTTTAAATGACGTCTATTTTGCAAAACCAAAATTCTTAAAATATTGTGGAAAAAAAATTAACATTTAAAAATAGCTCATTTTACCTTTAAGGAATTCCCTAACTCATTGATAATGCGATGTTAAGGTTTTCAATTTATTGTGTTACAATTAATTCTAATCAGTTAATTTTTTGTTAACCAATTAAAATAAACTGGTTTTGGAAGGATATTCTATATACATTAGTAACATCAACGGCAGCAATGCCTTTTCCACAAATTTTATTATTAACTAAAATTCGAAATTTATAAGCTTCTAACTTCTACACTTAAATATTTTATTCTTAACAGTTAAATATTGTAGTTATGCAAGTTACGCCGCTTATGGATCAAGAGCTTATCACCCGTTATTTAGACGGAGATGACAGAGCATTCGAAGAATTACTTACTCGTCACAAGAGTAAGATTTACACTTCCATTTATTTATTCGTGAAAGATAAAGCACTCGCGGAAGATATCTTCCAAGAAGTATTTATCAAAATCATTGATACTTTACGTAAAGGAAAGTACAATCATGAAGGAAAATTTGTCCAATGGGCAATGCGTATTTCCTATAACATGTGCGTCGATCATTTCCGTAGAAACAAACGTAATCCAAAAGTTTCTGCTACGGATACATTTGATATCCTTGATATCATTCCATTGAATGAAGAGAATGCAGAAGAAAAAATCATGAAGTCTCAGACACATGAAAAAATTCGCAAGTTGGTGGATCTACTTCCACCAGAGCAAAGAGAGGTGGTCATCCTAAGACATTATGCCGATATGAGTTTCAAAGAAATTTCTCAATTGACAAGAGTGAGTATCAATACAGCTCTAGGAAGAATGAGATACGCTTTGATCAATATCCGTAAATTGATCGAGGAGAAAGAAGTAACCCTACAATAATTAATTTGGCGTAACTAATTAATTTATCTCCTCGAATAAAGGAGGGTGTTCTCGTGAATATGATTTGAGAACGCCTGATTAATTTTGCCGGGTTTTCTTTGAAAATTATTCTCAAAAGATGTGTTTACATTTTAAAAATAGCCGTTCCAATGATTTGGGATGGCTATTTTTTATTAGGATTGAATTATTAGTTAATCTATTTTGTTATTCTTTCAACTAAATATGGTAATAATTTAGAATGTCTATTGTCTTATAAGTGAGGGGATTTATTACCCAAATAAACAATTTAGAATTTACATGAAAATATCATTACCTAACAACCGACCAATGACTAGTAAAGAGAAAAATGACCAATATTCTAGGTTAATTAAAACATTTAAAACTTCAATTGACCGAAGGATTGAAAAAATCGCAAAAAAATACCATTTAGAGCCCTTTCAAAAAAAAGAACTTAAACAAAATGTCGCCGTAAAAATTTGGATGAATATTGAAAAGGTCGCCAAGAGCGATTCAATTAAATCATACATTTATACAATTGTGAAACATGCTTGTCTTGACATAATAAATTTAGTTAAGAAAGATACTGAAAGAAGGAAAAAAGATATAAAAAAATTTACTTCTGAATTAAACCCGAAACAGCAAGTATTGATATCAGAGGATTTTGACAATCCAAATAAAGAAGAAGATTCAATGTTGGTCTTAAAATCAATATTAAGTTCAGTGTTAGATGAGGAAACTTGTGATTTAATCTTACAAGTGAAAATTCACAAAAAAAGATACAAGGATATATCCCAAAAATATAAAAAATCTGAAGGCGCTTTAAGAAAGCAAGTATCAATTGGATTGGAAAAAGTTAGGAACTTTGTTAAAAACAATCAATTAAACTTATAAAACTTATAAAATCACTACACGAATCAACCTAAAAGAAATGCAACTAATGATGAACATCCCTTACGAAATTAAGCTTAATCAATTATTTATTGATCACTTAGAAAAGAATCTTCCGTCTCAAATCCAAAAAGTTATAACTACTCATATTCATTCTTGCAAAAAGTGTCTAGAGATTTATGAAGACATTGCGGATTTTTACGATGAGGAAAAAAATGACTTTTTTGAGAAATCAAACCCTAAAATAGAAAGTATTGAAAATGTCTCTTTTCTATTTTCTGAAATCTGTAATAGTACAAAGGAGAAATACTTATCTAGTAAGATTATCTCAAGTGAAAATAACATATTAGTAAGTAACTAAATTATAAAATTTAATTCCATGAAAAAAAAATCGAGTTTAAAGTCCCAACACGTTGTAAAACATAATAAAGGTTGGGCAGTTAAAAAAGGAGGAGCTTCAAAAGCTTCAAAAGTTTTTATAAAACAAACAGAAGCTTTTAATTATGGGAGGAAAGTTTCAATTAATCAAAAAGCCGAGTTATTTGTCCATGGTAGGAATGGGAGAATTCGATTGCGGAATAGTTATGGCAATGATAATCATCCTCCATTAGGATAATATAAAATAAGATCGTCCCTCTCTTAGTGACGGTCTTATTTTTTACCATTTTGCAAAAAAAGACTTAGGAAAATAATAACATCCGTCCTATCTTATTTAATACTCAACAAAGTCTTGGCATCGCCTTCTCAAAAGTCGAACCAACCATTCTGACAAGACGTCAACTTAATTTGCTGCGATTATTTTTTGGTGAATTTTCAGATCGAATTTTCTTCATTGCTTCTTCCGGTACGGAGTATACGATCTGCATAATTTTCATACTCTGATCAAAGTTTACGTCCAATGGAAGATTGTATTTTTCTGTAAATTCATTCAGCCATGAAAACATTTGATGTAAAAATTTTTTTAATTCAACTTCGTCAAAATTATGTACCCATCCATTTTGCTCTTCTATAAATTCAGAGTTAATAATCTTTACGCAACATGCTGTCAGAACTGCCATAGCACTAAATTGTCTGGAATAGTCTTCCATACTTAAAAAGTATCCCCAATATTTGAATATTGGTAGAACAGAGGTAAACCATTTTCTAATTTCAGGAATCTCGCATAACTCTCTTTCATCTTCGTCATAACCAAAAACTGCAATTAAAAATTTACCGCGGTTCTTCAAAATCATTTCTTCACTAGCAGTTAACCATAATAATAGTTTTTCAAAACCTATAAAATTAGATGTCTCAATTTCTTCTCTGTCAATTGCAATAAAAACTTGTTCGTGTTCTAAAATAGAACTATTAATCAATTTAAGCTTTTCAATTTGTTTAGTATAATCAACAAAACCAGATGTTGTGGATTTAAGTCTTGATTTTAATATTAATTTTTGACCTTTTGGGATTATGATCTTCCAATTTTTCGTAGTTCTGATCACTTGATTTACATCAACCTTAGCCCAATAAGCCATTTTACTTTCAATATCAACCAATACAATTAGTACTGGTATTTCAAGATTTAGATAGTAGTTTAAATGCTTTAACTCCCCATAAAATGTCCATCCTATACTGTTTTCGTTTTTAAAATAACTAGGTCCCGCTTTCACTTGAATCGCAATCGATTTCCCCGTCAAGTATTTATCATCTTCTAAAATGTCAATATAAGCATCTATACCATAGTCGTCATCCAATGGTACTTTTCTGCAAATCCATTTATGCTCGTATTCGACAATATTTTCGACTATTTTAAGACCAAGCTTTTCCGTAGCTCTACTTTTGCTTCTTTCTGGTAAATCCATACTTTTTATTGTAGTACAACATTCGTATTAACATAACAACACGTATACATATGGTGTTATGATATCAAGAAATATCATCACCTTTTATTAAATCAATTTTTCCTTTTCTCAAAAAAGGAAAGAGGACTAATACTTTATTTCTAATTATTTTATGCCTTCAATATTCTAATTTCTCAAAATTTCCCTAACAAGAAAATCGATTAGTTGGGATTGCAAAAAAATATGATTTAATTAAAATGTTTATGAAGATGATATGATTGGGTTTTGCACGTACATTTGTGGAAAAATCAAAGTATACTGCTCATAAACAGTATTCTCTATAAAAGAAAAAAATTAATGTATTATACGGTTCATTACTTTTTGATTTTATTTATGTAATGTGGATTTTCGCATTTGTATTTGTATTCCAAATTCTTTTAAGCATAATTCTTCTAATGCATCTACCAATATTTCAGGTATGAGAAATGGAAAATGATTTTCTAAATTATATTTTTTTAATAATGCACATTTTAATATTTCTGACTTCATAAGTTCGCTAAGAAGCCAAAAGAATTTAGCACGGTGTAATTCTCCATTAATAATTTCTTTTTCGGTATCATAACAATAAAACGGACAGTTAAAAAATTTATAATCTTTTCTGTATCTTAATTCCATTTGTTTTTTTGGGAAATTACCTGAGATACCAAGGTTTTGAATATACACAGGAAATTCCTGTCTTATTTGATTATATTTTGTAAAGACATAGAAATAATAATTAATTATTGGCTTTTGACCCATCTGAAAAGTATCGCCTTCCCAATCCTGTTTGAATTTTAAATTTTTACTTTCAAATCTAGTATTAAAATTTTTCGCTAAATCAGTTGGCTTAGAATAATTATTAAAGGCACAAATAAAATTTTCAAAATCTTTATGATGTTGTTCATTTGTATAGACAAATTCTTCTTGAAATTCTTTTGCAGCCAAACAGCAATTTAAAAATCTTCGAGGAGGAAAGAAATCTTCAACATCTTGAGCTAAAAATTCCTCAAAACTTGAATTTAAAAAAGTCTTTGGATTTAATGCAATGTCAACAACAATGCAAAATTTACAGAGATTTATAGTAATTGAATGGACGTCATTCCAGTTCGGCTTCACGCCCATCAAAAACATAAAACTTCCAAACGCCTTCCAATAAGATTTATCAATAAAGTATTTATCAAAATTTGCAATGAAATAAGATTTATCATATGCACCTCTTTGAATAAAATGTAAAAATTCAGAGGCTCTAGCTTGACCTTCTAATAAGTCTAAAGTGTACAAAGAATCTTTTAAAGAATAATGCTCTTTGAAAGATCTAAATTTTTCTTTATATCCTCCTTCTAAATCTTCATATTCAAGCTCGTCAATTGGAAAATAAATATTACTATAAAAATGACAATCAGCAATGCATTTTGAAAAATTGTTTTCAAGTTCATGTATTGAATCATATTTAATTTTTCCATGAGAACATAGATTAAAGGAAATTTGCTTAGAAACCAATCCTTTAAGATATTTAAAATAAACAAAATCTGTTAAGGGCAGTTCGGAAAAATCTATTTGATAATTAGATTCAATATGCATTTTACTGAAATTGTCCTGTACTTTTTTAAATCCTTCTGCCTTGTATATATCAGTTAATACTTGAGACTGAACAAACTTTATCAATAGTGTCATCATTCCCCATGAGGTTCCAACAAATTGTAGCCAATGAATTTTTTCATGGACAGAAGTAGCTGCTTGGCCATGGTAGCTATCTATATTTTTTGACTCACTGTTCCATCTCGTTTGAGTGATGCAAAGAAAAGAAGGATTGAACAATCCATTTATTTCATTACTTTTATCAAACAATTTATTATCAAATAATAAAGGTAATTCTTTAATTAGATCTCTCATTTATGAAGTTTTTGCAGTATTGTGCTCTTGTATTTTTTTCAACATACCATCCACCTCCTTAATATTATTAGCTTTCATTTTAATTATGTTACCTGTCTTTGAATCTGTAAATTCAATTTTAATAGATTCATTGCTAATAGTTTGTTTTAAAACTTCTGCTAATGCTGTCCAAAAAGTAGTAGTTCCTAAAATAATTGTTATCAAAGCTGATATTTCAAAACCTGTATTTAGCTCTGGATTATCAAATAACATATCTCTTTCCTTAATTTCTATCTTTTTATTCTCTAAAAGTGATTTGAGTTCTTCTGCACTTTCTTTAGGTATCCTAATTTGTAATTCCATGTTGTACATTTATATTAATCCATATTTAAATTTAGATGCCATCAATATATTGAATATTTTAATAATATTTTTAAAAAATATATATTATTAACAATTGTTCTCAGATTGGTACTCGAGTAACATAAAAGGTTCCAACCAATTTCCTTACAATTCACTTCCGAATAGGGAAATATCAAAACTTATTCTAGATTCAAGTGTGCTCTCATCTTGTCTTAATCCACAACCCCTCCAACAAAAAAAGCACAGCACCCACCCGGATACCATGCTTCATGTAAATTTTTTGTTAGAAATTTAAAATGATTAGTTAGCCATATCTTTCAATTTCTTCAGCGCTCTTACTTTTACAGTAGTCGAAGCTGGCTTGGCTTTGAACATTTGCTCTTGCTTCGTGAAAGGGTTGATTCCTTTACGAGCTTTTCTCGCAGGCTTCTTCACTGTTTGAATTTTAAGCAATCCTGGAAGTACAAATTCTCCCACTGACTTTTTGTTAATGTGAAGCTGAATTATTTCACCCAAAGAATCAAGCACACCGTCAACTTGCTTTTTTGTAAGCTCATTTTCTTCTGCGATTTGTTGGACGATTTGAGTCTTGGTGAATCTTGCGTCTATAGTTTTTCTTTTCTTTGCCATTATTTATTAATTAGTTAATGAATGTTTTATAGAATGAAGATACGTGTTTATAGGGTAAAAGTTTGAATTATATATTGAGAAATTATCTAATGTATTTAGATCATATATCTATGTATACATTTTTGCTCAAAAAAAGATTAAATATAAGCCAAAAGTCAGGTGTAAAAACTTCATTCGTTTGGGAAAGTCCAATGCTGAAATACAACCTTTTCCTCTTTTTCAACATCTAATTATCGATTCGTTTACAACTCGCAGCTATAGAATTAAAAGACTAAGCTAGTTAAACAGATCTTTAAAAATCCACACTAATGAATAAAATTTCCATTCTAATATTAATGTCTTTATTTGTTCATGGTCCTATCATTGGCTGGTGTCAATTAAGTTATGAAGAACTACCAGATACCATCTTTCAAGTTTATGAGTACGAAAAGATTGTTGAACAAATCCTGCCAGACGAGTATCACAGCGATATCATTAGGGTAAAAGAAGCTACCTTCAAAACAGTTCCAAAATATATTGATATTAAAACCTATTATAAAAATTGTGACCACTGCGAATATGAAGCATATGTTGACAGTATCGAAACAAAACCTGCTTATCAAAAAATTATCCCATATCGTAAAATTAGATTTAATGGTTTTCGAATTGAGCAAAAAAGTACTGAAGAGTGGGCTTGGGTAAAACGTTTCAATGCAATTCCTAACAATCATCAGCCTTGTTTGAATCGTCAACAGATCGATACCTGTCTTTGGGATTATGTTGTTATAAATCCAGAAGTGCGAGACTCCATCGAACTCAAGAATTACTATTCCGTTGCGGACACGATTGTTGTGCCTGCACAATTTATTCCTATCAAAAAGTATCGCTTAAAAAAAGAACACGCAGATGCAAATAAGCAACGATACCCTATTGGAAGTGAAACTTGTACTGTACTTATTCATCAATTGGAAGAGAAAGAAGAATTTCGCTCGGTAACCATGTTAGGAACTTATCGTACTAGACAAGTTAGACGGCTTCATCATTTTGAAGAAGTGACGCCTTTGAGTTTTGAGCATTAGTTTTAAATTGAGAAGCGAGACAATTATTTTAAATTAATCGCTTATTAAACATCTCCGCAAAGTCCTTCGCAAAATAAGTAATAATCACATCCGCACCAGCTCGCTTAATACTCAACAAAGTCTCTGGCATCGCTTTATCAAAATCCAACCAACCATTCTGACAAGCAGCAGTGAGCATCGCACATTCTCCACTTACATGATAAGCAGCAATTGGTAAGTCAAAATTTTCTTTTAACAAATGAATTACGTCTAGATAATTTAAAGCAGGTTTGACCATTAAAAAATCTGCACCTTCTAATGTATCTAATTCTGCTTCAATCAATGCTTCTGTTTTGTTGGCAGGATCCATTTGGTACGTTTTCTTATCGCCAGCTTTTGGAGCGGAGTCTAATGCATCTCTAAATGGGCCATAAAAAGCACTTGCATATTTTGCCGTATACGACATGATAGAAGTATTTGTGAATCCCTTGTTATCTAATACATCTCTTATCGCACCAACTCTGCCATCCATCATATCAGAAGGACCTAGAATATCAAAACCTGCTTCTGCTTGTGCTACCGCCATCTTTTCCAAAATCGGTAAAGTGACATCATTGATAATTTCTCCATTCTCAACAAAACCATCGTGACCATCAGAACTGTATGGATCCATTGCAACGTCGCTGATTAGTGTTGCACTCGGCAATTTGTTTTTGAAAAAATTAGCGGCAGTCAAATAAAAATTAGAAGAAGAGTAACTATGAGTTGCAGTCTTATCTTTCAATTTTTCAGGAATGGCTGGAAATAAAATGAAGTTGGTCAATCCTAAATCAACACAAGATTTCATTTCTTCTAATGCTAAATCTGGTGAGAATCGATAATTACCAGGTAAGGATTTTATCTCTGTTTTGATATGGGTTCCATCTTCTAGGAAAATTGGATATACTAAATTAGAAGTAGATAAACTGGTTTCTCGAACCATTGATCTGACGGCTTCGTTTTTTCTGTTTCTTCTTGGTCTTCTTTGCATGAGTTTCGCTTTTGCCTGAGGGCAGGCTCAAATGTAAAATTAAAAATGTAAAATTAAAAATAGGACGATGTTGCTTGTGCTGGCGTGGAACCCAATCCTGAATATTTGTTCCAAATATTCTTCCTTTCCCTTTAAAAAAGGAAAGGGAGCTCGCGAGCCATACGTGAGGGCTACGCGAGCTCCCCGCGTACGCTCCTTTCCTTTTTTAAAGGGAAAGGAACAGAATTTGAAAATCAAATTCGAAAGGATTGGGTTAATACGTCAGGATTTCAAGTTAGAACAATAATCATACATCCGAAGAAGAAGAGCTCTGCTCTTTCTTCGGAACCGGATCATGCCCATGCCCAGCCCAAGGATGACATCGAGCAATACGTTTCAATCCCATCCAAGTACCACGCAAAGCACCCCATTCTTCAATTGCTTCAATCATATAATGTGAACAAGTAGGTTGATACCGACAACTCGGACTCATCATGGGTGAGATGGAGTTTTGATAAAATTTAATCGGGAGAATGAATAGTTTTTTAAACATTGATCGTTTATCAAATGGAAATTAAAAATTGATCGTCTTGGAAGCATTGTCTCTATCAAACATTAAGTACTCTTCTTTATCGTTAGCAGAAAGTGAAATGATATTTCTTTGATCATCGAATACTTCCATTAGCAAATCATTTTTCAATTCTAGGCTACTAATTTCAGTTACATCTTTGACTTCTAGATAACACCAAACAGCCGCAAGGTCCTCAGAAATTTCTTTCCCTAAAAATTCATATTCGACTTTTTCGCCATTCACGTTTAGTACAAAATGATTTTGCAAATATCGATTTAAGTACTTTTCTGCTTTCTTGCTTTCCTTTTCTGTACAGATGAAAAGTTTGTCTGCACCTTGTTGTCGCAATGCCTCTTCTAGGTCATCAATGAAAATATGTAGACTTACTTCTATTGCCTTGGTCTCCTCGTTACATTCAATAACGCATTTGCTGATATGGAATTCATGAAGATCCGTCGATTCAATAATCGAAGGATTTATAAAACTAAGAATGAAAATGATTAATAGCATGCTCTTATTTTAACTTGAATATTTTTTGAAGTACTAGTGTCTAAATATCCAAACTTCTAAATATCTACCAATTACCAAAATTTCGTTTCGATCATTAAAATTACGGAAATTCCCATTGCCATCCCTGATATTAAAATTGTCCAATCTCTTTTATTGACCTTCATGATATTTAACGAAATAAAAGACAGAAGTAATATGATTATTACAATCATTATTTGACCAAGTTCTATTCCTACATTAAATGCAAATAATTGAGAAATCAAATCTGATTCTTTGCCAGGCATCAGCGATGATCTTAGAAAATTTGAGAATCCCATTCCGTGGATTAAGCCAAAAAATAGTGCAATGAAATAGTTTAAATTGCTCATTTTTTGTGAAGGAATTTTCACATCATTCTTGTCTAACCTGCGAAGATTAAAAACTGCTGTCAGAAATATGGTGACAGGAATCAAAAATTCCACTATTTGACTTGGAAAACGAACGACATCCAATGAAGCTAATGCCAACGTAAGAGAATGTCCAATCGTAAACGCAGTAACTAATATCAAAACATGTTTCCATTCTTTCAATGTATAGATAGCGCACAGAGCTACAATGAATAAAATATGGTCATAAGCTTTTATATCTGATATGTGTTCAAATCCTAATTCGATGTAAGTTGTAAAGAGAGACGACATATGTTTAATTTAGATGCTTATAATTTCGGTAAACTATTAATTTTGCAGTGTTTTATATGGAGCGAAATGTTAAAATTCAAATTTAAAAATCTAAATTTAACCTTTCAAGCAATTTTTATACATGCTTATCTTCCCAAATTCTAGATTTTAACCAACGATTAAACAAAAAAAAATGACCATACCTAACCAATTTTCCTTTGGAAGAAATTTAATGCTTTTTTCATTACTCTTCTGTTTTTCTATCATTTCTCTAACTGCTCAACAAGCCGCACAATTTACAGGAGAAAGAGTTACTACTAACTATGAAACAGAATTAGCATCCATTTTTACTGATTATGATATCTATGACATTAATTCAACTATCATAGCTGATTATGTCCGCAATTCGAAAGGAATATCGATGTCTATGAATCTTGAATTAGGAGATGAATATAATTGGAATATGTTGGTGTACGAAAATGATTTAATTGGTGAAAATTATGCAATCACTGAAAGAACAAATAATGGAGATGTAACAACTAGTAGAGGTGATTTCAAAACACTTTCCGGTTATTTACAAACTGCTCAAGGTGGATCTATTGGTTTAACAATAAATAATCATTTCATTTTTGGAACTATTAATAATGGAGATCAATCTTATTTCATTGAACCATTAAACGGAGTTATTGAAGGTGCAGCTCAAGACTTATATGTAGTATACAATACTAAAGATGCGATTTATAATCCAAATTTAACTTGTGGGGTTACAGATATCGCAAAGTATAGAATCACGCCAAAACAAACGCAAGCATTAGGAGCTCAAATGGACGAGTGCTCTATTGTTGAAATGGCATTAGCTGCCGATCGATCTATGTTTAATAAATATGGAAGTGTAGGTGGAGTTGAAGATTATTTGGTTGGAATTTGGAACTTAGTTGCGCCGGATTATATCGGTTGGTTTTCTCAAGATATTGAATTTGATATCGTTACGATCTTTGTTGTTTCAGGACAAGATCCATGGGTTGGCGGAACAGATGCATCCACATTGTTGGATGATTTTTTATCATGGGGAAATAACGGAGGATTTGGTGTAAGCTTTGATTTAGGACAAATCTGGACGGATCGAAATATTACGAATGACGGCAATTCAGGTGTAGTAGGATTGGCTTATGTAGGAGTGGTTTGTACCAATGCTAAATACAGTTTGATCGAAGATTTTTCTGGTAATTCTAATGCTATTAGAAATACCGTATCTCATGAAGTTGGTCACAATTTTGATGCAGTCTCATCATCAGCCACAGGTCATAATAATCCGCCAACAGGAGATATAATGGATCCATCTGTCAATGGGGCTACTAGTTGGTCGGCTGCATCAATTGCTGATATCAGTGCTCATATAGATACTAGAACTTGTTTTGAAGATTGTCTCCAATGTATTGACATATCTTCAGTAACAGTACAAAATTGTGGTGGCGGACTCTACGAATTGGAAGTATGTATCACTCATGCTAATCGCACCAATCAATCTAACTTGCGAATATCAGCTGATGGCAATTCGTCAAATTTCTCATTTAATAACACAGGTGAACAATGTGAAATGCTTTTTGGCTTGACTGCCAACGCTACTGCAAATGCTACTTTGACAGTTGAAGATTCCAATGATGGCGACGTAGAATGTAACAAAACTACAACTTATAATGTGCCTCATCCAGATTGTGTTTGTACTTCGATTTTATCAGAAAATTTTGATGCTCAAACTCAACCTGCTGGATGGGCTAACAATGTATTGGGAACCAATCCAAATGGGCGTTGGGAATTTGCAGATGCTACGTATGGTGTCAATACACCTGCTGGAAGTATCAACGGTACAGGAATGGCATTTTGGGATGACGATGCAAAAGATGATACTGGAACAGGTCAATATGATGACAATGGTACCGATCATATGGAATTGATTACACCTGAAATGGATATCACAAACTTTGAATTTGTAACATTAGATTTTGATTACAATTGGTGGACTTTTGATGGGGATGATTTTTTTATAGTCGATGTTTGGGATGGAAACAATTGGGTAAATTTGTTGAACACCAATGAAACAGATTGTGGTGCATGGGGCTGTACATTGCCTCATTTCAATGTCGTTGTTGATGATTATGCTAACCCAAACTTTCAAGTACGTTTTACTTATTTTGATTCTGCGGATTCTTGGCAATGGCATATTGCTATTGATAATGTTGAAGTTTGTGGATATCAACTTGCAGCACTTCCTATTGATCTAGTCGCATTTGATGGCACCGAAAAGGATTGCACAGTTGAATTGGATTGGGAAATTGGAGATGCGTCTTCAAGTGATATCTTTGAAATAGAAAGAAGTTTTGATGGTCAAAATTTTGAAGTGATCGGTACGATTAACGGATTATCAAGTCCAAATAAAACCTACAACTTTACAGATATCAATCCTGGTTTTGAAAATTTCTATCGATTAAAAACAACAACAGCATCTGGTGAAATAAATTATTCTTCCATTAAATCAATCACGGCAACATCTTGTAAAGAAGGCGCTTTGGATATTATTGAAGTATTTCCAAATCCAACTCGTGGAGATTTATTTTACAACATCCATTCAAATGATGCAACTGAAGTGACGGTGGAAATCAGAAATGCAGCTGGGTTGTTAGTAGATAAATCAATGATCCAATTAACAACAGGAATGAACAATCAATTATTTGATACAGATCATCTGGCAAAAGGAATGTACTATATCCAGTTGACAAGTAATTATGGAAATTCAAAAGTGAAAAAGTTTGTGAAGAACTAAAACTACTTTATTAATTATGAAAAAACCTGCAATCGAACATTGCAGGTTTTTTTTTGTTTGTCCAATAAAATTCAACAGCTTCATGGCCATAATTTCCACAATATTTTCATCATCTTATAAAAAAGCGCATATGAATGAATCAATTTCCTCTAAACCTTTATATCATTTTTTCCGTTATATTCCTGATATACAATTTGTTATGATGGCAGAAGGACCGCTTCCTAAATTATAACAATTCCTAAGTAAGTTATCCTTAACGGGATGTGGATTAATGTTACCTAATTACCTATCTTTGCACTCGCAAATCAGTTAAACTTAATAAATTAAAATTCATGAAAGTTAAATCAAGATCTAAAGTAAAGACCAACTTCAAAGTGAAAGATATTTCTCTTGCCGCTTGGGGAAGAAAAGAAATAGAATTGGCAGAAGCCGAAATGCCTGGGTTAATGGGTATCCGTAAAGAATACGGAAAATCAAAACCATTGAAAGGTGCTAGAATTGCAGGATGTCTTCACATGACAATTCAAACTGCAGTTTTAATTGAAACATTAAAAGACTTAGGTGCTGAAGTTACTTGGTCTTCTTGTAATATTTTCTCAACTCAAGATCACGCTGCTGCTGCTATTGCTGCTGCAAAAATTCCAGTTTTTGCTTGGAAAGGAATGAACGAAGAAGAATTTGATTGGGCAATTGAGCAAACACTTTTTGCATTTAAAGGTGGTAAGCCATTAAATATGATTTTGGATGATGGAGGTGATTTGACAAACATGGTGTTAGATAGATATCCTGAATTGGTACCAAACATTAAAGGATTGAGTGAAGAAACTACAACTGGTGTTCACCGTTTGTATGAGCGTATGAAGAAAGGTACTTTAACAATGCCTGCTATCAACGTAAATGACTCTGTTACTAAATCAAAATTTGATAACAAATACGGTTGTAAAGAAAGTTGTGTTGATGCAATTCGTCGTGCAACAGATGTAATGATGGCTGGAAAAGTAGCTGTCGTTGCTGGATATGGTGATGTAGGTAAAGGTTCTGCTGCTTCTTTAGCAGGTGCAGGATGTAGAGTTATTGTTACAGAAATTGATCCTATTTGTGCGCTTCAAGCTGCAATGGACGGATTCGCTGTAAAGAAAATGAAGAATGCTATCAAAGAAGCAAACATCATTGTAACAGCTACTGGTAACAAAGATATTTTGGCTGAAAAGCACTTCCGTGCAATGAAGGACAAAACAATCGTTTGTAACATCGGTCACTTCGATAATGAAATCGATATGGCATGGTTGAACAAAAAGTATGGTAAGACAAAAGTTGAGATTAAGCCACAAGTTGACAAATATACTATCGACGGAAAAGATGTAATCATCTTAGCTGAAGGTCGTTTAGTAAACTTAGGTTGTGCAACTGGTCACCCTTCTTTCGTTATGTCTAACTCATTTTCAAATCAGACTTTAGCACAAATCGAATTGTGGAAAAATTCTGATAAGTATGAAAATAAAGTTTACATGCTTCCTAAGCATTTGGATGAGAAAGTTGCAAAATTCCACCTAGCACATATCGGTGTTGAATTGGAAGACTTGAGCAAAGATCAAGCTGATTACATCGGCGTAAACAAAAAAGGTCCTTACAAGCCTGACTACTACAGATACTAGTCGATAAGGATTTTAAAAATATATAGAAAACCTGCGATCGAAAGATCGTGGGTTTTTTTATCGCCCCAACTCCGCTTCCAAATCACGAACCTTCCTTTTCAATTGGGCATTCTCTTTCCTCAAATCTTTTATAATTCCTTCATTTCGAGTGTTCAAATCTGCGTCACTGACATTTGTTTCCATTTTATCAGGACCACCAAAAATGTTCTTAATTTTATCAAATCCATTTTCTCCATTGATAAAATTCGCACCAATATAAGCAATAGGAGCAAAGAGCAATAGGAATATAAAAAGTCTACCTATTCCTGTTATTTTAAATTTTCCTGCCATGATTTAAAATTTTGTATTAAAATAATTCTAATATCTTCTTTACCGCTTTCTAAGATTGTATTTTTATACCCTTTGTTAATTTAATTGAGGCCAAAATAAACATTTGGTCTATTTCAACATAATGTTCTGCCATACGTATTATACATTTATAACGTTTAATCAATAGAACTTAGTTCAGAAACTGAAATCATGAATGACGCTTTTATTTTCGATGCAATTCGATCGCCAAGAGGAAAAGGAAAACCTTACGGTTCTTTACACGAAATCAAATCTATCGAGTTGCTTTCAACGCTTTTCAGAGCAATTCAAAAAAGAAATAATTTAGATACTTCTCAAGTCGATGATGCGATTATAGGTTGTGTAACTCCTATCGGCGAACAAGGTGCTGATATTGCAAAAGCAGCTTTGTTATTTGCAGATTGGGATGAAAGTGTTGCAGGTGTGCAGGTCAATCGATTCTGTGCTTCTGGATTGGAGGCGGTGAATTTAGCAGCAATGAAAATTCGTTCTGGATGGGATGATTTAGTAGTTGCCGGCGGAATAGAATGCATGAGTAGAGTGAAAATGTCATCTGACGGAGGTGCATTGTTAAATGATCCTGAAGTTAGTACAAAAATTGGACATGTGCCGCAAGGTATTTCTGCTGATTTGATAGCAACAATTGAAGGATATGACCGAGAACGAGTAGATCAATATGCAGTACAATCCCAACAACGTGCAGTTCATGCATTAAGAGAAGGTTATTTTGATAATTCGGTGATTCCAATTCATGATCAGAATGGCATTTTGGTTTTGGAAAAAGATGAATACTTACGTCCAGCTACCTCAATGGAGAATCTAGCTCAACTTACTCCTGCTTTTAAAAAAATAGGAGCTATGGGTTTTGATACAGTTGCACTTCGTAAATATCCTTTTGTTGAAAAAATAAATCACGTTCATACAGCTGGCAACTCTTCAGGAATCGTTGATGGTGCATCGCTATTATTGATTGGAAATGAGGAAGCTGGGAAAAAAGCAGGATTGAAACCTCGAGCAAAAATTATTGCGGTAGGAACGGTCGGTTCGGAACCAACTATCATGTTGCAAGGTCCAGCACCATCTGCAAGGAAAGCACTCAAAAAAGCAGGTTTAAAAGTAAAGGATATCGAATTGTGGGAAATGAATGAAGCATTCGCTGCACCTGTTTTAAAATTTCAAGAAGAAATGCAATTGAAATCGGAAGTCGTTAATGTAAATGGCGGTGCAATTGCGCTCGGACATCCATTGGGAGCAACCGGAGCTATCTTGTTGGGTACTTTGCTTGATGAGATGGAAAGAAGAGATTTGAAATTAGGAATGGCAACCCTTTGCGTCGGTGGAGGAATGGGCGTTTCTACAATAATTGAAAGAGCTTAACTATAATAGTAAGATATGATTAAGTATAGAAAAGATAGCAACAACATAGTTACATTGACTTTCAACATGGAAGGCAAGAAAGCAAATGTGATCAATCATGAAATTGGGAATTTTTTTACCCCAGTTTTAGATTACTTAAGAGATGAAAAAGCAAGAGGTATTCTAAAAGGAATCATTCTGACTTCTGCCAAAAAAACTTTTTTAGTAGGTGGTGAATTAGATTATATCTACAACTGTACGGATGCGGCTCAACTTTTTGCCTTTACAGAATCATTGAAAAAAGTGTTTAGAGAACTAGAAAGCCCAGGTGTACCAGTAGTCGCTGCGATCAATGGTAAAGCATTGGGTGCAGGTTTTGAATTGGCACTTGCTTGTCACTATAGAATCGCTTTGGATGATCCAAAAAACTTAATGGGATTCCCAGAGGTGACTTTAGGAATTATGCCAAGTTGTGGTGGTGTAAGTAGAATGTTATGGACTGTTGGAGTCGAAAAAGCTTATCAGATATTAACAAGCGGCGCCTATTATAATGTAAGGGAAGCGAAAGAGGCAGGGATCATTGACGAGATCGCTTCTAGTAGAAATGATATGTTGAAAAAAGCAGAATGTTGGATTCTTGATAATCAAAATAAAAGACGTGTTTGGGACGTCAAAGGAAGTAAAATTCCTTTTGGTGATGCCAATAATTTAAAAATTCGATCTAAAATTCAAATTCTTACTGCGGATTTATACAAAACAACCTACAACACGTTGCCAGCTCCGCTCGCTATTCTTAATACATTGGTTGAAGGTTCTGTCGTTGATTTTGACACCGCCATGCGGATAGAAAGTCGCTACTTCGTAAAATTAATGTTAGGAAAAGAGGCTAAAAACTTAATGAAGTCTTTCTGGTATGACAATAATGCGATACGTGATGGTATTAGCCGGCCAAAAGGTTATGGAAAATTTAGACCTAAAAAGATTGGTGTAGTAGGCGCAGGTATAATGGGTTCTGGAATTGCAACGGTTTGTCTGGAAAATGGATTGCAAGTTGTTTTAAAAGATGTATCCAAAACAATTGCAGACAAAGGAAAAGAATTAATTGCTGCAACTTTAGATGAATGGGTATCTACTAAAAAAATATCGGAAGAAAATAAAAGTCAGTTTCTAGAAAATTTAATCACCACAGAAAACGCAGCTGATTTTGAATCTTGTGATTTAGTTATTGAAGCTGTGTATGAAAATAAGATGGTGAAGAACAAAGTGATGAAAGAAGCTGAACAGTATATGGACGAATATTCGATTTTTGCAACCAATACGATTTCCATTCCTTTAAAAGAATTATCAAATGCTTCCATTCGAAAAAGTAATTTTGTAGGTATTCACTTTTTTCATCCGATTGCTGAAAAGCCATTGGTCGAAATTATCAAAGGCGCTGAAACTTCAAATGAGACGATTGCAAGAGCATTTGATTTTGCCAAGTTGATACGACGTACACCGATTATTGTAAAAGATAATTGGGGATTCTTTGTAGCACGTGTACAGAATACTTATATTTTAGAAGGTATCACTATGTTACAAGAAGGGTATGCTCCGGCACTTATTGAAAATTTGGCGCTTCAAGCAGGTATGTCAAAAGGTCCGCTAACACTAGCGGATGAATTATCACTAGAGATTGTTCTAAAATATGAAAATCAAGCTGCTGAATTATACGGAGCAAAATATGTACAACATCCGGCAGTACATGTTTTAGAAAAAATGATAGCGCTTGATCGCAAAGGAGCTCGTGCAGGTTACGGATTTTATGACTATAAAGTAAATGGTGAACGAAATCTTTGGCCTGAGTTATCAAAACATTTTTCTGTTACACAAAAAGAATATTCAAGACAAGAAATAAGTGACCGTTTTATGTTTGCGCAAGTGATTGAAGCGTATTGGTGCCTACAAGAAAAAATTATCCAATCAGATGAAGAAGCTAACTTAGGTTCTATATATGGTTGTGGCTTTCCATCTTTTAAAGGTGGCGTTATTCAATACGTCGAGGATTATGGGAAAGAAGAATTTGTGAATAAATGCAAGTCACTAGAAACACGTTTAGGTCCTCGTTTTAAAGCTCCTAAATTCGTAAAACCTAATTTTTCTACTAAGCCTATCAAGGTGAATAACTAACACTTGTAACATATAGTTTATGTAAACTAAGTGTTAGTTTTGGCATCTTGTTTGCTTTTACAGGTAATGTACATTAACCACGTATCTTTTTTACGCTCCATTATTCCCTCCTTTTTATTTCCTCCCACAACAACAACAGATTTTAATCATAACCAAACCTAAATTTAAGGGAATGAAAATACTTCAGTCTTTTGCATTTACATTAATGTTGTGTCTACTCTTTGGATCAACAAGTAATGCGCAGATGATGGCTTCTCTCGATAACCATTATTTTTCTAAAAATACTTCAGACGAAATTGAAGACACACCACTTGCTGGTGATGATCACACAATGGTGGTCATCGACAATTCTATTATCTTCGAAGCACTCGAAAATGATGTTGTAAACGGCGATTTACTAGACTTATATGTGAGCGAAACGCCACTTTATGGGAAGGTAACTGTCAACGACGACAATAGTTTTACCTATGTTCCTAAAGAAGGTACTTGCGAAATGGTCGATAGTTTTTCTTATATCGTTATCAACGAAAATGGAAAAGACAAAGCAACTGTTTACGTTGATGTGATTTGTGAAGAAATCACCATCATCAACGGTTTCTCTCCAGATGGAGATGGCTTCAACGATACCTTTACAATCATCGGTGCCGAAAGTTTTCCTAACAATGCACTTTTCATTTTTAATGAATGGGGAGAAGAATTGCTAACCTTCGAAGGCTATCAAAACGAATGGGATGGTGAAGGCTTAGAAAAGAATATGTACTTCTACATTTTCGAAGATGGAAAAGGCCAAGTATATTCGGGTTACGTGAGTATCAACTAATCCGACTCCACATTTTAATCTTACTTTTTATAGTTTCCAAGTGATTTTTCAGACGGATATTGTCGGGGTGATTCAATTCAGGATCATTCTCCAATATACCTTTAGCAATATTCCGAACTTCAGCAAGCAATTGTTGATCTCGGACTAAATCAGCGATTTGAAAGTTGAGTACGCCACTTTGCTGCGTACCTTCAATATTGCCGGGGCCACGTAAACGCATGTCGGCCTCGGCAATTTCAAATCCATTATTCGTCCCAACCATCGTACTTATCCTCTCCTTTCCTACACTAGATACTTTATCTCCTGTCATCAAAATACAATAAGATTTTTCCGCGCCACGACCGACTCTTCCTCGTAGTTGATGTAGTTGTGATAATCCAAAACGTTCTGTATTTTCTATTACCATTACCGATGCATTTGGAACATTAACACCAACTTCGATTACGGTTGTTGCAATCATAATGTTAGTTTCTCCTTTGACAAACCGCTGCATCTCAAAATCTTTATCCACCGGCTTCATTCTTCCATGAACAATACTGATATTATATTCAGGCATTGGAAATTCACGACTCAATGCTTCATAGCCTTCTTCTAGATTTTTTAAATCCAAAGTTTCGGATTCTTCAATCAGCGGATACACAAAATAAATCTGTCTGCCTTTAGCAATTTCTTTACGAATGAATTCAAAGACCGCAATTCGATGATATTCCGTTTTGTGAGAAGTTTCTATTTCTTTTCTTCCAGGAGGTAATTCGTCAATCACACTCACATCCAAATCTCCATACAGGGTCATCGATAAAGTACGTGGTATCGGTGTTGCCGTCATGACCAAGATGTGAGGAGGGTAGGGGTTGTTTTTGTGCCACAACTTCGCTCGTTGTGCGACCCCGAATCGATGTTGTTCATCAGTTATTGACAAACCAAGATTTTTAAAAATAACTGGATCTTCTAAAATAGCATGTGTACCAACTAGAATTTGTATGTCTCCACTCGCCAGATGTTCTAACAATACTTTTCGCTTTTTCCCTTTGACACTTCCTGATAAAAAAGCAACTTCAATATCTAGTCCTTCCACAATTTCTGAAATTGAGATCAAATGCTGCTTTGCCAATATTTCAGTAGGTGCCAACATGCATGCTTGATATCCATTGTCCAATGCCATCAACATCGACATTAATCCAACAATGGTTTTACCACTTCCTACATCTCCTTGCAACAACCGATTCATGTGAACTTCAGATTTCAGGTCTAAACGAATTTCTTTCAAAACCCTTTTTTGTGCACCTGTTAGTTCAAACGCTAATTTTTCATTGAAAAACCGATTGAAATAATCACCTATTTTCTCGAAATGATATCCTTTGATGGTTGATTTTCTTCGATTGCGAATTTGTAACAAGCGCAATTGTAAAAAGAATAATTCCTCAAATTTCAAACGATCTTTTGCCGCATCCATTTCCTGTTGATTGGTAGGAAAATGAATATGCCTCATCGCTTGATACTTGGTCGGGAATCCATATTGTTGGATTAAATACGCTGGTAAGTTTTCAGGAAAATCTTTTTCAGAGAGTTTCTCAAAAAGAATTTTCATTATTTTCCCTCGACCTTTAGAATCTAATCCTTTTGAGTTTAATTTTTCAGTACTCGGATAAATAGGTGCAAACGTTTTTTCTTTTGTCAAACTAGCAGGAGTGACCTCTTCCAATTCTGGATGTGCGATATTTAGTTTTCCATTGAAGTGATTTACTTTTCCATAAAGGATGTATTCTTTTCCAACAACTAAGCTACGTTGCAACCAACTCGCTCCTTTAAACCAAATCAACTCAATCGCGCCACTGTCATCTCTAAATGTACCTACCAGTCTTTTTTTAGGACCGTTGCCGACCATAGACATCCGTCGCAATATTCCTTTTAGTTGGACATATTCCATCATTGAATTTAGCATCGAAATTTTGTGAAATTGTGTTTTATCCACATATCGAAATGGAAATTTCATGACCAAATCACGAAAAGTAAATACGCCAATTTCTTTTTTTAAAATATCGGCTTTTTGTGGTCCGACACCTTTCAGATATTCAATTGGACTGGATAGTATATTTTGTTGGTTAGACAAGGAATTTATTTTCTCAATTATAGGTTAGAAGATTGTGTACGTTTATCCACAAAAGTAATATTTTTGATTTCATTTAAGAATAACTTGCATTCGAGAATAATCATTTAATATATTGCTCTTCGAAAGAATTTTAAAAATAATTGATCCATGGAAACAAAAAGACAAAGACAAGTTGCTGAAACCGTAAAAAGACATTTTACAACCGTGTTGCAACAAGAAGGTGGGTACATTTATGGGTCAGCCACTTTGGTTACTGTCACTGAAGTCAAAATGTCGCCAGATCTAGGTATTGCAAAAATATATTTAAGTGTTTTTAATCGTGAAGATAAACCAACTGTGATCTTGGAGTTGGAAAATAATTATACTCGTTTGCGACAAACCTTTGGTCAACGAGTCCGAAAACATATGCGTCGAGTACCAAACCTATCTTTTTTTCTGGATGACACTTTGGATGAAATGTATCGCTTGAATCAGTCTTTTGATCGACTGCAAGCAGAAGATACTTTGAAGAAAATTGAACGGAAAGCAGAGGAGGAGTAGTTTTTGATGTGTGTATGATACTATAATGTATGATAGATCTTGTTTCGTGAGCAGGCGTATAAATATTTTGTAAAAGAGATGTTAGCAAAATCCAATCTCTCTTTGCAACTCTGTGTAAATCCTGCAAAACAAGATTCACTTTCTCTAATCCTGTCATAAATCATCCATTCGAAAGTTGGCTTGCCAATAAGCGAAAATAATCATACATTCTCGACATGAGAAATTGCAATCTTCTTAGCCAATCGAGTAGAGACCTTAATATTGGATTCATCCTGCTTCAACTCAATATGTTGATTGTCCTTGTTGATAACTGAAAATTCTTTTTCAGGAAGCAATCCTAGTTGCCAAAGTTCAGACTCAATATGATCGCTCAACTGATTTTTTGCAATGACAGCAATTTTTTTAATCGGTAAATGAAAAAGCGTTTCTCTCAATAATTTATTTTTTAAAGGAATTGGAGAACCGTGTGGATCTGTTTCTGGAAAACCTAATTTCTCATCAACCTCATCCAAAATCTCGTCTGTCAAAAGGTGTTCATATTTTTCAGCATCTTCATGAATTTGCTCTTCTGTCAATCCCAGCTCCGTTACCAAAAACGATTCCCAAAGTCTATGTGCACGTACGAGCTTTGTTGCTTTTTCCATACCAGTTTGCGTAAGCGCTACCTCATTACCATTTAACTGAATTAATTTTTGTCCTTTCAAATTTTGTAGATGTTTCATCACTAGCCCTTTTTTCATCCCAAGTCGGTCTAGCAAGTTTGGAAGGTTTAATGATTTCCTTTGTGTTAATTTCAAAGACTGTTTTAAAGTATCTTCCAGCTGGATACGATTTTGTAATTTTCTTTTTTGGAAATATTTGGAGATCAATCCTTTTTTCGGTGCAAATAAAACGACCAACAAATATATCGCAGTTGCCGTTAATGCCATCGCAGGTCCAGGAGTAGTCTCAACAATAATCGCTAAAAATAATCCTAACACGGCACTTAAAAAACCTAGTAATCCTGAAATCCATAACACCGTTTTCAATCGATCGGACAAGAGAATGGCGGTCGAAGCAGGTGTGATCAACATCGCTACAACTAGAATGACACCAACCGTTCGGAGTGAAGCAACGACTGCAAAAGATAATAACAGCATTAAAAAATAGTGAATCGCTTTGACAGAAATCCCCATTGTTTCTGCAATGACGGGTTGGAAAGTCGATACGAATAAATACCGATAAAAAACAATGATACTGATAACTACATAAATCGCAATTCCAATCGTGAGATAAATATCTTCATTGGAAATTCCTAAAATATTCCCAAACAAAAAATCCTTCAAATCTAAATGGACCCCTTCATTTTTACTGATCCATGATATCCCAATGACACCAATTGAAAACATCGCCGTAAACACAATTCCGATCGCTGCATCATTTTTTGTTTTTACATTATGTTGTATCCAAGTAATAGCAACTGCTGTTAGCAATCCCGCAATCACCGCTCCGGTAAAAAATCCCAATGGACTGTAACCAACAATCGGAAAAGCCACAACAATACCAGGAAGTATCGCGTGTGCCAATGCATCTCCAATCAAGGACATATTTCGAAGTACAATAAAACAGCCCAATACTCCACACATGATTCCAACCATAGAGGATGCAATCAGTGCTCTGATAAACCACTCGTATTCAAATATGCCTACTAAATTTTCCATTAAAGATATTTGTCCAATATAAAAGTAGTCAATTTTTAACACAAACAAAATAAATTTTTAGACAAGTCTAAAAATTGTGAGTAGTTATTGTTTATTTTGAAAGTCAGAGGTGAGCTCGTGTTGCGCACGTGAGCATACACATGAGCATACATGTGCAACGCGAGCTCACGCTTGACTTTCAAAATACCAATAACCAATAACTATTAAACTAAATCCAATAGCATCCCTTCTTTCATTGCATATGAAGAAACGATTATTTGATCCGTGTTTGCCAATCTAAGAATATAATTTAACAATACAATTGCAACTGTTATTAATTCTGCACGATCATTAGGAATCTCGGGATTGGCAAGTCGTTGTGAAAGACTTGATGTGATTAGATTATTGTAAATTGAATAAAATTTATCAGCCGGAAAGGTGGAGTAATTCGGATGTTGTTTTGTTTGAACCAGCATATTTTCTAAAACATCAAAAGTACCAGAAGCGCCAATAAGTGTAGTTGCTGGATTTAATTGAAGTGCTTTTTTGAGTGGATGTAATATGGTGTCCAGATGACTATGAATCGTTTCTATCTCATTTTTGGAAATAGGATCTGCTTGATGAAATTGGTTGAATAAAACAGCGACTCCGATTTTGAAACTTTGCGCCCAATAAATTTTTTGATTATCACAAATAATAAATTCAACACTTCCGCCACCGATATCCATAATAAGACTGGTAGTATTCAAACTAAGAACTGCTGCCATCACTCCTTTGTGGATCAATCGAGCTTCCTCATCACCCGAAATCACTGAAATGTCAAGATTATATTTTGATTTGATTTCTTTGATAAAAGATGGACCATTGCTGGCACTCCGAAGACCAGCCGTTCCAAAAGCACGAACTTTTTTAATTTGATGCTGATCTAAAATGTGTTTGAATTTGCTGAGCGCATTGGTAGCTCTTTCTAGAGCGGCATTACCGATTTTATGGATTCCTTCTTCTGCTAGTTTTACGAAGATTCTTTCTCGATAAATTTCTGTGATTGATTGTTGATTAACTTCAGCAATTAATAAATGAAAAGTATTGGTTCCTAAGTCTATGACGCCAAGCTTTGCCATATGTTTATTTTGGCATCCCTCCGTTTACTTGCTTAATCGTATTCTTCAAAAATTCTTCTCCTTTAGGAGTCATCAAGTTGGCCGCAACTTGTTTTCCTTTTTGATAGAATAAAAAGTAGTTACAAACATTTCCTAAATAAAAATCTGCTTCTATTAATTCTTCTCCATTTGCAACAAAGAAAACACGTCCAACTGGTTGGCAACCTTGATCCAATTCTGGAGGAACCGAAGTGGAAACATAAGTCAATGTATTTTTGATACTTGCCGGCTCCGTCTGATTCATACTGAAACTATAATTATAGAAAAGAAAATCTACGTTGGTACAAGTCAACCACATCTCTTTCATTAAATCTTCCGTGACACTAGGAAGGGTATTGGGAACTAATTTTCCAGCTGGTTGTACGGTAGGAGTCGTTGGCGTTGTTTTGGTAATGGTTGGTTTTTTAGCCGTCGTACTTTCTCCTCCACAACTACTAAAAAGAAAAGTAACGATCGAAACAAAAAATAAAATTCTAAATAAATACATATGGTATGGTTGGTTCTGTGATTTTAAAACATATACAATGCATGTAAGTCTAGATAACGACTACGCAATGATTCTGCATTAAGATTCGGAAAATCTTTCGTATTGAAAAGGACCGTAATAAAGCTGTTATATCTGAACGAAAATCCCATGTTAGGATTTAAATAATAAGTGGCTCCTACTAACCAACTAATATTATTTTCATTTAAATTATTAATGATTTCTGTAGCCCAGGTCCCTTCCTTAAATTCTGACCCAATCATTCTACCATAAGATGCTCCTGCTTGAAATTTGATATGATAGAAATCCAACTCTTCGTCATACCAATCATTATAACCTACAATAAATGGTACTTGTACATAATTGAGATGAAGCTTCTGTTGAATCCCAGAATTATTTTTAACCAATTCAGAAACACTTCCTCTTTGACTAAATAAAATCTCAAAACTAAGATCTAATTTATCAGTTAAGAAAGTGGTTGCTTTCAAACCACCTGTCAGTCCAATTTTATTGAATCCGGCTGATTGGTCACCATCAATTTGAGCAGCGGTTAAACCAGCGATCAAACCAGCACTAAATCTTTGTTGTCCGATTGCGCTTTCTATTGCTGTTACATAAAGCAAGAAAACCAATATTGAATACATGAATTTTTTCGTCATCTGGTTGGTTACTAATTAATGATATGTGAAAATAACAAATCTCACTCAGCAAAACATACATTTTTATAAAAGATAGCAAGCTCAATTACAATTGTTAACCCTAATTTTTCCGATATTTACAATAGAATACTAAACCTTATCTACAAATTGTACTATGTTTAAATACAACCGCACAACCTTAACTAAGTTAGAAACGATTTTGAAGCAGCATGATTATACGGTTCGATACGAACGTGGCAATTTCAAATCTGGCTATTGTATTGTTGAAAATAAAAACGTTGCAGTCATCAATAAGTTTTTTGATGTCGAAGCAAGGATCAATATTCTGATAGAAATTCTTGGAACTTTCGAAGTTGACACCGAGAAATTAGATGAGAATTCTCAAGAAATGTATCAGACTATTTCAAATATGGATTCAACAAAATCCATTAGACAAGAAGGATAACTTAAAATACAATAGCTCCTTTGAAAATCACCTTTCTTGGTACAGGCACATCCTCCGGCATCCCCATGATCGGTTGCGATTGCAAAGTTTGTACTTCCACCAATCCTAAAGATAAAAGACTCCGAACATCTGCAATGATTGCCGTCAATGGGGTAAACATTGTTATTGATGCTGGACCAGATTTTCGTCAGCAAATGCTTTTCAACAAGGTCAACAATTTAGATGCAATTTTAATTACACATGAACATAATGATCACATCATTGGGATGGATGATATACGACCTTTCAATTTTAATACTGGCCAAGAAATGAATGTCTTTGCAACAGAAAGAACTGCTAAGAATTTAAGAGAACGTTTCAAATATATTTTTAAAGAAAATATCTATCCAGGTGCTCCACAAATAAAATTGCATACTATTGATGCTCAAGTTCCATTTGAAATTTCAGGCATCAAAATCATTCCAATCGAAGTAATGCATGGACGTATGCAAATTGTTGGATTTAGGATTGAAGACTTCACTTACATTACGGATGCGAAAACAATTACTCCTTCTGAATTGGAAAAAATAAAAGGAACAAAAGTTTTAGTACTGAATGCCTTGCGTCGTAAAGAACATCATGCACATCTTACTTTACAACAAGCAATTGAACTAGTGGAAGTAATACAACCTGATGAAGCCTATTTTACACATTTTAGTCACTGGCTAGCAACACATGAAGAATTAGAAGCTGAATTACCTAACAATATTTTTCCAGCATACGATAATCTTGTAATTGAAGTCTAATTTTTTGAGGCGAGCGGTTGATTTTTTTTCGAGTCGAGCGGTTGGAAACCTTCGACTCAAAAAAAAGATTTTCAGAGAGTAATTTTTCACATCCACTTTCTGCGATTTCCCTACGTATTATTTAACGTGTTCCTTCTGCGCTCTTCTGCGATTTGTGCGTGAGGCAATTTACGAACAAAGATAACTTTGTGATCTTTGTCTCTTTGTGGCTTTTGTGGTAAAACACGTCCTCCGCAAATCACCAAATTATGTCTCAAACCTGTTAAAACTTCAATTGATATAAAACAAATCATGCATTCTTAACGTACTTATAATATATTGGAATAAGTTTAAATATTTCAATCCCATTTGCGTATGAGAAAATTCATTACAATTGCATTGCTAGCGTCGTTTTTCTCTTGTCACCTTGTTGCACAACAAGCGGAACAATATAGCATGTATATGCTCAACAAGTATGCATTCAATCCAGCATATGCCGGAATGGATAATTCTCTAAGTGCAACAGGTGTTTATCGAAAGCAATGGGTTGGCTTACAAGGAAGCCCTTCGTCCCAAAATTTAAACATTCATATGCCGCTATATTACTTACATGGTGGTGTTGGTCTATCTTTATCCAATGATGTTGCAGGTCCGGAACGAACTACAAATGTTGGATTATCCTACAATTACAATTATAATATTGGAAAATCAGGAGTACTTTCATTAAGTGGAGGTGCTGGAATGATTCAAAAATCTATTGATGGGTCCAAATTAAGAGCTCCTGATGGAGATTATACCCAAGATGGAAATGTTGTGACTCATAATGACCCAGAATTGTCGATAATTTTGGAAACTGCTTCGGTTCCAACCGCAAGGATTGGTTTAATGTTTAAAAATGAAAGTTTTGAAGCTGGAATTTCTGCTGATAATCTATTGGGCAATGAGTTAAGCTTTTCAGCAACTGATTTTAATTTCACACTTAATCGACATTATTATATCTATTTGGCATATTATTGGCAATTACTTGATGAGATTGAGATTTCCCCCTCTGTATTTGTTAAGATGGACCAAAATTATCTACAAACTGATATTTCTGTCATGGCAAATTACAATGATTTCCTACTTGGAGGCGTTTCTTTAAGAGGATATAGTGATTTAAACTTGGATGCCATCGCGTTTATCGCAGGATTTAAGATGAATGAAAATTTAACATTGGCTTACAGCTATGATTTATCAATTTCATCTTTCAATTCGGTTAGTCAAGGATCACATGAAATTTTGATCAATTATAATTTGAACAAACAATTTGGGCAAGGAAAACTACAAAAGGTGATTTATAATCCTCGTTTATTATAGGATATTTTAATTTTAATCATATTTGTTTTCCTATATTTGGAAAAATTAGAGTCCTTTGCGTTAAATTACTTGGATTATACAATTTCCCCAATTAAAATCGTTAGAATAAGGTTGTGTGGTTTATATATAAATTGTGAACTTAAGAAATACAAAAATTTATTTCATATAAAACACACAAACAACTATATTTACATTCACTTTAGACTAAATTCATTGATCTAAAGTTAAACTCGGGTGTTATAATGAAGAAACTACTTAAAACTTCAATTGTATTTTTGCTTTTCACTGTTGTTTTTACTTCGTGTGGTACACAGCAAAATGGACAATTAATCGGTGTAATCGATAGACCGTCTTGGAAGGGAATAAATCCTTACGGTATGGTTTACATCCCATCAGGAACTTTACACATCGGTCCTGGCGATCAAGATATCGCTAATACCTATGTTCAAAGATCTAAATCAATCTCTATCCAAGGTTTTTACATGGATGATACAGAAGTTACTAATAACGAGTATCGCCAATTTGTTTATTGGGTAAAAGATTCGATAGCTCACGGTCAGATGGATCACTACATGGAGGATGACTTCGGTAACCAATACATTGATTGGGAAGAAGAAATCGACTGGGCTGATGAAACGCTAGAAGACATGTACTACCAAGGTGATGACAAATTTGCTGGTAAGCGTGAACTCGACGTTTCAAGAATGCAATTTGAATATGAATGGTACAACTGGCAAGCAGCAGCTCACGATAGAGGTCGCTCTCCAAGAAGTACTTTCATTAAAAGAAATAATGTAAACATCTATCCAGATACACTTTGTTGGGTTCGTGATTTCGCTTATTCATATAATGAGCCAATGACTCGTAACTACTTCTGGCACCCAGCTTTTGATGATTATCCAGTCGTTGGTGTGAGTTGGGAAACTGCAAACGCTTTCTGTTATTGGAGAACCAAATTATGGAACTCTTACATGGGTGCAGTTGAAGGAGAAGTAAACTCTGAAGATTTCAGACTTCCTTTCGAACACGAATGGGAATATGCTGCAAGAGGTGGACACGATGGTGCTCCTTACCCTTGGGGTGGATATTACACTAGAAATGCAAAAGGCTGCTTACTAGCAAACTTTAAGCCTGGTCGTGGAAATTATCCAGAAGATGGTGGTTTATACACTGTAAAAGCTGATGCTTATTTCCCGAATGATTATGGTTTATATAACATGGCTGGAAACGCTTCTGAATGGACTTCTTCTGCTTTTCACGAAAACGCATATTCTTTCATACACGATTTAAATCCTGATTTACGTTATGATAGTAGAGATGATGATTCTGAAGCATACAAGCGTAAAGTAATTAGAGGTGGATCTTGGAAAGACATCGCATATTTTATGCAAACAGGAACAAGACACTGGGAGTATGAAGATACTACTAAGAGTTATGTTGGATTTCGTTGTGCACTTACCTTCTTAGGAAGATCAATGAACGACTTCTAAATCTTCAACCTTGAATAAATTAACAATCTAAAAATGGTATAGGAATGCTTAATGCTATTGAGCCCTATACCATTTTTGGATTAACACACAGGACACTGTAAAAATAAACCTACCTAATTGAATATCATATTGGTTGTTGTTGTTACTTTTTCCACATATTCAATTATGAATATGAGAAACCAAATATGAAAAAACCCGTATTAAATAAAATTAACTAACCATTTAAAAAGGAATTAAAAATGGCTTTCTACAAATCAAAAGGATTTAAATATCTAAAGAACTTTATTATCGGAGCAGGTGCTGCAATTGTTATGATGGGCGCACTTTTCAAAATTCAAAGTTGGGAAGGAGGATCTGAAATGTTAACTATCGGTCTATGTACTGAAGCATTCTTATTCTTACTATTAGGAATTTTACCTCCAGAAAAAGATTACTATTGGGAAAAATTGTATCCAGGATTGGATTCTCACAGCGCTAAGTTGTCTCCATTGGCAGCAGGTGCAGCAGACTTCGACGAAAACCAACGTTCATTGAACGGTGAAGTAGTTGAACAAAAATTAGGTGGAATGTTGAATGAACTTCAATCTATGTCTAAGAGCTTAGGTTCTTTGAAAGCACTTCAAGAAGTGGATTTCTCTGGAACTGGTGATCAGATCAAATCAATGGGTAACTTTTATACTAAGATGAATGAAGCAATGGCTAATCTTGGTGACTCTTTAGATGATACAAGAGTTTACAAAGAACAACTTTCTGCTTTAAACAAAAACTTAGGTTCATTGAACACTGTTTATGGAAACGTATTGTCTGCAATGTCTAACATTCGCAAAGACGCTTAATACGAATTTTCAAACCAATTAAAAACAGAATAAGATATGTCAATACCTAAGGAACCGCGGCAACTGATGATTAACATCATGTACTTAGTACTAACTGCAATGTTGGCACTAAACGTTTCCGCGGAAATATTCAACGCATTCAAGCTTGTTGATAAAGGACTGAAGAAATCTAACGATGTTCTTGACAAAGCAAATGCAAACATACCTGCCGAAGTTGCTCGTCTTGCTAAAAAAGACATGAAAAAACTTGGTAAGTATTCAGAAAGAACTGGTCCTGCAATGGAACTTTCTAAAACCTTCTCTGATTCAATCGATGCAATCATTTTGAGATTATCTGATGCCAACAAAGACGGTGTTATTGATGATGAAGATTATGTCATGAAAGAAGATAAGGAAACAGGCGAATTGAAAAGAAAAGATCTTAAGAATAAAAAGAACTTTGATATAACAACTCGTTTGATGATTGGATCCGATCCAACTGGGGCTGGTGGTAAAGCTGAAGAATTGAAAGCAATGATCGAAGAGTATCAAGGCAAATTCATGGCTTTTATCGATAAAGAAGACCAAGCAGCTTATGCTGACAAGATTTCTATGAAAGTTGATTCTGGATGGGAAACTTCAGGAAAACCAAGCTGGGGACACTTCAACTTCGGTCACATGCCTGTACAAGCGGTACTTCCAATGTTAACCAAAATGAAAAATGATGCAAAGAGCTCTGAAACAGCTGTTTTGAATTATTTAATGGGAAAAGTTGGTGGTGAAGATATCGTTTTCAACAAATTTAAAGTTGTATCTGCACCAAAGAAGAGTTACATCATTAAAGGTGAAAAATTCGAAACGGAAGTATTCTTAAGTGCTTCAAGTGATAAAATTAAAGGAATGTCAGTTTCTGTAGATGGTCAATCACTTCCTGTAAGGGATGGTGTTGCGACTTATACTGCTACTGCAAGTTCTGTTGGTGTTAAGAAATATAATGCTAACATTTCAATCACGAACCCGGTTACTGGTGAAACTACTAGAACTAAAGGTCAATTCGAATATGAAGTAGGTGAGCGTTCTTGTAACGTTGCCGCTACTAAGATGAATGTATTTTACATCGGTGTAGATAACCCAGTTTCTGTAACTGCAGCTGGTATCTCTTCTAACGAATTAAAAGTTAACGCTACTGGTGTTACTTTGAAGAAAGCTGGAAAAGGTGGTTACATCGCTACAGCATCAAGACCTGGTGAAGCAAAAATTACTGTGTCAGGTGGTGGGTTGAAACCAACCAACTTCCCTTTCCGTGTGAAGCGTATTCCTGATCCAACACCTGCTTTGGGTGCTGGTCCTAACAAGAAGGGTGGAGTAATGCCGAACGGTGAATTTAAAGCTCAACTTGGTTTAGCTGCAATTCTTGAAGGTTTTGACTTCGATGCGAAGTGTAAAATTCAAGGTTATGAAATTACAAGAGTTGCAAAACGTCAAGATCCTGTTTCTCACGTTAATGGTGGGGCAAGATATGGTGATGCAGCTAAGAGAGCTGTAATGCAAGCAAAGCCGGGTGATACTTACTATTTCGATAAAGTAAAAGCAAGATGCCCTGGTGATAGCGCTGGACGTAAGTTGTCTAGTGTTGTTTTCAAGATTAAGTAATAAATCAAAATCTACATATTATGAAGATTGCTCTGAAATTATTTTCGTTCTTAGTTTTTGGACTAGTGATGATCGCAGCTACACCTGCTTTCGCTCAGACACCAGAAACAACAACTAGAACAGAAGCAAGCGAACCAGACGAGGACGCTCCATTAGATGACATCGTTGAAAAACGTATCATTTATGAACGCCCAGTTTTGGAATACCAACCAATCCGTGAAGCAGATGTGTTTTGGGAAAAACGTATCTGGAGAGTTATTGATGTGAGAGAAAAAATGAATCTTCCTTTCTCTTATCCTGAAGAACCGTTCTTTTCGATTCTTATGGATGCAGCTACAAATGGTGAAATATCCGTTTATAGTACAGAGGATGATAAATTTACACATCGACTACAAGGTGAAGAAGTCGCTTCAATGGGTGGATCAGTGGATACGGTTATCACATTTGATCCTGAAACCTATGAAGAACAAGTACAGGTAGTTCGTAATGATTTGAATCCTGAAGATGTAAAACGTTTCCGTTTGAAAGAAGTATGGTTCTTTGATGAGCAAACTTCAACAATGATGGTTCGTATCTTAGGAATCGCACCGCTTATTGACATCAATGATGATCAAGGTAATTTCAGATATGAAAAACCAATGTTCTGGGTATACTATCCTGAAATCAGAGAAGTATTAGCTAGACATCGTGTTTTCAATGTTGGAAATGATGCAAGCCCTACTAGTTGGGAAGACCTTTTAGAAATGAGATTCTTTTCGAGTTACATTTATAAAGAGTCTAACGTTCAAGATAGACGTTTGCAAGATTATCTAACAGGAGTCGATCTTCTATTAGAAGCTGATAAAATTAAAAATGAAATTTTTAATTTTGAACATGACCTCTGGACATATTAATCCAGTGTCATCATAAAGTTTTTAAAAAGCCCACTTAGCATTGCTGAGTGGGCTTTTTGTTTTCGAAAAGCAAAGCAGTAGATTCAATTTATCTAATTTATATTTATAAATGATTTCAAAAGCTCGCGAACCTTAATAGTATTTTCAACAAAATATTTAGCAACTGTTTTTTGCCGACCTACTTTCACTGTAATCGTACTTTCTGGTAATTCTTGAAACATGAATTCATCTGTCCAATCATCTCCAATAGCAAATACGAAATCATACTCATTTTCATTCAACATTCGCATAGCGGCTCTTCCTTTATTGACATTACCACTTTTAACTTCCATTACTTTATTTCCATTTAAGACACTTAGATTATCTGTGCCTATCAAACTGGTGAGTACAATAGATAGTTCTGTTGCTCTTAGACTTCCAAAATCAGGGTCGGTTTTGCGGTAATGCCATGCCATTGAGTAATTCTTTTCTTCGATGAAACTTCCTGGTGTTCGATCTACAAATGATTCTAATACAGGACGTATCTTTTCCATCCAGTCATTTTTGACATTTTCTAACAACTTAAATTCTTCTCCATCTCGAGAGATCCAAACACCATGTTCTACAATCATATTGTATCCTTTGGGTAAAAACCATTTGGTGAAAGTGTCTTTATCTCGTCCACTTATTAGAAATAGGTCTGTGTCTTTTTGGTTGTGCAGGGCATCCAATAATTGATAAAGTTCTTCATCGGGCCCAGCTTGTTGTGGATCGACATGAAAGGCAGCAAGTGTACCATCATAATCTAAAAACAATAACCTTCGATTTGCTGACGAATAACTTTTTAATATACCCTGCAATCTATTCTCGGTAATTCTTCTGGAAACATGAGCTGCATCTAATTCTTTTTGTGCCAGCAGAGAAGTCATAAAACTATTGGCCCACTTTTCCACATTGTATCGCGACAATCGCTTTTGGAGCGAAGCGTTACGAGCTTTTTGCTCTTTCACAGGCATCGTAATCGCCCGATGTAAAGTATCTGCAATTTGTTCGAAATTATTAGGATTGATTAGCAACGCGTCGTTCATTTCATTTGCGGAACCAGCCATTTCACTCAAAATCAAAACACCAGTTTGATCTATTCTGGTAGCGACATATTCCTTTGCAACTAAATTCATTCCATCACGCAAAGGAGTCAACCAGGCAATATCACATGATGTATACAAATCGATCAGATTTTCAAAAGGCATCGATCGATAGAAATACCAAATCGGTGTCCAACTAACTGTCGAGAATTCTCCATTAATTCGGCCAACCAATTCATCGATTTCCTTTTTCAATAATTGATATTGTGGAACATTGGAACGCGATGGTACCGCCAAAATAATCAGCCGAACCTTTTCTTTGTACTGCGGATATTTTTTCAAGAAATATTCGAAAGCATTTAAACGCTTTGCGATTCCTTTGGTATAATCCAATCGGTCAATAGATAGAAAGAACTTCGCTTCTGGATCTGTTTCTTTATGTGAGTTAAATCGTTTTTGAAGCTCTGATAGGTTTTCCGAACTTCTTTTGGATTGTTCCTCGGCGGCATCATTAAATTTCTTGTAGTCAATACCCATTGGAAAAGAATCCACCTTGATTACCCGATTATCTAAGTAGATATCATTGAAACTAACTTCTAAATCTAACAAACGTCTTACCGAACTTAAAAAATGTCGCTCGTAATCATAAATGTGAAACCCGATAAGGTCAGCACCTAAAAGACCTTCTAAAACTTCTTTACGCCAAGGCATCGTTCTGAAAATCTCATAAGAAGGAAACGGGATATGCAAAAAGAAACCAATAGAAATATTGGGACGTTTTTCACGAACCATTTGTGGTACCAACATCAATTGATAATCATGAATCCAAATGGTGTCATCTTCGCCAGCTTTTTCTACAATGGCATCTGCGAACTTTTGATTTACAATTTTATAAGTATTCCAATTTTCTAACTCAAATTCAGCATATTCCAAAAAATAATGAAACAAAGGCCAAATGGTGCGATTACTAAACCCAAAGTAAAAACCTTCTACTTCTTTTTCTGTCAAAGCAACTTTGGAAGAACCATGTTGTGCAAGTGCTTTGTCAATATCGTTTTCCAATTTTTTAGGAATTTCTTCATCAGTCAAACCACTCCAGCCAATCCATAAACTATCACCGCTTGAATGAACGGATTTCATTCCAGTCGCCAAACCTCCAACACTTGGGATTGCAGTTATGCCTTCATCGCTAATTTGCAATTGAACGGGCAGTCTATTTGAAATGATGATAGTTTTGCTCATATTTTTAACTTTTTTGTTGCCTTTTGAATTCATTGTTTGCAATTTTCGACAAATTGCACTACAAAACCAACATTAACGACTACTCAATCAATATGGATAATTTAAATTACGGGATTATAGGGAATTGCAGAAGTGCTGCGTTGATATCGGAGACTGGAAATTTGGAATGGTGTTGTTTGCCCGAATTTGACTCCTCTTCTGTATTCGCCAAATTATTAGATGAAGATATAGGTGGTAGCTTTGATATCATCGTTGATGATAGTTATGTTATCAAACAGCGATACAAGAAACACACCGCAATATTAATCACTCATTTTTCTGATGGGAAAAATAGTTTTGAGATTCGTGATTTCATGGCGCGATATCAGAAAGAGGACGGAAGACATAACGCGCCACCAGAAGTAGTACGATTTATAAAGTACATTTCTGGAAGACCTACTTTTAAAGTAAATTATAATCCTCGTTTGGAATATGGAAAAGGAGTAACTAATACTTATGTTAAAGATAACTACATACTAAGTTTGACTACAGAAGATAAATTTGACACCTTCTTTCTTTATACTTCATTTAATAAAAATGTGGTTGTTGAAAGCCGTGAAATAGAATTGGAGGCTGATGGTTATTTTTTATTAGGATATAATGAAAAAATCTTCGAACCCACTGTACGTAAGGTCTACACAGAGTTAGAACGAACTAAAGTATATTGGTTGAATTGGAGTAGTAAAACCCCAACTTATAAAAAATATAATTCCGAAATAAATCGTAGTGCAATTACTTTGAAACTTTTGAGCTATGATAAAACAGGTGCTGTATTGGCAGCTGCGACTACTTCATTGCCCGAAACAATAGGAGAGGTACGGAACTGGGATTACCGGTTTTGTTGGATTCGGGATGCCTCAATGGTTATCAAAGTTATTGGCAATTTGGGACATAAGAATGTTGCTCGAAGGTATTTACAGTTTATTGTCGATTTGATTCCTGATAAAGATGAGAAGCTTCAAATCATGTATGGTATCAATCGTGAAAAGAATTTGACCGAAATAACTTTAGATCATTTAAGTGGTTATAAAGGCTCAAAACCAGTACGTATTGGTAATGCGGCGTATAAGCAAAAGCAAAATGATATCTATGGAATTTTGATGGATGTTATTTATTTGCAATTACATAAATATTCGAATGATATTGAAAATGGAGAAGAGCTATGGGGGATAACCAAAGGAATCGTCTGGATTGTCTCCAACCACTGGAAGGAAGCAGACAAAGGTATTTGGGAATTTAGAGCTGAAGATCGACATTTTACATTTTCGAAAGTACTTTGTTGGGTAGCTATTGATAGAGCTATAAAAGTAGCAACGATACTAGGGAAAACGAGAAAGGTTGAAAAATGGACAATACTTGAACAAGAAATCAAAAAGGACATTCATGACAATGCCTGGAATGAAGAAGTAAATGCATTTACTCAATCCTATGGTTCAAAAGATTTAGATGCTTCTGTTTTATTGATGGAGTCCTACGGATTTATTCCTGCCAAAGACCTGAAATTTGTTAGCACTGTTAAGGCAATAGAAAAAGAATTGAGTAACGATGGTTTGTTATATCGTTATAAAAACGAAGATGATTTTGGATTGCCATCATCTTCCTTTACCATTTGTACATTTTGGTTTATTAATAGTCTCTTTAAAATTGGAGAGGAAGATAAAGCAATGAAGCATTTTGATAAATTATTGAGTTACAGCAATCATTTAGGCCTATTTAGTGAAGACATAGATTTTAAGACAAAAAGATTATTAGGTAATTTTCCTCAAGCTTATTCCCATTTAGCTTTAATCGAATGTGCGATCAACTTCTCTAATAAAGAAACTGAAGAGCAGGTTTTAGAATCTATCCGAGAATAGTTACTTTTTTCATATTTCACATTATATAGACGGAGCAGAGATTAAACACCAGTTTAATCATTAAAATTAATGCCCATGTCTAAGCTCCAGTTTATTCTAACACTTAATGTACTATTTTTCATTTCTTCTTCTGCGTTTTGCCAAAACGGATTTCTTACCGAAGCTAGTGTCCCTGAAACGGATGCCCCACTAGATGGAATCGTCGAAAAACGCCTGATGAAAGAACGTCCTGTATTAGCATATCAACCCATTAGAGAAGCGGATATATTTTGGGAGAAAAAGATTTGGAGAGTCATTGATGTGAGAGAGAAAATAAACAAACCATTTGCGTATCCTGATGCCCCTTTCTTTTCGATCATAACCGATGCCATTTCAAATGGAGATGTAAACGTCTACTCAACAGAGGATGATAAATTTACTCAAAAACTGACGATGGAAGAGGCAATGTCCAAAACGTCAAGCTCAGATACCATAACCGTATTTGATCCTGAAACTTATTCAGAAACAGTGGAAGTTGTTCACAATGATATTAATCCAGAAGATGTTCAGCGTTATCGACTAAAAGAAATTTGGTTTTTTGACGAAAATACTTCTACGATGAATGTACGGATTTTAGGAATCGCTCCTTTGATAAATGTGAATGATGATCAAGGAAATTTTCGATATGAGCAACCTATGTTTTGGCTTTACTATCCTGAATTCAGAAGTATATTGGCACATCACCAAGCTTTCAATGACGGAAATGATGCAAGTCCTATCAGTTGGGAAGATATGTTTGAAATGCGGTTTTTCTCTAGTTATATCTATCAAGAATCAGATGTTATGAATCGAAGATTGAAAGATTATCTTTCAGGTGTAGATTTGTTGTTAGAAGCGGACAAAATAAAAAACGAAATCTTCAATTTTGAACATGATCTCTGGACTTATTAATCGCTACATTACCTTCTAGATTTTAATACTACGTTCTTTTTTCAAATAAACGATAAGCGACTGCTTGCGTATTGGCATTCGTATATCCTGCACTTCACACAATAAAACTAATAATTATGTCTATTCCAAAACAACCTCGTCAGTTAATGATCAATATCATGTACATCGTATTGACAGCCATGCTAGCACTCAATGTATCTGTCGAAATCCTAGATGCATTTAAATTATTGAACGGTGAATTGGATCGGTCCAATGAAATTATTGATAATCAAAACAAAGTACTTCCGAAAGCGATTGCTAAATATGCAAAGAAAGACTGGAGGCAATATGAAGTCTATGCCAATAGGGCTGACGATGCAAGAGATATATCAGCTGAATTTATAGAATCGATTGATGGGTTGATAGAAAAGCTAATTGATGAATCCGGAAATAAAAATGGATTCGTTGACGATGGGGATTATATTGTTGAATTAGATGAAGAAGGAATTGAAACAAGTCGAAAACTAAGAGGAGAAAAAGATAAAGATGTACCAACAAGGATTTTGGTTGGAAATAATCCAAGTGAAAATTCAGGTGAAGGTGCTGCATTGGAAAGTTTGATAGAAGCCTACAAGAATCAATTTTTATTATTGGTAGACACGAGTGACCGCGTTGAAATGGAATCCAAAATAACGTTGAATGTAGATGAAGATTGGAGGACTTCTGACAAGTCAAATTGGTCACACTACAATTTCCATCAAATGCCGCTAGGTGCTGTTTTACCTATGTTGTCCAAAATAAAATATGATACTAAGAACTCAGAAAATGTCCTATTGAATTATTTACTTAACAAAGTAGGTGCAAGTGAAGATGTAATTGCGAAAGAATTTGAAGTGGTTTCTTCTCCAATCAAAAACTATGTTATCTCTGGAGATAAATACGAATCCGAAATTTACTTAGGCGTGGTCGATATTGCATCAAGTGGTTTGAAAATTAAAGTAAATGGTAAGGAAGTCCCAGTTAGAAATGGGAAAGCAATTTATTCTGTTACTGCAACTGAGAATGGAATTCAAAAATACACAGTCGAATCTTCAATTTATAACCCAGTAGAGGATACGCATGATACAGACAAAAAAACTTTTGAGTATGAAGTAGGAGAGCAGTTTACTAATGTTGCTGCGACCGCTATGAATGTAATTTACATTGGAGTTGACAATCCGATAAGTGTTGCAGCTGCAGGTGTACCTTCTGAATCTATCCGAGTGACAAGTAAAGATATTAAACTGAAAAAGATTTCTCCATTTGAGTATATAGCAACTGCAACTCGACCAACAAAAAATGCAGTGATATCAGTGAGTGGTAAAGGTTTAGACAAAACAGATTTTATTTACCGAGTCAAAAAGATAAGTGATCCGGTTCCAATTTTAGGAAAAGGTCCCAATAAAACGGGAGGCACAATGGGCAATGCGGAGTTCAAAGCACAATTGGGTTTAGGTACCATGTTGCAGAATTTCGAATGGGATGTGAATTGTGTGATTCAAGGTTATGAATTAACAAGACAAGCTAAATTGGCAGATCCAATGAGCGCCATAAATTCAAGAGGAAAGTATGTAGGGCAAGCAAAACGTTTGGTTCAACAAGCTCGCCCAGGTGATATTTATTATTTCGACAACATCAAAGTTAAGTGCCCAGGAGATAAAATAGGTAGAAGATTATCTTCTGTTGTTTTTAAAATAAGGTAGTGCAGTAGATGAGCTTTTTGATCTTCATGCGCAGGATCCACCCCGAAACTTTGTTTCGACCCTCCTTGAAAAAAGGAGGGCTGCTTCGCGGGCAAGACGTGAACTTCAAGTAAAACTATGAATTACCTAATCATAACAACATAGTGCCTTTTTTTTTGGACTTACATTTTAACAACTCTTGTCATTCTGAATTAAGGAAATGACAATTGTACTTACTTTCATTTGCTTAATCTTTCGACATCTTGACTGAAGCCAATGCTTTGGATGACAAGCAATATTTGATATATTGGAAAGTCAAAATTCAAGTTGGTATGCAAAAAGTAATGTTTAATTTATAGCTTAGAATGGCGATGAAAAAATAAATTTGAAAAAAAATAAAACTTCGGGAACTTCAAGAGGAACAATGGCGTTCTTTATTTTCAAAGAAGAAAGTATTATGAATTTATTAATCAATATAACACAACGTGCCCAACAGCAACAGCATCAGCTGTAACTGAAGAGGGCCATCATGTGTTGTAATTGGTTAGCATAGTACACTGTGAATGTGCAGGTCGGGATTCGAGTTCCCGCTTGGTGACCCGCTTCAGGTTATTTATAAAAATGACTTGTAGTGTAACGGTAGCACACAAATCTTTGACATTTGTAGTTCAGGTTCGAAACCTGACAAGTCAGCAAATATTAGTAAAAATTAAAATAATGATTAGCGTAATAGAAATAAAGAATTTTAAGAATTTTCCGATTTGGTTCAAAGCCGATCGACCTAAAGAGGTATGCCTTTTATAAATACGTTTAAAGTAATGTATTTGAAAAAGCTCCTCTTTGAGAAAAAGAGGAGCTTTTTTTATGCTCATTTTTGAATTATTATAACAATATGTTTTTGGTAACGTAGCTGATGAGGTCTTAGCGTTCGGTTGAAGCCCGGAAGATGGAGGTTCGATACCTCCCGTTACCACAGAGGAATATCGAATTTTGATTATCGAATCCAGAAACCGAATTTCGAAGTGGCGTACGTTAACGCTTACGTATTCTCGATTCAAGAGCTCACTTCGAAATTCGATAAACAAAACATTCTCTTGTACTTAATGAATGCATGGAGTATTAAGATGACAATACTTTTAATTTTTGTCATTGTTTTGTTATGTAAATTGTATGTTGTAAAAATTATTTTTATTGCTGGGAGCTTTCTTTGAAATTAGTGAGTTTGTATGAATATAGCTTGTGGTGTATGATGGTAGTACATTGCCTTGTCACGGCAAAGGACAGGGTTCGATTCCCTCACAGGCTGCAAATGAACACATGGCTGAGCGGTTTAAAGCGGTGGATTGCAAACCCACATTTCACAGGTTCGAATCCTGTTATGTTCACAAAAAATTGCGAGGTGACTGGAGTCTGGTTCCAGCTCGGTTTCATAAGCCGAAAAGACGTAGGTTCGAATCCTATTCTCGCAACACAATCGTGTTTGATCACCACAAAAAAAATGATCGTATAATTTTGTATCACAAGCGTCTTTGGTGTCAATGGCAGCATTATAGCCTTCCAAGCTAAAGGTGTGAGTTCGAATCTCACAAGACGCTCAATTATTTAATGAATTTTAAATATTAAAGAAAATGAATTTAGTTGCTAACATAGAAATTACGGAGCCAGAGGAGATAAACGCCTTGTGGTCAAACGGTTAAGACGTCGCACTTTCTATGCGAAATTCGGGGTTCCCTGCTTGGCTGAAGCCATTCAGACAGGGATTCCCCGCAGGGTGACTAATTTTAAATTTTGTAAATAACAATATATAGTGGTGTAGCTTAGCGGCTAGAGCACTGCATTTGGGATGCAGGGGGCGTCAGTTCGAATCTGACTACCGCTACGTAAATTTTTTAATTATGATTTTAATTACTAGAAATTGGGTTAATATAATTGTTGCTGTGAAGCGACCCGATAGCGGTATATCCACTTAATAGTTTGAAAAATATTAAAAAAGGGATGTACCGTCAAAAGTGCATCCCTTTTTTTATGCGGTGGCTTCTGGGAAGACATTGGATTCCAAACCCGATTAGATGAGTTCGATTCTTATACACCGTGCGATTATTCTGTAATACAAATTGTGTTCTAAAATGGTGGAAATTATATGAGGCAAAATTTATAAAGGTCAAGGCGGAAAACGTAGACATAGCCTAGTTATGACGAGGCTTTCCAACGCTGAGATTTGTAAATTTTGCTCATAGAAAAATACCATTTTGGAATTCATTTTGTATCGGCTCAATTGGTGGAGCAGCATCCTGATACGATGAAGGTCAATGGTTCGAATCCATTACAGGATACATAGGATCCATCCCTGTAACAGCAGAGCTGGAGTCCCTTCCTTTTAAAAAAAGGAAAGGGGGTGCGTGAAAGGCGCGGGTTGACGTACTCCTCGCGAAAACCCTTCCTTTTTTAAAAGGAAGGGCCTATCCGCCTCGCGGATTAGAGGATGGATCAAACGATTGGAAGATAATCATCTGGTTCCTTAGCTCAACGGTAGAGCATTCGTTTTACATGCGAAGGGTTGAAAGTTCGAATCTTTTGGGAACCACATACTGGGTCTTGGCGCAACAGGTAGCGCACCACGCTCATAACGTGGAGGTAGAGCGTTCGAGTCGCTCAGACCCAACAATACCATTACTAAAGGGGATTTAGCTTAATTGGTAGAGCATTTCATTTGCAATGAAAAGGGTTTTGGTTCGAATCCAAATCTCTCCACAAGTTTTTTTGAAAATACCTTCGTAGCTCAACTGGCAGAGCAGCGGATTTTTGATCCGCGAGTTATAGGTTCGAGTCCTATCGGGGGTACTTAATGTAACAACAAGTTTACTAGCCCCTAAAGGATTAGCAAACTAAATTCTTCTATAGCTCAATGGTAGAGCACTCGTTTGTTAAACGATAGGTTTCAAGTTCGAATCTTGATGGAAGAGCTAATTATTTCTCTGTCTTCTAACTGGAAAGATTGTTCGCTTCGAACGAGCAGATCAAGGTTCGACTCCTTGTGGGGAAACAGATTTAAACGAATATTCAGTGATGCTTTCGTAGCTCAATTTGGTCAGAGCATCCGACTTTTAATCGGAGGGTTATAGGTTCGAGTCCTATCGGAAGCACTTTTTCTAGTTTGCTAAAGCTCTTCGAGGTCTATAAAGCAATATCATGTTTTTTGAGACGATTGAATTTTTCTTATCGATTAATTAGTTTGGTTGAGCCCTCGAAGAGCTAAAACACTCATATCCCAACAAACCATACACCAATCCATACTCCAAAGCTACGACCCATAAATTTTCAGTATAAACAGGATAACTATAATTCATATAAGTCAACATCGCTAAACAACTCCACAAAATTGGAAAACGAAAACGAGTAAACAAACAAAGTACTAACGGTAAGCACACATACCAAGGATGGACAATCGTCGCAGTAAAAAGATATAAACAAATTGCAAACAACATGTTGGTAACTATTCGATGAATGGAAATATCTTTTTCTGTCAAACTTTTAATAGCGATCGTAACCAATACAATCAGTGCTGTCATTGGACCAATTACTTGAATCATGTTGAATCCTTTTATCTGAAAACCCAGCCAACGTAATAAATAATAGATGCTTGCATTGAATTCAAATTTCTGAAAATACAAATCTAAACTATTTCCAAAATTTGAAATTAACTGACTATTTAGAAATGGTAAAAAGGAAAGAATGATAATGACAAAAACAATTAAATAGTATTGAACTGATTTTTTAAAACCTAAATTCCTAAAAAGAAATGGTAAGAACATGAGTGGAAGTAATTTGGATAAAATAGCTCCACTAAATGCGATTGCAGACAAGTTCCATTTGTTTTGTTGCATAAGATAAATGGATAACAACAAAAAGAAAATCATCGCTCCTTCAAAATGCAGATTTCCACAAATTTCAATAATCGGTAGCGGATTCAAAGCATATAATAAAACTCGTTTTTTTGGCAATTGAAATTTTTGGAGTATTTGAATACTTAAAAATATAGATCCTATTTCAAATAAAAATAAAAACAACTTCATGACAATGGCATTGCCCAATAAATTGTTGCCAGTCAAAAAAGTAGCTATTGAAAATATCGCTTGACAGATAGGAGGATAGATGGTGAAGTAGTTAGGTGAATTCAATTCATCAAAAAGTGATTGAGTCAATCCCGGAATTTCATTACCCTTTTTCAAATAATGAGTTGGTAATTCATTGAACGGGTTGATACTATTATTAATCAATTGGCCATCCCAGATAAATCTATAAATATCATCTGATAAATTAGGGAAGGAAAAAACAAGAATGAGACGTAGCAGAATCGATAATCCTATAAAAAACCAAAGTGTCTTTTCAGTATGGAGTTGACGATAAACGTAAATGAACAGTACGAAAAAGAGGAGGTATTGACCAATAATTAAATTGAAATCTGATTGCTCGACAAAATAACCAAGGCCAATTGTCAACAGTATAAAAACGGGTGCTAGTAGACGAAGATCAAATAAGGTAGTCTTCACTTTGCAGAATTTACTTCAATCCTAAATGCTTGATAGAGTAGTAACATATAGTTCCAAATCCAATCATCAATAATAGGTGATAAATTAAAAATATAGGCTGGTTTAAATAGATTCCACCGATTATTCCAATTGCAAAATAAACGGCAAGCAATCCTTCGAAGATAGTTGTCCACGAAATTTTTTGCGCCAAATAATTCTTCTTTCTAAAATTATCAGAAATATTTTTGATACCAAATTTTGGTGTACGAATAAACGCAGATTTTTTTCCACGATATCCTTGCAAGACCGCAATTGTATTGTGTAATGACAATCCCATTGATAACGCTAAAAATAATGGAAATAGGAATAGAAATTTGAAAACCAGTTTCGTTTTTGAAACGTCAGCTAATTCTGCATCCACATTTGCTACATAATAAACAGCAATGACAGAAAATAAACCCAATAGTGCATATTTTAAAAACCCAATATCATATCCCAATCCTTCAAACATGAAAACTAAGGGGACACTGAAAATTCCTGATAAGAAAACAAATAAGAAAATACCACTTGATAGTAAATGCCCAGTTGCATGAATTTTTTTAGACATTGGTAATTCAGATTTCCAAACAGTAGGTAAAATCTTTCTTGCATTTTCAGCTCCTCCTTTCATCCAGCGAAATTGTTGAGACTTCAATCCATTCATCTCTACTGGTAATTCCGCAGGAGAACCAAATTTTTCTAAATAAACAATTTCCCATCCTTTCAGTTGTGCTCGATAACTCAAATCCAAATCTTCTGTCAATGTATCTGCTTCCCATCCACCAGCATCGTCTATGGTGTTGCGTCTCCAGACACCGGCAGTTCCATTAAATTGTAACAAATAGTTGCCGGCTTTACGGCCTTGTTGTTCTACGGTAAAGTGAACATTCAATTGCATCGCTTGCAATTTGGTGATAATCGAATAATCTTGATTGATATGTTGCCAACGAGTTTGAACAACACCAACTTCAGGATTATTAAAATGAGGAATGGTACTTCTTAAGAAATCTTTTCTAGGTAAAAAATCTGCATCGAAAATAGCAATGAATTCTCCTTTAGCAGTCAACATTCCATTTTTTAACGCACCTGCTTTGTAACCGCTTCTGTCAACACGATGTTGTAAGGAGATGTCGAATCCAAGTTTTTTATATTTTTCAACCTGAGCTTTTGAAATGTCTAATGTTTCGTCCGTCGAATCATCTAACAATTGGATTTCAAATCTGTCTTTCGGGTAGTCAAATTGTGTGATATTTTCAAGCAACCTTTCAACAACAAATAATTCATTGAAAATCGGAAGTTGTATGGTTACAAATGGAAGCTGGTCATCTTTAGTAAGTGGAACCGAAATAAAAGCGTCATTGTTACGATAGTGTTTTTTGTAGCTATACAGCAGGTGGAATTGTAACAAACAATATATTGTTATGTAACTTAAAGCAAAAACGTAGATTCCTAGAAAAATACTTCCTAAAATACTCATAGTTTGATTGTGTTATATAAGCTTAAAAATGGTCCACAAAATTTTATGTCCAGCCAAAATAGTTCCTCTTAAAGTTCCTGAAACTTTGGAGACACCAATTCGCTTTCGATAAGTGACAGGCACTTCTTGACATTTCAATTTTAGTTTAGCAGCTTTGACTTGCATCTCGACCGTCCATCCAAATGTTTTGTCTTGCATATCAATTTGCATCAAAGCATCATATCTGATTGCACGAAAAGGACCTAAGTCCGAAAAGGTAACGTTGTAAATTAATTTTATCAAAGTAGTTGCTAACCAATTTCCGAAAACTTGTTGTGGCATCATTGATCCTTTTTCCAAATTGCCTATAGCTCTCGAACCGATCACCATATCTGCTCCATCTTCCAAAATCGGTTTTACAATATTGGGTAGTTCTTCAGGATGGTCAGAATAATCACCGTCCAAAAAAACGATAATGTCAGGTTTAATATCCTTGTTGCTGACATGTTCCATTCCTTTTAAACACGCATTCCCATAACCAGGAGTTGGTTGGTGAACGACAGTCGCTCCACCTGCTGCAGCCACTTTTGCAGTGTTATCAGAACTATTATTGTTACAAACAATGACTTCTCGAACTTGCGTTTTCGGTATGTCTTTCAGCACTAGTCCAATCGACAATTCCTCATTATAAGCAGGAATAATAACATCTATAATTGGTTTTGGCATTTAAATTTAGTAGTGTGATTAGCAAATGTAGTATAAATAACCTCAAATAAAGGTTAATTCTACGACCTTAAAAGTGCTTTTTATAAGTAAACAAAACTATTTTTGTAGCGGTACTGAAATGAATTAAATTTCGTTTTAGTTTTACAAAAACTATTTTCTCCATGAATCGAATTTATTATTTATTCCCTGTTTTATTTTTAGTGGTATCACTTGTATTTTCTTGTGGTAAAGAAGACAAGTTAATTACAGATGCTTCTGCTCAATTAGAATTTTCTACAGATACCTTAACTTTTGACACGGTCTTTACGACCATTGGTTCTGCCACCAGAATTATAAAAGCTTACAACCCTCATAACAGAAGTATCAATATTAGTCGAGTTACTTTAATGGAAGGAAATAATTCGAAATTCAGAATCAATGTAGATGGTATCTCAACCAATGAAGCCACAGATATTGTAGTCGCACCAAAAGATAGCATGTATATTTTTGCGGAAGTAACCGTTGATCCTGATGCACCGATTTCGGCAAGTCCTTTTGTTATTTTTGAGGACCTCGTTTTTGAAACCAATGGCAATATCCAAAAAGTAGTGTTAGAAGCGTGGGGACAAAATGCAAATTATATTCCCAATGCATTCAATGTTGGTGGTGCTTCCTTATTGTCTTGTGATTTTGGAACCGAAACATGGGACGATCCCAAACCTTATGTGATTCGTGGTGTGCTTTTTATTGATAGTTGTACTTTGGTACTTCCTGCCAATACAAAGATATATGTACACGGTGGTATTGTTCGTCAATTTGTGGAGCCAGATAGTATGTTGAATTTTTACAACGATGGAATCATTTTCGTTTTATCGGAAGGAAAAATAATTTCAAATGGAACGTTGGAAGAACCAGTCATTATTCAAGGCGATCGATTGGAGGAAGCATTTGAAGAACGAGCTGGTCAATGGGCAGGTATTCGTTTTGGTGCTGGAAGTACAGGCAATGAATTTAATTTCACAACGGTTAAAAATTCTATCATTGGAACTCGTGTTGATTCTGCCGCAGTGCTTACGTTAAACAATTCTAAAATTTATAATACAGCTGGAAGTGGGATCATTGGTATTCATTCTACTATTAATGCTAACAATACATTGGTATATAACAACGGTGGTAATTGTATGCAAATAGTATATGGTGGAACCTACAATTTTAACCATTGCACTTTGGCAAGTTATGGAGTTGAATCGTCCGCTTTATTTTTGTCCAATGCACTTTGCTTAGATTTACTTTGTTCGGAATATCGGTGGAATCGTTTGAGATCTAAGTTCAAAAACTCGATTGTCTTTGGTTCTCGTGATGATGAGATTTCTCTTTTTGACCGTCAAGGGAATGGAACGGATCCTTTGGTCTTTGATTATGAATTTCAAAATTGTATTGTTAGGGTAGAAGAATTGCTTGATGAAGAATTTGGCTATCCAACTTTTTTCGATTATTGTGATCCTTGTCAAAATGCAGATAATAGCGATGATGTATTCTTAGATGCCAATGATGATGATTATCATTTAGATACACTTTCTATTGCGGAAGAGAGAGCAGTTCCATTGGCTGGGTTATCTTTGGATCTGGATGGAGAGATGCGAGATGGCGGAATGCCGGATGTTGGTTGTTATGAATATATTTATGAATAGTCTTTCCATCTTTGTACATTGCATATTCCTTGCTTTACTCAATGGCATGGCGGAGACTTAGGAAACAATGCACAATAAAAAAGCACGATTCGCATTTGCAAATCGTGCTTTTTTTATAACAGTTTAATTTCAAATTAGCAAAACTGATCAAAAGCCATCTTCAAATTCTCTGCAATAATCTCAGCAGAACGACCTTCAATATTATGACGTTCCAACATATGCACTAATTTTCCATCTTTAAACAAACCAATTGATGGAGATGATGGAGGATAAGGCAACATATAAGATCTTGCTTTGTCAACTGCTTCTTTATCTACACCTGCAAAAACAGTCACGGCTTTATTAGGATGCTTTTCATTTTGCATCGCAAGCTTTGCACCTGGACGGCAATTGGCTGCAGCGCAACCACAAACAGAATTTACGACAACCAAGACCGTTCCACTCTGTTCATCCAAAACATTAGACACGTCTTCTGGTGTTACTAATTGTGTAAAACCAAAATCGGTTAAATCTTTTTTCATCGGGGCTACTAGTTCTGCTGGATACATTTTTCTTTATTTTTTTTAAATTAATGGTTGGACAAAGATACTTCTTTTGCCTCATTTCTGAACAAACAACTGACCAATTAAGTTCTTAAAATTTGTCAAAATCGGAGAAATGAATCCTTTTTGATGGTACGATCACTAAAAGGGCTGTGTAATAGCTGACGAATTTTTTGGTTTAATTATATTAAAATCAGTTTCTATTGAACGGAGAAAAGCCCTTTCAGTGATATTTTACTATCTTGCTTTTCAAATTTGAAAACAATGATTCGATATTATTACCTCCTTGTAATAGTGATATTTCTCACTATTTGTTCCTGTAACTACGACAACTTACCTGAAGGAACTCAATTGGAATTATGTGAAACCACTACGGTTAGTTACGATGTCCAAGCTAAGACGATTATTGATCGCACTTGTGCCTATGCAGGCTGTCATGATGATGGTGGTGGTGCACCTGGCAACTTTTTGACTTATGAAGGCATGCAGAATTTTTTAAACGAAAATAAATTTGAGAAACGAGTAATAGAACTTCAAAACATGCCAGATGAAAATGATGTGTTACCAGAAAAACTATTGACTCAAGAAGAATTGGAATTTTTGACCTGTTGGGTACTTCAAGGTTATCAAGAAAATTAAAAACAAAATGAAACAATTTATAACAATATTTTTACTTTTTCTTTTTGTGTTTCAAATTCAAGCACAAACAGATAAGGAAGATCGTAGCAAAGCAGATAATAAGGTCTTTGAAACATTTAAAGATACTCGAGTTATCAACACGCATTCAGTGGAAACATTGAAAAAACGCAAACTAGATATTCGCATCGGTCACCGTTTTGGTGATATCAATGATGGTTGGGAAACGCTATATGGTTTGGAAAATTCCACGGATGTTTTGATTGGTGGTGATTATGGTGTTACCGATAAATTGACAGTAGGACTTGGAAGAACTAAAGGTTCGGGACCATTGAAAGCATTGATGAGTGGAACCGTCAAGTACAAAATATTTGAACAAGCGAAGCAGGGTGGCAGTCCTTTTACCGTTACTGCATTAGCAGTTGCAACAGCATCCACGATGAAAAAAAGTGACAATCCGGCATTGCTAAATTATTTTGAAAAATCCTCGCACCGTTGGAGTTTTGCATTTCAAGTTATGATTGCTAAAAAATTTGGAGAACGTTTTTCATTACAGTTCATTCCTGGATATGTACACAGAAACATTGTTTTATTTGAAGATGAAAATGATATCCTGACCGCAGGTTTTGCAGCTAGAATTCAATTAACAAAAGTAATGGGATTGATCCTCGATTATACAATTCCTTTATCGGCCTATCGTTCTGAATCTGAAAATGGTTATCACCATCCACTCGGTATTGGTTTGGAATTTGATACTGGAGGCCACGTTTTCCAATTAAATTTTACCAATGCAACTGGGATTATGGAAACTGATTACATTCCAAATACGCAATCAAGTTGGGGCGATGGTGAATTTAGAATGGGTTTTACGATTTCTCGTTTATTCAATTTATAAAAGTAAGCTATGAAATTTATCATCTATTTTTTGTGCTCGTTTTTTGCAATTGTTTCTTATGCAAATTGGGAAATAAAAGCCGATTCAGAATATATCTTGACAGATACGGATTCGGTATCATCGATTCTTGAAAAATTGGGAGACCGTCCTGTCAATCACAAATTGGATAGGAATAAAAAAAATGTTTCTGCTGAAGTAGGTAGAGATCTTATTTTTAATGGTTTTTCAAAAATCAAAGGACAAAAGAAAGCGAAGCAGCAAAGTAAACACTTTGTTTGCACTTCTTGCCACAATACCAAGATTGAAGATCCAAATTTAGCGATCTCAGATCCTCAAGCTAGGTTAGAATATGTTGTTAGAAATGATATGCCTTTTTTACAAGGAACTACTTTATATGGTGCGGTCAATCGAACTACATTTTATAATGGTGATTATGATAAAAAATATGGCAAGCTGGTCGATAAAGCAAGACACAATTTAAGAGAAGCCATTCAACTTTGCGCGGTAGAATGTGCACAAGGTCGAAAACTAAAGTCTTGGGAAATAGAATCTATCCTCGCTTTTTTATGGGAAAATGAATTTCAATTAGCTGATTTGAATTTGTCACCAACTCAAAGAGTTACGGTTCAAAATGCGTTGAACGGAAAGGCAAATGAAGAGAAAGCTATCAAGATATTAAAATCAGCTTATCTACAAGGTTCACCAGCTACCTTTAATTACCCACCACCTGATCGTAAAATGGGTGCCAAATTAAAAGGAAATCCTGAAAATGGAAAGTTGATTTACGATTATAGTTGTAAACATTGCCATGCAGATGAAGCGTATTCTTTTTTCAAGTTGGATGATGAAAAAATTACGTTCGACCATTTGAATAAACACTTTTCTAGATATACGCGTTACTCCGTTTATCAAGTTGCTAGATTTGGTACACCAGTAATGAACGGGAAAAAAGCTTATATGCCACAATATACAGCCGAGCGGATGAGTGATCAGCAGTTGGAAGATTTGCGGGCTTATGTGAAGGAGCGGAGTGATTTATGATAATTTTCAAATACCGTAGGGTGTTTCAATGAAACGTCCCTACGGTATTTGAATGTATGATGTATGATATGATCGTTAGGTCGTGTGCACACATTTGGCTCGCGTAACAAGATCCTATCATAAATCATACATCATATAATCATACATCACAAATAATCATACATCAAGAAATTTCCCACCCATATTTCTCCCAATCTTCCTCAAAATCAATATCCGATAGAGTAGGTAGTTGAAAAAAACTGCAACCCAAAAATTTTATAATATCAGTTGTTTCTGCAAATACAGTTTCCGTACTCCAATTGATATTTTCAAAAACTTGCGGTAAAAATTTATTCATTCCTAACAAATAGTAGCCGCCATCCATTGCTGGGCCAATTACAAAATCGTGATGGTCTAATTTATCAAAAGCTGTCTGAACAATCTTCGTTGTAAGACTTGCGCAGTCACTACCAATGATTACAACTTTATTGTTATAATGAAAAGCAGTTTCAAAAGCTTTGGTGATTCTAGTCCCAAGATCACCATTGGGTTGTTGACCTTTTGTGAAAAATTCATTAGGCCAATCATCATTGTAATTAACATAATCGCTATAAAATAAAAATCGCTCTGTCTCTATTGACAAAGCGATATCTCTGGTAAAAGCCATTAAGGCTTTATAGATTTTTAGAGCTTTATCGTTACCTGCTGTTTTGGCGATTCGGGTTTTGACTTTGCCAGCTACAGGGTTTTTTATGAAAGTTATTATTGCGTTTTTTTTGATGGTGTTGTTTTTTTTATTTGATCCTCATTTTGATCCATCCTCTAATCCTGCGGATAGGCCCTTATCTTTTTAAAACCTTTTTAAAAAGGAAGGGGAGCGGGTGAGTATGTCAGACTGTGCGAAAATTCCCAAAGCAAAGAGGTTAGAAACCTTTTGCTCGAATACCGTGTGTGTTACGAGATGAAGGTTTCTAACCTCTCATCTCGAACGAGTATTTTCGCACAGTC
>CALDGQ010000025.1 GCA_937941765.1 uncultured Saprospiraceae bacterium
AAATATTGACGTAGATACGCTGGACTGTGCGAAAATACTCGTTCGAGATGAGAGGTTAGAAACCTTCATCTCGTAACACACACGGTATTCGAGCAAAAGGTTTCTAACCTCTTTGCTTTGGGAATTTTCGCACAGTCTGACGCGAGCTCACGAAACATCGTCATATCATACATCATACATCATAAATCACAAATCAAGTCCACCCAAACTCACAAAACAAGATCTATTTTACATTTTTCATTTCTTCTCCACCGTCGCATTCATCAACCAAGCTTTCAAAAAATCATCAATATTACCATCCAAAACTCCATTCGTATCACTTGTTTGATAATTAGTCCGATGATCTTTGACACGGCGATCGTCTAATACATAAGAGCGAATTTGAGCACCCCACTCGATTTTTGTTTTGCCTGCTTCCACCTTATTTTTCTCAGCTTGCTTTTTCTTAATTTCCGCTTCATACAATCTTGATTTCAACATTTTGATTGCTTTTTCACGATTTAAATGCTGTGATCTCTCTTGCTGGCATTCTACTACGATACCAGAAGGTTCATGACGAACTCTAACAGCGGATTCTGTTTTATTGACATGTTGTCCACCTGCTCCACTTGCTCTAAAAGTATCCCAATCCAAGTCGGCTGGGTTGACCTCAATTTCGATACGATCATCAATCAGCGGGTGAACAAATACGGATGCAAAAGAAGTCATTCGTTTTCCTTGAGAATTAAAAGGGCTGACTCTAACCAATCTATGCACGCCATTTTCACCTTTCAACATGCCATAAGTATAATCACCTGCAATTTCAATTTCAGCACTTTTAATACCCGCTACATCTCCATCTTGGCGATTGATCTCACTGACTTTGTAGCCATTTTTTTGACCATACATGATGTACATGCGCAAAAGCATCTCTGCCCAGTCGCAACTCTCTGTACCACCAGCACCCGCATTGATTTCAAGGATACAACTCAATTCATCTTCAGGCTGATTCAAGGTCGAACGGAATTCCAAATCGTCGACAACTTCTATCGCTTTTTCATATTGTTTTTCGACTTCTGCTTCGGTTCCTTCACCTTCTTTCAAAAACTCGAATAAAGTCTCTGCTTCTTCAACTACATCTTTGACTTTATCAAAATTATTGACCCAAGCTTTGTTGAGTTTAATAGTCTTCATGATCCCTTCTGCTTTTTTGGAATCATTCCAAAAATCGGGATCCATGCTAATCTGTTCTTTCTCTTGAATTTCGTTTAATCGGCCATCGACGTCAAAGATACCTCCTCAACAAGTCCAACCGATTTTTTAGATCTTTTAACTGTTCAATAGTCATCTAAAAAGGTTTTTGATTAAACCAAAAATGCCTTTTGATGCTTAACTGAATATGTTGCTTGAAGCGTCTCCGCTTCAGAAGCTTTCCACTTCTCTTATTTCAGAAGCTTTCCACTTCTCTCTTATTTCAGAAGCTTTTCACACTTCTCAAGCGGGGACGCTTGAAGTAACCAATACATTCAACTAAAAATCAAAAGGCAATTGGAGTTTAAATTTTCTCAAATAATATTTCTTAAAAAGTAAATTGTGTCCTTTGCTAAACCTGAGCGATGGCATATTGCGATGCGAGGTTTGGTAAACGTAATTACAATGTTTTCAAACGTTTACGAAAACCTTGCCAAAGCACAAATCCTTCACGCAGATTTAGCAAACGAAAAGACCTTCTTAATTCACTTTCAATAATTCAACATAAAATACCAATTCTGAATTTGGTGGAATGTTAGGTGGAGAACCACGCTCACCATAACCCATATCAGAAGGGATAAACAAAGTAGCTTTTGCTCCTTCTTTCAACAATGCAATTCCTTCATCCCATCCTTTGATTACACGACCTGCACCAAGCGGAAAATCAAAAGTTCGACCTCTTTTAAAGGAGTTGTCAAAATTGCTTTTGTCTAATAAAAATCCAGAGTAGTTTACAGAAACTGTTTTTCCGGCAGTAGCTTGTTTTCCAGTACCTTCTTCATGGATAATGTATTTCATTCCTGAAGGTAAAGTTTCTACTTTCAATTTTTTAGATTGGTAGCCATCAATCACAGCACTTGTTGCGGTAGCAACTTCTCCTTCTCTAGCTTTCATTTGATTGCCTTCTGCTTCCACGGCAGCTTTGTCTCTGATTGAAACCAATGCCATTTGATAATGAAATTTATCTGTCTTTTTCAATTGTGGAGGCAAATTAGGGATTGAATCCAAGCTTTGAGTTACCGTCACACTATCACCTTCAGACATGATTAAAAGCATTTCATAATTTGGTGGTGGTGGTTTTGCAACTGATTCTTTTTTAGGAAGGACCACTGTTTTAGCGGAACCAATTTCCCAAGTAGAATAAAGTAAAGAGTCATTTAAATAAACCATTTCATTGTAAGTCACTTCATCACCTTCCATTGGAGTTTTGCCATTATTTTTAATGTGATGAGTATATAAATAACCTGATTCAGATTTTGTTCCACTGTTCATTGCACCTCCTCCAGCACCACCGCAACTGTAGATCAGTCCCGATAATAGAAAAAGGAAAAATAGGGAATTTCGCATAACGTTGTTTTTAATTAGTTATTGATTAATTGATTTTGATATTCTGGCAACAAATCTTTGAATTGCTGAATCGTTGCTCCCAGACTTTTATGAGAAGCTCCACCAGATGCGTTTAGGTGGCCACCTCCTTTAAAATGTTTTTGACAAATTTCTTGTACAGAAAAATCTCCCTTAGAACGTAGAGAAATTTTTACAATCGTTGGTTGTTCTGTAATAAATGCTGCTACTTTTACATTCTTCACTTTTAACAAGAAGTTTACAATTCCTTCTGTATCCCCTCGTTGTATTTTAAATTCTTCGTAATCTTTTTTGGTCAAATAAATGATACCGGTGTTAAACGCTGGAATAATTTCCAACCGGTTATTTAAACAATGTCCTAGCAAACGAAGATGTTTTTCCTCCATGCTATTAAATATCAGATCCTGTAATTTGATATTATCGACTCCAATTTCCAATAAGTCTGCAACAATTCGAAGTAATTTTGGAGACGTACTATATTTAAATGAACCCGTGTCAGTCAAAATACCAGTCATCATGGACTCTCCTATTGTCACATCAAGTTCTTTTTCATCTCCCATCAATCGCATAAAATCCATTATCATTTCTGAAGTGGAACTGGCAGATGAATCGCTCATCATAAAATCAGCAAAATTTTCTGGATACAAATGATGGTCGATCATGGCAATCTTTGTATCCAACTGACCGATGGCAACACCTAGTTTGTCAATCCGATCCAATGAATTAAAATCAAGACAAAAGACGATTTCTGCATTCTTGAGATACTCATTTCCTGTTTCTGGCGAATTATCATAAATCACAATATCATTGGCACCAGTCATCCAAGCGAGGAATTTTGGATACTCAGAAGGTACAATAATACGTGTAGTGTGACCTAATTTATCCAAATAATGCGCTAATGCTAGAGAAGACCCAATCGCATCTCCGTCTGGGTTGCGATGAGAAGTAATGACTACATATTTGGGAGTAGAAAGAAAGTGTTTGAGCTCGAGGAAGTTGTCCATATAAAATTGTGCAATATAAGAGTGCGAAGTTGACAAAATAATAGATGATAACAAAATTTAAAGTGAATAGGTTTCAAGCATTAATTGAATATGTTTTTTACTTTTGTGGCTTATTAAAGGAAATTAAGACAATAGCTATTTTTAAACTTAAATAATAAACAATCTAATGGCTGGAAATAAGACTTTTACGATGATCAAACCGGATGCTGTGAAGGCCGGAAATATTGGAAACATACTTCAGAAAATCACAGAAGGTGGTTTTAGAATTGTAGCGATGAAATTAACACACCTTTCAAAGGAGAAAGCAGGTGAATTTTACGGAGTACACAAAGGAAGACCATTTTATGATGAATTAGTCGGCTTTATGTCTTCTGGTCCTATCGTTGCAGCAATTCTTGAAAAAGACAATGCAGTTGAAGATTTCAGAAAATTGATTGGCGCAACCAATCCTGCTGAGGCAGCTCCTGGTACCATCCGTGCATTATATGCAACAAGTATCGGTGAAAATGCAGTTCATGGTGCGGACTCTGATGAGAATGCTGCTATTGAAGGTAACTTTCACTTTGCTGGAACACAAATGTTTTAATAGTTAAAGCAATACTTTAGCATAGTTAAAAATATCAAAAAAATTAAGAAGCCGCTCAGTTTACTGAAGCGGCTTCTTGCTGTTTTTGGTTAAATAAAGAAAATGCATTATACTTGTTATGTTGTACCTGTCTTCTAAAGGCAGGCTTATATACTCTATGTAGAAAATGGTTAAGAAAATATTCCTTTTGCTCCTCCTCGCAGGTTTATTTGCTTCGATCCTTGTATTTTATTCAAAATACACGGTCAAAGGCTATTCCGAGTATTGTTATTTCAATACGCACGAAATTCCAAAAAATAAGGTTGGACTGTTGCTAGGTACTGCCAAACACCTAGATCATGGATACATTAACAAGTATTACAAAGGCCGTGTTGAAGCCGCAATCGAATTGTTTGAAGCAGGTCGAATAGATTACATTTTAGTGAGTGGTGACAATTCTAGAAAAGACTATAATGAGCCTGAAGAGTTTCAACAAGATTTAATAAAAGCAGGTATTCCTAAAGAAAGAATATTTTTAGATTATGCTGGATTCAGAACATTGGACTCTGTAATTCGAGCTAAAGAAGTATTTGGTCAAAATAAGTTTACAGTCATTTCACAACCCTTCCATAATGAACGAGCGGTTTATCTTGCTCGACAAAATGACTTAGATGTAATAGCCTATAATGCGACTGACTATACTGGAAGTCTTGCTCGTAGAGTAAAACTCAGAGAACGTTTTGCTGTTGTAAAAGCAGTGTTGGATGTTTGGGTGTTGCGGACAAAACCAAAGTATCTGGGAAAACGGATCGAGATCAAGTAGCACAGACATTCCTATCTGTGTTTATATGAATATTTTTTTCAGAAAACAGACAGCATTTCTGTTCAACATTACCTCATGAACATCGAAGTCTTAAAATATTCTATTAAAGTTTGGCTGGCAAGTTTTGTGCTTTGCATCCCGATTGCTATTATTGGTATTCGACTATATGGAGTTTATTTCAAAGAATATAATTTATTTATGTTTGATTATGATAAATTATTCTTTTTTGCATTAGGAAGAATCTTGGTCTTAGGAATTCCCTTTCTATTTTTTTTCTCTCTTATCAATGAAGTTCTAAATAGGAAATTTGAAAACGAACAATTCATAAAGAAGCTACTTTCTGTAAGTTGTGCTTTATTAATAGTTCTATTTGGCTTGCTTTCTGGAACTGAATATTTTTATTTATGGTTAAGTATTTCGAATGTATTGCCAATTGTATTTTTGATGTTGCTCCTCCTTTTTATTTGGATTTTTAAATTGAAAACTAAGCCAATGGAAATCGAGATGGAAGATATCTTAGATGCTTATGAGAAATAATCCTTGAAAGGGCTATCCTGAGTTTAAATAAAAAATGGATTATCGATTTATAACTGAGGTCAGTTCGGAGATCGTGAGCCCTTTCAAGGTTTTGAATTGAGATGGAAGATATCTTGGATGGTTAGGAGAAGTAATCCTTGAAAGGGCTATCCTAAATTTAAATAAAAAATGGATTATGGAATATTAAATGAGGTGACTTTGGAGATCGTGAGCCCTTTCAAGGTTTTGAATCGAGATGGAAAATATTTTAGATGCTTAGGAGAAGAATCCTTGAAAGGGCTATCCTGAATTTAAATAAAAAATGAATTATCGATTTATAAATGAGGTGACTTCAGAGATCGTGCGCCCTTTCAAGGTTTTAAATTCAACAATAAAATTACATAATAAGATTTCATGTATCAAGAAGTATTCAAATATTGCTTAAAAGTTTGGAGTGTGAGCACAGCACTTGTTATCGTATTTGTCTTAGTGATCAATCTAAATCAAGAAATAAAACTATTCTATGGGTTCCTGGTAGATTATTTTTCAGGATTCGGAATACAATCATTGAGCGGATATGTAATTGGTGTTACTTGGTTTCGTTTTAAATTTGAAGGTGAAATATTTATCAAACGATTGTTAATTGGAGTTTTGGCAACTTTATTAACCATTTCTGCTTATGTTCACTTTACAAGTTCGATTGGTCAGTCCTCACTTTTGCTTTTTTTAGTTGCAATGATTGTTGGTACTTGGTATTTTGAGTTGCCGATGAATAAACGTAAAATTGACAAGCGTGAGGATATGGAAGATATTTTGGATGCTTAGTAAACAATATGAATACAGAAGTTTTAAAATATTCCATAAAAGTTTGGTTATCGAGCGTATTACTTAGTGTACCACTTGTAGTTTTTGGAACGATACTTTACGAGATGTTTTATAGAGGATATAATCCGTATACATATGGTTATATAAAACTTTCTATAAACTTGCTAAAAGGCACTTTACCTTATTGCCTACCCTTTTTACCAGTTTTTGTTATAATAATTGCGTTTCTAAAAAGGGAATCCAATGATCCTTTAATCATAAAAAAAATCTTAACTGGAATTGGAATTTTTACGATTCTTTTTCTTGTAGGCTTAGAATTTGAGAACCACTCCAGGTTTAGAATGACTATTTCTAGTTTAAGGCCTATAATTTTACTTTCAACAAGTATCTTTTTTATTTGGATTTTTGAATTGAAAACAATTCCTGAGACAATTGAGAATGATGATATATTGGATGTTTAGTTGAACATCAAGACCTATCAAGATCGAGAATTTTTTAATAACAGAAACTACATATTCAGTTTAAAGTGTCAAAATTTCATATCTTTGTTGGTATAGCCCTTCCTGACCAAACAACAAATTTACAAATACAATATTGTTCACAAAATCTACATTCTAATGAAAAAATTACTTTTCTTTCTACTTGTTATTTTAACACCAATAACACAATATGCACAAACAGATCCTTCTATGGATAGATTTATCAGAATCGTTGGTTTGGCAGAAAAAGATCTTGATTTTAATACAATCAAAATAGAATTTGTTTTAACGGAAATTGCACCAAATGAGTACAAGCAAATACGAGCAAAGTCAATTGAAGAAATCAAAAAAGAATTTCTTGGAGCCTTGAGTGGCATGGGAGTTAATGCTACAGATGTAAAAAAGGACAATTTCAAAAACATTTCTAAATCGAACTATGCAAAAATTTCCAATGAGCATTATACGATTGAAGTAGCTACAGAAGAAGAAGCATTAAAAGTTGGTCAACTATCTCTTGATGGTGTAAAAATTGGTTCAATAAAATATGAATTTGACAAAACAAGAGATGATTTTTTGGAAGAGATGTCTATAGCAGCAATTAAAGATGCGCAACGAAAAGCTAAAAATATTGCAAAAGCTGTTGGAAAATCAGTTGGGGACATTTTAAATATTGAAGATTTGAAAAACCAAAACATGCCTGGAAGTGGACGTAATAAAGGCACACAAAAAGTGAAGACGATTAGCTATCGAGTTAATGTAACTTTTGAATTAAAATAAATACAAATGAAAAAGATTATTTTTAGTTTTTTATTTGCGTTTCTTTATTTGACTGGATTCACGCAACACAAAACAGTCCATTTAAAAGTCATGGGGTCATGTCCTTCTGGTTCTCCGAAAATTGGATATGCAATTAAACTTGCATTTATAGTCGACAAAAACAAATGTGACCCTTTGATAGGTTTTGTTTCTATGGAAGAAAAGAAACATCATTTTGAGGAAACCTTGAACACTAAAGGTGTGAAATTTTCGAATTTTGAAAAATCTCTAACGGAATGCAAATTTGATGGAAATATCCAACAGGAAATTTACGTATATAAAGGCGATAGTATTCAAATTGCAGAGGTGATCCAAATTGCGAAGCATCACGAGATAAAAATAAATTCAGTATCTCCGGTTTATGAAAACAAAATGTTAGCAGACCAAGATGAATTTGCGATTTGTGCATTGGAACAAGCGATTCAGAAAGCAACTTACATTTCAAAAAACCTTGGTTATAAAAATTGTATACTTAGATCGGTAGATGATGATACTTCCTACTTAAGCCTTTATGGATTCGATCCTGAGATGTTGGAAGGGATGGAATCAATGCTCGCATTGCTGTCAAGTATGTCACCAGAAACTGCAAATTCAGGTACTGGAATTTATAACATTATTGGAAATTTTGAGATGTATTGAAATTTGTTGGAGAAAATTTTTATGCTTTTCATGGCATTTTAGTTTTCAATATTTTTTTGAATAAACAAAGCGTAATCAAGTAATTGATGAGGCTTTGTTTTTTTAAGGATATTTAGAATCCCTACTAAAACGGGGTGATTGAGTTAAAATTCAACGACGTATTCAAATTGTTGCAAATTCACTTCAAATAAGCATAAAATTGGATTTTGTAGCGGGAGGCCGATTTTATATGTTTGACATGAACGAAATCAAAAGTCCCAGAGGACATTTTATTGAAGTGAACCGTGAAACGGCTTATTCAATTAAACCTCTTTGCCAACCAAATCCAATGAAAAAAGAAAAAGAATCAGATTCTTCGAAAAATCACAATTGAGAAAGCATGGATATTGATGATTATTCAGTTTAAATGAAAGGCATATTTTGTGCATTCAAAATGATTCCTAAAGTCGGAAATTGCTACTCCTGAATGTCCCTATTCAAAAAATCCTGAAAGAATGACTAACCAACACCGTTGACTAAACCCTACGGAAACAACTAAAAATCAACAAATGTAACCCCATCATTCCCCTCCGGATGCCAAATTTTCTTAATTCCTTTAAACTCTTTCAACTTCTTCTTTACCGCTTTCCTCAAAGTGCCATTCCCTTTTCCGTGAACAATTTCAATCATTTCAACAGAAGACATCAATGCTTGATCCATTAAAAGTTCGATTGTTTTTAATGCTTCTTCATAACGCATTCCACGAATATCGATCTTGGATTCAACAACATAATCCGTTTTGACATCATCGAAATTGACACTCTTGACAGGATTGATCGAAAGTGGTTCGCGAGTTAATTCCAAGTCTCGGAGATGAGCAGATATTTGAAGGATACCTGATTGCACTTGCACTTTATTTTTCTTGATTGACATTACTTGACCTTCTGCACCACCCGACTTCAATTTGACAAAATCACCAACAATAATATCCCGTTGCTTGACTTTCTTGACTTCCTCTTTGTGATACACCTCTTCTTGAATTTCGGCAACTTCTGCTGTCAACTGTTTTCGTTCGGCTCTTACTTTCGTTGCCAACTCTTTCGCTTTTTCCAGATTTCCTTCTTCTCGAATTTCCCGAATCAATTTCTCCAACTCTTTATTGTCGCGAGCAACTTGTTGAAGATTTGATTCTTTTTGAACCATCTTGTGTTTCTTACGTTTGTATTCGAGGTCTTTGTGAAGGGTTTCGTAATTCTTGATGAGTGATTCCAACTTCCGTTCTTTGCCCATCATCTTTTCGACTTTGGCCATCAACTCTTTTTTATCTTGTTGCAAATCCGCTAGTAATTCATCCACTGCTTTTTCACTTTTACCAGCACGATTTTTTGCGTAGTCCAGGACCTTTTTTTGCAACCCAGTTTTATGAGCAATCTCAAAAGCGTAGGAACTTCCAGGCCTTCCAGGAATCATTTCATAAGTCGGTTTCAGATTGGCTTTGTCAAAATTCATAGAACCATTTAGGATTCCTTTGGTTTGAAATGCGAACGTTTTAAGATTGGAATAGTGGGTAGTGATCACCCCAAAAACATTTCTTTGATTCAACTCTTTCAATATACCTTCTGCGATTGCACCACCAATAACTGGGTCGGTACCTGAACCAAACTCATCAATTAAAATCAATGTTTTCTCATCTGCTTTCTCCAAAAATCCTTTCATATTTTGAAGGCGAGAACTATAAGTACTCAAATCATCTTCAAGTGATTGTTGATCTCCAATGTCTGCAAATATATTTTCAAAGACTCCTACTTCTGACTCAGGATCACAAGGAATAAGCAAACCGGATTGAACCATTAGTTGAAGCAAACCAACTGTTTTCATGGTGATCGATTTACCACCCGCATTTGGTCCTGACAACATCAAAATGCGATTGTCTTCTTTCATCTCCAAATCAAAAGGAACGGTCTTAGCATTGATAGCTTTATTTTTCAAAAACAATAATGGATGAATTGCTTTTTTGTAATTCAGTCGAGGACCTTCTTTCAAGTCAGGCATATTGGCATCCATGCGTCTTGCCAACACTGCTTTGGTTCGGACAATATCGAAGTGTACTAATAGTTCTTGATAGGTTTTAAGAAGTGGAATATAAGGTCGTAGGATCGTACTCAAATCTTTAAGGATGCGATAGATTTCTCTTTTCTCATCCGTTTCTAAATCAAAAATATCGTTGTTGATATCAATGATTGCTTCAGGTTCAATAAATGCAGTTTTACCAGTTGTCGATTCATCATGAATGATACCACGGATTTTTCTTTTATGCTCAGATGGAACGGTCAAAACTCGACGTCCATTTCTAAAACTCTCCACCGTATCTTTCAACCAACCTCTTTGACGATATTCAATAATGAGTTTTCTAAACACTTTATCCAAATCTTGAATACGACGTGATTTGCTTTTTGAAATGGCTTGTAATTCCGGCGAAGCATTTGGTTTAATTCTACCCTCTTCATCTATTACTTTATCGATTGAGACCATCAAGTTTTTGTTGAACTCTTTGTCTCTAATCAACTCAAATAAAGTAGGTCTTGACTCTTGTCTATCTTGATTGAAAAACCGATAAATTTCTCCAACTACTCTCAAGATGTTATTGATCTTTTGCAATCCTTCAATCGGAAGGACATAATCAATTACTTCAAGCATTTTGAGATCTTTCGAAATGTCTTTGTAAGCAGAAAAAGGAAAGTTTTCATTGTTCTCAAATCCTTCTTTCATCTCATGCACTTCTCTCAATCGTCGTTGGATCATAAAAACCAGTGTCTCCGGTCTAAGTCTCGTCAATTTCTCTTTTGCCGCTTCTCCAAGACATTCATTTTGCAACAAAACGATAACCTTATTGAATTCTAATTTTTCGTAAATATCCTTGGGTATAAATTCCATGATTTCTTTTAAAATGAGCTAGTGCAAATTGCAAAAAATGGTCGACATTCTCAAGAGAATAGGTGCTTTGTGTAATAACTGCTACAAAGGATTTTTAATTCATTATCAACTTCTTTTTTTCTTTATTGATTATATCTCTCTGAGGGCTTTCCAGATTTTATTAATATTAGAAAAGAAATTTACTTCAATGAAATAATAAAATTAAGTGCAGCCCTCCGAGCGGTTTTAGTTACTTATATTTGCCCTTAATTAAATGATTGCTTGAAGCAAACTACAAACAGAGAAAATGGCAAAGATTTCAATAAACATGCAAGCTGGTGATGTCGAGAAAGAATCAGATGTGATCATCGGTATCGACTTAGGGACAACCAATAGCTTGGTGGCATACATCAAAGACGGAAAAGCAGTCGCGATAAAAGGAGAAAACAAGGAAGCACTAGTTCCATCCATAATTCACTTTGGAAATAACGATATTCTTGTTGGCAATTCAGCAAAAGAAAAGTTAATCACCGATCCTTCCAACACTATATTTTCAGTAAAACGATTGATGGGGAAATCCTATGGTGATGTCGATAAGGTAAAGGAATTATTCAGCTACTCTATTATTGATGATGATACCGAAAGTTTGGTCAAAATAAAAGTTGGCGATAAATTTTACACACCTATTGAATTATCATCTCAAATTCTCAAGGAACTAAAAAAGCGAATTGAAAAAGAGTTGGATGCAAAAGTTAGCAAAGCAGTGATTACTGTTCCTGCCTATTTTAATGATGCGCAACGACAAGCAACTCGCGATGCTGGTAAATTAGCAGGATTGGATGTACTCCGAATTGTCAATGAACCAACAGCGGCTTCACTTGCTTATGGAATCGGTCAAGATGCTTCTGTTGAACAAACCATAGCCGTTTACGATTTAGGAGGCGGAACTTTCGATATTTCAATTTTGAAAATTCACAATGGCATATTTGAAGTATTGTCAACCAACGGAGATACTTTTTTAGGAGGTGATGATTTTGATCGCGTAATTGTCAATTATTGGATTGAGAAAAATGGGATTAAAGAAGAAGACATTGCAAATGATAAATCGTTTGGTCAAGCGTTGAGATTAATGGCGGAACAAGCGAAGAAACAACTAAGTAGCAATGATACTTTTAGTACTACTTTAAATGATATTGACTATACAATTGATAAATCGACGTTTGAAAAACTAATTCTTCCACTAGTCAACAAAACAATCGATAGTTGCAAAATGGCTTTGAAAGATGCAAAGCTTGAGACTGCTGCAATTGATCAAGTAGTGATGGTGGGTGGTTCTACTCGTGTTCCATTGGTAAATGAAAAGGTGGGTTCCTTTTTTGGAAAAACAGTCAATAATAATTTAGATCCAGATGAGGTGGTTGCGTTGGGAGCAGCAATTCAGGCAGATGTCTTGGCGGGAAATCAAAAAGACTTATTGCTATTAGACATCACACCATTATCGTTGGGGATTGAAACGGTTGGTGGATTGATGGATACCATTATTCCAAGAAATAACAAAGTACCTGCAAGTGCTGGTCGAAATTATACGACTTCCGTTGATGGACAAACCAATTTAAAAATAGCCGTCTATCAAGGAGAACGTGATTTGATTGAGCATAATCGGAAGTTAGGAGAATTTGTCCTCAAAGGAATTCCACCGATGCCTGCTGGTTTGCCAAAAATAGAAATACAATTTATTCTCAATGCAGATGGAATTCTAAAAGTTAAAGCAAAAGAACTCCGTTCCAATGTAGAAACTGAAATCGAAATAAAATCACAGTATGGTTTGTCAGAAGAAGAAATGGCAATGATGTTATTGGATTCTATCGAAAATGCAGAAGCGGATATGAAAGTAAGAGGATTGTTAGAAGCTCGTAATGAAGCCAATAATATTCTACTTTCTTCTGATAAATTTTTAAATCAA
>CALDGQ010000026.1 GCA_937941765.1 uncultured Saprospiraceae bacterium
AGTACAAACTACGCTGCGATGGTGTAAAGAGCATTGCGGTTTATGGATTTCCGAACCGCCGTATACGAGACCCGTACGTACGGTGGTGTGAGAGGCGCACTCCGTCAACTATTTGTTGGCGGAGCCGTCTACTCGATTAGGCTTAGTTATTTTTTAGTTTTTGTAGCGTTTCTGGGAAAATTAAGACACTTGCAAATCCTCGTTTCTTAAACGGAGAAATAGTCTTGTTGATGTATTTGTTTCTTTCAGATTCCTCTGCAATTACACCTTCAAAACCATAACCTAAATATGTTTGTCCATATTTTTTAGCTCCAATATTATATCCGCGTTCTTTTGAATACCATTTATTGACTTTAAAGACTTCTACTATTAGTCCCTTATACTCACTTAGTACATGTTTAATTTGATTTCTTCTATGTTCTTTTATATCCCAAATTTCTTTAGTTGCTTCATAGATTGCGTTCTCACCTGAACCCCTTTTGTAAGTTCTGTTTATATTGATAATTACACAATCTCTTCCGATTTTGCTTAGCGTTTCAGCATTATAAAGTCTAATTAGTTCATTCGTCGTCATTAAACCTTTTTCAATAGAGTTAACTCCACCTTGTATATTTCCACGAACAAAATTTTTGAATTTTGGGATGAATTTAAAAGTATCGATTAAAGCTGATTCAATTTCTAAAGAATTCTTTTCGGTTAGTCCGTGTCTAACAATTAGATGTTTAACTTCATTGCCGTTAGCTATAATCCGCCTAATTTCATCGTATTTTTCATTTGATGTTTCTTCGTCTTCTAAAGCACATTTAACGTGATTAAATACTCTATTTCCAATTCCTTTTCCTACGTAAAATGGCTCATCCGTTTCAGGGTCAATAAGAAGATATACATAATACTTTAAATGTTCTATTGTCTTTACATCAAACATAAATTTTGATTGTTGCGTTTAATTAAGCCTAACAACTGGATAAACACACGAGGTGCGTTTATCCCTAAAAATAAGAGATAAACACACCAGGTGCGTTTATTCCCATTATAACATTGGACTAATATAAGCAATCCAAAGGATTTTTAATATCGCTAAATGAAGTAGTGGCTACATGTGTATAGATTTCAGTCGTCTTCGGGCTACTGTGCCCCATTAAATGTTGTATATGACGTAAGTTGGTACCATTTTCTAACAAATGAGTAGCAAAACTATGTCTCAACATGTGGGCATGGACATTGATTTGAATACCTGCTCTTTTAGCTGCTTGTTTGACTACTTTACTAATACTGGAGGTGGAGTAGCAACCTCCTTTTTCTCCTTCAAATAAATATTCTTTAGGGCGATATTCTTTGAAATAGTTACGTAAATCGGGTAGCAATTTTGAACTTAATTGCACGTACCGATCTTTATTGCCCTTGGCATCTCTGATATGCATAAGCATTCGCTTACTATCTATATCTTTTATAGCCAAATTTTGCAACTCACCAATACGCAATCCTCCACCATATAAGACACTAATTATGCATTTGTGTTTGAGATTGATTGTTTTCTTAATCATGTTTGCAACATCTTCTTTGGCTAGTACTTTTGGAAGTGTCTTTGTTTTTCGAGGTCGCTCAATGGCATAAAATCTATTGGGCATACCCATAACAACTTCATAGTAAAATTTGATACTATTAATTATCAGGTTTAATTTGGAAGAAGAGGTATTCTGTCTCACCAAAAATTGAAGGTAATTTCGAATATCCATTTCATCAATCTCAATTAATTTTTGTTTTTCAAAATGGTTGATGAATTTTTCAAAGTAGGAAACATATGTTTTCGCAGTTCTATAAGAATACTTTTTTAATTCCAATTTTTGCAAGTATACCTCAGGACAGGTCCGCCACTTTTTTTTCTTTTGATTTTCTCTTAATTTAGTTAAATCTAAAGGTTGATTCGTTTTATTAACAGGTCGATTCACAAAAAACTGCTTTGTGTTTATCCAACAGACTCCTTTGAATTTCTTAAAAATCAACTTTACATGGTTTCCTCGGTTGGGGATATAAGCCATATTATAAGTGTTGCTCCATTTTACTTCGGGGAGTTCTTTTACTAAAGATTGGATGACTTTATTGGGATAAAATTGAATGCCAATCTGTTTCTGCTCGCCAATTACAAGATGTTTTAAATTGATGAACATCGTCTTTCTTGTAGCTTCCATTATAGATAGTTGATTATTTAAAACCGAAATAACAGATGTTTAAAGATAAAAAACAAGCATTTTTAAATATATAGCCGTGTCGAAACGGTTCCGATACGGTTAATTACTATCTTTGTAAGAATAATGTTTGAAAAATGAAATTTTACATACTATGAAGTGCCCAATGTGTAAAGAGAAAATTTTAGGACGAAGGGATAAAAAATTCTGTTCCACTTCTTGCAAGTCCGAATACCACAGAAAACTAAGAAAGGTAACTAAAGGTGTGACACTCCCAGTTGACAAAGTCTTGCACAGAAACAGATCCATATTATTAGAAGTAATGGGGAAACGTGGAACGAAGAAAATGATAAACCGATCTGTCTTAGACGAGAAGAAATTTAACTTTAACTATATGACAGGATATTATGTGAATAGTAAAAACAAAACCTATCACTACATCTATGATTTCTCCTACATGGTTTTTAGTGAAGAGAAAATTATGATTAACCGAATGAAGAAATACTGATCTTTTCTTTTTTTAATGAATTAGAATGGAAAGCGAATTACAAAATTATCTGGATGTAGAAAAATAAAAAATAACGAAAATATATTGTTGCAAATTAAATTAAAACGACCTCAAAATAAATAAATAGAGTAGGAGTGCAATTATAAAAACAGGAATAGAAAAGTAACAGGCTTTTTGATGGGTAATTTTGTAGTAGATTGAAAATAAGGCAATGTCTTTTTTGATCTCCGAAAAAAGATGGTGTATGATTTTAAATATTCCCCATGCAAGCAACGGAACCAAAACACAGATGGTTAATCTGATGCCAAGACTTAATGCTTCGTTGAGAAATTGGGAGGAAGCAGAGAATAAAATAACACTCATTAATGTGATCGCTAAAATAGATAAAATATAGCGACTCAAGAGATATAAACTTTCTGTGATAAGAAGCAAAGTTTTTGTGGTTTCTCCTTTCGCTTTATGATATTTCGTACTTCTTTTTTCTTGGGCTTTATTTCTTCGAGAACGGGTGCTTTCTGTTGGATACGGCGTAGTAGTAAAGGTGTCTTGGTTGGCTTGCTTGTTTTTCAGAGCTTGCCATCTTGACAAATCATAGGCAGCTCTACTTTTTCGATTACTCAATATCTCGTATGCTTCCGTGACAGCTATGAAAATAGAGGCAGCAGTAGGTTCGCTATTTTTATCAGGATGATACTTCGTTGCTAACTTTCGATAATTCCGTTTTATATCGGCCTTAGTTGCATTTTGTTCGACTCCTAATATTTCGTAGTAATTTTTCATAACGTTACACGAAGCATGAATTTAAGAATGGTAACCTCATTTAGGAATTAATTTTTCTCTTTTCTCAAGACACTATATCCATGACTTATTGCCAATTCCGTTTCCGAGATGGTTTTAAATTCTTCATGAACTTTTACTTCCCTAAGCAGTGTCAAATCACCAGGTCTGTTTTTTTCTTCCAATATGTCTAATCCCAATTTAGCAAACAATGCTCTAAAGTGTACCATGCGCCATCGATTTTGCGGCTGTATTGTGTTGTCAATTCGATCCCATTCTTTCTTTGAAAATTTTAGAAAATGATAGATGTTAATAGACCTATCCATGTGCGCGAAATGATCAGACATATCTATAAAGTGCGACATGACACCTGTATCAGCCAAGACTCTTTTGAAATCCACTAGGATGTCTTTTAAAATATCGGGATATACATGCTCAAATGTATTGTTAGAAGTAATGTATTCAATTGATTGATTTGGAAGGCTCATTTTTCTAGCATCTTCAACCAAGTAGGTTAGATTGAGTTTTTCTAAAATTTCTTTTTTGTTGGCGTTGTCTTTTAAAAGGGATTTTAGGATCTCGTATTTCTCAGATTTAATCGGAACATATTTTTGTAACAATGCTCTATCGTAATAGTCGACAATTTTTGCCAAAGAAGTTTTTAGGTTTTCTTCATTACAAAGTTCTGCAATGTCAATCGTGTATATTTTTCTTGCGCCTGATAAGAAAAAACAAATTGGAATAATGGGATACCAACCAGTACCCAGTTCTAAAATAGAATCAGGTGCAATTTTTTTTCCAAAATACTTATGATAAAAATAAAGATGTTGCTTAAAGTGAATCAGTCGATCATCGAGATAATCGTCTGTCAATTGCACCCCTTTTGTGATATGCTTTTGAAACCAATAGTTGAGGCGGTGACTGTTGGGGAGAAAAGAAATCGTTTTTTGAATTAATGCTTTTAGGACCCACTTCATAGGGAATATAAAATTAAAAATGTAAAATTATTGACGCAAATGCGCGAGCCAGCGTGGGTGCGAATGTACGTTTAAAGAATTGAAAAAAATGTAAAATTAAAAATGTAAAATGAAAAATATGGACGCTTTGCAACAGGTTATCCGAAAACTCATAAATCTATTTAAGGTTCTTGAAAGGAACAGTGAAACCAACCACAACGGGTATTTTTCGTATACGCTAATGTATGTACACGTCTGACTGTGCGAAAATATTCGTTCGAGATGAGCGGTTAGAAATCTTCATCTCGTAACATACACATACACACACGGTATTCGAGCAAAAGGTTTCTAACTTCTTTGCTTTTGGGGACTTTTGCACATGACGTATAGTCGTCGATTTTACATTATACATTTTACATTAATTTTAAACGTACCAACTATTAGCTTTCAAATAATCAAAAATATTTTGAGCAGTAGAGCGCATATTTAAAATCTGATTCAGATTCAACAATCGAGCATCCTGATAGATAATCATATAATGACCGTATCCTTCCAAATTATAAACTTTGTCTGTCAACAATAAAGTATGAATGCCACTGTTGATTAAAAAATCTAGTTGTGCATCATCTTCCACATTCACTTTGTAGTTGTACAATAACTGATCTTTATCACCTGGACCTTGATTTTTGTCTCGAATTCGTTGAAACCATTTACCTAATTTATTTTTCGGACGCATAAAAAAAGAGGGGAGGAGTAAACTTTTCGAATTTAGAAAAATGACCGTTGTTTTTGTTGTTGTTTCATTATCATTGCTTCCACTATCATAATGAAAATCAAAAATACATTCTTGCATTTCATCCATTTCATGTCCTCGTACCATCAAATTTTTAATCCGTCTTGAACGTCCTGTGCTGATTAATTCAAAAGCATCAATTTGTTCACGCAAACCATATTGATCATTTTCAAAATAACTCATTCCCATTTCTGCAGCCCATTGAGACATCTCATTTCTTCTCTGAAATATAAAATCAAAAATCCCCATAGTTTATTTTAATTGCATTTCTTTATACAATTCAATTAATAGATCCGGTCGATCGGTCATGATTCCATCGACACCGAAATTAATTAATTTTCTCATATTTTCTTTAGAGTTGATGGTCCAATAATGAATAATCATATCTCTTTTATGTGCCATTTTGGTGAAGCCAGATTTTGCCAAATTGATACCTTTTGCTTTCATAGGAATTTGAAAAGCGGCACTTTCCGGTTTAAATAAAAATGGCATTGCTAATTTTTTACTGAGGACAAATTTTTTCGACTCATTTAAAGTAGTCGCTGTAATAATTTTATTTTGACTGATACTTCTAAATTTTTCTAACACTTCGCCGTGGAAAGAAGCGACAATCACATTACTTTCTATTTTGTACTTTTGAATAAGATCAAATAATTTTTGAGCCGCTTTAAATCCGTTCTCAGATTTATTTTTGATTTCGATAATCAGTGGATATTTGGCTGCGTATTTTTCCATTACTTCTTCCATCGTTGGAATGACTACAATTTGATCCTGAAAACTTTTTTGTCCATTGATATCCTTAAAATGATGTCCGAAGTTCAATTTTTTCAACTCCTCAAGTGTAAAGTCAATTAGTTTTCCATCCCCATTACTAGTTCGGTTGATTGTCAAATCATGATGTGTCACCAAGTGCCCATCTTTAGACAAGCAAACATCCATCTCCAATGCATCTACGCCCAATGCATCTGATCCGTCAAAAGCAGCCATTGTATTTTCTGGAAATAAATTCCGACCACCTCGATGAGCAATCACCCAAGGGTTTTCATTTTCCTTAACAATAAAATTTTGGACGTCATTTAATTGTTGATTGGCAACACAAGATAAACTTAATAGCGCAATGATTAAAATGCAGCCAATACCAAATGAATAGAATTGAGTCGTGGGTGATTTTTTTAAAAACATGATTTGATGATTTTATTCAAATTTAATACATATTTGTTATTAGATCGCAAAATACCTTTGGCTTTTTTCTATTAAGGGATATTCAGAAGTAATGAGAATTTATTAAATTTCCTGGAACGTGCTTAGTCATATTTCATTAATTTTACTTTGTCCTCGCCGGACTGGCAATACTTTTTCCCGATGAAAAAGTATTCAAAAAATCCTGGCTTTATACA